>JAKSSF010000009.1 GCA_024403235.1 Lachnospiraceae bacterium | reverse complement strand
ACCGGACGTTATCCGGCATCCTGCCCTATGAAGCCCGGACTTTCCTCACCTGTCAAAGACAGCCGCGATCACTTGTCCCACTTATATCATACTGTTCAAAGAGAAACTCTCTTTATTTTCATAAATAACTCTGAACAGTTATTTCTTTTATATATGGAAGCATCCACCACCTACAAACTCGCGAATAATAGAGTTGTTTGGTAAGCTTTCAGGGCTCACGCCCAAGAAATAATTCAAAAATTTAATCAATCGTTTTGCTTCCAGATATTCCGGTTCTCCACGCTTAATGCCATACAAAAGTGGCAATGCAGAGTCCTTTAATACTGCCAATTCACAAATAGAGGCTGAATTAAACATGGCATCTGCACTTTCCTGGAACGGGAATATGTAGGATTCCTCTCCGTTACGAACAGAAGGCCACATAGAGATAGTGCCTTTTGCGCTGGTGCCACGAGTTCTGGCATCTCTTACCATTCGACGCAATAATCTGCCATCTGTGGTAGGAATACGATTGTGATTATCTACATTCAAACAGGTCAACGCGCTGATATACACCTTAAATTTGCTATCTGCCGGTAAGGCATAGGATAACTGATCGTTTAATCCATGAATTCCCTCGATAACCAAGATATCATCGGGATTCAACTTTTTATAATTGCCTTTATATTCTCTTCGACCCAACTTAAAGTTAAAGCTTGGCATTTCTACAGTTTTTCCTGCCAACAGGTCGCTCATATCCTTATTGAACTGCTCCACATCAATGGCTTCCAAACATTCGAAATTATAATTTCCATTTTCATCCAAAGGTGTGTCTTCTCTATTCTTAAAATAATCATCCACTGCAATAGGATGCGGATTTAAGCCATGGGTACGAAGCTGAACGGACAAACGATAAGAGAAGGTGGTCTTTCCGGAAGAAGAAGGACCTGCGATCATGACGAATTTCACATTGCCTCGTTGCGCAATCTGACTAGCAATCTCGCTGATTTTTCTTTCCTGATAAGCTTCCTGCAATAATATAATATCCGTCAACTTTCCATCACAAATCTGATCGTTCAAATCTGCTACCGTGCGGATTCCCATGTTTTCGCTCCATTTGGTGGTATCATACATGGTAGAAAACAGTTTCTTTCGATCCTCAAAAGGAATCAAATGAGAGGGTTCCTTCAAATCCGGAAGCATCACCATGACGCCCTCTTCATAAGACACAATATCAAATACAGTTAAATACCCTGTAGAAGGCACCATATAGCCGTAATTGTAGTCATAGTAACCATCTAAGGCATACAAGGTAATGAAAGAATTCTGGCGATATTTCATCAGCCGAAGATTATCTTCCATTCCCTGAGACTGGAAAATCTCTGCAGCCTGATCAGAAGAAAAAATAGTTTTCTGAATAGGAAGATTCTTTGCAATCAATTCTTCCATTTTCTGTTTGATTTTTGCGATATCTGCTTCTGTAATGCCATCCTGGAAAGTGCAAAAACAACCACGACCAATGGTATATTCTACTTTCACAGTACCTGCAGCTTTTGGTCCTAAGCAATCACAAACAGCCTTCATAAATACCAAAAGCAAACTTCTTTCATAGGTTTTATAGCCCGCTTTATCCTTAACAGTTAAAAATTCTGCTTCTTTCACATTCTCTGCAATGGGCTGAAATAATTCTCGTAATCTTCCATCTTCCACTGCCAATAAAATGGGATAGGCATACTGGTCCTGCATTTTCTGCGCCAGCGTTTCCCAAGTTGTGCCAGTTTCATAAGCAACTTCATTCCCCAAAATTTTCATGCTACACTTCTCCTTTCTTTCAAAACCTTTCAGCCGGTTTCGTTACACAACCCAAAAGGGTGCTTCTTCTTTGGCTGCTACTACCGGCAAACCAAATTCCTTTTGACACACTTCTGTCATGTAAGGCACAAACACCTTTTCCAATCCATAGTGTCCGCCGTCCAGTAATGCCAACCCCTGTTCCAATGCATCTAATCCATTGTGATGACCTAAGTCCCCGGTTAAAAGTACATCAGCCCCAAGTAAAAGGGCCTGTTTTACATAATCCTTTCCGGATCCGGGTACAATAGCGATACACTGTATCTCTCTATCCGGTTCCCCAAATACCTGGATAGAGTCTAACTCCATTTTCGCTTTTACATCTATTGCAAATTCTTTTAGAGATACTGCTTTTTCTATCTTACCGGCAATTCCAATGCCACAATTTTTGTCTTCTTCTAACTCTAGCACCTGACAATCTGTTAAGCCTAAACGCTTCCCTACCAGACCTGCCATATGACATTTGTCAAAGTTAGTATGCATGGCATAATAGGCAATATCCTTTTGTAATAATTGTACGATACGATTGGTAATAAAATGCCCACTGGTTACAGATTTAATCCCGGAAAAAATCAAAGGATGGTGAGTAATCAAAAGGTCCACATTCTCTTGAATGGCCTGTTCTATCACAGCACTGGAAGGGTCCAGGGCCACCATAATTTTATGCACCTGTTTTTCTTCTCTGCCTACCAAAAGGCCCACATTATCCCAACCTTCCGCATATGTATTGGGCGCTATTTTGTTGAAAACGGAAAGTATTTCTCGTAATTCCATTTGCTTTCCTTTCCCTGCGATTTTGACTTAATTATCATTCTTTTTTGTAAATTCTTGTAGACGAATAAATAACTGTAATTTCTCCTGCAGATTTTCCTTGGCTACCAGTGTTCTCTCACTATGCTGCCCCTGTAAGTTTTCTAAAATCTGCTTTGTTTGGTTGATTTGGTACTGTAAAAAATCCAAGAAACAAGGATTCCCACTCTGTATTAAATACATGCCATATTGGTCTAATACCTCTTGGTGAAAAGGACAGCTATCGTTTTGGGTTTCTTCCAAGGCCAAAGACCTTGGAACAGCGCGAAGCATCCCATAATATTTTCCATCTTCCAAAACCATATTTTCTTCTTCTATAGTAAATCCAAGGTCTCGAATGGTTTTTCTGACTAAACTGGGTTCTGACTGGGGCTGTAAAATCCATTGCTCCATTTGCCCAAACACCGCCTTACTATCCTGTAAAATTTTTGTCATCAGCCTACCACCCATTCCGGCCATAATCACCCCCTGGGCTTCCGGTTTTTGTACTCTCTCTTTTCCCAAGTCTAGTAGTTGTAAAGCTTTTCCACCATCGGAAAGACGAGTTTCTATTTGGTTTTGTAAAGCATGCTCTAGGATATGCTCTTTTGCCCGCAAAAGAGGACCTTCATTCACATCCATGGCAATGACATGTTCACAACGATTGCTTTGTATCAAATAAATGGACATAAACCCATGATCACAGCCAATATCTGCCATGGTAGATACAGGCTTTACCAAGTCCGCTACTGCCTGTAATCGTTTGGATAAAGTAATCATTAGTCTAAATAATCCTTTAACTTACGGCTTCTGCTTGGATGACGAAGCTTGCGAAGGGCTTTTGCTTCAATCTGACGAATACGCTCTCTGGTAACATTAAATTCTTTACCAACTTCCTCTAAGGTTCTGGCTTTGCCATCTTCCAAACCAAAACGAAGAATCAACACTCTCTGTTCTCTTTCTGTCAGGGTACAAAGAACTTCCCCTAATTGTTCCTTCAATAAAGTAAAGGCTGCTGCATCTGCTGGAATAGGTACATTGTCATCCTGAATGAAATCACCCAAGTGGCTGTCTTCCTCTTCACCGATAGGGGTTTCCAAAGATACCGGCTCCTGAGAGATTTTCAGAATTTCACGGACTCTTTCTTCCGGCAAATTCATTTCCTTTGCAATTTCTTCCGGAGAAGGCTCTCTGCCTAATTCCTGTAACAGCTGTCTGCTGACACGAATCAATTTATTGATGGTTTCTACCATATGCACTGGGATACGAATGGTTCTAGCCTGATCTGCAATGGCACGAGTAATGGCCTGACGAATCCACCAGGTAGCATAGGTAGAAAACTTATATCCTTTAGTATAGTCAAATTTTTCTACCGCTTTGATCAAACCAAGATTACCTTCCTGAATCAAATCTAAGAAAAGCATACCTCTTCCAACATAACGTTTTGCAATACTTACTACCAGACGAAGGTTTGCTTCTGCCAGACGTTTCTTTGCTTCTTCCCCTGCATCTCCACCTTCTGCCATTTGCTTTGCCAATTCGATTTCTTCCTCTGCAGAAAGTAAAGGAACCTTACCGATTTCTTTCAGATACATACGAACCGGGTCTTCAATGCTAATACCATCGGGAACAGATAAATCAATGGTTTCTACATCTACTTCGTCCTCTTCAGAAAGGATGACTTCGTCCTCTTCAATAAGCTCGTCCTCTTCCTGAATACGAAGAATATCTACACCATTTTGCTCTAAATATTCACAGGTTTTTTCCACACTATCCTCTTCCAAACTCAAGCCAGCTAAAGAATCCACGATTTCCTGATATTCCAGTACATTGTGTTTCTTTTTTGCTGTTGCTAAAAGTTCTTTCAACTTTTCCTCATATTTTACCTTTGTATTTTCGTCCATATTATTTTCATCCTTTCTCTATTCAGGGTTAGTTTAATCATTCCACAAATAAAATATGCGTTTTTTCTAATTCTAAAAGGGCTTTTTTAGCCTCTATCACTTGATTCAATGCATTTACATCGCTACCTAACTGAGCGGTATAGTGCTCTAAGCTAATGCGTTTTACAGATAATAAAATATCTCGAAAAGCCTTTTCCTTATCTGCACTGGTACTTAATTTTTCCAGCTTTGTGTTAAATAAAGCAGCTACCTCTCGCTGTTCCTCTTCCTCCAGAAACAAACTTACTATCCGGGCCGGTTCAAAGTGCCCCTGCTCCAGTTCCGCGAACATAATCTCTGCCACCTTTTGATACAACTCCAAAGTAAAATCTTTTGGAGAAATGTAAGCTTTCGCTTGTTTGTAAAGGGCAGGATTTTCAGAAAGCCAGGTAATCAACAGTCTTTGGGCCTTTTTCTTTCCTTCCTCCGGCTGCAGCTTCTTTTGAATACCGCTTTTGGGTTTTTCTATGGCTTTTGCCAATCCTGTATTGGCAGCTGTATTTTGTACCAGCTTTCGTAAGCTATCAAATCCAATGTGATAGGTTTCCGCTATCACTTCAATATAGTTTTCTCGTTCTACCTCTTCAGAAAACTCACAAAGTCTTCTGGCAATTTCCTTATGAAACTTGGTTTTGCTTTCCGGATCAGATAAGTCGTACTCTCGTTCCAACACCTGAATCTCAAAAAGAAAACTATTTTTTGCATTATCGATTCTCTTCTGAAACTCTTCCGGTCCCAAAGCCTTCATAAATTCATCCGGATCCTTATAGGGAACCATAGAAAGCACTTTTGCTGTTAATCCAACTTCTCTTAAAATGCCAATGGCACGTAGGGCTGCCTTTGTACCTGCTCCATCGCTATCATAAGCTAAAATGACCGTCTGGGTAAATCGCCGCAGCAAATTTGCCTGACCGGAAGTAAAGGCCGTTCCCAAAGATGCCACAGCCTGGTTAAAGCCGGCCTGATGCATGGCAATCACATCCATATACCCCTCACAAAGAATGATATTTTCTTTTCTGGAGGATCTAGCAAAATTTAATCCATATAAGTTCCTGCTTTTATCAAAAATCGGGGTCTCCGGAGAGTTCAAATATTTGGGTTCCCCCTCTCCCATCACACGACCACCAAAGCCAATAACACGGTGATTACTGTCCTGAATAGGAAACATCACACGATTCCAAAACTTATCGTGTACCCCATATTTTTCATTCTGGGAAGCTAAGCCTGCCTGGATGATGTGCTCGTCTCTATATCCTTTGCTTCGTAAATATAAAACCAAGTCATTACTGGTTTTATTGGCATATCCCAAGCCAAACTGCTTTCTGGTTTCTTCCGATAGTTGTCTTTTTTCGAAATAATCCATCCCCTGCTTTCCATTTGGAGAACGCAGGCAATAATAATAATACTTGGCTGCTTCTTTATTGATTTCCAACAGAGTTGCCTTTAAGCTGGCAGTTTTCTTTTGCTCCTCATTATACTCAATTTCCGGTAACGCAACTCCGGCTCTTTCAGCCAAAACCTTGACTGCTTCCGGAAAACTATAGTTTTCATAGTTCATCAAAAAAGAATATACATTGCCACCCGCACCACAGCCAAAGCAGTAATACATTTGCTTTACAGATGACACAGAAAAAGATGGGGATTTTTCATTATGAAAGGGACACAGTCCAAAGTAACTAGCTCCCTTTTTTTGTATCCGAACATATCCGGAAATCACATCCACAATGTCATTTCTGCTTCGGATATCTTCCACCAAATCGTCAGGATAATACATATTTTACCTCCCAGGATTTGGGAATAAACAATTCTTCATAGATTGAAATGGCAAATCGGTCTGTCATGGATGCCACATAGTCACAAACAATACGGGCTTTAGACTGTCCGTCATACATCAGTCTTTGATACTCTGCAGGCAACAAGCCAACATGCTCCATATAATAGGTATATAAGGTTTCCATCAAGGTTTCCGCTTTGCTTTCTTCATTTTTCGCAATAGGGTTGGTATAGACCTGTTCAAACATAAACTTCCGCAGGTCATGCATGGCCTCTGCTACCGGCTTTGACATACTAATATCCGATTTTCCCATGCTTTCTGTCACGATATCATGAATAAAGTGGTCTAACCGTTCTCCGGTGGTATACCCTAAAATATCCCGAATATCCATGGGTACATCTGTTTCCTTTAAAATACCTGCTCGAATGGCATCATCCATATCATGATGAATATAGGCAATTTTATCGGAAAGGCGAACGATTTTTCCCTCTAAGGTTTTGGGCATACCGCTGGTTTGATGATTGAGAATTCCATCACGGACTTCCATAGTCAGGTTCAAACCTACACCATTTTTTTCCAACACATCAACCGTGCGAAGGCTTTGTTCACTATGCTCAAATCCCAAAGGACAAATCCGGTTCAAAGCTCTCTCTCCTGCATGTCCAAAGGGGGTATGACCTAAGTCATGGCCTAAGGCAATGGCTTCTGTCAATTCCTCATTTAAATTCAATGCCTTTGCAATGGTTCTGGCATTCTGAGACACCTCTAAGGTATGGGTCAAACGGGTTCTGTAATGGTCTCCTTCCGGATTCAAAAAGACCTGTGTTTTATCCTTTAATCTACGAAAGGATTTACTATGTATAATACGATCTCTGTCTCGTTGAAAAACCGGTCTGATATCACATTGAGGCTCGTCCACCATTCTTCCCGCAGAGTTCATACTTAAAGAAGCATAGGGGCTTAAATGTACTTTTTCCCATTGCTCCATGGTTTCTCGTATGGTCATAGCATTCTCCTTTCTATTTCTTATAATCCAAAAAATTTGTCCCTATCTTTATTATTCTGTAGACAAATAGCAAATTCCTTTTTTCTGTCTGAAAAAGTTTTTACATGTTTTTACAAAAAGGAAGCAATGATAGGCACAATCACAACCGTCATTAGCCCTGTTACCACAATAGCTAAGGAACTCATGGCAGCCTGTATTTCCCCATATTCTATCGCTTTTGAAGTACCAATGGCATGGCTTGCACTACCAAACGCCAGCCCTTGGGCAACCGGTTCCTCGATATGACATAGTTTTATCACAAAAGGGCCAACTACGGCGCCACCGATTCCGGCTATCATTACGCCAATGACTGTAATACCGGAAATGCCTCCAAGCTCTGCACTAACTCCCAGCGCAATGGCTGTGGTAATACTCTTGGGAAGCAAAGAATATAGCAAAGCATGATCCATATGAAAAGCGGTCATAATGCCAATTACAATGATGCCGTGAGCAATACAGCCGATACCAATACTTACCAAAACGGCCACCAGGTTATCTTTTAATACTTGAATCTGCTTATACAAAGGCACTGCCAGACAAACCGTTACCGGTGTCAGGAAATAACTTAAATATTTTGCCCCATTTTGATAAGTGGAAAAAGGAATCTTTGTTACCAAAAGAGTGCTTATAATCAACACTACGGAAATCAACATGGGATTCAGGAAAGGATTTTTCCATTTCTTCTGAATCTGAAAGCCTATCCAGAATGCAAAAATAGAGAAGAACATACCAAAATAGATAGAATCTGTCAGTATATTAGCCATTGCTCTGTCCCTCCTTTTTGTTTGACTTCTTTTTTCGAATCATAAATTGAGCCGTAAGTCCTGTTACAATCATTACCATAATAAAAGAAACCGCGCTGGTTAACACCAAAGGAATTACCTTCCCTCTGGCAATGCCAAAGGATTCCATCAAGCCTACCGTAGGTTCGATGAAGAACAATGGCATGATAGATATCATATATTCTGCTGTGGTTTCCACCTGTTCCAATTTCACCAGCTTTGTAAGCAATGCTAAAAATAAAAGCACTAACCCATATACGCTGGCCGGTATTGGAGCCGGAATAATGGCATGCAATATTTCTCCCATTAGACTGAATCCGAAAATAATCATTGCTTGAAACATGTAATTCATAGTACTGTCACCTTTTATCTGTAGATTTTTGTCGCAACTCCTTATATAATACTACCTTTTTGAAGGTTTTTCATAGATTTTCATAGAAAAAATGAAAAATACTTGCATTTTTCCAAAATATTGTTATACTTTAAAGCGTTAAAGAACTTCCTCACTTTAAAGTGTGAATGTATCGTTATAAATACTATTAGATTAGATTGACAGAAAAGAGGGTATTATGGAATTAAAAGGTAGTTTGTTATCCGTTCGTGAAGATGTTAGAGTATTGGATGCCACTATCCGGGATGGTGGTTTGGTAAATGATTTTTATTTTAGTGATGAATTTGTAAAAGACCTTTATCAGATGAATGTAAAAGCCGGTGTAGATTATATGGAATTTGGCTACAAGGCTTCCAAAGATATTTTTGATACAGAAAAATTCGGCAAATGGAAATTCTGTGACGAAGATGATCTTCGTGCTATCGTTGGAGACAATAACACCAACTTAAAATTATCTGCTATGGCAGATGTAGGCCGTTGTGATTATAAGACTGATATTATCAATCGTTCTGATAGTGCTTTGGATATGATTCGCGTAGCCACTTATATCAATACTATGCCGGAGGCTTTGGCCATGATTGAAGATGCAGCAAACAAAGGCTATGAAACCACCTGCAACATTATGGCTATCTCCAATTGTCAGGAAGGGGATGTTCGATACGCTCTGGAAGAACTGGCAAAGAGCCCTGTAGATGCGATTTATATCGTAGACAGCTACGGTTCCTTATATCCGGAACAGATGCGCCGAATTACCCAGTTTTATATGGATATAACTGACAAATATGGCAAAAAAATCGGTATTCATGCCCATAACAATCAACAGTGTGCATTTGCCAATACCATTGAAGCACTTTCCATCGGTGCCAGTTTCTTAGATGCTACTGTAAATGGCTTAGGCCGTGGTGCCGGCAACTGTAGTCTGGAAGGCTTGATTGGTTTTCTAAAAAACCCCAATTACAAATTAACGCCAGTTCTACGATTTATCGAAAAACAGATTGTTCCTTTAAAGGAAAGTGGTGTTATTTGGGGATATGATATCCCCTATCTTCTAACCGGACTGTTGGACCAACATCCCAGAACAGCCATTGCTGCAACGACTCAGAAGAACACATCATACTCTGATTTCTATCATATGTTGATGGATAGAGATTAGTTTCTACAAACTGTATTATTTCCCAAAGAAAGAGTTGACTTCTGTGGGAAATAATGCTAATATATCTCTTGTCGCAAGAATGCGGAAGTGCTGGAATTGGCAGACAGGCAAGACTAAGGATCTTGTGGTCATTAGATCGTGTGGGTTCAAGTCCCATCTTCCGCATTGGTAAAATAAAAAAGACTAAGCTATTTGCTTAGTCTTTTTTATTTTATAGGCCGAGGAGTTCCTTGAACCCAAGGTTCAAGGTCTCCTCAGCCTAACGGCTTCGTCGGTCGGTTCGGTGGGAAAAAGGTCCCCCGGACCTTTTTCTTTATCCACCTCACCCCATCTTCCGCGTGATAATTCATCTTTTACGAAGGGTGTATGGCAAAGCCGCGACAGGAATAAGGATTCTTTTCCATCATTACGTATTGGTAATTTTTCACAAAATTGCATTTTGTCTATTTTTACTAATAGATTTTCGATTTTTGTTTCGCTACAATTGGGGTGTCCTATCAAGTGAATCTTAGTTAAAAGTTTCCGGTGCTTTTATTCTAATCTCACTATTCTTTGGCATTTCGCCACAAATTCACAGTCATTACAAAGGAGGCTTCTTTCTATGTCGCACACCATACCAACCCCAGACTCTGCATTAAAAGATTTCTTCAAGAATAATGAAATCTTTGCAGCTTTGTTTAATGGATACTTTTTTAATAACGAAAACATTATTCACGGGGATGAATTAGAATCGGAAGATACTGCTTACACTGCAACACTAAAAGTAAAAAATAATGGAAAATACAAATTTACAACAGAAAAGATAAGTAAATATCGAGACAATATTCGCAGAACATCTTTGGGATATTTAGTAATATTAGGAATTGAAGACCAGAATAAAATTCATTATTCCATGCCTATAAGAAAGATGTTATATGATGTATTAGGGTATAGCTCAGAATTATCTGCTTTAGGTAAAACAGAGGATAAAGCCGAATGGACTATTGACGAATGGTTATCCAAGACGAAAAAGGGAACAAAAGTCACACCCATATTAACAGTGGTATTTTATACTGGAGAAGATCCCTGGGATGGTCCCAAATCATTACATGATATGATGAATATGGATGATAGCATAAAGCCTTTTGTCCCCGATTATCCACTTTATGTCATTGACATAGGACATGATAAAGATTTATCATTTAACAATAAAGAACTAACCGAATTAAAAGATATTTTATCTTCCATTTATGCCAAATCTGCGGATGAAAACGAAACCATTATTGATAACTCAATCATCGCATTAGCCGGTATATTATCGGGGGATAAAAGGCTATATTTATCTGCCATTCAAGCAAAGGAGGAAAAGCAAAAAATGTGTAGAGCTTTAGAAGAAAGAGATGCCATTATCTTTAAGGAAAAAAATGACTTAATTGCTGAAAAGGATATCTTAATCGCCGATAAGGACGCCGAAATCGCTGACAAAAATGCCGAAATCGCCGATAAGAATGCCGAAATTGCTGATAAGAATGCCGAAATTGAAGAACTAAAAAAACAATTAGCAGAATTAAGAAAATAATAATAGCCCGATCGATGTCAATTCATGCGACCGGGCTACTAATGAATAATCGTTAATTTCATTTAATACACCTTCTACTTTCTTAGAATATTAGTTACTTACTTAAGTTTTCTTTGGACCGTACCTCCTTGTTAGATTTTATGTTTCCACTAAGGATCTCTGCCTTTCATAGGAACCATCCCCTTTTTTATAAAACTTAACGAAAGTTACAATCTATATAAACTCTTCTCAGAGAACTTCTTTTCGGTTAAAATTTATGATTTCATTGGACCATACCTCTTTTTTATTTTTGTTATGTATAAAAATAATTAAGCCATTGGACTGTACCTCTTCCTTTATAATATGTTTGGTTGAAAATTCCTAAGCCATTGGACCATCCTCCACGTTCTAAACGAATCCACTTAACATCCTCTTTTGTCTTTGATTAGGAAAAAACTTCCTCTGTTTTGGTTAATGTTTCGTTTGGGTTAGTTGATAATGCAATTGTATATCTAAAAATATTATTTGTCAACACTTTTCTGAAATATTTTTATTATTATTTTAAATTGTCTGAATACTTTGTTTTTACAGTGAAAACTATCAGACTCGCACCTTGTAAAAATTCCCACTCTCGTTTAACTTTTAATAATATCCATTATAATAATGCCGGAACAGTTTCTGTCAGCACTCAGATTATACACCTGTCCGGAAGCCAACGAGACAACGGTTGGTCGTAAGGGTACAGAAGGAATATTCTCCACTACAGTTGCAATCTCCCCATTTGACAATAATACAATACTTCCGGAAGGATATAAAATGACACTTTGCATAAAGGCCTTAAACGAGGGGATATCCAGCTCATCTCCCATGGCCATCATGATTTCTACAGCCATTCCGGCTGGGATAGCCTTTTTATAAGGTCTGTCTGTTACCAATGCATCATAGATATCAGCCACGGATATCAATTTTGCGTAACTGAATATTTCTTTTCTTTTTAATCCATAAGGGTAGCCTGAGCCATCCATTTTTTCATGATGCTGTAGTGTGGCAGAGCAAATTGCATTATTATAGGATGAAGTATTTTTTAGAATTTCATAACTATATACCGAATGGAGCTTCATCACCTCAAATTCGGTCTCACTCAATTTCCCTGGTTTATTCAATATACAATCTGGGATCCGCGTCTTACCAATATCATGCAAAAGTGCCGCAATACCAATATCATGCATCTGGGATTCACTGAAATTCCTATATCGTGCCAGAAGCAGAGCCATGGTAGCAACATCCACACTATGCTTAAAGGTATATTCATCACTTGCTTTGATTTCTGAAAGATTGATAGCAATTGCCTTATTGGAATCGATTGCCCCAATAATATCATTGGTAATGCTATTTACTGCATTATCCATTTCAGGCGTTCCAACATTGTTATAGATATATTCAATTCCCTTAGAAATTCTCTCTTTAATTTGACTATCAAAAAATACCGATGTTGGGTCATCTTTCGTTTTTGTATCTATCTGCCTAAGTGCTTCTTCTGCAACCTCAAATCCTACATAGGCATCCTTTTCGCCTCTTTCTACAAGGCGCTTACTTTCTTCTACCTTTTTTTCAAGACCTTCAGATACATAGACACCTCCATATCCTTTTTTTATGAGACTTTGGATACGGGAATCTGTCAAAACTGCCCCAGATACTAAAAGAGACTGGCCTAATCTATTTTTGATATCTTCACCCACATGCATGGACTCATATAAATTTTCTGCTTTTACAAATACTTTATCTGACATATTTCTCTCTATCTATGTTTCTGTCTTCTATTCTTGCTGTTGTTGTCATAATACTGCTTTTTATCCGTGTACATGTTGTTATCGGCAAGCTTTAATAGCTCTGGCATATTCACATTCTGTGCTGACACAGTGGCAATGCCCAAGGCAATGGAATAGCCCTTTTCTTCCACTTTTTCCACAAAATGTTCAGCTCTTTTCCAAAGTTCCTCTTCTGACTTATCCCAAACGATAGTGGCAAATTCATCGCCGCCCAGACGGTATGTATCTTCTTTCCCAAACTCCTTACTCATACAATCTGCCACATAGATTAACATTTCATCTCCGGCATCATGTCCTAAAGTGTTATTTAACTCATGTAAGCCATTCACATCCACAAAAATACAGGAAAGTGTTTCATTACCAATCTTGGAATAATATCTCTCGTTGAAATGAAAACGAGCACGATTCTTTAATTTTGTCATAGGATCAATGGATGCTAAACGCTCCATATTCTTAGAAAACCAAACTCGCTGCATTCTGGAACAAAGATTGATGGTATTGATAATACAACTAACGATTGCAAAACTAATCCCGTTAATGAAATCTGTTTCCTGTACTGCCACTTCCTTAAAAGACAAGGAAGTAATTACAAATATAATACTGAAAATAGATACAACGAAACATGGTCTAAAGGGTTTATCATAAATAAGCAGTGGTCCTACCATGATAAAAATAAGAAAAGTAGCGGATATCTGATCCGGCTGACTAAGTCCAATAAGAATGCCAAACAGAAACAAGGCTGACATTAGAAAATATAATGGAAACAGAATCCTTCCTTTATTTGCAAAGAAGGGAGGAAAGGTAGATAGCAATACCAAGACTGATACAACAATCATGGAGCCATAGAGTTTTTGATTCAAAGAATACACACCTATCTTGTAGGAGCCGACAAAACAAATTGTCATAAACAATATCAACAAAACAGCAATAAAACGCAAATATTTTGTGTCCAGTCTCCAGAACTCTTCCTTACATTCCTCATACTCTTCCGGCTCTAGTCCACCGTAGTAAAATGCTTTGTTTAGTTTATCCCAATAACCCTTCATTACTTAATACCTCTATTGCTAATACTTCTTCATTTTCTTTACGCAAACACCAATGCCCGCTGTATCCGAAAACTGATAAAAAACAAAATCGTATCTACGATAACTTTAATCACACCTTCCGGCAGAATCGGTAACAGAAATACTCCCACCGTAACAAGCAGTGCGCTTGCTGACATCTGTACCAACGCCAGTAGGAAATATCTGCTGGCAGAGTGACCGTGATTGGCTTTGCTGGTAAATACAAATTTATAATTAATCAAATAGTTATAGGTAGCGGAAATCACCCTTGCTATCACAGTTGCTGCTGTCACATAATATACAGCAGACAAAGGCTTTAATATAGGACAGAGCAAAACAAACAGTACCAAATCTATTACACTACTGGATAAAGAAGAAAACAAAAACTTGATGAATACCTCACCAAATATCTTATAAATACGCAAAGAATCCTTGAAGGGATCAAAATGGGTCTGGTGATTCTCCTTGGAATCGTAAACCGTTTCTATCTCTATTTCTTCTATGTCACAATAGTCTCTGGTTTCTAACAGCATTCTGGTTTCAAACTCAAACCGTTCTCCCGGTGTATTTAAAAGTTTCGCCATAAGCTCTTTGGGAATCCCCCGAAGTCCTGTCTGTGTATCTGAAACATCAACACCACAAAGCCACTTACATACTTTGTGTGTCAGTTTATTACCAAATTTGCTCTTAAAAGGCACATCCTCCATATCAAAGTTTCTACAGCCTAAAATCAAAGCATTGGGCTTTTCAGAAAGTGCTTTCATGCAGCGATAGATGTCCTCCGGCTTGTGCTGTCCGTCAGAATCTGCGGTCACACAGCCTATTAAATTGGGATAGGTATTGAGGCAGTAATTAAAAGCAGTCTTTAATGCACGTCCTTTTCCCATATTCCTGTAATGCTTCAGTAAAACACAGCCTTGCTTTTCACCTGCTTCATAAAAGCCATCATATTCTTTAGCACTGCCATCATTCACCAATATAATAGGTCCTGTATAGTCTTTCCGTATTTCTTCTAACAAAGAATCCAAGCGTTCATCCGGCTCATAGGCTGGTATAACGAGTGCTATTTTATCTTCTAATATCTTTAAAATATCCATTGTATTATATCCTAATTTAATTTTCTGGACAAAACAGTGACAAAACTTTCTTGTCCCAGACGAATAATCTTAGTTTGTTCCTTTGCCGCAGTTACCCTTATGGTTTCACCCTCTTCTAAGGTTTTATAACATTCTCCGTCAAAAGCCACTGCCACCTGTCCTTTCATAGGATTCCAAATGGGAGAAATACAAATCTCATCGTCACCATTCAATATCACGCTATGGCAATTCAAGGTGTGTGCACAAATAGGCGTTAAAGTCATAACTTTGGAATTGGGTTCCACAATGGGGCCTCCTGCAGAAAGATTATACCCAGTAGAACCGGTAGGTGTAGAAACCAATACTCCATCTGCACGATAGGTGGTCAAAGGGCTTCCATTTACATGAATCTGGTATTCTGCCACTGTCATTGCCCCTGCTTTCGATAAAACCACATCATTTAATGCCAGTTTTTCTTCCCCGTTTTCTAAGGTTGCCTTTAACATCATACGATTTTCAATGACAAAATCATCTTTTACCAATCTGGGAAGCATGGTATCTACAGAATCCGGCTCAATTTCTGTCAAGAATCCTGTCGTACCGCGATTCACACCCACAAAAGCTACATCCAACCAAGATAATTCTCGTACAGCCTGAATCAAAGTACCATCCCCACCAATGGAAATGACACATTCTATATCAGCAGTTTGTTCTTCGAAAATAACAGCACCTAATTGCTTTAGCTTCTCTTTAATCTGATTGGTCAGAATATAGTCCCGATCCTTTTGTTCATTGGTTACAATGTAAAAGTTTCTCATATACGCTTCCTTTTTTCCCTAGAAAACTTATCATACCTTATAGAAAAATGCATTGCGAAATCTCCCTGTTACTCGGTATAATATAGCCAAGTATTTACGGTAAAAATCACGAATATTATAGCATGATTTTTAAGGTAAAGCAAAGTAAACCCCATATGTGAAATCCTATGGGGATTCCGAATTTCATTTACCAAAGGAGAACGTACTATGACTCAATATTTGATTGCACACGACTTAGGTACCAGTGGAAACAAGGCCTCTTTATTTACTACAGACGGAAAACTTGTAAAAAGCTATACAGCAGGCTATGATGTACATTTTTTCCATGGCAACTACGCAGAGCAAAATCCCACTGATTGGTTGGAAGCCGTATATGAATCTACCGCAAAAATTACAGAAGGCATCGATCCTACCGCGATTTTAGCCATGTCCTTTTCTGCACAAATGCAATGCTGCCTGATTGTAGATGAAAATGGCCAGGCATTACGCCCTGCTATTATCTGGGCAGACCAGCGTGCCATCAAAGAACAGAAACTCTTGGAAGAAAAAATCGGTTTTGACAGAATGTATGACATTACAGGTCATAGAGTGAGTGCCAGCTACAGCATCGAAAAGCTGATGTGGATTAAAGAAAATGAACCGGAATTATATGCAAAGACCAAATATATGCTGCAAGCAAAGGATTATGTTATTTATCACCTAACCGGAACCTTTGCTACAGACTTTTCCGACGGTTCCGGAACCAATGCTATGGACTTAAAGGGTTTGTGCTGGAATGATGAAATCATTACAGCCGCAGGGATTGACAAAGAAAAACTACCTCCTTTGCATCCCTCTACTTATGTAGCCGGAAATTTGACGGAAGAAGCCGCTTCAAAACTGGGGCTTACTACTGCTACAAAGGTGGTTTTAGGCGGCGGTGATGGTCCCTGCTCTGCTGTTGGTGCCGGTTGTATCCATAATGATGAATTATTTTTAACCTTTGGCACTTCCTCCTGGATTGGTGGCACTACAGAAGAAGTATTTACAGACTCTGATAAGGTTTTATTCTGTTTTGCTCATGTAATTCCCGGAAAATACATGCCTTGTGGAACTATGCAGGCTGCCGGCAGTTCTTATTCCTACATAAAAAATGCACTTTGTAAGGAAGAGACAGAGGATGCAAAAGCATCCGGCCAGGATCCTTACAGCATTATGAATCGTTATGTGGAAAGTTCTCCCGCAGGTGCTAAAAATCTGATTTTCTTACCTTATTTGTTGGGAGAAAGAAGTCCTCGCTGGAATCCCAATACCTCCGGCAGTTTTTTTAATATTAAGCCTTGCCATGAAAAGGGAGACTATGTTCGAGCTGTCGTGGAAGGTATCGCCATGAACCTGGAATTGATTTTAAAAGCCTACAGAAAACAATTATCTATTTTTGATTTGATTTTTACTGGTGGTGGTGCCAAAGGAAATGTAGTAGCACAGATTCTTGCCAATGTCCTAAATTGTAAGCTTACTCGTCCTGACCATGTAGAAGAAGCCACCTCCATTGCAGCAGCTGTCATTGCCGGTGTAGGTATCGGTATATACGAAGATTTCCAGGCAGTAGACCAATTCTTAACTGTACAGGATCAGTTACAACCGGAAGCAGATAAGATTGCCGTCTATGAGCCCTTAAAACAGGTCTTTGATAAAGCCTATAGTAGCTTAGTGGATTTGTACGAAGATTTTGCTGCCTTACAGGAATAGTTTCTGTTTTGTAAAACAAAATGAATAAAAAAATAGAAGAATAACTTGACCAAAAGAAAAAAGGAAACCGAAATCGGTTTCCTTTTTTATGCGGAAGAAGGGATTTGAACCCTCACAGTATCACTACCACACGGACCTGAACCGTGCGCGTCTGCCGTTCCGCCACTTCCGCGAACAATGGTTATTGTATCTTCTTTTTATACCATTGTCAATATTTTGCAACCAGTCTCTCAATATTCTTTAACACAATAGAAATACTGCCATCCTCTTCCGTAATAAATTCTACCTTATTACTATCCTTATACTGATCCATTGGAATCTTGATTTCGATTCCATTATCCGTAAAAATATGCTGGTTCATGTATTTCTTCGTCGTAGTTTCACTTTGAGGAATCACTTCCTGCTTTACCATATCATACTTTTCCATTTGCTCCTGAAAAGCTTCCCGTAATTCTGTCTTTTCCTCAAAGATACGATCTGCCAATTCTTCCACTACGAATCCACCTTTCTCGGACAATTCCTCTTGCATAATGCTTTTGGCTTTCATTTGGGCAGCAAAAACTTCTTTTTCGTCCAAATTCTTTTCCTGTACCCGTTCTACCGCTTTGGTAACAATATTTAACTTGGCTTTAGGCGAGAAATTACTACTACATTTTAAGAATAAATAGGAAAAATAATTCGCTTTTTCTCCATTTACTTCATACTTCTTCTCTAACAGCCAAATACGCAGATCCCGAAGTCTGATAATGGCTGCTTCGGAAAGGCGTTGCCCTTCGGAAGGCAGGACAGCTTTGTATTTTACAATATCATTATAATTATTTTCTCCATCTGCTTTGGTACGATGGGTAAAGGTAGTTTTAAAATTCATTTTAAGAATTGCGAAATACTCTTCATCCCTATCCTTGAACTGTACAATTAGCAAATCAGCAGCCGGAATATCCACATTTTTGTTCATAATATCATACAGTTTTTCTGCCAATTCTTTACTAACGGAAAGAAAATCTTCTTCTTTGTAGTTTTCAAATAATGGAAAAACATCGGATTCCTTTTCATAAAACTGACAGACCTTTGCGTCATCACCACTGGCTATTTTGGATATATGTGCGCGAATAAAGTCTGCAAAATCAGAACCATATTCCAACTCCGTATCAGATAAAACCGGCAAACCTACTGTTCCATCTAAAATATGCACTACCATATGGGAAAATCTGATTTCCTCTTTTGTAATCATGTTTCTATCTCTCCTAGAATTTTTTATCGCTTCATCCCCAATACACCCTGCATAATATTTTGAGAAGCCTGAATGTATTGGTATCTTTCGTTATCCCCATCAGCATACCAAATAGCATACGTTTTTGCAGGAGATAACTCAGACATAGGCACCCAGGAACCATTTTCACAGGTACCGTACCAGTCCGTTGTGTTGCCATTATTATTAGCAGTCATAATATACATATCTCCATGGTACAAACCATTTTTAAAGGTGCCAATAACATTTGTTATTGTATCACCCTTTTCATTTAAAATGGAGTAATCATACTCAAAATGCTCTTGTCCTTCACCATTTGGCAAATCCTTACTCCATTCTCCATTATACATATGTTCTATTAATCCTAGATTTAATTTTTCTTCGTTTTTTTCATAAAATGCTACTTGTAACCACATACCTTCGCCATGACGAAGACCATCTTTAAACTCTCCACAATAGTAGGTATCATCCGGATAAATCGCCAAACCTTTCCCGTTTGGCCTACCAAGTTTATCCAACCCGCCAAAGTAATAATAATGAGAAGTTCCTTTTAATTCTTCTGAAATGGCACGCACTCTATCCAAATGAATCAAATCCGAAACTGCCTGTAACTTATACGCATCCCAATAGGAAAATAGCTCTGCCATTTGACCATCTTCTTCTTTTCGCTCTACCATTGTGTAGGGCTGATAGGTATCTCTTCCTAAAATACGATATAACTGATTCGCATTCTTTTCTTTCGTTTTAATGGCTGCAGCATTATTTTTCTGCACAGTAACAGTGTCTGCTGCAATACTATCTGACATCTGCTCTCTTACAGAAACTGTATCCGCACTATCTTCTTCCTCCATTTCGACACTATCTTCTACTGTTTCTATGGAAGAGAACTGCTCTGCTGTGGGAGCACTTTTTACCTGGGTTTTATAAGATTTGCTGTCCAGCTCTCGCTTCACAATCAAGGATAACGCTATGACAGATAAAATTCCTATTACTACAGCACCCAGAACTATCTCTTTGTTTTTGAAATCTTTCATTGAAAACCTCTTTCTTTTTTATACTTCCTATTACATTCTATTCTGAAAGTTGGAATTTAAGGATAGAATACAAAAAAGATGTGAAATTTATCTTGCACAAATCTTAGGATTTTCTTAGGATTCTTATTTTTTTTGCTGATCCAACATTTCTTTTAAGGCTTCATCAGATTCACTAATCCAAATATCCTCTTCCTCGGCATTTAACCCTAAATATTCTCGCAATGTTTCTAAGGTATCACTATTTCCCCATTCAAAGCTATAATCGTCGATAGCTTCAAACTCAACTTCACCTGCCAAATATAATTCTTTAAACTTTTTCTCCATATCTAATGTCCTTTCCGAACAACTTCGAAGTTTTTCACGCTCGTTTTCATTTATTTTACCAAACATTAGGAAAAATATCTATTTTATCCCCCTATATTTATTTTATAACATGCGTTTTCTGTAATAATTTTCTTCTTCAATCACCAGTCCTTTGGCAACCAATTGGAGTAAACATTCCATCAATTTTGAATAGCTAATTTCACTTCCAAAAGACATCTTTTGAAGCCTTTCCAAAATTTCATCCAAAGATAATAATTGTATATCTAAACAAGATATAATTTTTTCTCCAAAAGTATCTATTTCACTTTTTTTTGCTGAAATTCCTTCATTTTTATCTTTTACGGCTATAATTCCATAAATATCTTGCAAGAATTCTTGCGAATTCAATAAAATTCCAGCGCCTTGTTTTATCAATTTATTGCATCCCATACTCAATTCATCGGTCACTCGGCCGGGTAAAGCATAGACTTCTCTGCCTTGTTCTAAAGCCTGATCTACGGTAATTACAGTGCCACTTTTTTCTCTTGCTTCTATCACTGCAACCACATCAGACAGGCCACTGATGATTCGATTTCGTAGCGGAAAGAATCCTGCCTTTGGAACTGTGTTTGGTGGCAGTTCTGAGAGCAAGCATCCTCTATTAATCAAATCGTAATATAGTTTTTGGTTATCTTTAGGGTAACATACATTCACTCCACAGCCTAAAATACCGATAGAATAGCCCCCTGTATCCAAAGCAGCCTGTTGTGCAATGCCATCCACCCCTCTTGCCATACCACTAACCACTGTAATACCGGCAAAAGCAAGTGCACTGCCCAAATCTTTTGCCATATATGCGCCGTATGGGGAACAAAGTCTCGCTCCTATAATTGCTACAGAAGGATTGGATAATTCTATACGATTTCCTTTTGCATATAATATTTCCGGTGGATCATATATCTGTAACAATTGCTTGGGATACAAATGATGATATTTCGGAATGATTTCAATCTTCTCTATTTGCAGTTTTTCCCAATTTTTTTCTATGTTCCAATCCTTTTTATGCGAAAAGATCACTTCTGCCCACTTTTCAGACAGCATTTCTTTCCAACCTGTGCTTCCCGCTTCATAAAATGCAATTGGATTTTGCCAAATATTTAAGAATTTTGCTATTCTTTTATTTCCAACTCCCGGAATGGTATGCATCCAATAATAATAGGGTAAATATTCCTCTTTTATGTTATCTACATTCATACTTAACGCTCCCATCCACGAAACATTACCGCTTCGCTTATATGCTCTTTTTCTATTCTTTCCGATTGCTCTAAATCCGCTATAGTTCTGGCTACTTTTAATAGCCTATGATAGGATCTTGCTGTTAAATCCAGGGTTTTATAGAGTTGTTCCATATAGATCTTTTCTTTTGTTCCTAAATTACAATAGGTTTCGATTTCCCCTACCTTTAGCTGTGAATTAAATAGTATGGAGGTATTTTGATAACGATTTGCCTGCATTTTTCTTGCAATTTCTACCTTTTTCCTTAATTCTTTGGAAGACGCTCCCTTCTTTCCCTGTTGAAGCATTTTCAATGGAATGCCTTTTACTTCTACCCATAAATCCAATCGATCCAAAATGGGACCGGAAATACGATTTCTGTAGCGCTGTATATCCATAGGAGTACAACGACATTTATTTCGATCCGGATAATAGCCACAAGGACAGGGATTCATCGCCGCTACCAACATAATATCTGCCGGATAATTTACTGTTTTTTGTGCCCTGGAGATTTGAATTTGTTTATCCTCTAAGGGCTGACGCAAGATTTCTATATTTTCTCTTCCAAATTCGGGGAATTCATCTAAAAATAAGATGCCTTTATGACTTAGACTAATGATTCCGGGGCGAGCATTTCTGCCTCCACCGGCTAACGCACTTGTTGAAATGGTATGATGTGGATTCCAAAAGGGTCTTTTAATCAGTAATGGGGTTTCTTTTTTTAATAATCCGGAAATACTATAGATTGTAGAGACCTCTAAACTTTCTTCCAATGAAAGTGGTGGTAAAATAGACGGCATACACTTTGCCACCATAGTTTTTCCTGCCCCCGGTGTACCACTGATCATTAAATGATGAAAACCTGCAGCCGCTATAACTGCAGCTCTTTTTAAGGTTTCCTGTCCATAAACATTTGCAAAATCATGTTCATACTGCCGTTCTTCCTCAGCAAACAACCGGGAAGTATCTATTCTGGTTGGTGCAATACAAATATCTTCCTTTTCTGTAGGTTCTTCCAGATATGACGCCACTTCCAGCAGATTTTCTACGCCAACTACCTTGATTCCTTCGATCACCGCTCCTTCTTCTGCATTTTCTATAGGTAAAATAATACGCCGATAGCCCATATCTCTGGCATATTTCGTAATGGGCAAAACACCTTTGACAGAGCGTATTTCTCCATCTAATCCCAATTCTCCTAAAAATATTGTATCTGTCAGGTCTAAATCTGAAGAAATCAAATCCAACGACTGCATAATTCCAATTGCAATTGGCAAATCGAATGCGGTTCCTTCCTTTCTTTTATCTGCCGGGGCAATATTTACCGTAATTCGTTGCGATGGAATTCTATATCCACAGTTTTTCAGTGCAATTTTTACCCGTTCTTTGGATTCTTTCACCTCACTATTCAATAAACCTACCATATCAATAGCAGGCAAACCGGTCCCGGCATCTACCTCTACCCTTGCAAGAAAGGTATCCATGCCAATAAGACCGCAAGAATGAATTGTACAAAACATAAAAATAAATAATCCTCCTTATACAATTATTTTTTCATGGGAATCGAATACGAAAACCATAAGAATCTTTCGTCAATGACGAGATTTGTAATAGAAAACAGTTAATACTGCTTTAAGATGATATAAGAATAGCAAAGCATATACGATTTTGCAAGTATAATTTTCTTTTTTAACATAAAAACAGCCTTTCTCATTTCTGAAAAAGGCTGTTTGGAAAAGCTAGAATAATTTTTCTTCCATGCCAACAGGATCTACTGCAAACTGAATCGCAGTATCTCTCGTAATTCTATTGTTCAAGTAAAGTTGCTGAATATAGTCATCCATGGAAATCATACCCATTTTACGATTGGTCTGCATAACGGACGGTATCTGATGGGATTTTCCTTCACGGATTAGGTTTCTTACAGCATTATTACTATGTAATACTTCGAATGCAGCCACACGACCAGAACCATCCTCTAAGGGTAAAAGTTGCTGAGAAATAACCGCTTCCAGGGTATTGGCAAGCTGTACTCGAATTTGTTGCTGCTGATGAGGTGGGAATACGTCAATTACACGGTCTACTGTACTGGCAGCACCAATGGTATGCAAAGTAGATAATACCAAATGTCCTGTTTCTGCCGCGGTAATAGCAACACTGATAGTTTCATAATCACGCATCTCACCTACCAGAATAACATCCGGATCTTCACGAAGCGCTGCACGCAAGGCATTGGCATAATTTTGTGTATCCAATCCGATTTCTCTTTGATTTACAATAGATTTATCGTGAACATGCAAATATTCAATTGGATCTTCCAAGGTAACGATATGGGCATCACGATTATGGTTTACACGGTCAATAATAGCCGCCAATGTAGTAGATTTACCACTACCGGTTGGTCCTGTTACCAAAA
Organism: Lachnospiraceae bacterium; assembly: GCA_024403235.1. GTDB lineage: Bacteria > Bacillota > Clostridia > Lachnospirales > Lachnospiraceae > JAKSSF01. The sequence goes on along the minus strand of JAKSSF010000009.1, from coordinate 57,516 downwards.
CAAGTCCACGCTTTCTGGTATACAAATCTATTACGGAAGGGGGCACGCCCAAGCTTTCCGGAGAAGGAATCTGAGTAGATACCAAACGCAAAACCATTGCAACGCTTCCCCTTTGTTTAAAGATATTGACACGATATCTTGCAATATCAGGGATGGTATAGGACATATCCAATTCACCCCTCTCTTCAAACTGTTCCTTCTGCTTGTTGGTTTTAATAATCCCGAAAGCCATCTCTTCAATATCTTCCGGTTTCAATACTGCAGCATTTAACCCAACCAAGCTACCATTCAAACGAATTTTAGGTGGTAAGCCAACAGTAAGATGTACATCACTGGCGCCAACCTTATAAGCATATGTTAAAATATCATTCAGGGTTGCCATCTTCTCTTTCCTTTCTTCTCTGCATACGCTCTAGTTTTCTAAAGCTGCCTTTAGTTTCTCCAATGCTTTTTTCTCAATTCTGGAAATATAGCTTCTGGATATACCATACATTTTGCCAATTTCCTTTTGTGTAAGTTCCTCTTTTCCTGTTAAACCGTAACGTAACAGAAGAATTTCTCTTTCTCGGTGATTTAAAACCTTCGGAAACACCTGTTTCAGTTTCTCTAAATTCTTTTCCAGATGTATTTTTTCCACTACATCTAATTGCTTACTTTCCAGTATATCCAACAAATGAATGGCATTGCCGTCTCGATCCGTTCCTATGGGTTCATAAATCGACACTTCTTTTGCACATTTCTTCTTGCTGCGTAAATACATCAAGATTTCGTTTTCAATACATCTTGCTCCATAAGTAGCAAATTTTGACTGTTTCTCATTATCAAAAGAATGAAGTGCTTTAATCAATCCTATGGTGCCAATGGAAATCAAATCTTCCATATCCACCTCTGCACTTTGATACTTTTTGGCAATGTGAGCTACCAGCCGAAGGTTTCTCTCAATCAAAATCTGTTTGGCATTTTCCTTTTTCTCTCCATCTGCCGTCTTAAAAACCTGCAGATAGTACACCTCTTCCTCTTTGGTCAAGGGTTGCAAAAAAGTTTTCAAAGGAGCCCCCAAAGTCCATTTATCTTATACTATGACGGTCCATTTCAGAAAGTGCCTTTCCAATTAAACTTTATCCGGTAACCCAGGTTCCAAAAAATCTACAAAAATCTGATTACTAATCCCAATTCCAGACTCTGTAAGAGAAATTCTACCACTTTTTCTATCTATCTGCAATCGTTTCCTTTCTATCCATTTTTCAATAACATCTCCATATACATCCATTATATTATATCCAAATTTAATTTCAAACCCTTTTATGGATATTCCATCTCTCATTCGAAGCCCAAGAAACATGGTTTCTTCTATTTCTTCCTCTACACTTAGTTTGGTTTCTTCCTGTTTAGAAAACATACCCTGTTTTCCATTCTCCAAATAGCTTGATAAATCAGTTTCATTGGAAAACCTTGTATTTTCTATAAATGAAGCAGCCCCAATGCCCATTCCAAGATATGGTTTTCTTTTCCAATAACGAGTGTTGTGTTTGCATTCTTTCTCTAGTTTTGCATAATTGGAAATTTCATACTGATGGAATCCCGCTTGCGATAGCAGTTTTCCGGTTAAATCATACATTTCTCGTTCTATTTCTTCTTCCGGTAACTGATATCTAAGGTTTCCCGCTTCTCCATACAAGGATTCAAAGGGAGTTCCTTCTTCCACGATTAGACTATAGGCTGAAATATGCTCCGGAGAAAGGCGGCAAATTCTATGTATGGTTTCTTCATAAGACTGTAGGGTCTGTAAAGGCAATCCACTCATCAGATCAATATTTACATTGGAGAATCCTTGATTTCTCACCATATCCCATGTCTGTAAAAACGCTTCATAGGTATGAATTCTGCCCAAGATTTTTAATTCTGCGTTATGTGTTGATTGGAGGCCTATGCTCAAACGATTCACACCATACTGCTTCAAAACCTGCAGTTTTTCCAAAGAAACGGTACCGGGATTCATTTCCCAGGTAATCTCTGCAGCAGGTTCCACTGAGAAACCACGAAACAGACTATCCATAATCCGTTCCATTTGACCAGGTTCTAAAATAGTGGGCGTACCTCCCCCTACAAAAATGGTATCTACAGGCCAATCCCCATAGATACCTTTTTTTTCTTCTATTTCTCGTATTACAGTTTGTACATATTGCTCTTGTATCGCTTCTGAAGCCGGTGCAGATAAGAAATCACAGTATCCGCACTTTTGCACACAAAAAGGAATATGCAAATAAAGTCCTAATGGTTCTACCATTTTTACCTCTAATTATCATCCAGTTTGAGAACACTCATAAAGGCTTTCTGTGGAATTTCTACATTGCCTACCTGACGCATTCTCTTCTTTCCTTCTTTTTGCTTCTCTAACAGTTTTTTCTTTCTTTTAATATCTCCACCGTAGCATTTTGCCAATACATCCTTACGCATGGCTTTTACCGTTTCTCTGGCAATGACTTTTCCACCCACTGCCGCCTGAATCGGAATTTCAAAAAGATGTCTTGGAATCTCCTCTTTCAGCTTCTCGCACATTTTTCTGCCTCGTTCATAGGCACTGTCCTTGTGCACAATAAAGGATAAGGCATCTACTTCTTCTTTATTAATCAAAATGTCTAACTTCACTAATTGTGACTGCTCATAGCCCTTCAAATCATAATCAAAGGAAGCATAGCCTCTGGATCTGGACTTTAAGGCATCAAAGAAGTCATAAATAATCTCATTTAAAGGCAATTCATACTTCAATAGTACACGGGTTTCTTCGATATATTCCATGCCAAGATGACGACCTCGTCGTTCCTGACAAAGTCCCATAATGGCTCCAATAAACTCTGTGGTAACCATGATTTCTGCAGTTACCACCGGTTCTTCCATATATTCGATTTCGGAAGGATCCGGCAAATTGGAAGGATTGGTAAGTGAAATGACCTCTCCGTTGGTTTTATGTACCTTATAGACTACACCTGGTGCAGTAGTCACCAAATCTAGGTTGTACTCTCTTTCTAATCGCTCCTGGATAATTTCCAAATGCAAAAGACCTAGAAAGCCACAACGGAACCCGAAGCCCAAAGCGATAGAAGTTTCCGGTTCAAATTGCAAAGAAGCATCATTTAACTGCAACTTTTCCAAAGCATCTCTCAAATCCGGATATTTTGCGCCATCTGCAGGATACACCCCACAAAATACCATGGAATTCACTTTTTTATAGCCCGGCAATGGATTTTCACAAGGCCTATTGGCATCCGTAACCGTATCCCCCACAGAAGTATCCTTTACATTTTTTATGGAAGCTGTAATATACCCTACCATGCCGGCAGATAATTCGTCGCAAGGTATAAACTGTCCTGCACCAAAATATCCCACTTCTACTACATCTGCAGTGGCACCGGTAGCCATCATCTTTATGGTAGTTCCTTTTTTCACACGACCATTCATCAAACGGCAAAAGATAATAACCCCTTTATAGGAATCATATAAACTATCAAAAATTAAGGCTTGTAAAGGAGCGTCCTCGTCCCCTTCAGGAGCAGGAATTTTTTCCACAATCTGCTCTAAAACTTCCTCAATACCAATGCCGTTTTTTGCACTGATCAAAGGCGCATCCATGGCCTCAATACCAATCACATCTTCAATTTCATTTTTGACCCAATCCGGTCTGGCACTAGGCAAATCAATCTTATTAATGACAGGAAATACATCTAAGTCATGATCTAGCGCAAGATACACATTGGCTAGAGTCTGAGCCTCAATTCCCTGGGCCGCATCTACCACAAGAATAGCCCCATCACAGGCTGCCAAAGAACGGCTAACTTCATAATTAAAATCCACATGACCGGGGGTATCAATGAGATTCAAAATATACTCTTCTCCATTTTTCGCCTGATATACAGTACGCACAGTCTGGGCTTTAATGGTAATTCCTCTTTCCCGTTCCAACTCCATATTATCCAACACCTGTTCCTGCATTTCACGGCTGGTAAGAAGACCGGTTTTTTCAATAATACGGTCTGCCAGAGTGGATTTTCCATGATCAATATGGGCTACGATACAAAAGTTTCGAATGTTACTTTTTTTGATTTCTGACATAAAATCCTCATCCTAAAAAATATTCTAATTAACTATACAATATTTTTATTTTGGAGACAAGACCATAGACAGAACATGGGCCAGGGGATGCAGACTATTTCTGATTTCTTCCTCTGTATTGGTCTGCGCCCCTAGTTCAATCAATAGGGTCTTAGGACACAAGTGCATATTATAACGATACCCTTTTACATAGATTTTTCTGGCAAATCCGGGATAATATTCTCTGCATTTCAGTTGCATTTGCAGCGAAAAACTTAAATTATCATTTAAGTATTCGTTCTCAAGATACTCAATATTTCCCTTTTTTCTGGTTCTGCTGATTCCGTTAAAAAACATAACCTGTGCTAGTTCCACACCATTTTGGTTACTCAGAAGCTTTACGCCTTCTTTCATTTCATCTCGGTGTAAATCAATGACTACCTCTATACTTGGATTTTCCCTCAACACATTCTGTAGTACAGGAAGGGCATTGGAATAGGCATAATTTCTGGATTCTGCATCAAATTTTTCCTGTAAATGAAGTACCTTATATCCATATTCCTGCTCCAAAATATTTGCCAAAACTTCTCCTGCTCCCATGACACCATTTGTGTCTTCTCCTATTTCAGAATCCGCAAATGCCTCACTACCATGGGTATGATAAATCAGAATCTGTGGTCCTTCTCCTTCTTTAGAAACTGACAAATCCTTTGTTGCCAATACAGGAAAATCTAATTCAGATGGATCCAGTACTGTAGTAGAATCTATGGTAAAAAACTCCTTCATCCAAGCCTCTGCCGGGGCATCCATTGGCCATTTGGGTTCTGCCGTAAGAGTATTTTGCAAGGTATCTTTTTCTACTACATTTTCACTGTTAGAATTATTTTGAACACCCACTGTATTTTCTTCTTCCAACCCTTCTACCAATTCTTCTCCCGGGAAATAGGGATTCGGTGACAAAATACTTTCATAGCAGACTATCGTTCTTTTTCTTTTCGGATATACAACTAAATTTTCATATTCCCCTGTGGTATGAAGCTTAATATCTCCCAATAAAATAGAATGTTGTCGCAAAATAGTTTGCTCTAAAAGGGTTTGTACGAGAATAAAAAAGCTTGTATCTTCTGTTTGTTTCGTGTTAGGCTTTCTATGTAAAAGAGTTCCTATGAGCGCCAAAAGCACTAGAACAAAAAAAATAAAATAAGGGCGTTTGTATTTCATTTTCATCATAGACAAGTATATGAAAAAAAAGGAAAAACTATGTGTAATATGTATTGACATATCAATAGCCTTGCTCTAAAATAATATACGCGTGTTTCCATCAAATCGTCCGTGTCCGGCTTGGATGAAAACACTTACTGAAAACAAAAAATAGAATATACAGTAGGGAGGTGCCATCTTGGCTAATACTAAATCTGCAAAGAAAAGAATGTTAGTAAACAGAACCAAAGCGGAAAGAAATAAAGCTATCAAGTCTGCAGTAAAGACTTCTATCAAGAAAGTATACGCTGCTATTGAAGCTAAAGATAAAGAAGCTGCTAAGGCTGCATTAGTAGATGCTACTGCTACTCTTGACAAGGCTACTACAAAGGGTGTTTATCATTCAAACAACTCTTCCAGAAAAGTTTCTCGTCTTGCAAAAGCAGTTAACAAAATGGATTAATTACAAAAAAATAAAAAGCAACTCGTCCCGTCAGCGAGTTGCTTTTTTTATTGCTTTTATTTCTACTATATTATCTAAATGCTTCCATCAAATCTATTATCGGCTGTGTCCACCACTACTGAAGCTTCCACCACCGGCAGAGGTAAATCCACCGCCGCCTCCGCCGCCACTGTTACTGCTAATGGTATGGGTCACAAGGGTTTTATTTAAGAATACATCCTCTCGTCTCAAATACTGGGGTTTTCCACCCTTCACATAGGTTTTATTGGTTGTGGTCTTTTTCCCTTTCTTATGAGCTAAATTCACGCCCAAATAAGCTGCTGTAATGATACAGGCAACCACGAATATCACACTGGTATTCACTGGAATACCCCGCATTCCCATGCGCCTTGCCGACAAAGTAACCACTTTTTTGTAGGCCCCAATAGGATCATCTTCCACATCCTCTAAAGCATCATCCAGTAAGTCTTCAATCACGCTAGCCGGGAACTTCTCCTGGGCAGCTTCAAAGGCATTTAATCTGGAATACACCCTGCCATCTGCTTCACGAAACCAATTGTCCACAAAAATAATGCCATCTCCAATAGGCTTATTGAAACCAAATTTGTGTTCATCATAAAAATCCGCCCCATAAATCATAGTATATTGAGACATAGGTACATTGCCCCAATAGGACGCTCTATCCTCTGCATATCCCTGCAAACTTTCATCCAACACTACCACAATCAAATCGCAACCAATCTGTGGTTCCAATTCCGCAATTAAATCCCGCAGTTCCTGTTCTTCTGACGCGGATAATCTTCCTGCATAGTCAAAAACACGCTCTGTGGTAGTACACTCAGTATTGGTTCTGGTATGTAAAGGGCGATTGGCTTGCATGATAAGACAAACAATGGTTGGAATCAGACCTACCAAAGCTAAAATAAAAGGGATTTTGAAATAATTGAAATATTGTCTCATTTAAAATACCCCCAGTATAATTTTTACAAAAAATCCAAATAACAAGGTTAAGGCAAATACAGTGCCACCATATCCCCAAATCTTTCTGTTATCTCTGGGACTTTCACCAATGACTTTTCCTGTTTGTCCATTCACATAAATCAAAAACTGAGAATTTCGAAAACGATACCGATACACCCAAACCGGAAGCAATGCAAAAACAGCTTTTTCCTTCACAATAGAAACTTCCTTATGAACCGGTTTCACCGTACTGTAACCACAGCTATTCACAGATTCCTTTAAAATTGACTCTGTAGCCTCTGTCACCTTTTCCTTTGCACGATCAGACATTTTATCTTCTGTCTCGCTATAGTATTCTCCTAAGAACCCGGACATATAAAGCTCATCAAAATCAATCAAATCCTTGTATTGATAGGGCTCCAATAAATCCATAATATCATCAGCCATACGAGTGGAAGCATCTACCGGTATTTTTTCAAAATCAATGTGCATATCTCGCACAACACGATAATGGGAAGTTTCTACATACTCCGTTTTTCCTGTAGTCCAGGTTCTTACTTTGGTTGCCTTTGCTTCGTACTCTACTTCTCCATCATAGTTATAAAGCCAAAAAGGCACATAACTACCTTCCAACAGCTCCATAGTAGACTCTGAAAGAAAAGTGGAAGGCGTGAAAATACGCTTTTCAAATTCCTCTTCCATGCGTCTGACAGCTTCTCTTTTACTTACCTTAAAAGGTAAAATCAATCCCGGACGCATGCTACCCTGCACTCGATTTTCCAAAATAATATAGGTACCACAATGGGGGCATTTGGTAGCTGAAGTAAATCGTTCTACTTCAATAGGTGCGCCACAATTGGAACAAACCGTACTGCTTTGATTTTCTAAACGGTCTGCTGAATCTTCACTATCACAATGGGGACAATACATTGCCTGTCTTTTGGGATCAAAAACAGCATTTCCGCCACAATTTTTACAGGTAAAAATCATAAAATCATCTCCAATAATTCATATAAATTATATTATGTTTTAACAATATCATGTGTTTTTAAGCACTTCTAAAACAAAATTCCATACTCTTTCTGTAGATAAAATACTCAATTCTTCCTCTGTAGTATGAATGTTTTTCATATCCGGTCCAATGGAAACACAATCTAAATCCGGTATTTTTTCCATTAGAAGTCCACATTCCAATCCTGCATGAATCACCTGAATTTTAGGGGATGTACCATACATCTTTTCATATGTAGATACCATCAGGTCTCGAAGAGGGGACTGTTCTTTATAATCCCACCCGGGATAGGCAGAAGATTTTTCTACCCTACCGCCCATAGCAGAAGCCAAAATAGAAACTTTATCGCAAAGAGCCAATTTAGCACTTTCTTTGGAACTTCTTAAAGAATACCGAACCTTTACAGACTCTCCTTCTTCCGAAATCACACCTAAATTCAAGGAAGTTTCCGGCAACCCTTTTAAGGAAGGATTGTAGGCTTGCACTCCGTTTGGCGCTGCAAAGATAAAATTTGCCAAGGTAGAGGCATCCTCTTTTCGATACACCTCTTTCCTGTAAGCTGCACTTGCAAATTCTAAAGAGAAGCATAGACCTGCATCTGCCACAGCATATTCCTGCCGTAAGATTGTTTCATATTCTTTGACAATTTGTAGAACAGTTTCTTTATCCTTCTCATCTACCACACATTCCACAGTACATTCTCTGGGAATTGCGTTGTCGGCTAAGCCACCTAAGATAGATACCACTTGGAAGGAGTCAACTTCCAGAAGTTTGGTTAGGACTCTTCCCATCAGTACAATAGCATTGCCCCGTTCTCTATGAATTTCTTCTCCGGAATGGCCTCCCAAAAGACCACCTAAAAGCAATTTTCCGGGAATTTTATTTACCCTTTCCTTTCGCATTGGGAATACACAATCCACACGCATACCGCCGGCACAGCCTGCCAGGAAAATGCCTTCCTCCTCCGAGTCCAGATTTAACATTCTCTTACCTTGACACACAGACAGGTCTACAGCTTTTGCACCATCCATTCCCACCTCTTCATCTACTGTAATCAAAACTTCAAGGGGTGGATGGGGAATATCTGTACTGTCCAATAAGGCCAAGGCAAAAGCCACAGCAATACCATCATCCCCACCTAAACTGGTTTCCTTTGCCGATAGCCAATCTCCCTTTACTTCTAACTGTAATCCCTGGGTTTTCATATCTATGGCAGAATCCGGTGTTTTGACTGCCACCATATCCATATGTCCCTGTAAAATAATAGGTTCTTTCTCTTCATAACCGGTAGTGCCAGGTTTCTTTATAATGACATTTTTTGTTTGGTCCTGGTAGCATTCCAAATTTCTTTCTTTTGCAAAATCAACCAAGTAATCACTGATTTGCTCTATATTACCGGAACCATGAGGAATCTTACAGATTTCCTCAAAATAATGCCAAACCTTAGCCGGCGCTTTGCCTTCTAATACTCCCATATATTACCCTTTCCACTTACAACTATCACTTTACTCTATGCTTCGTATCAAAGAAAAAGCCACAAACTCTACATTCTTTCCGGTGCACTAAACCCTAATAGATCTACACAGGTTTCCAGAACATCCCGGCATAAAATCAATAAAGCAATATATCCAGCCTTCTTTTCTTCGTTTTCTTCTGTCAAAATCTTGGTTTCATGATAGAAACGATTGAATGCATTGGCCAAGTCATAGATAAACGCACATACCTTATGAGGCGCAATTTCCTGATAAGCATTTTCTACCATTGCATTAAACTTGGCAATTTCCTTCATTAGATTTTTCTCACTGTCGGAATCAGGACAATTCAGTTTCAAATTCTCTAAACTTCCGCCTTGAGATTTGTATTTATTTAATATAGATTTAATTCTCACAATGGTATATAGAATGTATGGGCCGGTATCTCCTTCAAAGGACATAAATCGTTCCATGTCAAAGATATAATCCTTGGATGCCTGATTAGATAAATCCCCATATTTCACAGCTGCAAGGGCTACCATAGCCGCAATCTCTTTTGCTTCAGATTCGTCCATTTCCCGGTTTTCCAGGATCTTCTTTAACATTTCCTGGTTAATCTCTTTTAACAGGTTTTCTAAGCGCATTACGCCGCCCTCACGGGTCTTAAATGGCTTTCCGTCCTTACCGTTCATGGTACCAAAACCTACAAAATGCAATTTGGTTTCCGGACCCACCAGTTTTGTCTTTCTGGCACAACGGAATACCTGTTCAAAATACAAATCTTGTCGCTTATCTACCACATAGATTAAAGAATTCGGTTTGATATGCTCCATACGATCCATAATGGTAGCTAAATCTGTGGTATTGTATAAAGATGCCCCGTCAGATTTTAAGATCATACAAGGTGGAATTTCTTTGGTATCCGTCTCTTCCTTAACATCTACTACCAAAGCTCCTTCACTAATATAGGCATAACCACCTTTTTTCATGTAATCTACCATACCGGGAATGATATCATGACCATCCGATTCCCCTTTCCAGAGGTCAAAGTCTACATTTAAAGTAGCATAGTTTTTCTTCAAATCTGCTACGGAAACTGCTAAAATGTGTTTCCATAACGCACGATATCCTTTCACGCCGGACTGTAATTTGAAGGTTGCCTCCATAGCTGCTGCTTTATACGCCGGATCTTCCTTGGATTTTCCGCTGGCAGTAGGATAAATTTCTTCCAACTCAGAAATGGTAAAAGGTGCTTCTTTCGGGTACTCTCCTGTAAAATCAGGATCAAAGTACACCAGGTCAGGCTGACGAAGGCTCAATTCGTAGATAATTAAGCCCATTTGCAAGCCCCAATCCCCTAAATGGATATCTCCGATCACTGTATGGCCTGCATACCTGGAAATACGCTTAATACTCTCTCCGATAATGGCAGAACGAAGATGGCCTACATGTAAAGGCTTTGCCACATTAGGTCCGCCATAATCGATAACAATGGTTTCCGGCTCATTTGCTGCTTCATATCCAAACTTCTCTGCCGTTCTCATTTCTTCCAGGTAAGCTGCTACAAAAGCAGGCTGCAATTTACAATTCAAGAATCCGGGAGGTGCAACCTCAACCTGAGAAAATACTGCACTTTCCTTTAATTCTTCTGCCACTGCATTTGCTATCATAATAGGCGCTTTTTTATGCACCTTTGCTCCTGCCATAGCGCCATTACACTGATATTCACACAAATCAGGGCGATTAGAAAGACTTACCTTTCCAAGAGTAGCATCAAAGCCCGCTCTTTCAAAGGCACTTCCCATTTCCTCTGAAATCAAATCCAAAAACTTCTTCATCTTATCTATCCTTTCTTTGTTCCGCTTCCCGCTTAGAATACACACAACCGCAATAGTCTTGCCGATATAGCTCATATTCCTGGGATAATTCTACAGACCGTTTATACCCATTTTTCTTTTTGAAATCTGAGGTAAGATAGGTCACCTGCTTTCCCTGACACAACTGTTCTCCGATTTCATTTAACTTATCTGCATTTTTTAAGGGACTGATGGATAGGGTTGTGGTAATATAGTCAAACCCCATTTCTTCTGCCACTTTGACACTTTCTGCAAGCCGAAGCCCATAGCAGGCAAAACATCTCTCTCCACCTTCCGGACAATCTTCCTTTCCTTCTGCAATTTGAAAAAACCGTTCCGGTTCAAAAGGTCCTTCTAAAAAAGAAATAGGATATTCCGGATGCTCTGATACAAATGCCTGAATCAATCTCTTTTCTTCCTGCACGCGCTTTTCGTATTCTTCCCGGTCTGTAATATTGGGATTGTAATAGTATACAGTGATTGCAAAATACTGTCTTAAATATTCTAACACGAAACTGCTGCAGGGTGCACAACAACTATGCAAAAGAAGGCTTTTTCTTCTCCGTAAGCCTTCTATTGTCTGCTCCAGTTCTTTCTGGTACTGTCTTTTATTTGCCACGATTTACTACCTTTGCGATATCTACCAAATGCATCTGCTCTGCCCCATGCTCTAAGCTGGTTACCAAAGCGTTTGCCGTATCCAAACTTCTCAAACAGTTTACGCCTGTCTCAATGGCTGTACGACGAATCAAAAACCCGTCTCCGGATCTATCTCGTCCCTGGGTCGGCGTATCAATCACCAAATCAATACGATGTCCTAATAAAAGGTCCATTACAGTGGGCGATTCCTGGTGGATTTTATTGACCTTTCTGGCCTTTACACCGGCTTCTTTGAGTGCCGCTGCAGTACTTCTGGTGGCATAGATAATATATCCCAGTTTCTCAAAGCGCTTGGCGATTTGAATAGCTTCTCCTTTATCCGCATCCTTAACTGTCACAATCATCTGCTTGTGTTTTGGCAGGTCAAATCCTGCTCCCAGGAAGGCTTTATAAAGGGCCTCATGGAAGGTGCTTCCGATGCCCAAACATTCTCCTGTGGACTTCATTTCCGGTCCAAGGCTAATTTCTGCCCCACGAATCTTTTCAAAGGAGAATACAGGCATTTTAATGGCGATATAGTCTGCCTCTGACTGTAAGCCAGGCTCATAGCCTAACTCTTTTATGGTCTTTCCTACAATCACCTGGGTAGCCAAATCCACAATAGGAATACCTGTTACCTTGCTGATATAGGGAACGGTACGGCTGGAGCGTGGATTTACTTCGATAACATACACATCCTCTCCTACCGCAATAAACTGAATATTAATCATACCAATGACATGTAGAGCCTTTGCCAAACGTCTGGTATATTCTGCAATGGTTTCTTTTACATGGGTACTAATGGTCTGCGCCGGATATACAGAAATACTGTCGCCTGAATGAACACCGGCACGCTCAATATGCTCCATAATACCGGGAATCAAAATATCTGTGCCATCACAAACCGCATCTACCTCAATTTCCTTACCCATCAAATACTTGTCTACCAAAATAGGATGATCCTGGGCAATTCGATTGATAATTTCCATAAACTCTTCTACTTCTTTATCCGACAAAGCAATCTGCATCCCCTGGCCCCCCAATACATAAGAAGGACGAACCAATACCGGGTAGCCTAACTTATTGGCTACTGCTTTGGCTTCTTCTGCCGTATATACGGTTCCACCGGAAGGTCTTGGAATTTCGCACTGCTCTAATATGGCATCAAATAGTTCTCTATCTTCTGCTGCGTCTACATTTTCTGCACTGGTACCTAAAATAGGCACGCCCATTTCCATCAGGCTTTCTGTTAGCTTAATAGCTGTCTGTCCGCCAAACTGTACCACTGCTCCGTCCGGTTTTTCCTGATCTACAATGTTACGAACATCTTCCGGTGTAAGTGGTTCAAAATACAATTTATCTGCAATGTCAAAGTCTGTACTTACAGTTTCCGGGTTATTATTGACGATAACCGTTTCATAGCCCATCTTCTTAAAGGCCCAGGTGGCATGTACAGAACAATAGTCAAATTCGATACCCTGTCCAATTCGGATTGGTCCGGAACCAAGTACCAGTACTTTCTTTTCCGGATGAGTTGCCTCTGCTTCATTCTCTCCCTCAAATACAGAATAGTAATAGGGGGTAGAAGCAGAAAATTCTGCGGCACAGGTATCTACCATCTTAAATCTGGCCAGAATATGATTTTCATAGCGAAGAGCACGAATTTCTTCTTCTGTTTTTCCACTGAGACGGGCTATCACATTGTCCGGGAATTCGATTCGTTTTGCCTCGGTCAAAAGATCTACCGTCAATTCTTCTGTTTCCAGACGAGTTTCCATTTCTGTTAAAATGGCTAATTTATCAATAAACCATTCATCCACCATAGTAATATCATGGATTTCTTTTTGAGAAATGCCCTTACGAATGGCTTCCGCAATAACCCAAATTCTCTGGTCATCCACTAGCTTTAAGCGTTCTAACAAATCCTCTTTGGAAAGAGAAGTAAAATCGTAACTACGCAAGCAATCTACATGCTGCTCCAAGGAACGAATTGCTTTCATCATAGCCCCTTCAAAGTTGTGAGCAATACTCATAACTTCGCCTGTAGCCTTCATCTGTGTGGTTAAGGTACGCTTTGCCGTAATAAATTTATCAAAAGGCAATCTGGGCATTTTTACAACACAATAATCTAAGGCCGGCTCAAAGCTGGCATAGGTTTTTCCGGTAATAGCATTTTTAATTTCGTCCAAGGTATATCCCAAGGCAATCTTTGCCGCTACCTTTGCGATAGGATAGCCGGTTGCTTTACTTGCCAAAGCAGAGGAACGGCTAACACGAGGATTTACCTCGATAACACAATATTCAAAACTGGTGGGGTGAAGTGCAAACTGCACATTACAACCACCGGTAATTTTCAGCTCATTGATAATATTTAATGCAGAGCTACGAAGCATCTGATACTCTTTGTCACTTAAGGTTTGGGAAGGTGCTACAACAATACTGTCTCCTGTATGAACTCCAACAGGATCAATGTTTTCCATATTACAAACGGTAATACAGTTGCCTGCACTATCTCGCATTACTTCATATTCAATTTCTTTCCATCCTGCAATACAGCGTTCTACCAGAACCTGCCCTACACGGGATAAACGAAGACCATTTTCCAGGATTTCCTCCAACTCTATCTGATTATGGGCAATACCCCCACCGGAGCCGCCTAAGGTATAGGCCGGACGAAGTACTACAGGATAGCCGATGGTATTGGTAAAGGCCACACCATCTTCTACAGACTCTACTACCTTAGAAGCTGCACAGGGTTCGCCGATTCGCTCCATCAAATCCTTAAACTCCTGACGACCTTCCGCATTACGGATGGTTTCTGCTGTAGTACCAAGTAAGGTCACTCCATGTTTTTTCAAAAAGCCCGATTCTTCTAATTCCATACCCAGATTTAATCCCGCCTGACCACCCAGGGTAGGTAAAATACTATCCGGTTTTTCCTTTTCAATAATAGATTCCAAAACCTTTACGGTTAAGGGCTCGATATACACTGCATCTGCAATATCTTTATCTGTCATAATGGTTGCCGGATTAGAATTGACTAAAACCACCTCCATTCCTTCTTCTTTTAAGGAACGGCAAGCCTGTGTACCGGCATAGTCGAATTCTGCAGCCTGTCCAATAACAATAGGACCGGAACCGATTACCATTACTTTTTTCACATTCGGATCTTTTGGCATTTTCTGTCTCCTTTCCTCGAGGGATATTCTGGTTAAGCCTTCTTGCCCTCAGCAATCATTGCAATAAAACGATCAAACAAATATCCGGAATCCTGTGGTCCGGGACATGCTTCCGGGTGGAACTGCACCGTAAATATATTCTTTCCAATATACCGAAGTCCCTCATTGGTACCATCATTCACATTTACAAACGCAGGTACTGCAACTGCAGGATCTAAATGTTCTGTATCTACCACATAGCCATGATTCTGGGAAGAAATGTACACTCTACCGGTTTCCAAATCTTTGACCGGATGATTGCCTCCACGATGGCCATATTTCAATCGATGGGTATCTGCTCCGTTTGCCAGTGCCATCAACTGATGTCCTAAACAAATCGCAAAAATCGGTACATCACTTGCATACAATTTTTTAATTTCTTCTATGATTCCGGTACATTCCTTAGGATCTCCAGGGCCGTTACTAAGCATAATGCCATCCGGATTACTTGCTAAGATTTCTTCTGCACTGGTCCAGGCCGGGAAAATGGTCACATCACAACCTCTTTGTGCCAACGATCTTGGAATATTGCTCTTTGCCCCAAAATCCATTAAAGCAATGTGGTACCCTTTTCCATTTAAGGATTTCACCATAGATGGCTTCAACTCTTTTTCGCCTCGTTCAAAAGCCTCTTTTGAGAATCTGGCGGATCCTGATAAAGGACCGTTTTCTGCCAAATCTGTGGTGCCTTTCCATTGCCACTTTTCTTTACAGCTTACTTTTTCTACTACCTTTCCGGTGGTATAGACTTTCAGTCTGGGAAGCACTTCCTCTAATTGATACTGGGAATTGGTAGTAATCATACCATTCATAGTACCCTTTTCTCGCAAAATCTTGGTCAAAGCTCTGGTATCAATGCCGGCAATTCCAGGTACATCAAACTCTGCCAATAAATCCTGAATGCTCATTTCGGAGCGAAAATTACTGTGGGTTCTGGAGAGTTCTCTCACAATAAATCCATCCGGCCATGGTCTTTTGGATTCAAAATCATCTCTGCAGATTCCATAATTTCCAATCAAGGGATAGGTCATACAAACAGCCTGTCCTGCATAGGAAGGGTCCGTTAAAACCTCCAAATACCCAGCCATTGAGGTATTAAAAACGATCTCACTGATAATTTCTTTGTCTGCCCCAATGGAAATACCTGTGAATACGGTTCCATCTTCCAGAATCAAAAACGCTTTTTTCTGTGTTTCCATGCTGTCACCTCTTTCAAAATGTGTTTTCTGAAAAAGAGACTTCCCATAAAAGGAAGCCTCTTTGCTTTTAGTCTTTAAAATATTTCACACCGGATTCAAAAATCTTCATATCCTGTTCTCCGTAAATGTTCATCGCCACGCTACGGTCTCTTCTTTCCGAATGAGCCATCTTACCCAAACAACGACCATCAGGAGAAGTAATACCTTCAATCGCCATATAAGAACCGTTGACATTCCATTCTTCATCCATAGAAACATTGCCGTCAATATCTGCATATTGGGTTGCAACCTGTCCATTGGCAAACAGCTTATCCAGCCATTCCTTTGTAGCAACAAATCGGCCCTCACCATGAGAAGCAGGATTTACATAGGTTTGTCCCAGTTCTGCCAACTGTAACCAAGGAGATTTATTGGAAACCACTTTGGTATATACCATCTTGGAAATGTGACGGTTAATGGTGTTGTAAGTCAAGGTAGGTGCTTCACTATTCTGCCCAACAATCTGTCCCTTTGGCACCAGCCCTAATTTAATCAAAGCCTGGAAACCATTACAGATACCTAAGCAAAGTCCGTCTCTTTCCTGCAACAGTTTTTCTACTGCTTCTTTAATCTTTGCATTCTGGAATGCAGTAGCAAAGAATTTTGCACTACCATCCGGTTCATCACCGGCAGAGAAACCGCCGGGGAACATAATAATCTGCGCCTGATTAATTTCCTCCACAAAGGCATCTACAGAACTGCGAATATCCTCTGCAGAAAGGTTCTTGAACACTCTGGTTGATACAATTGCACCGGCTCTCTCAAAGGCCTTGGTACTGTCATATTCACAGTTGGTTCCCGGGAATACAGGAATAAATACATGGGGTTTTGCAATCTTATTCTTACATACATAGATACTGTCCGCTTTATATAATGGACTATCTACTGCATCTACTGCTTTCACAGCCTTGGTAGGGAATACCTTTTCTAATGTGTTCTTCCAGGTTGCCAAAGCATCCTCACCGTTTACTACCACATTACCAAATACAAACTGATTTGCATCGGTTACGGTACCAATCAACTGGTATTCACAATCTATCTGGTTCATTCTGTCAGCATCTACTTCTGCCAAAATATCGCCCAGACCATTTTCAAATAATTCTTCTAATTCAACCTCATCTGAGAAAGTCACACCCATGGCATTACCAAAGGCCATCTTTGCAGCTGCAGCAACAACACCCTTACTGTCTAAGGCATAGGCAGATACAATTACTTTTTCTTCCATCAAGCGCTGAATTTCTTTATATAGCTGCATTACCTTTGCATAAACCGGTACATAGTAGTCATCCTTCTCAATAGAGAAACGAACCAACTTATTGCCATCTTTCTTTAACTCAGGAGTAACAATATTTCCTTCTTTTGCTACATCCACTGCGAAGGAAACTAAAGTAGGCGGAACATCAATCTGATTGAAGGTTCCGGACATACTGTCTTTTCCACCGATAGAAGGAAGGCCATATCCAATCTGCGCATCAAAAGCACCTAACAGTGCAGCAAAAGGCTGACTCCAACGAGAAGGTTCCTCTGTCATACGACGGAAGTATTCCTGGAAAGTAAAACGAATCTTACTAAAATCACCACCGTTTGCAACAATTCTTGCCATAGACTCCGTAATGGCATAGATAGCGCCGTGATAAGGACTCCATTTTGAAACATAAGGATCAAAACCATAACTCATCATAGTCACAGTATCTGTAGTTCCCTTTAACACCGGAAGCTTTGCTACCATAGCCTGGGTCTCTGTTAACTGATATTTCCCACCATAAGGCATATAAACGCTGCCTGCTCCAATAGAAGCATCGAACATCTCTACCAGACCTTTTTGAGAACATACATTCAAATCAGACAATACAGTGAAGAATGCTTTCTTTGCATCCCCTTCTTCCAATGCCTGATCAACGCCCTCAATGGCATATTTTTCAAAATAATTATTTTTATTGGATGGAATATCTACCTTTACATTGGTTTCCTGGTGTGCCCCGTTGGTATCCAGGAATGCTCTGGAAATATTGACAATTTCCTTCCCTCTCCACTGTAATACCAATCTAGGATCTTCCGTTACCACAGCAACCTCTACAGCTTCCAGATTTTCTTCTGCTGCGTAGCCTAAGAATTCTTCTACCTTGCCAGGATCGATTACTACTGCCATACGCTCCTGAGATTCGGAAATGGCAAGCTCTGTACCATCCAAGCCGGCATATTTTTTTGGTACCTTATCCAAATCTACGATTAAGCCCGGTGCCAATTCCCCAATGGCAACGGAAACACCGCCGGCACCAAAGTCATTACATTTTTTGATTAATTTGCTCACTTCTTCCCGACGGAATAAGCGCTGAATCTTACGCTCTGTAGGCGCATTTCCCTTTTGTACTTCTGCTCCACAGGTTTCAATACTGGTTTCCGTATGAACCTTAGAAGAACCGGTTGCACCGCCACAGCCATCACGACCGGTACGGCCCCCTAAGAGAATAATAATATCTCCCGGATCAGAATTTTTACGCATTACATTTTTTCTGGGAGCGGCACCCATAACAGCGCCGATTTCCATACGTTTTGCTACATAATCGGGATGATAAATTTCTTTTACATAGCCGGTAGCCAAACCAATCTGATTCCCATAAGAAGAATATCCGCTGGCTGCACCACGGACTAATTTTTTCTGAGATAATTTTCCTTTTAAGGTATCTGCTACAGGAACAGTAGGATCTGCTGCACCGGTAACACGCATTGCCTGATATACATAGCCACGACCGGAAAGGGGATCACGAATGGCGCCACCAAGACAGGTTGCAGCACCACCAAAAGGTTCTATTTCAGTAGGATGGTTGTGGGTCTCATTTTTGAAAAATACCAACCATTCTTCTTCCACAGGACCATCCCCGTAGTCCATTTCCACAGGAACCACTACGGAACAAGCATTGATTTCATCAGATACTTCCATATCCTCTAACTTGCCTTCTGCACGAAGCTTACGCATTGCCATAAGAGCCAAATCCATCAAGCATACAAACTTGTCATGGCGCCCTGCAAAAATCTCTTCTCTGGTATCCAAATAGCTTTGATAAGTGGTTTCAATAGGGGTTCTGTAGTAACCCTCTCCAAATTCTACATTTTTTAATTCTGTAGAGAAGGTGGTATGACGGCAATGGTCAGACCAATAGGTATCCAATACACGAATTTCTGTAATGGAAGGGTCTCTTTCTTCTTCCTTCCTGAAATAATTTTGAATATGTAAGAAATCCTTATAGGTCATGGCAAGACCTAAAGAACGATATAATTCTCTAAATTCTGCATCTTCCATATCACGGAAGCCATCAAAAATCTTTACATCCTCAGGAGTGGCAAAAACAGTCTCCAAAGTTTCCGGTTTTACCATATCGGTTTCTCTGGAATCTACCGGATTAATACAATAATTTTTGATTTTCTCTAATTCTTCCTCAGAAAGATTTCCCTGAATCAAATAGGTAACTGCAGTTTTAATAATAGGATTTTCATCTTCCTTTAAAAACTGTACACACTGTAATGCGGAATCTGCTCTCTGGTCAAATTGCCCCGGTAAAAATTCCACACTAAACACTTTTCCATCTGCCGGAATGTCAATCGTTTCTCTATACAAAATATCTACCGGTGGTTCAGAAAACACACGGTTGCAAGCCAATTCAAATATTTCATCAGAAAGATTCTCTACATCGTAGCGAATGAATTCTCTTACAGAAGTCACACTGTCAATATTCAGATAGCCTGCAATCTCCTCCTTTAATTCCCTTGCTTTTACTGCAAAGGGTTCTTTTTTCTCCACGTAGATACGTTTTACGTTACCCATTTTTTTCCTCTCTCTCAGGATTTTCCCAAGCATTGTCTTCTTTCTAGTATTTTTTAATCTTCTTCTATCACAAGGCCGCCTAAAATATACAAAAGCTCCTCATCTACTGTTTTTTCACTGATTCCCATAGTCTTGGCGCTTACTTTCATACCCTCCATGGTGAACATGATATTTCTTGCTGCTGCTTTTGGATCCGGACAATAAAATTCTTCTCGGTTTACTCCCTCTTCCAAAATCTTGGCTAACACCTCTATCCCCATATCCATTTGGGTTTTCAAAAGATTGTCTTTACTCTTTTGTGGTTTATTTTCAAAATAGTACTCATAAGCTGCAATGGTCAGACTATTTTTCTTCCGTAAAATTTCTTTCTTCTGTTCCTTCAAAAACAAAAGTAAAATATCGGACATGGTAAGTTTTCCCACATTTTTCCCAATGGAATCCTCTTCCCGATCCATCTCGCCCTGAAGCACATCTAAAAACACCTCTGCTGTAGAACCATAATATAGATATAACCCACCGCGACTGATTTCGCAGGCATCTACAATATCCTTCATGGTTACATCCTTAAAGCCTTTTTGTGCAAAGATTTCTCTTGCTTTTTCCAGAATCAATTCCTTTTTCTGTTCTGATTTCTCACCCATAACCCCTCTTCAAATCCTCTTCTCAAATCGTAAATCTCTATCTTAAAACTACTCCATCGGTTGGCCTTCCCAAAAAGCCACCAATTCCAAAGCCTTTTCCAATATTGCCAGATATATTCCATAGGTAGCACCGTCAGACCAAAGCTTTGCTTTTGTTCTGCCGCCCAAAATATATCTGGATAAAATGCCGCCCAGCTTTTCCATATCCCGAATGGTAGCATTTTCAATCAAAGTTAACTCCGATTCCATTCCATTCAGTCTATTCCAGGAATATATATAGGGGTAATTACGATTCATAAAACAGCTTTTATCTGCTTCTCTGACAAAACTAAGCAAGGTACTGTCATACACGGGAAATTTTATAGAATGGTCTGCCACACCATTGTCTCCATAGCTTTGGGAAACTGCGGTGCCTTCAATTTTTTGCAGCCAGGGAATGTATCTTGCCAAGCGTTCCAAGTCCGCTTTATAGTATGCAATTATCTCCCCATTACTCATCTGTTCTGTCATTGTCGCACTACCTCCAAACTATACTAAAATTACCATAAAATCACGAAAAAGTACAGTAATTCTTAAACCTTTCCTTCTACAAAATTTAAGAAATCTATGGTATGATTGGAAAACAAAATCAAGAAAACTGTTCCAAACATATGATTATAGATATTTTAAAGAAAGAAGAGATATAGCATGAAATTTTCAAAATTATTTTTTAAAAAGTTATTACGATATTTATTAAAACCTTTGTCCTTTGTGCCGGCGCTTTGTATGATGTATATCATTTATTCTTTTTCCGCACAGGACGGTACCAGTTCCGGCCACTTAAGTGTCACCGTCAGCCACTATCTGGTTCTTGCCTACAATAAAATAGCAGGAAAGCACTATTCTAACGAAATGTTGGAATTGCTAATTATTCAAATACATCCCTATGTACGGAAAATGGCCCATGTGACAGAATATTTTATACTAGCCATGACTATTGCTCTTCCCTTATATGTGTATCGTATTCGTGGCATTTGGCTCATACTACTTGGCATGATTTTCTGTGTGGCTTTTGCCGGCTTAGACGAATATCACCAATCCTTTGTGGCGGGCAGAGGTCCTTCTATTCGAGATGTAAAAATCGATAGTGCAGGTAGCTTTGCAGGATTACTGGTTGCACAAATTATCTGTTTCATCGGTCGAAAAACAGTGTTTAGAGGTTTATCTCTGGAACATTATCGACAGTTAAAAAAGAATTATGAGGCCGAAAACAGATAGTAAATTTTCAAAACTTAATTTTCCAATTTCTCCAAAGAAAAAGAGCGGTCACCCGCTCTTTTATTATTTGTTCTTACCACAACACTTTTTGTATTTTTTACCAGATCCACAAGGACAAGGATCATTGGGATAAATCTTTGCTTCTTTTACGATAGTGGTAGATTCTTTCTGCTCTTTGTAAAGTGCCTTTCTGGTCTCCTCATCAAAGATAGGTTCCCATTCCGGCAAATTGTAGAGCCAATCCGCACCTGCTGCTACCATGTTTTTGTAAAGTAAGGTTTTATCAAATCCTAAATTTACTACAGTATCTTCTTCCATTTCTTCAATGGGATTGGCTTCTTTTAAGCTATCATTGATACCATCTAAGAAACCTGTCATAGTCAAGACTTCTACCCCATATTTTTCAGCCAACTCTTTTACGGTACCTGTTACTACTTCATCAGGATTTTTTAAAAGTGTAGCATAAATTTCTTTTTCCTGTTCAAAATAGGCAGCCCATAATCTCTGTAAATCCCCTTTATTGGCAGTTTCAGAGTATGCCATGTCTCTCCATGTTTTTAATAAAGCCATTGTTTTTCCTCCAAATTATTTCCAACTTATTTTAATTTGCTTTCGCGATAAATAATATCATTTCTACCAGGTCCATTACTTACCATAGTAATAGGATAGCCAATCTGCTCTTCTACAAATTCAATATATTTACGGCAGTTTTCCGGTAATTCGTCGTAATTCTTAATGCCGCGAATATCACAATTCCAGCCAGGTAAAACGGTTAATACCGGTTTCGCTTTTTCTAGCAAATGGGTAACCGGGAAGTCTGTAGTAACCTCTCCGTTAATTTCGTAACCTACACAAACCGGAATTTCCGGTAAGTAACCAAGCACATCCAATACCGTAAAGGCAACATCTGTAGTACCCTGCATTCTACAACCGTATTTGGAAGCCACACAGTCAAACCACCCCATTCTACGAGGACGACCTGTGGTAGCGCCATATTCACCACCGTCACCACCACGACGACGCAGTTCATCGGCTTCTTCCCCGAAGATTTCAGATACGAATGCACCTGCTCCTACTGCAGAAGAATATGCCTTACAAACTGTTACAACCTGCTTAATTTCGGTAGGTGCAACACCTGCTCCGATAGCGCCATAGGCTGCCAAGGTGGAAGAAGATGTAACCATAGGATAAATACCATGGTCTGGATCCTTCAAGGTTCCAAGCTGACCTTCTAACAAAACAGTTTTTCCTTCCTTTAAGGCATTGTGTAAGAATAAAGAAGTATCACACACATAAGGTTCTACCATCTTCTTGTATTCGTGTAAGGTTTCCAATAATTCTGCAGGATCAATCAAAGGCTTGTGATACATATGCTCTAACATTATGTTTTTCATTTCACAAACTCTGTTTACCTTTTCCTGCAACACTTCTTCGTCAAATAATTCGCTTACCTGGAAGCCAATCTTTGCATATTTATCAGAATAGAAAGGTGCAATACCGGATTTGGTAGAGCCAAACGATTTTCCTCCCAGTCTTTCCTCTTCATACTGGTCAAAGAGGATGTGATAGGGCATAACAATCTGTGCTCTGTCACTAACCAAAATCTTTGGCATTGGCACACCCTTTTCAATAATAGACTGAATTTCCTTAAATAAAACCGGAATATTTAGTGCCACACCATTTCCAATAATACTTGTAGTATGATCATAGAACACGCCGGAAGGCAAAGTATGTAATGCAAATTTTCCGTAATTGTTGACAATTGTATGTCCTGCGTTAGCACCACCTTGAAAACGAACAATAATATCCGCTTCCTCTGCCATCATATCGGTAATTTTACCTTTTCCTTCGTCGCCCCAGTTAGCACCTACTACTGCTTTAACCATAATACAACTCCCTTTCGTTTCAATCTTTCAAAAGATATTTACATTCAAAGAGCAGGTTCGTAAAAAACCTGCCCTTGTTTCTTACTATATGAGTATACACTACAATTTCCCATAAGTAAAATCATTCTTTCAACTATTTTCTATATTTTTCGCTGTTTTAGACATTAATTTCAGCTTTCATACCCAATAATGCTTTTCTTTCCTCTAAAAGTGGGTGAATCACTTTTGCAAGATATGCCTCTACCTGTTCCTTTGCACGACCAACATACTTGGAAGGATCCATGGTCTTTTGTAAATCTTCTAAGGTCATATTGAAGGCCGGATCTGCTGCAATCAACTCCAACAAATTGTTTTCTTTTCCTTCTACCTTCACATTGCGACCTGCTTCCATAGAAAGAGTACGAATTCTTTCGTGCAATTCCTGGCGATCTCCACCGGCTTTTACTGCATCCATCATAATGTTTTCGGTAGCCATAAAAGGTAACTCGCTGCGAAGTCTCTTCTCAATTACCTTCGGATATACCACAAGTCCATCTACTACATTTAAGCACAAATCCAAAATACCATCGATTGCTAAGAACCCTTCCGGAACAGATAATCTCTTGTTGGCAGAATCGTCCAAAGTTCTTTCAAACCACTGGGTAGCAGAAGTAATGGCTGGATTTAAGGCATCTACAATGACATAACGGGAAAGCGAGGCAATTCGTTCAGAACGCATAGGATTTCTCTTGTAAGCCATAGCAGAAGATCCGATTTGGCTCTTTTCAAAAGGTTCTTCCACTTCCTTCAAATGCTGTAACAGACGAATATCGTTTGACATCTTGGTTGCAGAAGCTGCAATACCTGCCAGTACATTTAAGACACGGGTATCTACTTTACGGGAATAGGTCTGTCCGGATACCGGATAGCATTCTGCAAAGCCCATTTTTGCTGCAATCATAGGATCAATCTTATCAATAGTCTCCTGATCTCCATCAAACAATTCCAAAAAGGATGCCTGGGTTCCTGTAGTCCCCTTAGACCCCAATAATTTCATGGTAGAAAGGACATATTCCAAATCCTCCAAATCCAAATAAAATTCCTGCATCCAAAGAGTTGCTCTTTTTCCAACCGTAGTAGGCTGAGCAGGCTGAAAATGGGTAAATGCAAGGGTTGGTAAATCTTTATACTTATCTGCGAACTTAGACAATTCACTGATCACATTCACCAATTTCTTACGAACCAGTTTCAAAGCCTCCGTCATTACAATCACATCTGTATTGTCTCCTACATAACAGGAGGTTGCTCCCAAATGGATGATGCCCTTTGCTGTAGGACACTGTACACCATAAGCATAGACATGGCTCATAACATCGTGGCGAACCTCTTTTTCTCTGGCAATGGCCACATCATAATTAATGTCCTCTGCATGGACCTTTAACTCTGCAATCTGTTCCTCTGTGATATTTAATCCCAGTTCTTTTTCTGTCTCTGCCAGAGCGATCCACAATTTTCTCCAGGTACGAAACTTCATATCCGGGGAAAAAATATACTGCATTTCTTTACTGGCATACCGCTCAGAAAGGGGGCTTTGATAACGATCTGTACTCATAAAAGATCTCCTTCGTATTGACTAATATTTCTGTTTTCGAGATAGTTTCACACTACCTTTTAAGCATAACACGATTTTTTTCTTTTTTCCACAGACAAATTCCATCAAAAAAGCATGGTTTTCTTCTAAACAGTGTGTACAGCCTGACTCATTTCTTTTACAAAGGCTGCTACATGCTCCGGTGCATCTTTGCCCTGCTCTGCCATAATTTTAATAATGGCAGAACCTACAATGGCACCATCGGATTTGGCTGCCATACCCGCCGCTTGGTCCGGGGTAGAAATACCAAATCCTACTGCACAAGGGACTGTGGTATTTTCACGAATGATTTTTACAATGGCTTCAATATCTGTTGAAATATTGGAGCGCACACCTGTTACCCCAAGACTGGATACAATATAGACAAAGCCTTTTGCCTCTTTGGCAATCATGGCAATACGGTCATTACTGGTAGGTGCCACCAAAGGAATCAATGCCACATCTGCGTCTTCACAGCAGGCAGCAAATTCTTCTCTCTCTTCGTAAGGCACATCAGGTAAAATCAACCCGTCAATAGAAGCTTCTTTGCAACGCTCCATAAACCGTTCTTTCCCATAGGAATACACCACATTTGCGTAGGTCATAAATACCAACGGAATAGAAATACTTTCCCGCAGTCTTTTTACCATTTCAAATACTTTATCGGTGGTAATACCATTTTGTAAGGCACGCAAATTAGCTCCTTGGATTACCGGTCCTTCTGCTGTGGGATCCGAAAAAGGAATTCCAATTTCAATAATATCCGCACTATTGTCGGCAGCGGCCTTGATGATTTTCTCACTGGTTTCTATATCCGGATCTCCTGCCGTAATAAAAGGAATAAATGCTTTATTGTTTTGGAAAGCTGCTTGTATTCTATTCATAAATCTCTTCTCCTTTGTATCTGGCAATGGCTGCCACATCCTTGTCTCCTCTTCCGGAAAGGGTTACTACAATGATTTTGTCCTTGGAAAGTGTAGGCGCCAGTTTCATGGCATGGGCAATGGCGTGAGCACTTTCAATGGCAGGAATAATGCCTTCCATTTTGGATAAGTACTCAAAGGCTTCTACTGCCTCATCATCGGTAATGGCCACGTATTGGGCTCTGCCAATATCATAAAGATTTGCATGTTCCGGCCCAATACCGGGATAATCTAACCCTCCAGAAACAGAATATACGGGTGCAATCTGCCCATATTCATCCTGGCAGAAATAGGATTTCATGCCATGGAAAATACCCATTTTACCGGTAGCAATGGTAGCTGCAGTTTCCTTGGTATCAATGCCTCTCCCGGCTGCTTCACAGCCAATTAAATTGACTTCTTTATCTTCGATAAAATTGTAAAAGCTTCCAATGGCGTTAGAGCCGCCTCCTACACAGGCAAGCACATAATCCGGAAGTCTTCCTTCTACTGCCAGCATCTGCTCCTTGGTTTCCTTGGAAATGACAGCCTGAAAATCACGCACAATGGTAGGAAACGGATAAGGTCCCATACAAGAGCCTAACAGGTAATGGGTATCGGAAATTCTGCTGGTCCATTCTCTCATGGCTTCTGAAACCGCATCCTTTAAGGTTTTGGTGCCACTGGTAACAGGAACTACTTTGGTGCCAAGAAGCTTCATACGATATACATTCAAGGCTTGTCTCTTGGTATCCTCTTCTCCCATGAAGACTACGCATTCCATTTTCAAAAGAGCTGCTGCCGTAGCCGCTGCCACACCATGCTGTCCTGCGCCGGTTTCTGCAATCAGTCTGGTTTTTCCCATTTTCTTTGCCAAAAGAGCCTGTCCCAAAACATTGTTGATTTTATGAGCGCCGGTGTGGTTCAAATCCTCTCGTTTCAGATAAATCTTTGCTCCACCCAAATCCTTTGTCATATTTTCTGCATAATACAACAAAGATGGTCTGTTGGCATAATTTTGTAATAAATCCTCTAGTTCCCGAATAAATTCCGGATCCTTTTTATATTTTTCATAGGCTGCTTCCAGTTCAATTACCGCATTCATTAAGGTTTCCGGGATAAACTGTCCGCCATGTTTTCCGAAATAATGTGCTGCTTTTGCCATTGTTTTTCCTTTCTATCTCAATCGTTTTTTATTCTTTTATACTCGCTTCTGCTCTATTATAGCATAGGCTCTTTTTCTTGTTACAGGTCTTTCTCACAGGCTCTGACAAGCTCCACAAATGCTTTCATTTTCTCCGGGTCTTTTTTCCCTTCTGTTTCTATTTTGGAGCTTACATCCACCCCATAAGGATGGTATGTTTTTACAAGACCTTCTACATTTTCTGCCCCCAATCCACCGGCCAAAAAATACTCTCGTTTCATATGTTCCAAAAGACTATGGGGAAAGGTTTCTCCGGTACCTCCACCGGGCTTATCCAGCAAAACAAAATCTGCAATAGAAGTATTTGCCTTTTCTATATCTTCCAAAGCATTTATTCCTACGGCCTGAATGATTACACAATCTACTTGCTCCCGTAAGCTTTGCAGATACCCATTGGTTTCTGCCCCATGCAGTTGTACCACAGAAATGATGCCGGTCTGCACCAGCTCTACCACTTCTTCTAATGGATTGTTTTGAAAAACTCCCACAGTTTGAATTTCTTTTTGCAACTGTTCCCGTAATACTTTGGCCTTTTCTTTGGTCAGAAGGCGCTTACTTTTTGGAGCAAATACAAATCCCGCATAATCGGGCTGTAATGCATTGACCGCTATAATATCTTCTTCTCTGGTAAGGCCACATAATTTGATTTTTGTCATCTTCATTTCCTGTTTGGAATGGTAAATCATTCCCCTATTTTTCACGATCCTTAAAGGCTTGCATTTAAGGCTGCTGCTTTCAAGCTCTGTAAGAAAGCCTTTTTATCCAAAGCACGCATCAAGGCTTCCCCAATCAACACTGCGTCTGCTCCGGCCCCTTTGGCAAGGGCCACATCCGTTTCATTTTGCATTCCACTTTCGGAAACAAATAGAATATCTTTTGGCACCAGGCTTCTCATATTTCCTGCTCGTGTATTATCTACAGAAAAGGTTTTGAGGTTTCGATTATTGACACCAATAATGGGTGCCCCTGCCTTTAGGGCCATTTCAATTTCTGCTTCTGTATGTGCCTCTGTAATCACACTTAAGCCTAAACTTTTTGCGATCTGCAAATACTCTGATAACTGCTTGTCATCCAAAATAGCGCAGATTAACAAAATAGCACTGGCCCCTTTCGCCTTTGCTTCATAAATCATATAAGGATCCACAGTAAAATCCTTTCGTAGTGTAGGGGTTTTGACGGTTTTGGATACTTCTTCCAAATACTGCAGATTTCCCAAAAACCATTTGGGCTCTGTCAAAACAGATATACAATCTGCCCCTGCTGCTTCATAGTCTTTGGCGATCTCCAAATAGGGAAACTCCTGGGTAATAATGCCTTTGGACGGAGATGCCTTTTTTACCTCACAAATAAAAGACAGTTCCGGCTTTGCCAAAGCCTTGGTAAAAGGGAAATCTCCTGTGGTCAGACTTTCCGCTAAGGCTCTAACTTCCGATATGGGTATCTCTTTTTTTGCTGTCTCCACACGATATACTGCGTGCTCAGAAAGCTTTTTTAATATATCTTCCATTATCCTTTACTCCTGAGAATATTTTGCAAATTCCTCTAATTTTCTCATAGCACTGCCATCGTCAATCAGTTTTCCTGCCAATGCAATACCATCCTGCAGGGTTTCTGCTTTTCCATAAATGTATAATGCCATTCCTGCATTTAACATTACCACTTCTCTCTTCGGTCCGGTGATTTTACCGGTTAAGATATCCTTGGTAATCTGTGCATTTTCTTCTGCTGTACCACCTTTTAAATCTTCCTTGGTACACATGGTCAAACCATATTCTGTAGGATCTAAGGTATATACCTTCTCCCAGCCCTCGTTAAATTCACATACCTTGGTAGGGGCACTTAAGGACAATTCATCCAACTTATCCATGCTAAATACCACAGCCCCTCGTTTTACTCCAAGGCTCATCAAAACTCTGGCAACAGGTTCTACCAAATAACTGTCATACACACCTAACAAGAAGTATTTAGGAGAAGCAGGATTGGTAAGAGGTCCTAAAATATTAAATACAGTACGAATACCCAATTCTCTACGGATAGGTCCTACATATTTCATAGAACTGTGGTAACGCTGTGCAAACATAAAGCACATCCCTACCGTATCAATCAATTTGGCACATTTTTCCGGAGATAAATCTATATTCACTCCCAATGCTTCTAAACAATCTGCCGTGCCGCAATTGCTGGAGGCTGCACGATTTCCATGCTTTGCTACAGGAATACCGCCTGCTGCCATAATAAATGCAGACGTCGTAGAGATATTAAAGCTGCCTGCATTATCACCGCCTGTTCCAACGATTTCCATTACCTCTGCATCCGTTTCTACTTTCGTTGCCATTTCTCTCATAGCTGCTGCACAGCCTGCAATTTCATCTGCAGTCTCTGCTCTGGCACTTTTGGTGGAAAGAGCTGCTAAAAATGCCGCATTCTGTGTGGCTGAAGTTTCTCCGGACATAATCTCTCGCATAACGGTATAGGCTTCTTCATAACTCAAATCCTGTTTGTCTACAATTTTTACAATGGCTTCTTTAATCATTTTCTTTTCCTCCTGGATTTTCTTTTTTATCAACTTATAAAGTAAGGAAATTCTGCAATAAGAGATTTCCTTTTGGTGTCAAAATGGATTCCGGGTGGAACTGCAACCCAAATGTCTTTTGGTTTTTCTCCATCACCGCCATAACTTCTCCATCCTCCGTTTGACCAACTACCAACAGGTTATCCGGTAAGGTATCCTGTTTCGCTGCCAAGGAATGATATCTGGCTACCGCTAATGTAGTATCTTCCAATCCTTGAAACAGAGGACAGTCTTTCAAAATTTTCATTTGGGATTGTTTTCCATGCATTAACTGTTTGGCATAGGTAACGGTGGCTCCAAAGGCTTCACAAATTGCCTGATGTCCCAGGCAAACTCCTAAAATAGGAATTTCCCCGTTACATTCCTTTACCAATGCTTCAATAATCCCTGCCTCTGAAGGTTTTCCCGGCCCCGGCGAAATAATAATGCGGCTTGGCTTCATTGCCTTTATCTCTTCTACCCTGTACTGATCATTTCGAATCACTTTGATGTCTTCTTTTCCTTCTAACAAGGCACCCAGCATTTGGTATAGATTATAGGAAAAACTATCATAATTATCTACTAAAACAACCATCACTACCTCCTACTTCTTATTGAATTGAACCATTAAAAAGAATCCTGGGCAAGTTCTAAGGCTTTTATCACCGCCCCTGCCTTATTGATACATTCCTGATATTCACTTTCCGGAACGGAATCTGCTACAATACCTGCACCACTTCTGACAAACACTTTTCCATTTTTCTGAAATGCCAAACGAATGGCAATACAAGTATCCATATTTCCGGTAAAATCAATATATCCTACCGCTCCACCGTAAATACCTCGTTTGTTGTTTTCCAATTCTCCGATAATCTGAGAGGCTCTGATTTTCGGTGCTCCTGATAAGGTTCCTGCAGGAAGAACTGCATTGATTGCGTCTATAGCATCGAATCCTGGTGCAATTTCCCCTCGTACCGTAGAACCAATGTGCATGACATGGGAGAACTTTACGATTTGGTGGAAGGCTTCTACAGAGACAGAACCAAATTTGGAAATTTTCCCTAAGTCATTTCTTCCTAAATCTACCAGCATATTATGCTCTGCCAGCTCTTTCTCATCCTCCAGCAAATCCTTCTCTAAAGCAAGATCTTCCAAATGATCTTTTCCACGTTTTCTGGTACCTGCCAAAGGGAAGGTATGTAACACACCATTCTCTAATTTTACCAAGGTTTCCGGTGAAGCACCGGCTACTTCCACATCTGTTCCGGAAAAATAAAACATATAGGGGGAAGGATTTATGGTACGAAGCACTCTATAGGTGGAAAGAAGACTCCCTTCAAATTCAGCCATCAAACGATTGGATAACACAACCTGGAAAATATCGCCCTCTTTAATATAGTCTTTGGCTTTTTTCACCATGTCACAATATTCTTCTTTTGAGAACAAGGGCTTTGGTTCACTCAAAAGTTTTCCCGGCTGTTCCGGTTTGCATGTGGTACCAAAAAGCATATCTGCCATGGCCTGTAACTGTTTCTTGGCAGCTTCGTAAGCGGCAGGCAAATCTTCATGCAAATGAACATTAGTGATAAGCATAAGCTTCTGTTTTAAGGAATCAAAAACCAATATGGTCTCAAACAGCATCATATCCAAATCCATGAACCGTTCATCGTCCTGTACTGCTACTTTCATTGTAGGTTCTGCATAATTTACAAAATCGTATGAGAAATATCCTACTAAACCACCTGTAAAGGAAGGCATTTCCGGAATTTTAGGACTGCGATAGGTAGCCAATAGTTTTCGAATATAACCGGAAGGATCTGTGGTTGTTTCTTCTTCTATCGTTCCATCCTTTTTTTCTACTCGAAGCTTTCCATCCAAACAGGTAATATCCAAAAGGGGATCATATCCTAAAAAAGTGTATCGTCCCCAATGTTCGCTAACATTTACTGATTCCAGTAAAAATACATGCTTGGAAATACTTTTCAGTTTCATGACTACTCCAATAGGAGTTAGCATATCAGAAAAAATATCCATGGCAATCGGTGCCACATCATACAATCCACTTTTTTGATACTCTTGTAATTGTTCTAAGCTTGGATAAATCATAATTCCCTCCTATACCTATAAATATAAAAAAATCCCTGACAGTAAACTACTGCCAGGGACGAATCTACAATACATTCGCGGTGCCACCCTGCTTCATGCGTTTTGCATGCTCTCTGCAAGATACTAACATATCTCCGACAACTAACGTATGTCTTACGTCGTGGAATACTCAGATTTCTGATTTCAGATTTCTAATCTTAGATTTCTTTTCCCCACGCCCTCGGCAACCCATTATGATAGTTTGTTTCTTATTCGGCTCTCACCCTTCCGAACTCTCTGTGAAGTCATCACCATCTTTACTCTTGCTTCAACGGTTTAAAGTGGTATTTAATTGCATCAAATTGTATGTTTTTTTGTACAAAAAGTCAAGTCTTTTTTGAAAACTTCTATCTATTTTTCAAATTCTCCACGAATATTCTCTACAGGAGGCTCCATAGCATATCTCCCGGTAAAGCAGCCTTTACAAATCTCCAATCCCCCTACCAACTGCGACAATCTTTCTTCTTTTAGATAGGCCAAAGAATCCGCTCCTATTACCTTTCTGATTGCTTCAATGTCTCGATGATAGGCAATTAACTGTTCCCTGGCCGGTACATCGGTACCAAAATAACAGGGCCAAAGGAAAGGCGGCGAGCTTACACGCATATGGACTTCTGTTGCTCCAGCCTCTCGTAACAAGTTTACAATTCTATCTGAAGTAGTCCCACGAACGATAGAATCATCTATCATAATAACACGCTTTCCATCTACGGCTTCCCGCAAAGCATTCAACTTGATCCCTACTGCGTCCTCTCGGTTCTTTTGTCCCGGTTTAATAAAGGTTCTGCCTACATAGGCATTTTTTACAAAGGCCATTCCATAGGGAATGCCGGATTCCATCGCATATCCCATAGCTGCACAGTTTCCGGATTCCGGAACACCTACTACCACATCCGCCTCTACGGGAGAATCCATGGCCAAATATTTTCCGGCCAAGAGTCTGGATTGGTATACACTGACCCCATCAATATGGCTATCCGGTCTGGCAAAGTAAATATATTCGAAAATACATCTGCCATGTTGTTCTTTTGGAATACAATGGCTTTTATCTGATTTAATCCCTTCTTCTTTGGAGATAGTAACAATCTCTCCCGGCTCTACATTACGGATAAACTCTGCTCCAATGGTATCTAAGGCACAGCTTTCAGAAGCAAGGAAGTAGGTATTCCCTCTTTTCCCAATACACAAAGGTCTGAAACCATAAGGGTCTCTGGCGCCAATCAGTTTCCTTGGGCTCATTACAATCAGGGAATACGCACCCTGTATTTTTTCCATGGCACGACCAACTGCCTCCTCTACGGATTTGGACTGTAGTCTTTTTCTGGCAATATAATACGCAATTACTTCTGAATCGATGGTAGTTTGGAAAATGGCCCCTGTATAAGCCAGTTCTTCTCGCAGTTTCGGGGCATTGATTAAGTTTCCGTTATGGGCCAAACCCAAAACCCCTTTTACATAATGGATTACCAATGGTTGGGCATTTTCTCTGGTAGAACTGCCGGCAGTGGAATACCGCACATGACCAACCCCAATATTTCCTTTTAATGCCTGAATCTTTTCTGCATCAAAACCTTCATTCACCAGTCCCATTTCTTTATGCACAGATGCTTTTCCCCAGGGGCCTTCTGTATCAGAAACTGCAATACCACAGCTTTCCTGACCTCTATGCTGCAACGATAATAAACCGTAGTAAATACTGTGGGCTACATCTCCATTGTCAAAATCATAAGCACCAAAGACGCCACACTCTTCTCCCGGCTTTTCTTCAAAATCCCGTTCTATCTGCTCCATTTTTTTCTCCTCCAGCTACACTGAAACAAACAAAAAGGGTATTGAAGCCTACGGCTCCAATACCCAGTCCTTTCTAGGTGAATCCCTATAGTTAGGATTATAAATTGCTTTCTATCAAAAATCAACCAACAAATTTCCCAATAAACTCTCTCACTCTGATATTTTCTGATGCAAAAATCTGCTGTGGTGTACCTTCTTCTACAATCACACCACCCTCCATAAATACAATTCTGTCTGATACTTCTTTTGCGAACTGCATTTCATGGGTAACAATAATCATGGTCATATGTTCCTTGGCCAATTCTTTAATAACCTTCAACACTTCTCCTGTTAATTCCGGATCCAGGGCCGAAGTAGGTTCATCAAAGAACAATACCTTGGGCTGTAACGCAAGGGCTCTGGCAATGGAAACACGCTGCTGCTGTCCTCCCGAAAGCTGGTAAGGATAGGCATTCTTTTTATCAGAAAGACCCAGTTTTTCTAACAAAGCATCTGCCCGCTTTATAGCTTCTTCTTTTGATACATGATCCACACTAATAGGGGCATCAATAATATTTTTCAAAACAGAATAATGGGGAAAGAGATTAAAATTCTGAAATACCAAACCAAAATTTTTCCCAATTTCTCTCAATTCTTTTTTCGTAGCATATACACTTTTCCCATTTTCATCCCAAGCTGCCTTTTGTCCCAAATAAGACAATTCTCCTGCATCCATGGTTTCCAACATGGTAGCACAACGAAGCAGAGTGGATTTCCCGGAGCCGGAAGGCCCAATCACAGAAACCACTTCTCCCTCTTTTACTTCCAAGGAAATATCCTTTAATACGGTCAAATCATCAAAGGTTTTCTTTACATGCTTCATTTCTAACAAATTCATACGACACAACCTCTCATTGCTCTATAAAGCCTTTTGGATTTCCTATCCGTTCCCATTATCCCTTAAAATACTGCATTCTCTTTTCTATGTATTCCATCACAAAAGCAACCACATAGTTGAAGATGAAATAGAAAATTCCGGCAATCATTAAAGGCATTACACTGGTTTCCTTGGCACTGATTTGTTTTGCAATGGTAAACATTTCTGACACTGCAATAACAAAGGCTAAGGAGGTATCCTTGACTAAGGTAATGGTTTCATTGGTTACAGGGGGTAAAATCCGTTTGATTACCTGGGGTAAAATGATTTTGAAAAAGGTCTGTACCTTGGTATAGCCTAACACCTTTGCAGCCTCATGCTGTCCCTGGGGAATGGATTCAATTCCGGAACGATAAATTTCTCCAAAATAGGCCGCATAGTTGATAGAGAATGCAATAATAACTGCTATAAAACGAAAAGAAGCAGAGGTCTTTAAGTGGAATACATAGTAAGGCGCAAAATATACCACAATCAGCTGTAACATCAAAGGGGTACCTCGCATTACCGCTATATATACCTTCACAAAAGTCCGCAGGATTACATTGGTAGACATTCTTCCAAAGGATACCAATAACCCTAAGGGCAATGAAAATAATAAAGTTAAAAGAAAAATACCTACCGAAGTAATCATTCCCTTTCCCAATAAGGAAAGCAT
The DNA here is from genome assembly GCA_024403235.1 of Lachnospiraceae bacterium. Taxonomy (GTDB): domain Bacteria; phylum Bacillota; class Clostridia; order Lachnospirales; family Lachnospiraceae; genus JAKSSF01. Next base: position 21,989 of record JAKSSF010000009.1, on the reverse strand, counting down.
TGTTGAAAGTGCCATTTCAAAACTCCTTTTTTCGTTTTAGAAGAAAAACAGGGACAGATATGCTCTGTCCCTGTCGCCGTTTTCTAAATTACTCTAAGCAAACAAGTCCTGCCATATTAAACTCTTCATAATTTGCAACGATACTAGCAAAAGTGCCATCTGCAACCATTTCTAATAATGTTGCTTCTACAGTATCCTTTAATTCATCTTCTCCTAATAAGAAGCCGATAGCATACTGTTCAGAAGATAAGTCCTCATCTAAGATTACATAGCCACCATTTCTGGATGCTACCTGATAGCTTGCAACACCGATATCTACTGCTAAAGCATCAATAGCACCGGTCTCTAAATCCATAAATGCTGTGTTGTAATCTGCATACTGAACCAAATCAGTGAAAGAAGCTGCTAAATCTAAGTTTTCCTGGCTTTCTTCATCTTCCAAAGCTGCCAATGCAGAAGAATCTGCCTGCACACCAACTACCTTACCAGCCAAATCAGCTCTTCCTGCAATACCGGAATCTTCTGCTACTACAAATACCTGACGGTTGTTAACATAAGGAACTGACCAAGTATAGTCATCTTCTCTACCATTGATAGTGAAGCCATTCCAGATACAATCGATAGAGCCCTGAGATAACTCTAAGTCTTTAGAAGCCCAGTCAATAGGTTTCTTTACCAATTCCCAGCCAAGTCTGTTACAAACCTCCTGAGCAAGGTCAAGGTCAAAGCCTACATAGTCACCGTTGTCATCCATATAACCATATGGTGGAAATTCTGCATCAAAGCCAACTGTAAAAGTTGTTCTTCCTAATGCAGGTTCTGCTGCTACATCTGTTGCTTCTGCTTCTGTTGCAGGTTCTACATCAGCTGCAGGTTCTGTTGTAGCGCTCTGACTGCTGCCACATGCAGTTAAGCCAAGTACCATAGCCATTACGCTAAGTAATGCAATCACTTTTTTCATAATATTCCTCATTTCTATACTAAGAATTCTGGTCATGTATCTTAGTATTTTTTCTTTTTCACTCTGCCTCTTTATCAGTTTAGCACAGTAAAACGACCGTTCTTATCCTAGCAGATTGGGCAAAATTCGTCAAGTACTTTCCTCTTCCAGTAGTGGATATCTATTCCCCAATATCATAGTGTTTCAAGCTGTCCAAAATTTCTTTCGTGTAATCCGGATAATTCTCCGCCATCAGTTTCAGTTCCTTTTGGGCTTCACTTGCCAGTTTTCTGTTATAGTCCATCTGGGCACGCAGTTTTTGACGGCGAATCACATAGCTATGTCTTACTTCTACCATTTCCTTACGATCCAGCAAAGCTTCCGGCCTGTGGGCCCAAATAGTGGGATCATGAAGCCGGTATCGCCGTAAGATTTTCAACAGTTCTCTTTGATAAAAATCCAATTCTTCTCTATTCTGTAACCGTCTTTCCCGGTCTGCCTTTTCCTGCTGATACAAATCCCACTTTTTTTCCAATTCCTTGGCAGAAGTGATTTTATATTTTAAATACAAGTATTCTAACAGGTTGGTGTTATTCACATAACGAATATTGACCGTATTCTTTAACAGAATAATCTTGTTAAATCCGGATTCTGCCCGTCTGAATTCCTTGGTGTTTTCCAAATAATTTACATATAAAAAGGTCAGAGCCACTGCGCCACAACCGGCTGTTAAAATATAACCCAAGGTAGTATCCATGGCAAAACCAAACTGCAAAATCAAAAGCATTACCATACAAGCTGCCACCGCCATACAGCAAATTAAAACCATACCCCGAATATTGGCAATAGTACGCCTCAATTCCTCTTTTTGGTACAGATACCCCTGCTTTTCTCCTTCTAATTTTGACAAATCCGCTCGTATTTTATCCCGATAGTTTTCTGCTTCCTTCACATCCTGGTAGGCCTTTGGCATAGTATCTTCCAGTTGTGCCATTTGTCGAAATTCAGTCTCACTGATACGATTCTTCTTTTCTTCAAAGGAACGATGTTCCTCTTCTCGCAAAAGTAAAATTCTTGCAGTATGCTGGACCTCCTGCATTTCGGACTCCGGTAAAGCCTCCAGTTCCTCCATATCCGTCAGATAAGCCGTTACCATATTGTATTCGGCCGTTAAGCTTTCCACTTCTTTGGAACTATCCTGCATTTGATCTAAGCAGCTTCGTATAAATTTTTGTCGCTCGTAGGGATCACTTAATTTCAAAAGATGTCGGTCCTTGACAAGAGTCTCCCAGTCCCATTCTTCCATAGAAGCAATGTCAGCATCCAACTCCAGCGCTTCCTCTTCCATGAATCTCTTTTGAAAGTTTTCCCATAATCCTTTCCAAAAGCCCATCCTACTATGCTTCCTCCGTTACTGTTCGACCTCTGTGTACCATTTGACGATACGCTTTTTGCTCGCTTTGCAGCTTTTCCAGATACCAATCCTGATATTCCAGGAATCGCCCTTGATTTCTTTTTTGTTGCCCGGTTTTTAATTCCAAGTAGCCTTCCGTATCCTGCCACTGTCCCTTCAAATTATCCAACTCATTTTCTAAAGCAACTCCTTCTGCATAGGCACCCGGATTTTTCTCCAGGAAATCCAAAAACTGCTCTTCTGTCATACTATAACGCATGCAGAATAAATACTGTCTCCTACATTCCTCTTTGCCGGTTAATTCATAAGCTCTTTTAAAGTACCCAGCAGCACCTTCAAAGAAAAATAATCTGCCCATACAAATGCCTAAGCACTGATACACTTCTCCCTGCAAGAGTTTTTCTCCGGGTGGCAGTATTTCTAACAACTCTCCATACTCTCTTTGGGCCATGGTGTATTTTTCTTTTTCCAACAAAGCATCTGCTCTGGCTTTTCTCTTGTGAAAAGGATCCATATTGGAATATTTTGCCACCACAGTCTCAATCATTGCAGCCTTTTCCCTAGGATAAAATCCTACATAGGCAAGGATTTTACCAACAAAGGAAGCTAAATTATTTTGATAGCTTAGGCTTTTACTCAGTTCTTTTCCTAAGTCCTCACAGCCACATTCTTCTGAAATCCACTGAATCAATTCCTGACTCATAAAGCTAGACCCCATTAGGCTGGCATGGTCTCCAATATAAAAGCACAATTCTTCCAGACTATATATCTGTATGCCCATTTTTTCCGGTTCAAAGGGAACAGTTGCATGTTTCCCTACAGTAAGTAAAAGAGCCATTTTACTCTCCTTTTTTGAAAAATCAATACTTGTATTAAGACGAATATAACTCGAAATTTTCCGTAAACACTTGATTGGTAGAAGGGAAATAATCACCAAAACCTAAATCTTCTACTGTAATTGTCATCTCCCGCCTATTTTTCATCTTTACCTGCAAATGAATTCTACATCCCCTGTTCTCTTCTGCCGGCAGGCCACGAAGCACCATTGCCACTTCTCTGACATCCTTTCCGTCCAAGGGTGTGATTTTTATTACCAACCGGTTGCTCTCCCACAGAATAAGATGGAAGCTTCCACTACAGTGATACCAACTTTGTCCCCCCTCTATCAAAGACAGATAAGAAGGTTCGCCTTTCGCAGATACTTCTACTCCCACATTGGCAAGCACCTTATCTTCTCCCAAGAATACGGTAGTCCTTTGCTTATCCGTATCAGATAAATCCTGTAAGAAGAAACAAGCCCCTCTGCTGTATAAATTATTTCCTGCAAAAACCCTCCGATTGTTACACAGATACTGCAAAGATTGACTATACCAATTTCCGGCAAATCCATCTCCAATCAAATAAATAGTGGAAGCTTCCTTTTCTTCCAAATCTGTTTTTGCAAGTTTAAAAAATTCCTGATCCCACCACTCCTTGGTTCTATCATCCAAAGCCATTTCTCCTACAAAGGGGGGATATTCTTTACTCTGAACTGTGATTACAATGGGCTTGGTACGACGGTTTTGTTCCATGCAAAGACTGGACAGCTGATTGCCCTGCATTTCGTATAAATATACCCGGTCTTTCCAAAGTACAGGGTCCGTATGCATATTGTAATGATAAAAGCTTTCCTGCTTCCCAATAAAACGGACTTCCATATTCTGGAGCTTCAAAATATCCAGTGCCTGACGCATACTCTGAATTCGCTCTTCCGTCAATTCCGGAAGCACAAAGGTTATGCCTCCGATGGAATCCGCCTTCGAAAAGAAAGGTAAATAGGAAAAGCTTCTTCGAATAAACAAGGCTAATAAAGCCACTCCGTTATAGCTTTCGTTTTCTACCGGGATCAGTTCTTCCTTGGTAGCTAAATCCAGGAGATTTTCTAAAAAGACGCCTTCTCCCACTGTTTCTGCCCGTTCTATGGCTTCTTTTCCAAAGTACCACTGGCTCTCTCCATAGGCTTTAAAAAGAGCAAGGGGAATATCATAGTCCTCTATCCCTACTGTGGTTGAAACCGTTTCCGGAGTGTCCTTTCCGACTTGCAGATAACTAATTTGAACCTTTTTTTCGGTAATCTCATAGCCAACCAGATATTTCCCTATATTCCATTTTAGAAACCCTTCTTTTCCAAATAGCATAGTGCCTCCTATCGCTTCAAAATCTGCTCTGCAAGATATTCTAAGGAAACATATTCCTCCAATAATTTTCCTGCGGTTTCCATATCCTCCAAATGGTAACTCAGTGCCATATCATTTAAGAGCTGATAGCGACTATTTTTTTCTCTTAACTCTTCCGTACTCTTTGTCAGTACACCACTTTGGGTAAGTTGTTCTCTATTCTCCTCTGCCTCTGTGATGTAATACTGAATATCTTCTCCATAAAACAACACAAAATCCTTTGCCCAAAGATTGCCGTAAATATGCTGCATTTCCTCATGCTCATAGATACTGTCCTTGGACAGCTTATGATTTCTTCTGTAATGAATGATGACTCTGGAAGAAGGCAAACCGGAATACTCGATAATGGTGCGATCCAATAAAAATTCCATGCCCGCAAAACGGTTGCCATAAATTTGCAGATAAGACAGATAAATCTGTTTTTCCAATACAATTTCCCGCAAGAATTCCTGCAGTAAACCTTCCTCTGCATCTTTCATATATTCCAAGTTTTTTGCATAATATTTGAGATACGCTAACTTTTCCGGGAAAGTGATTTCATGGCCACGATTCTTTACTCTGGCCATATCTCGCATGATAAATCCATCTAAAGGCTTATCCTCTAATAAATATTTGCAGGCACACTGACGAAGAAAGGCCTGTTCCAATTTTGTTTTGGCCCCTCCTGTCACATAGGTTTTAAAGATTTCTACTTCCTCTGCAATATAAGCCCCGGTAAATAAAATCTGGGTTAAGATTCTTTCACAAAGGACATATGTATCGATTTCAAAATCCACTGCAGCCTTATAAATCTGTCGTAATTGTCTGGTGTTGCCTTCTTTATACTGTACCAAATACCGTAGGATTTCCTCATCATATTTTCCCTGGGTAAAGGTTTTATAAACAAAACTTGTGAGGGTATCGTCAGGTGTTACTTCGCCACTTTCTAAAAGTCTGCTTGCTACCTTTGCCAACACTCTGGGGTCCGCCTTATCACTGCCCATAGTTTGCAATACATGAAAAGCCTTTTCATAAAAGCCTCTGGCTACCAAGTATTGCACAAATTCGCTGCGGTCTGCTGCCTCCACACTTTCATATTGGCAGTTTGTCAAAAGCTCTTCTAAATCCTCCAGGGCTTCCTGCTCATAATAACTATGCATCAGTCGAATTCGAATCTTGCGTTTTTCCCGCTCCTCTAACCGTTCATCCTTGCATAGATAATCGTATCGGTTTCCGTTTCTCTGATTTACCAAAAGCCACTCTTCTTTCACCGCACAGACATAGAAATCAAAAGCAAAATTGCGCTGAATCCACAAACCAATCTGCTGCACCACACTTGCAATATCCATGTAAGGTTCTAACTTATATTGGGTAGGTGCATATCGTCTGCCGTCTCTGCTTTCCAATAGAATCTGATAGTTTGGATCAATCAATTCCAGATTGGCTACACCCTTTTGTAGCCCCGTACTATTCTCCCCTTGGATACGCTCCTGTAGCCAAATTACCCGTTCTGCCTGCTTGTCCTGACAGGAAAAACGATAGGTAAATAACACCTTGGTTAGTGCTTTTGCATTATCCTCAGTTAATAAGCTGCCTACAATCACATGCTCATATAAATAGCCCAAATCTTCGTCTATAGCGCCACTATGGAGTTGTTTAATCACATAGCGTTCAATTTTTCCTATGTAATGCAGATAAATATCCTGCAATTCCTCTTTATGCTCATACACATAGCGGTAAAGCCAAGCAGCATATTGCGGTAAGGGCTCATTTTCATAAGAAAAATACAGTAATACTACCTTGGGCAGTTCTTCTAATTTTTCTTTGTCAATGGAAAGCATGTAATATTCATATAGCCTGGTTAATCTCAATTCTGCCTCTACCCCATCCTGATACAGAGCAAAATATCGTTTTCCCTTTTTATTTCCCTTAATCAAAAGAGACAACATTGACTGTAATATTCCCACATCGTCCTGAATGGCATAAATATCCTGTAATAAAGCAAATAAGTAATCCTTATAATTCTTTTCTTTGCCGGCCAGATACTGTACTACTCCTATCAATTCTCTGGAAAGCTGTCCTTTCAACACACCAAAACGCAAAATATTACATTCCACTTCTTCCAGTTTGGAAAGTAGTGTAGGATTGGTGTTTAACATTTGCAAGGCTTCCAGGAAAATAACAGGACTGGTGCAGCCATTTCGAAGTAGTTCCACCGTAAATTCCCATTTTCTGGCCGGATTACGCTTTAATTCTTTGGACAAATACAATAAAAGCCAGCCAATTTTCCAGGAACCATTTTCTGCATAATAACAATCCCATAGGGTATTTGTAGCAGTTTCTCTGGGCAGTTCCTCCTCTCCCAGCAAAGCCTCCAGATAACAACGATACGCCTCGTATATCCTGCTATCTCTGCTTTCCACCTCTTGTCTGGAACGATCTAAAATCCATTTGGCTTCCCGTTTTTTATCCTGGGTAATCAACAAATGAGCTCGAAACAATTTTACATCCAAATTCCTGTCATCCAGTTCTCTCATTTTTTCCAGAAGCATTTCTGTATCTCTACGCCACTTGGAAGTAGGAATTTTTTTCAACCTGGAATCTACATATAGTTTTGTCAAGGTAGACTGAAGGCGTCGTAATTCTCGCTCACGCATAGAGATGGGACTTCTGTTTTTTTCTGTCCGTACACTGACAGCAATATTTAAGTCCCCTGTAATACTATGTAAAATAATCTTCCCAAGATTTCGTCCCTTGTGCAGTTTTTCCTTTTGTATATAAAAGGTCAATGTGCAGGTATCATTTTCAAAATCTTTATTTTCCAACAAGGCTCTATCACAGCTTAAAAATCCACCCTCCACTTCTACTTTCAAAAAGGTGTAGCCCCAACCGTTTCGTCTGATTTCCACTGTTTGCTTTTCAAACTGATTTACCTGTTCTATGTCAAACTGTTCTTTAGAAAGGGCAAAAGATACTGGAGATTTTTTCCGAATCTGCTGTAAAAAGGTTTCCATGTTATGGCTTTTTCTGGTACGGCTCAGGCCTTGATATAAGCCTAAATATTCCCCATCGTGTCCCACCAAAAGTTTGGGGAAATCCTGTGAGAAAAAGAAGTTTTCTGCCTCTTCCCAATTGGATTTGGCTAAATTGGTAAAATGAAACAGGTTCTTCACCTGTCCCATGGTTTCTGAGATCCATAGGGTTTCTTTTACCACTACTTCATAGGGTAATTGATATTCTCCCAAGCTGGTAACAATATCAAAACTGCCGGTGAAGGTTTCTGCTTCCTCCAAATCTGTAGCCAAAAAGCGGAAATAGACAATGGACTGGCTGCCCTCTAAATCGGGTGTAATACACTCCATTCTATCTCCGTTTACAAAAACCCAACCATGAAAATGCGTTTCCTCCTTGGAATACAGGGTAAAGGAGCCCTCATATACTTCTCCCAGGTTCACTTCCAGCTGTACTTCCTCACAGGAAAACAGCACTGTATCAGATGTGCTTGTCCACTCTTTTATTTCCTCATCTACCAACCAATCTCTCATGTCGGTCCCCCTCTACGATTACTGGAACTCATAAAAACTCAATTTAGTATATCATTTTTCCACAGTCCTTTGCAACAAAACAGGCCATATCACATAGACTAAAAATAATCCTATTCCAAGAAGGTTGTGCCATCGTGACAAATCCCTTTTCCAACCTTAATTTACCCTATAGTGGCCGTCTGCAAATACGCGTTTCCGGTGCTCCCGGCTTCTTACCTATAAAAAGTGCTCATGTATTTTTATCTTTAACCAGCATACCGGATAATACTTTTGAAGAAGTGCAGACCGATGCTTCCGGCATTACGGAATTCTTCTCTCTTCCCGCGCCTTTCCCAGAGAATAGCCAAACTATCACTTTTTCACAGCCCTATTCTCTGTACAATGCCAGAATCGAAGCAGAAGGCTATCAAACCCTTCTTATTACCGGTATACAAATTTTACCCAATCAGGATTCTATTTTACCGGTTACTCTTTTCCCCTATCAGAGTCCCATAGCCCAAAACGATATTGTGATTTCTGCCCACACTCTGTTTGGCAATTATCCTGCCAAAATACCGGAATCCGAATTTAAGCCTATGGAAGACACAGGGCAAATCGTTTTAAATTCTGTGGTCATTCCGGAAACCATTGTGGTCCATGACGGCGCTCCCTCAGACAATACTGCCACCAACTATTATGTTCCTTATAAGGATTACATCAAAAATGTGGCCAGTTCGGAAGTCTATGCCACCTGGCCGGAAAGCACCATTTATGCCAACATATTAGCCATTATGTCTTTTACCTTAAACAGGGTATATACGGAATGGTATCGTTCCAAAGGTTATTCCTTTACTATTACTTCTTCCACTGCCTACGATCAAAAATGGATGTATGGAAGAAATATCTACGAAAATATCTCTCAGGCTGTAGATTCTATTTTTTCCAATTATCTGGTTCGCCCCGGCAGAAAACAGCCACTATTTGCTTCCTATTGTGATGGCTCCAAAGTGTCCTGCTCAGGCTTAAGTCAGTGGGGTTCTAAGACCTTAGGGGAAGAAGGATATTCTGCCATTGAAATATTGCGTTATTACTATGGGAATGACTTAAATATTGCCACCGCAACTACCATCAATGGCATCCCTGCATCTTACCCTGGATCTCCCCTTTCCATTGGTTCCTCTGGTTCTAAGGTAAGTCAATTGCAGGAGCAACTAAATCGCATCAGTCAAAATTACCCTGCTATTCCTAAGCTTACGGTAGACGGCGCCTATGGTCCTGCCACCGCAGGCAGTATTCGTGTATTCCAACAGGTATTTAATCTGCCTGTTACCGGCGTTACGGATTTTGCCACCTGGTATCGTCTGTCTGATATTTATGTGGGAGTGAGTAAATTGTCGGAGCCGGGAAGATAAAAAATACTTCGCAAACGATAAATTATTGGTTTCTTACGATACTTACGTTCCAATTTCTGGCCCCAAGCAAAAAAAGACCAATCAGATTGAGCTATCTCAAATTCTGATTGGTCTTTGTTCCTTTTTTACTCTTTGAAATTGTTTCGTTCTATTCCTGTGTCAATAAAAGCATAATCTCATTACTTCTTAAGATAAACTTCTGCATGCTTTCAGCATCCAAGGGTGCATGCTGGATTTTAGCAAGGTCATATAACTGTTCTGCAATCATCTTGCTGTTGTCACCATCCTGATGATCCAATACATACTGTACCAGCGGATGACTTGCATTTAAGACTAAGGTTTCTCCTTCGCTGCCGCCAAACATATTGGGATCCATTCCGGACATAGCATACATCTTCATCATATCCTGCATACGACGGGTTTCTTCAGAAAGGGTAATCATAGATGCTATTTTTTTATTTTTCAACTTTTCAAGGGTAATCTTGATACCGTCTTTCTTTAGGGCTTTCTTAAAGATTTTTTCTAATGCGGTAGCCTGTTCTTCCAGTTCCTTCTGTGCTTTTTTGCTGGTCTTGGATTTGAAGGTATCTGTTAAGTCTGCATCAATACGCATAAACTTAATGCCTTCATTTTTAGATTCCAACTGAGATACGAAAGGCTGGTCAATATTATGGGTCAGAATTACTGCATCCATTTTTGCCTGCTTAAACATCTGAATGTACTGGCTCTGCTGTACTTCATCTGTTACATAGTAGATAACCTTTTCTTTCTTTTCTTCTGCTTCTTCTGTTTCCGGTTCTACCACTTCTGCTTCGACTTTTTCTCCATTTTCGTCTACTGCAGCTTCTTCCTCTACATCAATCGGTTTTACTTCTAAGCATTCCGGCAAGGTCATATATTTGCCATCCAGATTCTTAAATAAGATGTAGTCTGTCATCTTCTCACAGAATTTATCATCCTTTAAGCAACCAAATTTGATGAAAGGAGCGATATCATCCCAATATTTATCGTATTCTTCTTTTTCTGTTTTACACATACCGGAAAGCTTATCTGCCACTTTCTTAGTAATGTACTCAGAAATTTTCTTTACAAATCCATCATTCTGCAATGCAGATCTGGAAACATTCAACGGCAAATCAGGACAATCGATAACGCCTTTTAATAACAATAAGAACTCCGGAATAACCTCTTTAATATTGTCCGCGATAAATACCTGATTGTTGTATAGCTTAATGGTACCTTCAATGGATTCATATTCCATATTGATCTTAGGGAAGTACAAAATACCCTTTAAGTTAAATGGATAATCCATATTCAAATGAATCCAGAACAAAGGCTCCTTGTAGTCCATAAAGACTTTGCGGTAGAAGTCCAAATAATCTTCCTTGGTGCATTCATTTGGATGCTTTGTCCAAAGAGGGGCTGTTTCATTCAAAAGCTGAGGACGTTTCTTAATCTTTAATTTGGTTTCTGCCTCTTCTTCTCCCTCTTTTTTCTCTGGAACAATGGTTTCTACTACTTCATCTGTATCTAACTTTTCAGATTCCTTGATGGTTTCTGTTGCTGTATCATTTGCCTTAGAAAGATAAATCTCAGTGGGCATGAAAGAACAATATTTGGTAATCACTTCTCTTGCTTTGTATTCATTACAGAATTCCAAAACATCTTCATTTAAGAATAAGGTAATTTCCGTACCAACCTCAGCCTTGCTGCCTTCGTCCATGGTAAATTCTGTACCGCCGTCACATTCCCAATGTACAGCCTTCGCACCATCCTGGTAAGATAAGGTATCAATGTGTACTTCGTCTGCTACCATAAAGGCAGAATAAAAACCAAGACCGAAATGCCCGATAATCTGATCCTCATTGGTTTTATCTTTGTACTTTTCAATAAAGTCTGTTGCACCGGAAAAAGCAATCTGATTGATATACTCTTCTACTTCATCTGCAGTCATTCCCAAACCATTATCGATAAACTTTAAGGTTTTTTCTTCGGGGTTAACAATTACCTGAATTTTTCCTTTGAAACCATCCGGAAGAGCATATTCTCCCATCATGTCTAATTTTTTCAATTTGGTAATGGCATCACAGCCATTTGAAATCAATTCACGAAAGAAAATATCGTGATCGGAGTATAACCATTTTTTAATAATAGGAAAAATGTTATCGCTGTTGATAGATAAACTGCCTTGTCTTTGTGCCATAATAATCACAATCCTTTCTATTTTTACTAAAAAAACTTTCTGAAACACATTGTAGTATTTCCCTTCCCAGAAGTCAATAAAAAATTAGCACTCATCAAATATGAGTGCTAATAACATCCGATTTGTTCAGTAAAATCAAGGTTTCTCGGATTTATAAACTTTTTATAAACCGTTAAATATCCTCCTGGAAATACTTATCATAGATAGCAAAAAAATCGGCGGAACTGATCTCTTCTCCATGAATCAATTTTACCTCGTTCCACAATGCCTCATTCATGGTTTTGGTCAAATGATCACAGAAGGTGGCATATTCCTGTCCAAAAACTTCTTCTCTTCTTTGCTCTACGATTTTGATTTTGTTGGCATCTGTCTCCTCTTTGTTAAAGGTACTAACACATTTGATAATGTGATATCCATATTCTGTTTCCACAATGTCACTTACTTCACCAGTGCCAAGATTAAAGGCAGCATCCTCAAAGTTTTTTTCCATTTCTCCCTTACCAAAGGAATAGATGCTGTTTTTGTCTTCATTATATTTTTCTGCCAAATGCTCAAAAGACTGGCCTTCCGCCAAAGCATTCTTAACTTCTTTAATTTTCCCATAGGCCTGATTTTTGGCTTCATAGGTATAAGGAACTCGTTTTCCATCCTCATCCAGGCTATAGGTTTTGACCAGGATATGCTCTACCGTAATGGTTCTGGCCTCATCATCACTGATTTCCGGATTGATATCTCGGATAACATACTCATATACTTTATTGGCCAAGGCATATTCCTGATACATTTTTTGCAAAATTTCTTCTGTAACACCCAGTTTTTCTATTTCCGGTTCCGGCAAAAGTGAAAAATACTCAGCTGCTGCCTGCCCCACTGTTTCCAATTCCTTTTGTTCTAGTGTCACATCCATCTGGTTTGCCAGTAAAGTCATGGCTTTAATCTGGGCCAGCTGGGCAAGGACACGCTCTTTCACATTTTCCTCTAAAGTCACGCCGTTTAAGTTGGTATCCCAAATTTGTGAGCCATACAGTTCCTCATAACGGCTTTGGGTATTGGTCAAATACACCATGGCTTCCGGTAAGATGCAAGAAAGATGCTCTATGCGAAAGACTTCATTTTTTGCAAAACCGGTGGTCAGAATTACCTGCGTCTGCTCCTCAGTATTCTTGCATCCCCCAAGGAAAAGCAGAAGTAGCATTCCTATCAAACAAAAGAATCTATTTTGTTTTTTCAATCCATTTTCTCCCTAAAAAAATTCCCCATTTTGTACGCATTCGTTAAAAAGGGCATCCAGCCAAATGGTGGATGCCTTTTCTCATTTGTTATTCTCTGGGCAGTAGCTGAATATCCACATCCATGCCTAAACCATCTGCCAAACGCACCAACATATCAATGGTGGGATTATAATTTCCACTTTCCATCCTTGCAATATTGGGTCTAAGAATTCCGGTTCTTTCGGCCAATTCCTGTTGTGTGATTTTCTTCTCCTTACGAATTTGAACGATTTTTTCAATCGTTGCCTTTCTTACTTCAGTCTGTACCTTCTCTAACAATATTTTGTCTTTTTCTCTATCCTGTCTCATCTTTTTAGTCCTTCAATCAATCTATTGTTACAGTTTGTCTGTAGCCCTATTTAGTTAATTTCAACAATCCATCCTTCCGGTGCTTTGATGGTACCCATCTGAATACCTGTTAAAGTTTCATACAACTTCTTCGTAACAGGTCCCATTTCTGTCATACCACTTGGTAAGCAAATTTCTTTGCCATGGTCAACAATCTTACCAACCGGAGAGATAACAGCAGCGGTTCCACACAAACCACATTCTGCCATATCCTTTACTTCTTCCAAAGTAACTTCTCTTTCTTCTGCTTCCAATCCAAGGTATTCCTGTGCAACCTGGATCAAGCTTCTTCTGGTAATAGAAGGTAAGATACTGCTTGACTTAGGTGTTACTACCTTACCATCTCTTGTAACGAACAAGAAGTTTGCACCACCGGTTTCTTCTACCTTTGTTCTGGTAGCAGCATCTAAATACATATTTTCATCATAGCCCTGATTGTGTGCATCTACGATAGCATGTAAGCTCATAGCGTAGTTCAAACCAGCTTTGATATGACCGGTTCCGTTTGGTGCTGCACGGTCAAAATCAGATACACGAATAGTCAAAGGTTTTACACCACCTTTGAAGTATGGTCCAACAGGTGTAGTAAACACACGGAACTGATATTCACTGGCAGGCTTTACACCGATAACTGCATCTGATCCAAACATATAAGGACGAACATAAAGAGTAGCACCGCTTCCGTATGGCGGAACAAACGCTTCGTTTGCTTTTACGGTTTTCTTTACTGCTTCAATGAACTTATCCTTAGGATAAACAGGCATTTCTAATCGTCTTGCAGAGTTTTCTAATCTTTCGCCATTCATATCAGGACGGAAAATAACAATTTTTCCTTCTGAAGTGGTATAAGCTTTCAATCCTTCAAAAACTGTCTGTGCATACTGCAAAACGCCTGCACATTCGCTAATTACTACAGTTGCATCCTCTGTGATACATCCATCATCCCAGGCTCCATTTTTGTAGTTGGATACAAAACGATAGTCTGTTTGCATGTAGCCAAATCCAAGATTGGCCCAGTCAATATTCTTCTTCTCCATCTTTGTACTCCTCACGCTTTTGTCGGATAGTTTTTGTCCTATCTTCGGTTAATTTAATTTTTATCGTAAAATATTATGTGCTTTTTTCCAGTAAAAGTCAATAGAATCAAGCTTTCGTCTTTTATTTTTTCTCATACCGAAGGAAGGTGTAGGTAATATCAAAATAACTCTGTTCTTCGCTTTCTCCGGTCAATATAAAGCCTTCTTTTTCTATATTGGGTAAAAAAGCATCTGCTTCATAGGCTCTGTCAATTTTGGTAATATAAGCAGTATCGCAATAAGGCAATAACTGTCTGTATACACTTTCTCCACCAATAATAAAAACATCTTCTGATGGATAGGCCTTTAAGGTTTCCAAAAGTTCCTCCAGAGAATGCACTACCACTGCATCCTTTACCTGATACTTGGGATCTTTGGATAAAATAATATTGGTTCTGTTTTTTAAGGGTTGTCCACCGGGAAAGGTTTCCAGCGTTTTTCTTCCCAACACTACCACCTTACCAGTAGTATGCTCACGAAACTGTTTCATATCCCCTGGAATACGAACTAACAATTCATTTTTGTTTCCAATGGCCCACTTTTCATCTACTGCTGCAATTAAATTCATATATTTCTATTCCTTTTCTTCATTTGATACTTATCGATTGTTTTTGTTCTCCATGCTTCAAGTGTTAAAATCAGATATACAGACTATTCCGTATTTCGCACTACTACGATCCTGTTATCATTTAGATCGCAATAGGAATATCTAAAATCTGTTCTCCTGTCACATAATTTTCTACAGAAACATCATTCCTGGTGAACTGATAGAAATCCTTCACCTCCGGATTCAATCGGAAGGTAGGGGCGTCATAGCAAGGTCTGGAAATCAGTTCTTTGATAATAGGAACATGTCTGTCATAAATATGGGCATCTGCAATCACATGCACCAGTTCTCCCACTTCCATATCACAAACCTGAGCTAACATATGCACCAAAACGGAATACTGCACTACATTCCAGTTATTGGCTGCCAGTACATCCTGGGAGCGCTGATTTAAGACTGCATTTAAGGTAAGCTTATCGTGTCCTTTCTTTTGGGTCACATTGAAGGTCATACTATAAGCACAGGGATACAAATTCATCTCATGCAGGTCCTGATGAACATACAAGTTGGTCATGATACGACGGCTGAAAGGATTGTTTTTCAGATCATAAATCACACGGTCCACCTGATCCATCATTCCTTCTTTGTATTGGTGTTTTACGGAAAACTGATATCCATAAGCCTTACCGATAGAGCCATTTTCATCGGCCCATTCATCCCAGATATGGCTGTGCAGGTCGTGAATATTATTGGATTTTTGCTGCCAAATCCAAAGCATTTCATCGGTTGCGGATTTGAGTGCGGTTTTCCGTAAGGTCAAAAGAGGAAATTCCTTTGACAGGTCATATCGGTTTACTACTCCAAATTTTTTAATGGTATAGGCGGGTGTTCCATCGGGCCATTTAGGACGAACCTTTTCCCCTTCTGTACTGGTTCCGTTTTCCAGGATATCTTTACACATTTCTATAAAAATATGGTCTGCCTGACTCATGCTTTTCTCTCCTATCTATTGTATTTTACTGTATTTCTATCTGTCATATTTTTCACATAAGGCGTTGATTTGGTCTGCAAACTTTGCCAAATCCTTGTTGGCACAGCCCTCGTTCTTTTTGATTACCACCAGTAACCGCTGGCCTGCTGCCAACAGCCGTTCAAATACGCTGTTAGAAGGGTTGCCAGGTTTCTTATGTTCAATAGCCACGGGCCCTGCCTCGTGAATAAAGCAGTGGCGAATCAAATCATATCGGGTGCCACTGTAAGGCGCATAGGCGGAAACGCCTACTTCCTCCTGCAGCGAATTTACAAAGGCTTCACAAACACTGTCTTCTCCATGTACCACGAAGATTTTCTGTGGTTTTTGGGTAAACCCTTTGGCCCAAGCCAGCAACCCTGCTTTATCCGCATGACCGGAAATACCTGCCAATTGTTTTAAAGTTGCATTTACCTGTATGGTTTCTCCAAATAGTTTGATCTCATTAGCCCCTTCCAGCAGTGCTCTTCCCAAAGTACCAATGGCCTGATAGCCTACAAAGAGAATGGTACATTCCGGTCTCCATAAATTGTGTTTTAAATGATGTCGAATACGACCTGCTTCACACATACCGGAAGCAGAAAGAATGACTTTGGGTGACATATCAAAGTTGATAGCTTTGGATTCATCACTGGTAATGGAAAGTTTCAAGCCAGGGAAAGTAATGGGATTAATCCCTTTATTGACCATCTCCATGGCTTCTTCATCAAAACAGTTATAGGTATTTTTCTGGAAAATACCGGTAGCCTCTACTGCCAAAGGACTATCCACATAGACTTCAAAATCCTGGTATTCCGGCAATAGCTTCTTCATTTTAATTTGCTTAAAGAAATACAGCATTTCCTGGGTACGCCCTACCGCAAAGGAAGGAATTACCACATTTCCACCTTTTTGGAATGTAGTTCTTAAAATAGTGACCAATTCCCCAATATAATCCGGTCTTTCCAAACTGTGAAGTCTGTCCCCATAGGTGGATTCCATTACCACATAGTCTGCTTCTTCCGTATTAGATGGATCTTTAATCAAAGGCTGGTTGCTGTTTCCGATATCTCCGGAAAATACAATTTTTCGCTCTTCTCCATCTTCTTTGGCAAATACTTCAATACTTGCAGAGCCTAACAAATGTCCAATATCTGTAAATCGGATAGACACATTTTCACTTAAGGTAATCTTTTTTCCATAGGGACAAGGCACAATTCGTTTTACAATGCCATCTGCATCCTCCATGGTATAAATAGCCTCAGTAGGCGTAGCATTGCCACTTCGTTTTCCCTTTCGATTTTTCCATTCTGCTTCCTGTTGCTGAATGTGGGCACAGTCGCGAAGCATAATGCTACACAAATCTGCTGTAGCATCGGTCATATATACATGGCCTCTGAAACCTCTAGCATATAATAAGGGCAACATACCGGAATGATCCACATGGGCATGGGTTAAAAGCACATCATCAATTTGTGCTTCCAGTACCGGTAGGGGAACATTCTCAAAATAATTCACACCCTGTTCCATACCGTAATCTACCAAAATATGTTTGCCACCAACCTGTAAATAATGACAACTTCCGGTCACCTCGTGGGCGGCCCCGATAAACATCAGTTCCATACTTTTCCCTCCTTTTTTATGAAAAATTTGACACAACCAATCTATCTACTGCACTTTAGTCTTTTCGTTCTATACTGTCTAATAATTCCGGCAGTTTCCACAGACTATCAATTACATAATCGCAGCCTTCAAAAGTCCCAGGATATGCGGTAATCATACAGGTCTGTAGTCCAACTGCCTTAGCTGCCTGAATGTCATTTTTCAGATTATCTCCTACCATTAAGGTATGGGACCTGTCGCAATTCGGAACTTGTTCCAATATTTTTTCAAAAAACAATGGATTTGGTTTTTGCACTCCCATTTGTCCGGAGGTAAATACCCCTTCAAAGCAATCATAAATACCTGCTAGCTTTAACCGATTTTCCTGGGTGGAATGGACGCCGTTACTTGCAATATAAAGCCGATACTTGTCTGCCAATTTAGGAATGACTTCTATTCCCGGCATGGCAAAATGGCCTTCGCTTAAAAACTGAATATAGGTTTCATTCCATGCCACACCATCTACCGTTTTCCCCAAAGCCGCCATGGTATCTCGGAATCTGCTGGCAAGCAGCTCCTCCATGGTAATCTCTTTGTCCTCGTATCTACGCCACAGATTACCATTGATTCTATGGTAGATTTCACTGATTTCCTCCGTAAACACTTCTCCATAATGGGCAAAGGTTTTAGGAAGGGAATGCTTTTCGTTAGCCGTAAAATCCAAAATGGTATTATCCAGATCAAATAAAATACATTTTTTCATAGATGTATTATAACACAGGAGTAACGAAAGGTGTTGAAAAAAAGAAAACTAGGCACCTTGAATACAAAGTGCCTAGTTGCTATGTTACAAATATAAAATTTCTGTCATTTCTATTACTTTTTAGCAGGCTCATACCCAGCTTCTGCCATGGACTTTTCAAACGCTTCCTTGGTAATATTCATATAAAAAGCGGCCTGATCTACACTGATTGTTCCATCACTGACCTGCTTATATAATAATGTAAATTTTCCAAGTTCTATTCCTTCTTCTCGCCCTATATTATATTTTGACTTTAATTTCATTTCCAATGTCATTTGCCGGTCCCTCCAATCATAATCATTATTAAGTTCTTGAACTCTCCTATCCAGTTTTCTAGTATAGTCGTCCTTTGTTTCACCGGTTCTAATATATTCAAGAACATTTTCTAAATCATTACTAATACCAGTTCTATCACCATTTGTATTTAAAAATATAGATACGGTATCATCCTCCAAAGCAATGTTCGTGTTTTCTACACATATATTTTTGAAAGTGTATTTACTTCTGTTATCACCAAAGGGATCATAGGTACATACAAAAATTACTATATTCTTCCCAAGCTGGTCAACTTCTTGCCCTTTACGTACTAAATATCCATCCATTTCACTATGATAGTACCTGGTTCGTTTTGCAATACTGTAATCCCGATAGCTTTGCATTTCGATATTGTAAGTGTTACCATCTTTATCACGGACATATACATCCAAACGAATACCACGACTTCTTATTCTGTTTCGTATGGTGTGTTGCTTGTTCACATATTGAATCTCAATGACTTCTATCCCAAGCACACGCCTTAGGAATTCTTTACAGTTCTCTTCATTTTCCATGACTGTATAAAACATATAGTCATCTGTAATGGGCACATTAACCCAGGGCTCATTTTTCTTTCTTCTTTTGAATCTGACTCTCATTGTAAGTTCCTCCTTTTGAGTCTGCAGGAATTACAATAAAATCAGACACACCTTATTTCAGTAATTCCTACTTTAAATTGTTTAAGGGATTTTTAAAGCAAGAATTCTTTGAAATAATATAAAATACGTGTTCACACCATAGTATTAAACACTCGTCTTAGAATAATAGAAAATATCGTATAGAATTGTTTGCTTTTCTATACGATATCATAAATTCAAAATAATTACTATAGTGTAATTTGTTTTATAAAGTGTAATTTTTCATTTTCTTCATTTGTCTTAAAACTTAATGGACTTGATATCTCTATGGAGACCAAACATAAAGATAATTGTGTTCTAATAGATGGTCTCGTCTTCTTTTTCATATTCCTATATCCAAATCTATAACCAATGCATCCTTTTGATTGATAATATCGCGAAGAAATTCCAGTTTCTGTTTTCTTACTACTGCCATAACTTTCTTTCTCTGGAAAGCCTCATTTAATTTTGCAAGATAATCCTTACTTGTGCCCTCTAAATACCCAATCTCATCGATAAACATCCACTCCGTCTTGCTGTTTATCAACCTGGTTAAAGCATTTACACCATATTCTGTAAAGCCTTCCTGTATCGGTATCATTCTGTTTTCCTTTGAAGCCCCGTCCGAACTATACAAACCAATAGTTGTGAAACTATCGTCATCAGACGCACGCATATACACAGCTTTACCAGGCTCACACCAGGTAATAATACCGGGAATAGCATCTCCATAATACTCGATATATTTTTTTAACAAAGTGGATTTACCACTACCACGACTTCCTGTTATGATAAGGTGTTTTTTCTCTGAAATATGATTCTCAATATATGTTATATAATCTTTCATTTAGCCTATCTCATTATTAGTCTTACAATAAATTCAAAAATAAAAACTAATATTAATCAGCAATAAAAAATCCACAATACTTTCCTTTATAGCATTTCACCATTTGTCCATGCAGTTCCATATCCACTGGTGTTAATTCTCCCTTTTCATACTCTTCAAAGCTGTATAACACCTTTTCTGGATACTCTTTATCCAATTCGAAGGCATCATGGCTTGCATAAATTCTGTCATATTCCTTGGACCTTGCAATCAATTTCTTGAGCGATGACTTAAAGGAATTGATGTCTCTATGAGGCCCAAACATAAAGATATTGCCAGATTGCACACTATCCCCTGCGATAAGCGTGCGATTCTGTTTATCTAAAAATGCTACGCTGCCGTAGGTATGTCTCGGAATGGTAATCACTTCCAGTGTTCTCCAAGAAGGATATATGCGCGAACATATTCATCCTCTACTCTGTATGTACTATCATCAATCTTTGTCAATTCTCTGGGCATGCCTGTTATTCTCCTTATTTTTACGCTTTTACCCTTTGCGTCTTTCAATTCCATTTGCTTCATAAAATAGCTTTTTATCTCGATACATTTCCTCATCTGCTGCATGAAGCAGTTTTTCATACTCTTCTTCTGTCACATTTTGACCACAAGCATATCCGCAGGAAATAGAAAGTTCCGAAGACCTTTCTCCCTTCCATTTCTTTGTTGCTTCTTTTAACTGTCCTTTTCGTTCTTCAAAATCAAACGACTTACCGACAGAAACCAGAATAAACTCATCTCCACCTACTCTGGCGAAAATATCATAGTCATAAAACACTTTCTTTATTATTTTGCTGGCTGAAATAATGACTTCATCGCCTGCTTTATGTCCATATTTATCATTCACATACTTTAGTCTATTCACATCAAATACAGCCACATGTACATTAGAAATCGACTTTTCCTGAAAAAGAGTGGAAAGTTTTAAATCATACCCCAATCGATTGTCAATTAAGGTCGATGGGTCAATTCTTCCAACTGTATCTGACAACATTTGCATTTTTAATTTTTGATAAAAAATCCAGGTAGAAACCGTAAATGTTCCTAAATACAGTATGGGGAAACGGGTCATAAAAATTTCTGTATAGAACGCATCCATCCTCTCTCTCAAACCGGTATGAAAAATTACAATCAAAAGAACTTGAAAATACAAACTTGTTAAGAAGCCAATTCGAAATCCCGTCCACAGCATGCTGATTAAAGGAACCATAGTAATCCAAAGAATGGCAAACCCATCATTGGCGCCACTTACTGCGTAATAAGTAAAAATAAAGTTTCCAAGAATCGCTACCAGTATGGTTGCTAAATCAGCTCTTTTCCAGTAGCCACAAAGTAATGCTGCAATAAGTAACCCTATGGTCAAAATACTTGTGGTTATTGTCATAAATGTAAAATGTTTGTGGATATTTAAAAGCGTTAGGGTTCCTGCAACAAAGGCTAATATAATACAGGTAATTGTTTTCTGAAGAAGTTCCTGTTTTACTGCACGCTCTGTAGTATCCTTATAAGATGCAATTTCCCAAAACTCTTTTCCTAA
Organism: Lachnospiraceae bacterium; assembly: GCA_024403235.1. GTDB lineage: Bacteria > Bacillota > Clostridia > Lachnospirales > Lachnospiraceae > JAKSSF01. The sequence goes on along the minus strand of JAKSSF010000009.1, from coordinate 294 downwards.
AATTTTCCCTTTCAAAGTTTGCTTCTCCTTCCATGAAGGACTTTGTAATAATCCTCCAAATGACTGATATTACTAATATATCAGAAACTCTAGGGAAAGCGCAAACCAACATAAAAAAAGGAACTGTGATCGATTCCTTTCATATAGATTTTATAGCAATTATCGTCGGTACAAGCAACGGTTTTAAATACATTGGTTCTGAAAGATTTCAATTTCACTTTCCCTCTCCAGTTACAATGTGGAACTCATTTTTATGAAATGTCAGTAGTCCATCATCCCTCATCTTCCCCAGTT
>JAKSSF010000008.1 GCA_024403235.1 Lachnospiraceae bacterium | reverse complement strand
AACCCTCGCGCCGCTATTAACGACCTGCACCCTTTCCAGGGGTGTCCCTTCAGCCACTTGGGTACTTCTCCAAATATAGCTGATTACCAACTCAATATTTTAGCGAAAACGCTAAACGCAGAGGGTGGGATTCGAACCCACGCGCCCTTGCGGACAAACGGTTTTCAAGACCGCCTCGTTATGACCACTTCGATACCTCTGCATATTATTTTCTCATCTGTTCATCAGACGCATTTATGACTATAACAAAACTTGGATTTACTGTCAATAAGTTTTTTTTATTTTTTTTGCTTTTTTAGAAAGGCTTTTGCTATCTCTAAATCTTCTGGTGTGGTGAGTTTAATATTTTCATAAGAACCTTTTACAAAATGAATTTTTTTCTGCAAAAAATACTCTGCTACCATGGCATCGTCGGTTACTTTTGGTATGCTTTTATTTACCTTTTCCGCTTCTATTAATTGAGTATATGCTTCTGTAATTTCTGTATATACAAAAATCTGTGGGGTCTGAATCATCCACACTCGATCTCTAGCCGGAGTCTCCAAGCAATTCCCATCTTCATCTGCAATCTTAATGGTGTCTTTTACAGGCATACCTATCACACATGCCTCGTAAGTTTCTACACCTTTTAATCCTCTTTCCAAAATTTCCTGATCAATAAATGGTCTTGCTCCATCATGAATAAAAACATATTCCGGCTTGGCTTCCTGTAATGCAGTTAATCCCTGGAATACCGAATGATATCTTTCTTTTCCACCTGCAACAATTTGAGTCACTTTAGAAAAACTATATTTCTCCACAATTTCCTTTTTGCAGTACTCTATTTCATTTTCAGAAACCACTAAAATAATTTCCTCTATAAAACTGTCCTGTAAGGCTTTTAAAGAATAATATAATACCGGTTTTTCATTTAATAGAAGAAACTGCTTTTGCACAGAACTTCCCATTCTCTTTCCTTGGCCTGCTGCCAGGCATATTGCTGCACATTTCATTTTTCTATCGTTCTCCTAGTTTCAAACCGGGACAGGCATTCAAATCCCAACCATGACGAACGCCTTTTTGGTATTCGTAAAATGCAGCCACACCTATCATCGCCGCATTGTCTGTACAATAGATTGGAGATGGTTTGTAAAACAATATTTTTTCTTTTTCGCAAGCAGCCACTAAAGCGTCTCGCAAATGGCTATTGCTGGCTACTCCACCTGCAATTGCAAATTTGGTAACCCCCGCTTCTTTTACTGCATGCATAGAATGTTCTACCAATACATCTACCACTGCCTTTTGGAAGGAAGCCGCTACATCCGCCTGGGAAATACTTTCTCCTTTCATTTCGCAGGAATTCAAGTAATTTAAGACTGCCGATTTTAAGCCACTAAAGCTAAAATCATATTCATTTTCCGCCACTTTTGCTCTGGGAAAATGGATAGCATCGGGATTTCCTTCATTAGATACCTTATCAATCTTTGGTCCACCGGGATACCCCAGACCAATGGCTCGGGCCACCTTGTCAAAGGCTTCTCCCGCAGCATCGTCACGGGTTCTGCCAAGGATTTCATATTCTCCATAGTCCACTACTTTGACAAGATGAGAATGTCCTCCGGATACCACAAGACAAATAAAAGGTGGTTCTAATTCTTTATTTTCAATATAGTTTGCACTAATATGCCCTTCAATATGATGCACTCCTACCAATGGTTTCTTTAAGGCAAAGGCCAATGCCTTAGCATAAGAAACACCTACTAACAAGGCTCCTACTAAGCCCGGTCCGTAGGTTACAGCAATGGCAGTAATATCATCAAAGGTTAGCTGTGCTTCTTCCAAAGCCTGATCCACAACTTGATTAATTTTTTCAATATGTTTTCTGGAGGCAATTTCCGGCACCACTCCACCATATAAAGTGTGCAGTGCAATCTGAGATGAAATCACATTGGAACAAATTGTTCTTCCGTTTTTTACTACAGAAGCTGCCGTTTCATCACAAGAGCTTTCAATTGCCAATATGTAAATATCTTTTTCTTCCATTTCTTTTTATTCTCACTTCAAAAGGAAACATTCTATTGCTTTCCTAATCTCTATCTTCTACTGCAGAGGCCAAATCCCACCCAAAGATACGCCAATGTTCTTTTTCATCCAAGCGAAGCAAATACACTTCTTCGATAGATTGCATCACTGTACCGATACGAATAAAGTAGGTGCAATACAATCTTGCGAAATTATATCCATCCTGACTGAACCGTTCCACATCTGTACTAGCTGATGTAGCATAACTGGAAATGGTATAGTTTTGTTCTCTGAATCCTGCGATTTCTGCCTTCAGATCGTTGATATAGTCTTCATCGCTTTTATTTGCCGCCAGCTTGTCATCATACATGGCCTTTGCCTGCATAGCAAGCTGTTCCAACTCTTCGTCCGTATAGGTTTCATTATAGAAGCATTTGGTAATTTCACTGTAATACTTCACCACCTCTTTGGGCGTAGGGGGATAATCCTTATTTAAGTCACGATTCAAAACAGTTTGAACCGGTGTCATAGTCACGATATTCTCCGACTGTTTCTTGGTTTTCAGAGAAAGGGTGTAATAGGCTATCAATACAATGATAACTAAAAGCATCAAGAAAAATGCCCCACGGGCTGATTTGAATCTTTTCACACCTTTCCTCCTTTCCCCAATCCTTTGTTGGAGTTATTTTTCATCTTCCGTGAAATTTAATTCTACCATTCTACCATCTTTTGCCGCAATACTGTTGGAGAAAATTTTACGAACCTCGTTCATAAATTCTTCCGGACGCATGGTGGATGGACTATAGTGAGTCAGCCATAGCTCCTTCACTTTTGCTTTACTTGCCAGTGTTGCCGCCTCATAAAAGGTCATATGTTTATATTCTTTTGCTTTGGCAAGTTTTTCCGGTTCCCCATACATACCTTCACAGATGAACAAATCTGCATCTTTTGCATGTTCTATAATACTGTCAACAGGTCTAGTATCCGTACAATAGGTTAATTTTATCCCTTTTCTTTCTGCTCCCATTACCATATCCGGTGTAAATGTTCCGGCAGATGTGGTTACCGTCTCTCCCTTTTGTAGCAAGCCCCATTTTGTTTTTTCAATTCCTAATGCCAATGCTTTTTCCGGTTGAAATTTTCCTTTTCGTTCCACAGAAATAGTATAGCCGTAACATGTCACATTATGATTTACACGAAAAGCCTCTATATGGAATCCCTCAAAAGGAATGATAACTTCCGGTTCTGTAATCTCCAGAAACTGAATTTCGAAAGGCAGTTCCGGTGCAATTACCCGCAAAGCATTGACAACACGACTAAGCCCTTTGGGACCAATCATCAAAAGTGGTTCTGTCCGCTCTGCATTTCCCATGGTTAAAAGCATTCCGGGAAGTCCACTAATATGATCCGCATGATAGTGGGTAAAACACATAATATCGATTGGCTTTGCACTCCAGCCTGCTTCTTTCATCGCAATCTGGGTACCCTCCCCACAATCAATCAATATACTCTTTCCATTATACCTGGCTATCAAAGAAGTCAGATAGCGATAGGGTAAGGGCATCATTCCGCCAGTCCCCAACAAACAAACATCCAGCATTGTAATTCCTATCTTTTTTATAACAATTCTGTTTCTTCCGTGATTTGTGGAGGAAGCTTCATTTTAGCAATCCAACTGTCCAGACAATTCTCGCACAAATCCAAATGATAGGTTACCCCATCCTTATTACTGAAATAACCAAAGGGAATGTTTATAGAAATAATTTCTTCCTGAAATACACTGCCTTTTTTTCGTATTTCTTTTCCACATTGGTTACAAATAACGGTTTCTAATTCTTGACTATTCAAGTCTATATTTTTATACTTTTTCATTTTTCTTCTCCTGTCTGTTGATTGTTTCCAAATCAGTATACAATAGCCTGCGACAGGCGAAATTGGTAATTATTTCTTCTCTTGTTTATCTTTTCCACATAATCAATGCGTTTTCCGTAGGGCGTTCATAAAAGTTTTTTCGAATGCCTTCTGTGCAAAATCCCAGGTTTTCATATAAATGTATGGCCGCGGCATTACTTTCTCTTACTTCCAAAGTAAAACTTTCCATCCCCATCTCTTGTCCTTTTCGAAGCAATTCTTCCAGCATTCGCCTTCCTATGTGAAGATTTCTATATCCCTTTGCCACTACAACATTGGTAATTTCACCCTCACCTACAATATTTCTGGCACCACAAGAGCCTACCACCTTGCCCTCATACAGTACGGTTAAGTATAAGGCATTGGGATTCTGTATCATTTCCAAAAAGGATTCTTTATGCCAAGGCATGGAAAAGGCTTCCTCTTCCAGAATACATACTTGATCCACATACTCTTCTGTTAATGCAACAATCTCTAAATTCAAGAATCTACTTTCCTTCTTCTGCTTCTTTTCGTTCTCGTTCTGCCTGAGACAGTCTCAAATATTCCGGTGCATGTTCCTCCGGTTTTTCCATACAACCTTGCTTATAGTAAGAAATCCCCAAAGTCCCAACCAAAGCTGCTCTTTGTCTATTACAGCTTGGGGGTGCAAAACTGTAAGGGACTCGCATAATCTCCTGCAGTTTTTCTGCAAATACAGGAACTCCATCCCCTAAGAAAATCACTTCTTCTCCACGGACATTTATGTCATTGGCAATTTGCTCAATGTCTACAACGGTTTGTGGAACAATGACATCCATGTCATATGTATCATTTCTTCCAACAAATTTATATAATCCGGTATAAGTTTGACTTCTTCTGGCATCCATCAAGGGGCAAATCAACTTATCACTTCCATAGCAGTTGTATGCCAAGGCATCTACTGTAGGAATCGGAATAATGGGTTTCTTCCAGGCAGCTGCCAATCCCTTTGCGGTAGCAGATCCGATACGGAGTCCGGTAAATGAGCCCGGCCCCTTGGCTACAGCAATGGCATCTATGCTGCTGCCATCTAAATCAATCATAGCGCTAATGGCATCCAACATAGGCAGCAAAGTCTGAGAATGGGTTTTCTTATAATTCACCGTATATTCTGCAATACATTCTTCTTCTGTAACAATGGCTACACTGGCCACTAAACCAGAACTGTCTATCGCTAAAATTTTCATATAAGCCTCTTATTTTTGTATTTCTTCTATAGTGATAAGACGATACTCAAATCCTTTTTCCAAATCCTTCTCTATCCGAATCTCCCGATACCGATTTGGTAAGATTTCTTCTACCAGATTGGCCCATTCCACTATAGAGACACCATCTCCATAAAAATAATCCTGGTACCCAATCTCTTCCATTTCTTCTACATCTCCAATTCGATACACATCAAAATGGTAAAAAGGAAGACGCCCCTCTTCATATACCTGCACAATGGTAAAAGTAGGACTGGTAATGGGTTCTGTAATTTCAAGTCCCTTTGCCACACCTTTGGTAAAAGCAGTTTTTCCCACACCCAAATCTCCGATTAAGGTATACACCTCACCAGGCTTTGCTTCTTTCCCGATTTGCTCTCCTATTGTAAAGGTATCTTTTTCACTAAAACTTTCTATTTTCATATTATGCCTTAATTTTCACTTTTGCAGGCGGCAAATGCTTTGAAATTATTTCAATCACCGCAGTCTGATTTTCTTTCAAATCCTTTCTGGGAAAAATAGATGCCCGAAAAGGAGTGGTATATAAAATAATACTTTGGGAAGAAGAGGTTGCTTTATACATACTTGCCCATTCCTGGAATTCTTCTGCGCCGTCCTGAGAAACAAACATTCCTTCTTCTGTCATTTTGTAATGTAAGGGTTTAGCAAAGGCAGGCGTATTTTTCATTTGCTTTGCACTTCTTAAAAACAAGGAAACTGGATTATACATCAAAATCACAAGTCCTGCCACCAAATAAATAGCGCCACCACGCCATACACCGGCTACACAAATCAGAGCCCCCACTACGGTTCCTAAAACGCCGGAAAATCCCGAATAGGTATGGTGTAACATATAATCATACAAAATATTTTGTTCGATTTTTACATCAAATTCTAATTCCATATGTGCTCCTTTTTTAATCCTATTGCCATAAGGGCATAGAAATACATTCTTTGTCATTATATACCCAAATCCCGTTGCCACACAATAGATTCCATAAAAAAAGGCGAAATCTAATATTTTTAGATTTCGCCAGAAAAATAGGTAATTTTTTATTTAAGAACGATGTCCTTCTTTTAATATTGGGCTGATTTTTTTATAAATCAGCAGAGTGATAATCGATACCGTGGTACCCTTTATCAAGTTCAATGGTGCTACAGCTAAGCAAACAAAACTGGTTACACTGACAATATTACTGTTAATTGCAGTACCCATACCAATAATGGCTTCCAATGGCATGCCAAACAGTTCTGCAAATTTAGGAAGCAAGTAAATTCCATTGAATGAAGTTCCAAAAATTGTCATGATTAAGGTTCCCACTAAGCAACCTACTAAAGCATGTTTTTTATCCTTTTTCAGGTAATACAATATAGAAGCCGGTAAGATAAAGCTACAACCTACAGAAAAGTTTGCCAATTCTCCCACAAACGCAGTGCTGGTAGATTTGAATAAAAGTTTCAAAATGATCTTACAGAACTCTACCATTACACCTGTCACAGGCCCAAAGGCAAAGGAGCCAATTAAAACCGGCAATTCACTTAAATCCATTTTGTAAAAAGGTGGTGCAAAAGGTACCGGAAATTCCAAAAGCATTAATACTGTTGCCACTGCAGACAGCATACCAATCATAGCAACCTTTCTGGTACTTAAAATTCTCTCTGTAACATTGTTTTTTTTGTTTTGGTATTTTTCAAAGAAATAGCCAACTAAAAATAAGAGAACTACTATCCCCAAAAACTCCACTACAAAAATTGCATTTTGCGCTACTGCGCCGAGTAAACCGTTCATTGTTTCTTTCGTATCCTTCTTTAGGATACTCTCCTTTCTTTTTCATACTGATAAAAGGAAAGTTTTCGTTGTATTTTCTAAAAATACTATCGATACAATAGAAAAGCCCCGAGATTACTTCTCGGGGCATACTGACATACTTTTTTACAAGGACATGCCTTGCATTTCTCTTGTCATTTCTTCTCTCATCCAGACTTTACTGTCGGTTTTGGAATTACACCAAATCAGCCACTTGTTCTACAAGCAGGTCGCGGACTATACCGCCGGTAGGGAATTACACCCAACCCCGAAGAACTTTTCTTTTACAGGGCAAGTATATACCATATAAAGATATATCGCAAGTACTATTTCTTTATCTTCATCGTTAACCCAATTCTCTTTTTAGCCAAATCAACAGAAAGTACTTCAACATCTACAACATCACCTACGCTAACTGCCTCTAATGGATGTTTGATAAAACGATCTGTAATTTGGGAAATATGTACCAACCCATCCTGGTGAACGCCGATATCCACAAACACGCCAAAGTCAATAACATTGCGAACGGTACCTTTTAGTACCATACCCGGTTTCAAGTCCTTCATATCCAATACATCACTGCGCAGAATTGGTTTTGGCATATCCTCACGAGGGTCTCTTGCGGGTTTCTCTAGTTCTTTCAGAATATCTTCCAGAGTCATTTCTCCTATGCCAAGTTCTTCTGCCAGTTGTTTTTTATTCTTGATTTTCTTTTCTAATCCGGAAACAGAAACAGGTGTCTCTTCTTTTTCTTCTTTAGCCGCTAAGGTGACATTTCCCATGGCCTGAGCCAATGCCATTCCCATGGCAGTATTGGTATTCTTAACCACAACAGACTTTTGTTTTTTCTTAGGTGCTGCTGGTTTTCCCTGTTTTACTTTATTCGCACTCTCCTTCTGGAGTTTTTTCACATCCTCCATAGTTAATCCTAATTTTTCCAACAGTTGATAGGTAGCTTCATAGGACTCCGGATGTACACTGGTAGCATCCAAAGGATTCTCTCCCCCAATGATACGCATAAAACCGGCACACTGTTCAAAGGCCTTGGGTCCAAGTTTTGGTACCTTTAATAGCTGTCTTCTATTTAAGAATCTTCCGTTTTGTTCTCTGTATTCTACAATATTTTTGGCAATAGTTTTATTGATGCCGGAAATGTATTCCATTAGGGATGCACTGGCAGTGTTTAAGTCTACCCCTACTTTATTTACGCTGTCTTCCACTACGCCGGATAGAGTATCACTCAATTTCTTCTGGTTCATATCATGCTGGTATTGACCTACCCCAATAGATTTGGGATCTATTTTTACCAATTCCGCCAAAGGATCCTGCAATCTTCTGGCAATAGAAGCCGCACTTCTTTGTCCAACATCAAATTGTGGAAACTCCTCTGTGGCAAGCTTGCTAGCAGAATACACACTGGCTCCGGCTTCGTTTACAATCACATATTGGACCGGTCTATCCAATTCTTTTAACAGTTCTACTATAACCTGCTCCGATTCTCTGGAAGCAGTACCATTGCCCACAGAAATCAAAGAAATATCGTATTTTTTAATCAGTTTCTTTAACTCTGCTTTGGATTCTTCCACTTTATTTTGCGGTGCAGTAGGGTAAATGACTTTCGTATCCAATACTTTTCCGGTTTCATCTACTACTGCCAGCTTACAGCCTGTACGAAAAGCAGGGTCCCATCCAAGCACCACTTTGCCTGCAATAGGCGGCTGCATCAATAGCTGTTCCAGGTTTTTACCAAATACCGTAATGGCACTGTTTTCTGCTTTTTCTGTCAGGTCATTTCGTACTTCTCTCTCAATGGCAGGCGCAATTAATCTAGAATAACTATCTGCTATAGTTTCCTGTAATAAAGGTGTGGTAATGGGGTTTTCTTTTGTAATCACTTTAGTTTCCAAAAACCGAATAATTCTCTCTTCCGGTGCCTCCACCTTTACCACCAATACTTTTTCGTTTTCGCCACGATTTAAGGCAAGCACTCTATGTCCGGCAATTTTTGCTACCGCTTCCTCAAATTGATAATACATTTCATAAACAGAAGCAACTTCTTTTTCTTTTGCTGTACTCACTACCACTCCTTCTTCCATGGTGGCATTTCGGATATACAAACGGTATTCCGGCTCATCACTGATTTGTTCTGCCAAAATATCCAATGCTCCCTGCAAAGCTTCCTCTGCTGTGGCAACGCCTTTTTCTTCGGAAATGTATTCTGCGGCCTGTTCCAAAATTGGAGTAGTGGTTTCCTGTTCCCAAATAATGGTTGCCAAAGGCTCCAACCCTTTTTCCTTTGCCACGCTGGCTCTGGTTTTTCTTTTCGGACGATAGGGACGATACAAATCCTCTACTATCACTTGGGTCTGGGCAGCTAAAATCTTTTCCTTTAACTCCTCTGTCAGTTTCCCCTGTTCTTCTATGCTGGCAATTACCTGTTCTTTTTTCTCTTCCAAATTACGCAAATAGGTAAGACGCTCGCCTAAAGTACGAAGTTGCTCATCATTTAAAGCGCCTGTGGCTTCTTTACGATAACGGGAAATAAAGGGAATTGTATTGCCTTCATCAATCAATTTTACAGCAGCTTCCACCTGCCACTTTTCCACCTTTAATTCTTCCGTAATTTTTGCAATAATGTCCATAAATTATTCCATTCCTTTCTTACAACTACTTTTCTATTTTACTTTGTTTTATACAACCTTTCAACAACCTTTCCACCTTCATCAAAGACATCCGGAAGCATTTGTATTTCTTTTCTACTAGTGGTATACTAGGAATATCTATACCTATAAACATTAAATGAGGAACAATTATGGATCCCATTCCATCTATGAACGGGTCATCTGCCAGACAGAACCCTTTTTTGATAAACCGTTTTGCTGTATATTCCAGAATATTGGGCATAACCTGTCTATTGTTGGCTTTTTTCAATTCCTATCTGGTATCCTTTGTGGTAGGTGGGATTGCTATTATCCTAGGACTTTTATCCCGCGGAGATTCCCCACTCAGTCGACAGGCTAAGATAGGTGTATTTGCTGCTGTGATCGGTTTAATCGCCAATGCAGGTATGCTAAGTTACAATGTATATTTGGTATTTACAGTTCCGGAATACAGGCAGGAACTAAATAGAGCTTACGAACAAATCTATGGAACCAGTTTGGAAGAAGCACTACAACAATTTTCTTCCGGACAGGATTTTTAGGAGGTGCTATATGAATATTGGTTTTTCTCCTTCCTATGGAACCCTTAATCCAACTTCACAAAACACAGGGAAAATATTGAACCCGGAAGAATCTACCAGGAAGGCTCCCGGCAGAAAATCTTCTCCTGCAGAATGTGAAACCTGCAAAAACAGAAAATATCAGGATGGCTCTGACGAAAATGTATCCTTCAAAGCCCCTGCTCATGTTGATCCAAAGGCTGCAGCCGGTGCTGTTCGAGCACACGAACAGGAACATGTATCCAACGCTTACAGTAAAGCTGCCCAAAATAACGGCAAAGTAATTTCTGCCAATGTGTCTATTCATACCGCCATATGCCCGGAATGTGGGCGTTCTTATGTTTCCGGTGGTACTACAAGAACACAAATTAAGTATTACAACGAAGACAATCCTTACCAAAAGGATTTGAAACAAACGGACGGTTTAAAATATCGCGGCATGGGATTTAATGCCGCAGTATAAGGTAACCCTAGAAAGGAACAAAATGGTCTCCCTGTCAGAATTAAAAGGAAAATCTCGTCAACAATTATTAGGAAATTACAGAGCCTGTGCTTTGGCTTTTATTTTGATGCAGCTTAGTATCGATATTATTGTTTCTATTTCCACAACCAACCTGACCAGACCAAGCATTGCTACCTATGTTTTTCAGTGTGCTTTTACTTTTTTGTTTCTTTTACTTTACAGTGTATTTCTTGTTGGTCAAAACTCTTTTTACTTAAAAATGGCTTGTGGTTTTCCTTTTAAGGTACGAGATATTTTCTATGGTTTTCGTTTTTATCCCAACAAATCCATTCAAATGCAATTTGTGCAAATCACATTAATGTTATTAGGGTTTTTACCTTTTTTAGCAAGTGCTACTTTCTTTTTCTTCGGTGCAGGTAGTGTACTTTATATACTGTTGCCTTTTACATTTTGCTTAGGTATATTATCCTATTTTTACATTTCTTTACGTTACGCTTTTGTTTTTTATTTAGTATTAGACTTTCCCCACTTAACAGCTAAAGAAATCCTTTCTCTCAGTGCGAAAATAATGAAAGGGAACAAAGCCAGACTGCTTGGTTTGCGCCTTAGCTTCATTCCCTTTTCTTTGTTGTCAATTCCTACTTTGGGCATTGGTAATTTGTGGATTACTCCTTATAAACAAATGACCTATACTCAATTTTATTTAGATTGTGTTTCTAATGCCTAATCCTGTTGTCTCTTCTTAAACATCCAGTTTCATATCTCCCAGTGCAATCATATTCTTTTTCCGCATAATTTCAGAAATTACAAAAGCCAATACTGCAGGAAGTACTATGTGCATCAGTAGAATTAAAAAGAGTACATATCCACTGCTGCTTCCCTCTTCAAGCATTGTTTGATAGGTATTAATCTGTCCCACCAGGCCTGCTGTTCCCATGCCGGAACCGGTAGGATTATTTGTCATATGAAAAATACAGGTAGATACCGGTCCTAAGATGGCACTGGTCAAAATTGCAGGCAACCAAATAATCGGTTTTTTCACAATATTTCCTATCTGCAACATACTGGTACCAAGTCCTTGGGCCAACAAACCATTCACCTTATTTTCTCTATAAGAAGCTACTGCAAATCCTACCATATTGGCACAACAACCTACCGTAGCAGCTCCTGCTGCCAAACCATTTAAGCCCAATATAATACCTAAGGCTGCGGAACTAATGGGTAAGGTTAAAATAATACCCATTAATACAGATACAATGATACCCATCAGGAAAGGTGCCTGAATGGTACCCCAGTTGATAATGGAACCAAGCCAGGTCATAAAAGCACTAATTGGTGGGCCTAAGATTAAACCTACTGCAGAACCACATACAATACAAACAAATGGAGTTACCAAAATATCCACTTTGGTTTTTCCGGAAACAAATCGTCCCACATAAACCGCTACAATAACTGCTAAAAAAGCACCTAATGGTTCTCCAGGTCCTGCCAATACAACAGCACCATCCACAAATACCGTTCCTGCAATAATTTTTCCTGCAAAGGCACCTACCATACCGGTTACTATGGCAGATACTGTAGTTAAAGGACTGCTTTTCAAGCGAACCGCTACACCACAACCAATGCCTGCGCCGGTAACCGCAGATGCCAATTTTCCCATTAAAACAATGTTGGAGCCAATTCCAGCTGGCAATAAATTCCCCACCTGCTGAATAATCGTCCCGATAATCAGGGTGGCAAATAAACCTGTAGCCATACCGCTTAAGCCATCAATGAATATTTCTTTGACTATTTTCTGAAATGTTTTCATATTTTCCTCCAAAATATACCCTTTACATAGGTATAGTTTTACAGTGTTTACAACTGTCTTGTCAGTGGTTAATGTAGCATAACCAATATGGAAAGTCAATCTATTCTATTCTCAAAACAGAAAACCTTAGAAAAAACAGAATTAAGGAGAAATTTTTTTGTGTATTTGTTACAAATATGATAAAATGTAGACTAAGAATGTATTGGAAAGGAATTTCAGTATGAAAAAAGCACTGATTATCGGTGGTGGACCTGCCGGACTCACTGCAGCCTACGAACTGCGAAAACAGGCAAAGGATATTGAGGTTGTAGTTTTTGAAGAAAGTGATTGTTTTGGTGGCATCTCCAAAACTGTAAACTATAAAGGCAATCGTATGGATATGGGAGGACACAGATTTTTCTCCAAAATCCCGGAAGTAAATGCTTGGTGGGATGAAATGCTCCCTATGCAGGGTTCCAAATCCTACGATGATATTTTATTAGATCGTCCTATGCCAGTCAAAGAAGGTGGGCCAGACCCTGAAAAGGAAGATCGTGTTATGCTAACAAGGCATCGCGTATCCAGAATCTTATTTAATGACAAGTTTTATGACTATCCTATTAGCTTAAAACCGGAAACCTTTAAAAACTTTGGTTTGATTACCACTATGAAGGTTGGCTTTAGTTATTTGGCAGCTGTATTTCATAAACTTCCCGAAACAAACTTAGAGAACTTTTATATCAATAGTTTCGGTCGCAAGCTCTACTCTATGTTTTTCGAATACTACACCGAAAACTTGTGGGGTAGACATCCAAGTGAAATCGATGCTTCCTGGGGTGCCCAGAGAACAAAAGGCCTTTCCATTATTGGTATTTTGAAGGATGTATTTGGAAAAATCTTCAAAGTAAAAAACAGAAAAGTAAACACTTCTTTAATTGAAGAATTTAAATATCCTAAATTAGGACCAGGACAGTTATGGGATGTTACCGCTGAAGAAATTGAAAAAGCCGGTGGCACTATTTACAAAAATGCCAAAGTTACTAAAATTCACAAAAATGCAGATAATGTTCTAACCGGTCTTACCTATGAAATGGATGGTCAGGAATATACCATGGAAGGGGATTATATTATTTCTTCCATGCCTATCAAGGATTTGATTGAAGGAATGAATGATGTTCCGGAAACACCTGCCAGAATTGCCAAAGGACTTCCGTATCGCGATTACATGACCTTAGGTGTTTTAGTACCAAAGATTAACTTAAAGAATAAGACAAGCATTAAAACCGTCAACAATTTAGTGCCTGACTGTTGGGTATATGTACAGGATCGTAAAGTAAAATTAGGTCGTTTCCAAATTTACAATAACTGGTCTCCTTACATGATCAAGGATTTGGAACACACAGTTTGGATTGGTTTAGAGTACTTCGTATCCGAAGGGGATGAGTACTGGACTATGAGTGAAGAAGAATTCTCCAAACTTGGTGTAGAAGAAATGATCAAGCTTGGTTTAATCGATAACGCCGATTGTGTCATTGATACCCATATGGAAAAAGTAAAGAAAGCATATCCTGCTTACTTTGATACCTACGATGAAATCGATACTTTGGTAGATTACTTAAAGACCATTGACAATCTTTACTGTGTAGGTCGAAACGGTCAGCACCGTTACAACAACATTGACCACAGTATGTGTACCTCTTTTGAGACAGTAAAAAATATTGTGTCCGGAACAAAGAACAAGGATAATATTTGGAATGTAAATACAGAAAAAGAATACCATGAAACCTCTGAAGGGGAAGAAGTAGACTAACACAAAAACAAGTAACGCCACATTGTAAAAACAATGTGGCGTTTTCTTATACCCTTTTCTTTTTAATTTTTATACACATAAATTTCATAGGGAGAATTTTTCGAATGAAAACTACCTAAGCACTCCATTCCCAGTTCTTTTTCGTTAGAGATTTCCACTCTGGAAAACACATAGGTGCCTCCCATTTCTGCAAAGACCTGTGGATCAATATACAGCTTTGTATCAGATACTTCCAAGTTTCTTACCGGTGCAAAGGTATTTTCTCCGGAGCCGGAATATACATAGGCTCTTGCTCCCCAATCCTGAAAATAGGAACGATACTCTTCCGATTCTTCTAATGCAGGTGCAATTAGTCGTCCAAACTGTTCTTTATAGCTTTCTGCATAGAGTCCCAAATAACCATCTAAGGTTGCAATGCCATTGTACTCCAAAACAGCCGGATGCATGCCAAAGGCAACAGCCCATTCTCCCTGATAGCCAATTTCCTCTTTAATCGCTGTAAATAAGTCTTCGGAATAAAACTCCCCAAAGGATAGCTGGCTACTTTCTTTCCCTTTTACCAGTTCATATAAATGATGATAACAATTACTATAGAAATCGTTATACACCTGGGGAACCAAAAGTACTACTAATGTAGATATGGCAGCCATTCCTAATAATAGCTGTTTTTTCCATGAATTGCTTTCACGAAAATCCCAAAGTTTTTTTAAGGCCAGGAAAAATGCCAAATACCACAAAAACGGATTAAAAAATATGGTGCGGTTAAATTGAAAGCCTTTTAAAGGTGGCAATAACAATTCAAACAGATCCCGAAATGGTTTCCAATCATATAGGCCGTATATCAAGCAGTTAAAGCAAATAAAAACCATGACTCCATTCAAAGGATCGGTGACTATTTTTTTCCATTGTTTTTTGTATAAGTAAAGTCCATTACAAAAGACAACTGCTAAAATACAAATCGGTAGAACCCAATACAGATGAGAATCCTGTCCATGAAATATGGTTTTTGTAAAAACTTCCAGGCTGGAATGAAGCACCTCTCCTATGGTCGATTGTCCATTCACCATGGTATCCCGGATGGTAGCTTCTGTTTTTCCAAAGAGCATTTGTCGAAACAATCGGTATTCCATGCAAACATAGCCCATGGCTAATGTGGGTATTGTAAAAAAGAAAGAAGCCATAGGTTTACGATATTTGACGATAAAATATATCCATGCCAAACACATATAAGCCAAAATAAAAAAGCCAAAGTAAGAAAAATAGGAAAGCAAGGGATAGAAAAACAAAAGAAGATAGTCATACCATTTTCCCTTTTCCCAAATTCGCTTCAAAATGAGAAGTAACCAGGGCACAGATGTAAAGGCAATTCCGTATGCAGGAAACACAGGAATCATGGCATAGGCTACAGCAATCAACCACACCAATCCTCTGTATGAGAGATACTTCTCCTGATATACTGCCTTTGCTAAAGCAATGGTTCCGGTAAATCCAATAAGAATTTTTAATAAATACCCTATCACATAAGCAATAAAGGGCGGAAATACTGCGTATAAAATATTGTATAAAGATAGTTCACTACCAAAAACATCCCGACTAATTCCACCCAGAAACAGAATGGTTTGGGGGCTTCCAAAGAAGGCATGTTGATTCGCCAACATTTTATTATCTGCCACAAAAAGGTCCAAATTATCATGAACCGCTATAAAACTATCCTCTCCAAAGAATACAAAAAGAAAGACTTGTAAGAAAAAAATGCCAAGCACAAAAGGCACATACCAATTTTGCAACATCTTTTCTTTCCAAGTCCACTGATTATTTTTCATATAAAACTACATTTCCTTCTAAATAGAATAGGTAAAGTTTTCCTGTCTTTCCTGTTGTTTCTGTACAAGATCCGCAATGGTAACGCTGTCTACTACCATATTGATAGCCGCTCCAAGCCTTTTCCAAACATCCAAAGTTTCACAGGTATCACATCGTTCACACTGGTTAACCTCATCGTCCAGACAGGCAACCGGGCTTAAACTTCCCTCTGTAAGGCGCAAAATCATTCCCACAGTATACTGGGATGGATCCTTTGCAATCTTATAACCACCCTGGGCACCACGCAACGCTTTTACATACCCTGCTTTATTTAAAATTGCAATAATCTGTTCCAAATATTTTTCAGACAAGCCCTGTCTTTTTGCAATTTGATTTACTTTAATATATTCTCCTGTATTATGTACCGCTAAATCTAACATAACACGTACCGCATATCTGCCTTTTGTAGAAATTTTCATCTTTCTTCCCCCAAATGATTCAACCTTCCAAAACTAGTTTTCTAATTGGTAATAATGGTTCCCACTTTTTCTTTCATCACATCTGAAGCATAATCCAAGGAACTGATATATACTTTACCGTTCGCTACCTCCTCCAGATAATACACTGCAGCTTCAATTTTAGGAAGCATAGTTCCCGCTTCAAACTGGCCTTCCGCAATTAACTGTTTTGCTTCCTCCACTGTTAATGTATGAATTGGGCTTTCATTTTCTTTTCGATAATTTTTATAAACCTGCTTCACTCCAGTGAAAATATATAACTCTTCCGCCTGTAAATCGGCTGCTAATTTTCCAGCGATACTATCTTTTTCAATCACTGCAGAAGCACCTTTCAAACTGCCCTTTTGCACAATAACGGGAATACCACCGCCACCACAGGCAATCACTTCTTGTCCTAAATCCGCCAAACCTCGAATAGCATCGATTTCCATAATTTCCAAAGGCTTAGGCGCTGCTACCGCTCTACGGAAACCGCCCTCTACAGCTTCTACATAATTGCCCTTTTTGATTTCCTGATCTGCTTCCTCCTGACTCATTACTCTACCAATAATCTTTGTTGGCTCGTAAAAAGCTTCATCATAAGGATCTACGCTAACCTGGGTTAAAATAGTACTAACAGGCTTTGAAATACCTCTTCCAATCAGCTCCGCTCTTAAGGCATTTTGAATATCATATCCCACATAGCCTTGACTCATTGCAGAACATACACACATAGGTGCCGGAGTATACTCTGTATCTACTCTACGCAGTTCTGTCATAGCTCTATGAATCATACTTACCTGGGGGCCATTACTATGGGTTATGGTAAGCTGTCTTCCTGCCTCTACTAAGTCTGCCAAACCTTTTGCAGTTTGATGTACTGCATCCCATTGTTCTTTTGTGGTATAGCCCAATGCCTCATGACCTAAGGAAACTACTGCCTTTATATTTTTCATCCTGGTAACTCCTTTTATACAAAAACTACCATCAATTTTGTTCCAATTGTACTCCCCTATCATAACAAAAAAATCTTTTTTTGTATACACTCCCAGGTGCAATTCCTACTCTTCATAGAAATATTGTATAAATTTATCCAAAAGCACGAACACTATGAAAAAACGAAGAAGGTAACAAGGTATGATAACAAGTTCGTTAACTGAAAATATATCTCTTTTACAACAACATTTGCCTATCAACGAAAGTTATGATTATATGACAAGAAACATTGCCATTGCAGGCATTGAAGGTTATCTGGTAGGCATCAATGGGTTATGTGATACAGAATGTTTACAGCAAATCATCAGTGACTTACAAATTTCTCTTTTTTCTTCCCAGAGTTGTACCACTCCTATTCCAGATTTTTTTGCATCCAGGCTAGGTTTCCTAGGGCTTAGTTTCTCCAATGACTGGGGAAATTTGCTGCAAAGCATTTTATCCGGTCCTTGTGTGTTATTTCTGGAAGGCTTTGCTTATGGGATCATTTTAGATACCAGGCAATATCCCACTCGTTCTATGGAAGAACCCGCTTTAGAAAAGGTTACGGGTGGATCGAAGGATGGTTTTGTGGAAACCTTATCCACAAACTGTGCATTGGTTCGTCGTAGAATTCGATCCCCCAAATTAGTATTTGCTCGTCAAACAATAGGAACAGAAAGTCAAACGGATGTAGTCATATCCTATATAAAAGAGGCTGTCGACCCTGATTTACTAAACCTTTTACAGGAAAAGTTGCAAAAACTTCAGGTCACATCTCTGACTTTAGGCATTCACAGCTTAAAAGAACTTCTACTCAAAAAATCCATTTTTCATCCCTTGCCCTCTTTTTTAACTACCGGCAGACCGGATGTGGCTTGTAGTTATTTATTGGAAGGGCATATTTTACTGTTTGTAGATGGTTCTCCCACTTCCCTAGTACTTCCTTGCAGTATTTTTCAATTTTGTCAAAGTCCGGAGGATTATTACAAACCTTTACCGGTAGGAAATTTTATCCGTATATTACGATACCTATGTGTCTTTTTAAGCCAATTTTTAATGCCTTTTTTTCTTTTGGTTAGTATATATCCCCATCTTTTGCCCTTTCCACTCACCGAGCCCACTCTGCCACTAGCGTCCTTTATCTATGTACTGTTTGTAGAATTTGGATTGGCCATATTTCAATATGCCTCCTCCAGAGCCGCTAATGATTTTTCCGGTGCTTTTGCTGTAGTAGGTGGATTATTAGTAGGGGATATGGCGGTTTCTCTCCAATGGACCAGTGAAGCCGTATTATTTTATGGAGGAGCCACCTTACTGTGTACATTAGGTCTCCCCAGTTTGGAATTAGGGGACGCTATCCGTCTATATCGAATCTTTTTGATTCTTATGATTGGATTCTTTCATGGGCCGGGATTTTTCTTAGGCATATTTTGTATTCTTCTATCCATAGCTACTACCCCTACCTTTGGAAAGGGCAGTTATTTTTGGCCTCTATTTCCATTCCATTGGCCCGCTTTAAAAACCTTATTGTTTCGCTATCCTACTTTTAAGGCGCAGCCTAGTAAGATTTGGAAAAATCGTTAAACTTTACGGGATTCTTCTATGGCTTTTTTTAAATCCAACCAACCATATCCATGCATAGAATTTGGATACGAATAAATCCCCTCTCTTCTAGCACCTCGTATGAAGTAGTTTTTCACGGTACTACAGCTTAAGTAGGGCATGTTTTTTTGCACCACAGCCCATTCCATAAATAAAGCACAAGCTCCGGCAGCAATAGCGGCTGCCATAGAATTGCCGGTATAGGCTTGTAGTTTGTTTTCTTCAGTTAAGCTTCTTATGGGGCTTAAGATTCCCACCGCAGGTGCGCAAATATCCGGTTTTATTTTCCCATCACCACTAAATCCTCTTCCGGATTCTATGTAGGCACTACCATTTGTACTATTATACCCAGCCACAGTAATTACCTCTTCTGCTAAGCTTGGTAGCGTCAAAGTAATTCCAGGATTACCCTGTAGAAAATAGGTTTCTCCACTTAAAAATCGATTCAATGGAAGCCTTAGGGAAAAGGATCCTTTTCCTATATTTTCCTGTTGCCTGATTCGAAATGTCCATAAGCCTTCTGTTGGGTTTTCCATACGAATTACTATTCTTTGTTCTCCGGTAACGTTTTCCACCGGGGTAGATGCTACTGTAACTAGGGTTGATGTAAGTACAAAACCATATTGACCATCCTGTAGCGTATCTCCTGAACTGGGTATCCTCTCTCCACTGGGAGATACTATCGAAAGAGAAAAGGTATTTGGTGCCTTCCCCCAAAACTCCAGTAATATTCCCTGGGGTTCTTTTCCTACCTTTAGTTCTACCTCTGTACGCAGAGAAGAACCATCTACTAACCTCTCCTGGTTAGGAACAAAAGTGCCTTGATAATGTGTACCTCCACTTCCCTGATTGCCACCCCCTATTACAAAAATTCTGCTTCGTTTATTGGCAAAATAATTACAATACTTTTCCAACACAGATTTTCCCGTATGACTCCCCCAATTACTTCCTAATCCAAAACAAACAACCAAAGGCCGAAAAAAGCTTTGTGCAAAGCTGTCCAGATAGGTCAATGCTGCAAGAATATCATTTTCCTGATAGGCTAATGCTTCCTGTGGCAGCAGGTAATACTCCCGCAAATAACTCTTACAAGGTTTTAATTTTACCATCACAATATCTGCTTCATACGCAGCCCCTATAAAACCGGATGCTGTTTGAGAACTACCTGCTGCAACTGCTGCAAGAGCAGTTCCATGTCCTACTTCGTCTCTTGTAGGAACAACGGAATAGGGATTATCCGTCTGCAAAGCACCAGTAATCTCTTCCCTTCTGTATTGACTTCCATAGTCAAATCCTTCCGGCGGTGTTCCATTTTGGTCTGTCTGATCCCATATAGCCAAAATACGACTGCTTCCATCCCTTCGAAGAAATACTCTATTTTGATAATCGATTCCGGTATCTAAAAAACCCAACACCACATCCCTACCAGACAACTGCAGGGGACCATTTTGAATGTCTATAATACCAGATAGCTCTAAAGCTTTGGGATCAAAAACAGAATTACTGTCCTGAGAAATTGCCTGAATCCCATAAATATTTGGAATGTATTGATAGGGATAATTCCATAAAGAAAGGGAATTGCCTGTCTCTTTTTTGACATAGGCAATTCCCACTCCATTTTCTAATCTTTTATAACAATAATCTTCTTCCTTTTGATTTACAGCCAACAACTGTGGTGTCAATTCAAAATCCGTAATCCAGTCATAATACTCTTCCGATAAAATTTTTTCTTTACAGGTCATAATACCGTTTTCTTTTATGGTATGAGTATATGACTTAAAAAATGCTTTTACTCATGACGAATTTCTATTACCGGGCCACCTGTACCTTCAATATATTCTTTCGTAATGGTAACCTGTCCAATATTTTCATCCTTTGGAATCTCATACATAATATCCAGCATAAACTCTTCAATAATTGCTCTCAAAGCTCTTGCTCCAGTATCCTTTTCCATGGCTTTTTTGGCAATAGCTTCTAAGGCGTCGTCAGAAAATTCCAATTTCACCTCATCTATCTCCAAAAGCTTTTGATACTGCTTCAAAATCGCGTTTTTAGGCTCTTTTAAAATCTTTACAAGCATATCCTGGGATAGTCCTTGCAAGGTATAAATAATCGGCAGTCGACCAATAAATTCCGGAATCATTCCAAACTTTTTCAAGTCTTCTATGGTAACCTTGTCTAAAATATTGGCATCCTTATCAAACTGGTCCTTCAGTGTTGCACCATATCCTATAGAAGTTTGCTTCTGCAAACGCTGTTTTATTATATCTGCTAAATCCGGAAAAGCACCACCACAAATAAATAAGATATTTCTTGTATTTATTGTAGTCAAAGGTACCATAGCATTTTTACTGCTGGCTCCTACAGGCACTTCTACATCTGCCCCTTCTAATAGTTTGAGCATTCCCTGCTGTACAGACTCTCCACTGACATCTCTGGAATTATGATTCTTCTTTTTAGCAATTTTATCTATTTCATCGATAAAAATAATTCCCTGCTCTGCCCGATCCACATCATTATCTGCTGCTGCAAGCAGTTTACTAACAACACTTTCAATGTCATCACCAATATAGCCTGCCTCTGTTAAAGAAGTAGCATCTGTGATTGCCAAAGGGACATCTAAAATTCTTGCAAGGGTTTTTACCAAATAGGTTTTTCCACTACCGGTAGGACCAATCATTAACATATTGGATTTTTCAATCTCAATCTCATCCATGGTATTGGTGGCAACCCTTTTATAATGGTTATAGACCGCAACAGAAATAACCTTCTTTGCTTTTTCCTGTCCAATCACATAGTCATCTAGTTTTTCTTTAATCTTGTGTGGAGGCGGAATGTTCTTGATATCAATAACAGGAGCCTCACCTTTTTTACGCTTCTTAATTCTCTGTCGGCCCGGAATACCTTCCCCCTGCAAATCTCCTAAATTCAAAAAGCGAATATTGGGGAAAATAGGAGTCCCTTGTTTCTTTTCCTCTTCTTTGGGTTCCTCACCTTCCGAATCTTGCGTCTTTTCTTCTACAGTAGACGAGTTCGTATCTTCCGGCATTTTCTCTTGCGGTGATTCTTTCTTTTCAGCTGTTGGCATGCCAGCATTCCATAAATCCGAAAACCCTTGCAGCATTTCCGGATTTTTGAACATACTCTGATAATCCATTTTACTTATGGCATCCATAGTTGTATGCATACAATCTGCACAAACAGCTACATTAGGCGGAATATGAAACATTCGCCCCGCCTTGCTTTCCGGCCTTCTGCAAATATAACATACCTCCTCATACTGGCTATCATCGTTTTCGTAGTTTTTCTCCATTCTCTCTCCCTCAAAAATTCAATTATCTACTTTCTGGCTGTGCTCCTAAGGTGATTAGTAAATTCATCTCCGCATACTCTCCAGAAGAAGACCGAAGCACGGTTACCATAACCGTTTCTCCTGCTTCATAATATTCCAAATATCCCTGTAAGTCTTCCATACTACCAACACTGCTGCCATCAAAGCTTGTGATAATATCTCCCTTTAGCATACCGGCTTTCTTAGCGCCACCTTCATTTACCTGGGTTACATAAACCCCCTTAGGCATACCATACATTCTGACGACATCTTCTGTTACATTTAAGCCGGAAATGCCTAAATATCCTTTCTTAGCTGCATCTACCTTATCCTTGGTCTCTCGAATCATCAATTCCTGCACAATTGGTTTTGCTGTGGAAATGGGAATAGCATAGCCCATTCCTTCAATGGTGCTGCCACCGATTTTGTTAGAATTAATTCCGATAACCTCGCCTTTCATATTCAGAAGTGCACCACCGGAATTACCGGGGTTAATGGCTGCATCTGTTTGAATTAAGGTACCTGTAGTAGATCCCTCCTCATCCATTTCAATCTGTCGATTTAATGCAGAAATAACGCCGGTGGTTACTGACTGTCCATACCCCAACGCATTTCCAATGGCAATGGCAGGTTCTCCAACCTTTAAGATATCAGAATCTCCTAAAGTTGCAATACTGATTTCATTTTTGGTTTCTACATCCAAATCTTCTAATTTTACAGCGATCACTGCCAAATCCACATTGGAATCTGTACCCTTAATCTTTGCTTCTGCTACAGTTCCATTAATAAACTGAACCTTTAAACTATCAGACTCTGCCACAACATGATTATTGCTGGCAATCAATAATTCTGTGTCATTTTCTCCTACAATGATACCGGAACCACTGGACTGGGCTTCTCTTTCAAAACGCTGTCCCCAAAAACTTTGCTGGGTAATAGTTGCTGTATTGGTGATAGAAACAACACTTGGCATAACTTTTTCTACCACGTCTGTCACATCCGTCACAACCGCTGTAATGGTCTGTGGATTGATTCTATCTATCTCAGATTGTGTTGGAATCTCTTTTTCTGTCTCTGTAACAATTTGACTTTCAGGTGCAATTTCCTCTTGTGCCACAGGTGCTTTCTTGGAATCAAATAATTCTGACAAATATTGGATAGTTAAAAATCCAGCGCTGGCACTAACCCCCAACAACAATCCTAAAAAGATTGCTAATATTGATCTTTTCAGTAGACCGGAAGATTTCTTCTTCTCCTTAACCTGTCTCCTTGCAGAACTGCTTTGCTCCTCTTGATGTAAACTTCCATAAGGTGTTTCCGTATATTGATAATAAGGTCTATTGGTCTGGTTTTCTTGGGAAATATTGTTTTGTTCTCCTCCAATCTCTGATTCAGTATTATAATCAACCATAACTTTTATTCCTCCTTCTATTGGAACTAATTTCCCATAGTATAAAAATTATTTGTGATGAAATTGTGACCAAACTATTTATTTTTTATGATTCTATCCAATAATTACGATTCATGGTAAGCTTTCTAATTATCTTTTTCGGTAGCTTCCGGTAGGATTTTCCCAAACGATATCCAATCCATTTGCAGCCACATTGATATATAAAAGGTATTACTCTATCCAGGCGCCTTTTTCGAAGCAGATAATGAAGCGTACTCTTTACTAACTTGCCACCTTCTTTTTCAGAAGGAACATTTGCAAAAATCTCCGGATGATCTGCTTGAGATACACCCAAATCAAAATTTCGTTTTAACTGCATTAGGCCATTATAGTTATGGGAATGGACCACTTTCGCATCTGCTGCATAGGCAATCTGATAGCCATGTTGTAATGCAGTTCCTGCATAAATCATATCCTCATTGAAAATAGTATGCCGAATGAATCCTCCTAAGGAGTCATAAATAGAACGATTATATGCTGCACATACATTAGAACAAAAATAGGTTTTAATACCCAATTCCTTTTTATCGTCTTCTTTCTTAATTCTACTTTCTGATGGATAATTAAATTGTCGAATAAACCGTTCTGTAATGCCGCAGTCTGCTGCCGGCAACTGTCGTCCATAGGCCACCGCAATGCTCTCTTGTTGCAAATGTTTTAACAGATTTTCAATCAAATAAACATCTTCCGGAACCGCATCATCTGTCATGCATAAAAAATAAGGTGCCTGAGATTTTAAAACGCCCTGGTGCCTGGTATTCCCATGATCAAATTCTGTTTCTGTCACATGGTAAATTTCCACCTTGGGGAAGCGTTTTCGTAAATCATACTCCTTCTCAAATGGTATCATATACTTTTCTTCTGTATTCATTAAAATAATGCGATTTACCGAATGGGTTTGTTTCTCTATCATTTCCAGCAAATGGAGTAATGTTTTTTTCGGTTTGTAGGTAGGAATAATCAAATCAATTTCCATATAGCCCTCACTCCCAGATAGTGTCATATTACTAAAAAGAACTTATCTCAAATGATGAAAAACGCCACGCAACCAAGCGTGGCGTTTCAACTCGTTTTTTATTTTCCTGTATCGTTATGAATAATCTGACTATAGGATTGCACTTCACTGGAAACCTCATAATCAGGCTGATCAAATAAAATGCCGTGCAACTTCTTTACATTGCTTGTCAAATCAGCAGGAATAACACAGGAACCCTTTGCTCCTACATTGCCGGAAGAACGATACTCTTCAAATGGGAAACCATCCTTCACAACGATATTGTATTTGGTCAATTCAGACATAACGGCTACCATTTCGTCCACATCCAAAGAAGTAGAAACATTATCCAATGCCTCATTTAAAATCTTATTCAAGGTAGATACATCTGCTTTTTTCGCTTTTTCCAATACCGCGGTAAGCACATTTCTCTGTCGTTCTGTACGCTGATAGTCATCTCCTACATAACGGATACGACAATATGCTGTAGCCTGCAAACCATTTAATTTCTGCACTCCGGGTGTAGTAACAGCAGTATAATCTTTGCCCTCTGTTGCTACGAAAGTCTTTCCATCTGTAGTCGTTCCTACCATACTGATCTGATAATTATTCAAATGTACGATTTCTGCTTCTGTCACTTCCATCTCAACGCCACCTAAAGCGTCAATGACTTCAATTAAACCGGTAAATCCAATGGTAACATAATCTGTAATATTCAAATCCAGATTCATATTTAACATATTGATTGCCTGCTCTGGTCCACCCTTTGCATAGGCTGCATTACACTTATTATAGCTATCGTTTCCTAAGTTCATATAAGTATCACGATATACACTAATCAGTTTTACATCTCCTGTATCCTGATTAATACTTGCTACCATTATGGTATCGGAACGATTGCCTTTTCCTAATGTTTTATCACGAGAGTCAACACCAAACAGTGCAATATTTCGATAGCCTTTCATGGACTCGTTTTCTGCTACCTGTTCATTTACCACGATATTTTCTTCTTTAATATTGATTTTTTCTACTTTGTCAGTCTTCAATACTGCGTACAATACCAACAAAAGAACAATCAGAATTACGATTTCTGCGATAAATAAGAATATTCTTCCTGTCTTATTCTTTCTCTTTTTCCCTTTACCGCTTTTCTTTGTCTGTTTGCTTGCCATAATTTTTCCTCTTTCGAACCCTGTTACATCAAATTTTTCCCTTAAGGGAAGTAACAGCGTCACGTCACAAATGCACCATATAGTCTGTAACGATTAGTAAGCGTTTTCGTTCACAAATCCTTTAAAGATTGTCAAAAACATAATTTTAAAATCAAATCCCATACTCCAATTCTCAATATAATACAAATCATAATCGATTCTGCGTCGAATAGAAGTATCTCCACGATAGCCGTTGATTTGTGCCCATCCGGTTAGTCCCGGACGAACTTGATGCTTAATCATATACCTTGGAATTTCTTCCCGGAATTTTTCTACAAACTGAGGTCTTTCCGGTCTGGGACCTACAATACTCATATCCCCTCGTAAAATATTCCACAATTGAGGGAATTCGTCAATACTTGTTTTACGCAAGAATTTGCCGATTTTAGTAACTCGTGGGTCATCCTTAGTTGTCCAACACTGCTTTTCTGCCGTCTCTGTCTGCACCTTCATGGTACGGAACTTATACATCCAGAAATTCTTTTTGTGTAATCCCACTCGTTCCTGCTTATAAATGATAGGTCCTTTGCTTGTGACTTTTACCAAAATCGCTACAATCAAAAGCACCGGCGACAATACAATAAGGCCACACAGGGAACCTATAATATCCATTAACCTTTTTGCAAAAGCACTTAAGGTATTTGTCAAAGGCACATAACGAATGTTAATAACCGGCAATCCATTAATATCCTCCGTATAAGGACGATTTGGAATTACCTCATTATAATCCGGAATAAATTTTGTGTGTACACCGGATTTTTCACAGGCATTTACAATCTCTGCTAAACGACCGTAATCAGAAAGGGATAAAGTAATTGCAATCTCATCTAAACTACTAAGGGGTAAAATATAGTCCAAATTTGCAATGGTTCCTAGAACCTTTACACCTCGATATACGGTTCCTGCAGGCACCCTGTCGTCCAAAATGCCACGAACTGCATAGCCCCACTGTGGATTTCCATTGATACGATTGATATATTCTTCTGCCGCTCTGGAATAGCCAATCAGAAGAATGTGTTTCAGGTTATAGCCTTTGCGTCTGAAAAATTGCAAAATCCAACGAATCAATACACGCATCAATATAGTTAATACAATATTAAGCGCATAAAAAATAGCCACAAGACCTCGAGAAAAGTTCTCAATTTTGAAGGAGTAAATGACAACCATAATGGCTATCAAGCCTGTGGTATTTGCTTTAAATATATTGGAAATTTCTGCTTCAAATCTGGTTGCTCGCTTCGGTGTGTAGAGACGAAAGGCGTAATACAAAATTACAAATCCCGGCACAATAAAATACATTGCCTGGAAATAAAAGCCCATCGTCAATGCGCCTTCTGCTTTGTTGGCAAAAGGACCTTCAAATTTCAAGTACCAGGCCAACATATAGGAGCAGGCAATTACAATCGCGTCTACCACCAAATGCAGTCTATTAAAATACTTTTGGTTATCTTTAATCATAAAAGCCACCTAAGTTCATACATAGACAATATTTTACAATATTATTACAAGAAAGACAAGTTTTTCCAATTTTTTTAACAAATAGAACTTATCTTCCGGTAGTAAATCTCTTTATTATATTCACCCAAAGAAAAAATTGTATTCTACAATAATTGCCCAAATGTTTCCATTGAAATACTACTTTTTTCTCTCTTGGTCTTTTTTGGATTCCTTCCCATAGTCCTTTCAGATACAAACTGCCAAAGCCCTTTTTCAAAAAGAACAGATATTTTACAAAAAATCCTGCAAACAAAAAGGGACTATTGAGTATCATCTGTAACAAAGGCATATTCTTGTATAGTAAAAAGATATTATTTCTGGATGACAGACGAATTTTAAAGGTGTTATATCTGGAACCACTGGCACCGGAACCTGCATGATATACAATAGCATCCGGCGTAAAATAATTTTGGTATCCATAGATTTGTGCCCGATATCCCAAATCACAATCCTCTAAATAAGCAAAGTGATTTTCATCCAAACCTCCTAATTGATTCCATATTGCTTTACGATAAATAGCTGCACCGCCACAGGCAGAAAAGATTTTTCGCTCCCTTGTACAATGACTTGCCACCAGCATATCCTTCCCATAGGCAAATGCCCAACCTAAGGCACAATAATAATCTCCTGCTCCATCAAGAATATCTTGCTGATACATATTTATCATTTTGGCAGAAACAGAAAACCGCTTTGCATGCTTTTCCAAAGCAGTTTCCAGAGCTGTCACAAAGTTGGCATCTATCTGGGTATCATTATTTAATAAAATCACATACTCTGTCCGTGCCTTTTCTACACCCACATTCACAGCATGGCAAAACCCTGTGTTTTCTGTGAAACAAATCAATTCTATGTTTGGGTAATTATCACGGATAAAATCCTGACTGCCATCTGTAGAGCCATTGTCCACAATTAGGATTGAAAAATCACCGTTGGCTGCTAGTAAAGACTGTATGCAGTTTTGTAAATATTGCATCCCGTTATAATTGGGAATAATGACGGTACTTTTCATACTTCTCCTAATCAGATATCTAATACAGTTCTATACAGTATGCTCCCATTCCGGATCATAATACAGGCGATATCCAAGTTCTAAAAGTTTGTTACAAACAGCCGCTCTGCAGCTCTGATATTGCTCTTTATTATAAGCAAATACCGGATTTCCTTTTTCTGTATCCCAAATCCATTGCAACTTATCTTTCTGCAAATCAGCCGGCATTAACTTGTCCCAATTTTCCCAAACCTTTGGTGAAATCCTGGCATGAAACAAATCTATCTGTTCACAATTTTGTTGTAACTTGGCTCGGTGTAAATATCCCCCAAAGCCTTTTGGAACCATTCCGTAGGTCAGCTCTTGGTTCTTTCCATAAGCGCCGCCCACAACTTTATTCTTGTAATAAATGGGGCCATTTATCATTGCCACATCTTCTCTACTATCCCAGATATCCTTTTCATATTCTATCCGGTAAAATCCTACATGGTCTGTGTGCTTCACAGAAGCTTTCCAACCTTTTTCTTTTACAAAATCTTCTAATGCTCTTCTGCCTGCCTCATAAGCATACTTTTTACTGGCAGGATTTTGTGCCGTAGAATTTCTATGACAACGCCAATGATAAGTAACCTTTGGGATATGGCTAATCAAATCCTCTACCTGCGGGTTTTCTTCCCATAATTTACCCACAGCCCGTAAAACCAAATCATAATCCTGTGCACCATCAAAATCACTTCGAAATTGCAGTTCGTTCATAAGCGCGCTGTCCATCACAAGGAAATGACAAATATAATTATTGGTGAATAATAAATCCAGGTTAAAATCCATTTTTTTATGATAATCATAAAAATTTTTCCCTGTTTCATCACATTTATCTTCATCGGTGTAAAAGAATCGTTTTGGATTCTTTTCCCCACTAGTTTTCTCAATTTGTTCCGCCACAGTAAACAAAGCATCCTCTGTCAGCAAATCATCATGATCTAACAGACCAATATACTCTCCCTTTGCTACCTGTAAAGCTGCGTTGGTGTTGGCTGAAATGCCTTCATTTTTCTCTAACGGAAGATATACTATTCTATCATCCTGAAAAGTTTCGCTAATTTCTTTTAGTTCCTCAGATTTCCCTGCATCCGCTAAAATCAATTCAAAATGACCATAGGTTTGGTTTAAAACAGATTGAATCATTTCCCTAAAGAAGTCCGGATTGGTATGATAGACAGGTACTAAAATAGAAAAATAGGGTTTCTGCAAAAACTCCGTACCTCTCTGTTTTTCCAGTTCCTCCTGGGATGGAGCCACATACTGGTAGGATTCTTGTTCTTTGATGCGTTCCCAAACGGCATACCAGGCCTTTTGAACTCCATTCCGTTTCAAGTAATAATATGCTTTTTTGAAATTTGCTATGGATACTTTCCCCATACCGCTTTCCTTATTCCTAAATCCTCTAAAAACATTATTCTGACAAAATGCAGTGGACATACTGCCCACTGCACTTGAAAGAAACTTTTTAATACTATTTTCTAATGCTTATAAATAAGCTTTTAAGCTTTCTGTTAATACTGCATTCTTTGCTTTTGCATCCTCTAAGCTGTTTCCTTTAACACCCATGTAGAATTTGATCTTAGGCTCTGTTCCGGAAGGTCTTGCACAGCACCATGCATCGTCTGTCAAATCAAAATACAATACATTGGATTTTGGAAGTCCTGTAGGAGTGGTTTCTCCGGTTTCCAAATTGGTGATAACATCGTTATCATAATCTCTAACAGCCAATACTTTCCAAGGACCAAATTCCTTTGGAGGATTGCTGCGAAGCTTGCTCATCATCTCCTGAATCTGTCTGGAACCATCAATACCCTTTAAGGTAATGGTGTACATATCCTCTTTGAAGTAGCCATATTTCTCATACATCTGAAGCATCTTATCCCAAACAGTAATGCCCTGTTTCTTACAGAATGCAGCCGCTTCACAAAGACACATAACTGCTACAATTGCGTCTTTATCTCTTGCATGAGTTCCTGCTAAACAGCCATAGCTTTCTTCCAAACCGAATACATAGTTGTTAGATCCGGTCTGTTCGAATAATTTAATCTGTTCCCCGATAAACTTAAAGCCGGTTAATACTTCAATCTGTTTTACCCCATAAGATTTGGTAATTACATCACTCATGTTAGTGGTAACGATGGTTTTTACCAAAGCAGGGTTTTCCGGCATTGTACCGGTTGCTGTTCTTTCCCCTAAAATATAATCCGCAATCAACATACCGGACATATTTCCTGTGAAAGGAATATATTCACCACTCTTTGTATCTAATGCATAAATACCAAGACGGTCAGCATCCGGATCGGTTGCTAAAACGATATCTGCATTTTTTTCTTTTGCTAATTTTAATGCCAATGTAAAGGCTTTCGGATCTTCTGGGTTAGGGTAATCCAAAGTAGTAAACTTAGGATCCGGCATTTCCTGTTCCGGAACAACATATACATTCTTGAACCCTAATTCGCTAAGGATTCTACGAACCGGTACATTACCTGTTCCATTGAAAGGAGAATACACAATCTTAATATCATCTGCTACTTCTTTGATTACTTCCGGATGGATAATCTGTTTTTTCAATTCCACCATGTAAGCATCATCGATTTCTTTACCAATAACAACATAAAGACCTTTTGCCATTGCTTCTTCTTTATCCATGGTCTTTACCGTATGATAATCTGTAACATTTTTTACTTCTGTAATGATTTCTTTATCCTTAGGAGCAGTAACCTGTGCGCCATCCTCCCAATATACTTTGTATCCATTATATTCCGGTGGATTATGGCTGGCAGTAACCACGATACCGGAAATACATCCTAAGGTACGAAGTGCAAAAGATAATTCCGGTGTAGGACGGAGTGCATCAAATACATAAGCTTTAATGCCGTTTGCTGCCAAACACAATGCTGCTTCATCTGCAAATTCAGGAGACATAAAACGAGAATCGTAAGCAATTGCCACGCCTTTTTCACTGCCACCCTGTTTCAAAATATAGTTTGCTAAGCCCTGAGTAGCTTTACGAACTGTATAAATATTCATACGATTGGTACCTGCACCAATGACACCACGAAGTCCACCGGTACCAAATTCCAACTCTTTATAGAAGCGATCTTCAATTTCTGCTGCATTATCTGCAATACCCTGTAATTCTTCTTTGGTTGCAGCATCAAAATAATCATCTTCTAACCAATATTTGTAACCATCCATGTAACTCATAACCCAAATTCCTCCATTTTATTTTTGTTTTTCCAAAAAGCATTTGCTTCCCGGCTCAAAATTTCCTATATTTTATCATATTTTCTTCGGTTAGGAAATAAGAACTTCTTTTCCTCACCGGATTTCCCACTTAGTTTTCTTTTATTTTTAAGGAATAATCACTGCGGTCCAAAGAAAAGTTCACATTGTAGTATGGATCTCCTGCCTCCAGCTGTTTTTTCCATTTTTCTCTAAATCTGGCAGATTCCGCATTGTACCTTTCTGCCTTTTCTCCCTGATCATCTAAGCCTCTGGAAATTGATTCAAAATGATACAGTTCTGCAAAAGGTGTAAAGACATTCAAATATCCCTTCTCACGAAGTTTCAAACAGAAATCCACATCATTTAAGGATATTTCAAAGCTTTCCTCCAGGCCTCCTACCAAATCAAAGAGAGATTTTTTCACCATAAGGCATGCTCCTGTCACAGCAGTCACATTTTGGGCATAACATAATCTACCCATATAGCCTAAATTTTCTCTACTTTGTCCGTAATGGGTATGGCCTGCAGTTCGATGAGCTCCCAACCCAATGACTACCCCTGCATGCTGAATGGTTTTGTTGCTATAATATAGTTTTGCCCCTACCGCACCTACATCTTCTCTTTGAGCGTACATCAAAAGTTCTTCCATCCAGTTAACGGTAATCACCTGCGTATCATTATTTAACAGTAAAATGTATTCTCCCGTAGTATTTCTAACACCAAGGTTATTGATTGCAGAATAATTGAATTTGCCTTCATATTTCACTACTTTAATCCGGCTATCCTGCTTGGTGATGGTATCGTAATACTGGAAGATTTCCGGTGTCTCACTATTATTTTCTACAATAATGATTTCAAAATTATCATAGGTGGATTTTTCCAAAATGGAAGAAACACAGCGGCTTAAATCCTCCAAATGATCTTTATTGGCAATCACAATACTAATCTTCGGATTTCCAATAATCTGATAACTGATTTTAAAAATAGTTTCGAAGGCCCTGGTACTGGTAATCTTAAAATGTTCATAGCCATGGTTTTTCAAATGATCTGCGACCGCTCCTCTAGCCGCTTCAATGGCATAGGATTTGGCATTGATATCACTGGCTACAGAACCGGCATGACTTCTCCAATAGTATAAAAGTCTGGGAACATGAACTACTTTCTTTGCTTTATCTGTTAAGCGCAAAATCATGTCATGATCCTGACTACCATCAAAGGCAGAACGGAATAATTCTGTCCCCTCCAATAAGGTCCTGTCGAAACAACTAAAATGGCAAATATAGTTATTAGCCCTTAAGTTATCAATGGCATAATCGGGCTTAAAATGAAGGGTTAGCATTTTGTTGATGTCTCCATCCTTAAAGGTGGTTTCATCACAATAAATATAGTCTGCTCCCTGTTCGTTAATTACCTTTACATATTCATACAATACACTGGGATGTAAAATATCATCGTGATCAAATAGCCCTATATATTCTCCTGTAGCCATCCGAAAACAGGCATTTGTATTGCCGGAGATACCTTCATTTTTCTCCAATTTCTGATAGCAAATCCTACTATCCTTTTGCTGATAGGCTTGGCAAATTTCCCCTACAAAAGCATGTTCTTTATCTGATCCGTCTGCTAAACACAATTCCCAATTTCCATAGGTTTGATTTTGAACGGACCCAATCATTTCCTCTAAGAAATCTTTCGGTGTATTATATAAGGGAACCAAAATACTGATTTTTACCATTCTGGGGAAAATGGTATTTTCTTCTTCCTGCCGTCTTGCCGCATCCGGAAAACTTTCTGTACCAAACTGCTTTTTGGCTATATTCTCTCGTTTTTTATAGTTGATTTTTTGTACCACACCTCTTGGTCCGCCACAGTTTTTCAAACGACTATATTGACGAATGCCAAGATGCATCACCTTCCGTAAGGAAGCAGTGCTGGTCCATAAAGGGTTTGTCTTAATACGGTTTAACTTAAATTCCAACAAATCATTCTTTTCTTCCAGTTCTGCTACACGGCTGGCCAAATCTGCACATTTTAAGTGTTCTTTTTCATATGCCTCTTTATAATTCATTTCCTCTGTCATGGACAGTGTTCTCCTTTTTGACCCTTGTTTTCCTTACTAAGAAACAGTAATCTGATACGGCAAAGTTCTTACAATACCTGCATGGCTTACCCGGTCTCTTGCCAAAATTTTCAACTGATAGGTACCAGTTGGAAGCATCTTGGTATCTAGTTTTGTCCCAAACCCACATAGTTCTACATGAATTTGATCCGGCATATTGGTTACCAAATCCGGTCGATAACGCATGGGCAAAGTTCCTGAATAATACTCCCCCGTTACCGTATTTTCTGCCAATAGTATTCTCTCATAAATGCTATTATCACTGCCTAAAACCACTGCTGTACCTTGGAAATAATACTCTTTGGCACCACACTGGTATTGTTTACATTTCTCATAGAAAAAGTTGTCTGCTTCTCCTGCATATTCAATGCTGCAGGCAAGACAAGGATCTTCCCGCATAGCCTTTTGAGTGTTTTGCCAAGGCTGTAAACTAAGGGTAGAAACCTTACTCTTTTCGAAGTCTCTTTTTTCAGAAAAACGAATATCTAAAATGCCGGTGGTGAATTCCGGATGATAATAAGGATCCTTTCCCCAAAGTGCCACATGCTTCTTTTGCAGTTTTCTTTTTTCTTCCAACAAGCGCTGTTTTTTCTCTGGGCTTTCATCACTTCCTCTGGATAGGGATTCGTGATGGGTTAAATGCACATCATTCACAACTACATTAAAAAATCCTGCTTCCAAAAGGCGCCAGCAAAAATCTACATCATTAAAGGCTACCGCCAAGGATTCATCAAACCCCTGTACCAAACGGAAAGATTTTTTACGCACCATCAAGCAGGCTGCAGTAACCGCAGACACATTTCTTACATACTGATTTCGACAATCTCCGTATCTTCTTACATCCTGTAAAAACTGTAATTTATGAACCGGACCAATCTGTAGTCCATAAATACCACAATGCTGAATTTGTTTTCCACCGGGATAGTATAATTTTGCTCCAACTGCGCCTGTGGAAAGAAAACGCAGCTGATTCCATAATAGATCCAACCAACGGGATTGTCTCACTTCACAATCATCATTTAAGAATAACAAATTGGGCTTAGTGGCTGCTTTTGCCCCAAGATTGCACATGGCTGAAAAGTTAAAGTCCATAGGTTCTAACAGATATTGGAAAGAAAATTGCTTTTGCAGTTCCAACAATTTCTCCTGATTTTCTTTGGAACTACCATTGTCCACTACAATGATTTCTCTTTCATAGTCCCCACTAAACTTCTCAATAGAATGTAAAAGTCTTTCTAAAATCTGTGGATTATCTTTGGATGGAATAATAATAGAAACCCCTTTTTCCACTGTCTGGGGACGTCTTTCCATATACCATTTTTTTACATCTTGATAGTCTTCCTCCATGCCCCAATAGGAAATGGCATGAGAACTGTACCAAATTTTTTGACTATGGTAAATTTGCTCTTTTTCTGCTGCAGACACAATTAACAACACCAAATCGTACAAAGCCTCTTTGGTGGTTTTCAAATCCTGCTTCAAAAAGTTTTGAATAGCCTCTTTTCGAATCGCAATGACATTCCCTAAATAAAAATACGAAAATAAGGTATCCAAAGAAAAATCCGGTTTATACCAGGGATTCATTCGAACCGTCTCTTCATGCTTCCACTCGTCCTCATCCCCGTAGGCAAGAAGTACCTGGGGATTTTGTGCCATAATAGAAGTCACTTCCCCTAAGACAAAAGAAGCTAAGCCTTTTTTTCTTTCGGTTAACAAAATAATGGGTTGGTTTAAAGCTTCCACATCTAAAGTAAGAAGATCTTTATATTCCACCACCTGAACGGGAAATTGTTTGTTCCCATCTGCTGCTTCTTTTTCTTCTTTTTTTGTTACCCACTGATGATAGGTTTGATATTTTTTATCCAAAAGCTGTGTATATGCCTTGGTTATCTTTTTTTCTAATAATAACCTGGCCCCCAGCTTCACTCGGCTTATTACCATTTCAACAATCCTTTCAGACCTTGTTCAATATCTGCGCCCATTTCCTTTGGAATACCTACAATAGAAAAACATACTTCTAAAAGATTCTCTGCTTCTTTAGGAAATCCATCTAAGGAACAAACAATGTTAGGATCCTCTGTGGCAAACACAAAGGTAGGACATTCCTCTTTGCTTTGGCTGGCTCTTCTTCCATTCGAAGAAATAGTTCTTTTATCCAAAGAAATGGGATTCCCATTCCATATTAAAGATTCCACCTTACAGATACAGCTTTCCATCGCAGGATCGATGCGAAGTGTTTTTACTCCATGGTCTACCTGTATGGTAAAGGAAACCTTTCCTCCCACAGGAACCGCTTCTTCTACAAAGTAAGAATTTTCTTCTGAAAATCCATTGCCTAAATCCTCATAAATCTGCACCCGTTTGCTACCGGCATTTTCCTGGAAATGAGAAATCCATTTCTGGGGTTCAAAAATAGTTCCACCAATCAGATTTCTTAGTTCCGCCATGGAAAGGTGTTTGCCTGTAACTTTCTTTTGGAAAACAGCCTCTTGCTGCTGTAGTTCCTCTAATGCCCCAGGCTTTAGGCCCAACATATCAATGGCCCAATCTAAGCTCCATTTATTCCGTTTTTCATTTTCCAATACATAGCAATATAAGCTACGAAAAGCAATTTCATTGGTTTCTCTTTGGACAAATTCTGTCCATTCATAATCAATGATAGTCCAGGTATCATCTCCAATTAAAATATTGGAAAAAATACAATCAAAGTCTGTTACTTTTTCCTGACTATTATAGTCAATTCTTTTCACATACTCCTGAAACAGCGTCTGAAAGCCTTTCATATCATTGGCTGCTATTTTCTCATCCAATAAGCTGGAAAGGGTAACCCCTTCCACATATTCAAATTCTGCTACGGGACCATTTTCCGTTTCAATGATATGACAGGTATTCACAGATAAACTACTTCCTTCGTAGCGTTTCTGTAAAGCTTCATAGTAGGTTCCCAAGGCTCGAATATGGTCATACCCATATTCTGATAAAGGAACTTTACGAACTATCTTTCCTGAAGCTGTTTCTAAAATTTCTGTTTTAATAGCCGTTTCCATGGTTCTATCATTGGAATAGCGACTATACTCTACCTCCAAATCCGGACCAACGACCAACAGAAAGGAATTGGAAAACTCCGGAAACATTTCATCCTCAATCAAAGCATCAAAGGCATTTTTTTCATCAAATAAAAGCATTCTATCCTGGTCGAAATTGCGAAGATTATCTGTTAGTTCTCCTTTACCGGGTAATCGTTTATCGCTAAAGCAGGTATGCATGAATTTATAATCCGGATAAGGATAATAGAAAGAATATTCTTTTTCTCCACAAGCCTTTAGAATTTTTTCCAGCCCTTTTTTTGAAAAGGTTCTAACCACGCCTCCATCCGGGTAGCCCTCTATCCCGGAAAAGAAGGTGCTTAAATGATCTTCTTTACAACCGGCCCAATATTTTAAACCATATTTATTTTCTATAGCAATTACCAGACGACCACCTGGTTTTACATGTTTTTTAACAATATTGAAAAAATCGGTAAAGGGTGTTTCCCCACCGATATAACTGATACCGTATTCAAATACACCAATCAGGCACACATAGTCATAATCCTTTGCCAAAGTGGGTTCAATATCCTGAAAATTCCCCACATGAATGGTAACATTATCACAATCACTATGACGATGCGCATTGATCAAACTGCGTTGTCTGGACAAGTCAATACAGGTTACCTGGCCAGCTTTCCTTGCTAATTTCCCTGTAATAGCACCACAACCACTGCCAACCTCTAACACCTTCATGGATTTGTCCATGGGCAAAAAATCCACAATATTTTCTCTCTGTGGACTTAAATGATAGAAAATAGGCCACTGCTTTCTATCTTCAATAATGCCTTGATATTCTACCGGAGAATAGTCCTTTGCAATTTTCAGGATTTCTTTTTCCACTTCTCCATCACAATAAAAATCCTGTCCCGGATATTTAGAGTAATCTAAGGTTACTTTTCCTATTGTTTCACTGGTCTTTTCAAACTCTGCCATGGGTTCCCCTTTTTACTGCTATCCTATTTTACAAGGATTTTAGAATTCATATCATAATAACCTACGGTATTCTTGTCGGAAACCACCGTAATATTTAATACATCATACAGCCGATGGTATACCTGGAACTGATCTCCCTCATATCCGGTAACACCTAAAGACAAAAGGTATTCCCCACCCTGCAAATCCATTTTCTGAGTATAGGTAATCTCTTTCACATCTCCCTGCTTCACAGAATCCAGGAAAGCCTTTTCAATCATGGTATTGGTACCGGTAATCTCTGTTCCATGAATATTTTTAATGGTAAAGGCAAATATGGGAGCCGGAATATCTTCCATAATGTTGACCTTCACATGAAGGGAGAATTCCTCTCCTTTGATAATAGCGGTGGTTTTGGTACCGTTCTGGTCCGTCACATAGTATTCAACCATTCTGGCTGCTCCGGTACCATATTCCAAAAGTTCCGGATTAATGCCCTGGCCACTTCCTTCTTTTTCCATGGCTTTAGCCGCTGCTTCCTGTAAAGAAGCATCCATGGCCAAGTTTGTAGATTCGTCTTTTACTACATATTGACCTACCAGAACCTGCTTATAAGCATCTATCATTTCCTTGGGTGCACCTTCTCCCAGTTTATCCCCCTGATTCAGCAAAATAACGCGGTCACAATATTTTGCAATGCTGCTTAAATCGTGGCTAACAAAAAGAATGGTTTTTCCCATTGCCTTAAATTCTTCAAATTTGTGATAGCATTTTGCCTGAAAAAATACATCTCCAACAGACAACGCTTCGTCTACGATTAAAATCTCCGGATCAATATTAATGGCTACCGCAAAGGCAAGACGAACAAACATACCGCTGGAATAGGTTTTTACAGGTTGGTAGACATAATCTCCAATGTCAGCAAAATCCAAAATAGACTGGAGTTTTTCATCAATTTCCTTTTCGCTAAAGCCCATCATAGTGCCGTTTAAGTAAATGTTCTCAATCCCATTGTATTCCTGATTAAAACCGGCCCCCAATTCCAAAAGGGCAGAAATGCGTCCATTTACCTCCATGGTTCCACCGGTAGGATTTAATACACCGGTAATAATCTTCAAAATAGTAGATTTTCCGGATCCGTTAGTACCGATAATACCTACAGTCTCTCCCTGGTAAATGGTTAAATCAATTCCCTTCAGGGCATAATGCTCTTTATACTTTTTTTCTCTTGTAAGCCCCAAGGCTTCCTTCATACGGTCTGAGGGTTTCTCATACAACTTATATACTTTTGTTATGTTCTTCCCACATACCGCAATATTTTTACTTTGCTCCACCTTACTGCTCCTTAGTCTACTTACAATACATCAGAAAAGTGTACCTTTAATTTTTGGAAAATGCGATTTCCCAGCCAAAATAGCAGCAGGGTAACTGCCCAAAAATATAAGGTATAATAGATATCCTCAAAAAACCATATTCTTTCACACAGGGCATTTCGATATCCGCTGACGATATAAACCAAAGGATTAATTTTGATAAGAAATTGCGCTTTGGGACCAATCCGACCTAAATCCCACAATACAGGAGTTGCCCACATTCCTATCTGTAAACCAATGGCTATAATCTGCGCCAAATCTCTAAAAAACACCACCAATGCACAGGTTGCATAACTAATTCCCAATACCAATACAAATAGGCACAGGCTGTAATACAAAAGTTGAATCGTATAAATGGTTGGGAAATAGCCATAGCAGCACGCCATTCCTACCAAAATACAGACAAAAAACACATGAATAAAACTTGCCCCTATCATTTTAATGAGGGGCAAAATATCAATATCAAATACAACTTTTTTTACCAAATAACTATATTCCAATAAGGCCTGCATTCCATTTGTCATGGTTTCTGAAAAATAAAACCATGGGACTAAGCCTGCTGTCAAAAACAAAACATAGGGCATTTCTATTCCACTGGAAAGCATTTCTGCCTTTGTGCCAAAAATTTTATCAAAAACGATGTAGTACATAATTACTGTAACTACAGGCTGTGCCAAAGCCCATACTCTTCCCAAATAGGAGCCCGCATATCGCTTCTTAAAATCGTTTTTGGCTAATTTCCAAATCAATCGTCGATTTTTTAAAATCTGCTTCATCGTCTATCCCTATTTCTTAAAATTTTTAATACCGGGCCATTTGGTATCTTTTTCAGAAAGAGTCAGTTCCATACCTTCCGAAATAGGCCATTCCACCCCAATATCCGGATCTGACCACAGAAGTCCGCCTTCATCATTTGGATGATAAAAATCGGTACATTTATAAGCAAACTCTGCGTAATCTGACAATACCAAAAATCCATGGGCAAAGTTTTTAGGAATGAAAAACTGTTTTTTGTTTTCTTCTGATAACAATACACCATACCACTGCCCAAAGGTAGGTGAACCTTCTCTTAAATCCACAGCCACATCATAAACTTCTCCACGAACCACACGAACCAACTTGTCCTGTGGAAAATTGATTTGAAAATGTAGGCCTCGTAAAACACCTTTCTTAGATGCGGATTGATTATCCTGGACAAAGACCTGATCAATGCCGGCTTCTTTGAAATCATTGTAATTATAGGTTTCCATAAAATAGCCTCTGGCATCTCCAAATACAGTTGGTGTGATAATTTTCAAACCTTCAATATGACATGTCTCTACTGTGATTTTTCCCATTTTTCTATCTCCCTATCGATCCTCATCCTCTTCTGAGAGCTGATCCTTTTTTTCTTTTTCTATAGTTTTGGGAAGCTCCTTTTTTTCCCAATGGCTAACATTCAGGTCTACCCTACCTTCAATACCATTGATGCGGCCTGAAGAGGTGTGCTGCCAAAAATCATAGTGCCCACCATAGGTTGGCGCATCTGCATATTCTGCCAGCCAAACTAAAGTATCATCTGTAAAATTGGCTAACTCCAATTGCTTCAAAAACCAATTTTTACTAGCATAAATGCCCGATTCGTATCCTCTATTTTGTAAGGTTTGGCAAAATGCTAAGCAATACTTGGTTCTATCCTTTGCTTTTAGATTGTCGGCGCGACCTTTTCCCCCTGCAGATTCGGAATCAATAAAGATAGGGTAGTCTACTGATATATCCTTACAAAGTGCCAATACCATACTGGCTTCTTCTACCGCTTCTACCTCGGAAGTAGCTTGGGTGAAGAAATAGATACCAATGGGAATGCCTACGGACTTTGCGCCTTCCACATTTTGCTTAAAATAAGGATCCTCCACCAGATATCCGCTGGCGCTGCCACGATACCCTACGCGGATGAATGCAAATTCCACCCCTGCATCCTTCACTTTGCGCCAATCAATCTCTCCGTTCCACTTAGAAACATCAATACCCTTAGCGCCCTCTGTCTGTGAGAGGAAAGTGGTAGAGCCACTGCCAGTATCATCTTCCCCTGGTTTTTCGCCGTCTTCAGTTTCTGCATCAATTTCTGCTTCTGTCTTAATCAACAAAGAAATATCATCAATGGCAATATATTCTACTCTGGACTTTACCTTTACCTTTAAAGGGGTACTGGGCATTCGAAAGCCTTCCATAGGAAGTAAACTTACTTCATACTCTCCCGGATCCAAATCTGCCACGTAAATAATGCCATCTTTATCTAAGTCTCTGTATTCTCCCTGGTTCTGAATCTGAATCCGGAAACTCTCTCCTTCAACCGGAGTACCTTCCAAATCCACAACTTTGATACGTAAATCTTTTTCGATGGAGGTGGCCAATAGAGATAAAAAGGCACTGTCTTCTTCTAAAGAACTATACTTCTTTTCCTCCGCATCAAAAAAAGTTTCATCTTCCATCCAGGCACTATAATTTATCAAAGGTTCGGTTTCCTGTGTTTCAACTATTACAGGCTCTGCTTTTTGTGGTGACTTCTTGGTCAAATATCCATTACTGTACAAAACAGTAATGAAAACCAACACCATAAACAAAAATGTCACCAACAGAGTATTTCTTAAAAACCTAGAGTCCATTCGCAACCTCTACCAAATATTTACCGTAATCGGTCTTCATCAAAGGCTCTGCTAAAGTCAATAACTGATCTCTTGTAATAAATCCGCGTTTATAAGCGATTTCTTCAATACAAGAAATGTATAAGCCCTGACGTTTTTGGAATGCTGCCACAAAATCTGCCGCATCCAATAGAGAATCATGATTTCCTGTATCTAACCAGGCAAATCCTCTTCCCATGGTTTCTACTCTCAAGTCTCCACGCTCTAAATACGCATTGTTAACTGCTGTGATTTCAATTTCTCCACGAGCACTGGGTTTTACATTTTTTGCAATTTCTACTACATCATTATCGTAGAAATATAATCCCGGTACAGCGTAGTTGCTCTTCGGATGTTCCGGCTTTTCTTCAATAGATAAGGCCTTCCCATTTTCATCAAATTCTACTACTCCATATTCTCTTGGATCTCTCACATAATATCCAAAAATAGTTGCTCCCTTCTCTCTGGAAGCCACCTCTCTTAACAATTTAGAAAAGCTTTGTCCATAGAAAATATTGTCTCCCAATACAAGGGCTACGCTATCTTTCCCAATAAACTCTTCTCCAATAATAAAAGCATCTGCCAAGCCTCTGGGATATTCCTGAATAGCATATTCCAAATGCAATCCCAGTTGTTCTCCTGTTCCAAATAAATCCTGAAATACAGGCAAATCTCTGGGTGTAGAAATAATCAAAATATCCCGAATTCCTGCCAACATTAATGTGGACATAGGATAATAAATCATAGGTTTATCATATACGGGCATAATCTGCTTTGAAATTGCTTTTGTTAAGGGATAAAGTCTTGTGCCGGACCCGCCGGCCAAAATAATACCTTTCATCTGTTCTACCTTTCTTTACGGTACTGTCATCGTATTTATACTACTTATGCTTTATACATTTCTGCATAATACTTCTGATAATCACCACTGGTTACATGTTTCATCCAATCTTCATTTTCAAAGAACCAGGCAATAGTCTTTTTGATGCCCTCTTTAAACATGGTTTCCGGCTCCCAGCCAATTTCTGCTTTGATCTTATCGGGAGCAATGGCATATCTTCTGTCATGCCCTTTACGGTCTTCTACATAAGTAATCAAATCCTTTGATACCAATGCCTTTCTAGGGTCTCCTTCCGGAAGCATTTCCTGTAAGGTATCAATGATAATATGGATAATTTCAATGTTTTGTTTTTCATTGTGTCCGCCAACATTATAGGTTTCAAATAAACGGCCTTTTTCCTGCACCATATCAATGGCTTTGGCATGGTCTTCTACATATAACCAGTCACGAACATTTTTTCCATCTCCATATACCGGCAGTTTCTTTCCCTGCAACGCATTATTGATAATCAATGGAATTAATTTCTCCGGGAACTGATAGGGCCCATAATTATTGGAGCAGTTTGTTATATTAGCAGGGAACTTATAAGTATCCATATATGCCTTCACCAACATATCAGAAGAAGCCTTGCTGGCAGAATAAGGACTGTGTGGTGCATAAGGAGTAGTTTCATAGAAATAACCGCCATCCTCTTCTAAAGAGCCATATACCTCATCAGTGGATACATGTAAAAACTTCTTTCCTTCCCTAAAGCTTCCATCGGGCAATTCCCAAGCTGCTTTTGCGCAGTTTAACATGACTGCAGTACCTAAAACATTGGTCTGAACAAATACTTCCGGATTACGAATACTTCTATCTACATGACTTTCTGCAGCGAAATGAACGACACGGTCAATCTCATTTTCTGCAAAAATCTTGCTAATAGCTTCTTTATCACAAATGTCTGCTTTCACAAAGGTATAATTTTCACGGTTTTCCAAGTCTTTCAGATTTTCCAAATTTCCCGCATAGGTCAAAGCATCTACATTAATAATACGAATCTCGTTATCATATTTTTTAAACATATAATGAATATAATTGGATCCGATAAAACCGGCGCCTCCTGTTACCAAATAGGTTCTCATAAAATGTTATTCCCCTTCCATTTT
Organism: Lachnospiraceae bacterium; assembly: GCA_024403235.1. GTDB lineage: Bacteria > Bacillota > Clostridia > Lachnospirales > Lachnospiraceae > JAKSSF01. The sequence continues at coordinate 38,006 of JAKSSF010000008.1, read as the reverse complement.
TATCTGATTCTAGCCTAGACTGAGCTTATGATATACTTTCAGTCATAATTACTTAAGATTATAGCACAAAAAAAAGAAAGGGTATAGTCTACTTTTTTTGGTAAGACTATACCCTTTTGCCTTTTCTTTAATATCCTAAATAACTTAAATTCATATCTACATTTCCGCTAATACCGCCTACGGAACCTTTGGAAGAATATTGCCACAAATCATATTTTCCACCATAGGTAGGTGCGGTATTGTATTGAGCCAACCAAATCTTATAACCACTTAAGGCACCAGCATTCATCTTAGAAGATAGCCATGTTTTATTTGCATATACGCCAGCAGTATATCCACTGTTGCGAATGGTTTGACAGAACGCATTCACAACCTTGGTTCTGGTACCGGAATCCAATCCATCTGCTCGTCCACCGCTGCTTTCCACATCCAAAAATACAGGATAAGAAATCTTATAGCCACGAATCAAACCAATGGTCATAGAAGCTTCTTCTACAGCTTCTACCTCATTTACCGCCTGGGTAAAGAAATAAATACCTACTTTCAAGCCTGCGTTAATTGCACCTTGAATGTTGGTTCTGAATTTGGGGTCCTCGATTAAAGCACCTGTGGTAGAGCCGCGATAACCACAACGAATAATCACATAACTAACACCGGAATTTTTTACACCACTCCAGTTAATATTGCCATTCCACTTAGAAACATCAATACCCATTGTACCGGAGCCTTTGTTCAAGGAACCATCACTGGCAAAATTGTATTTTGCACCTTGAATAACCTGCTCACCGGTTACCTTATTTCCGTTTTTATCAAAGAAATAAGTTTTTCCGTCAATATCCTGCCAACCAGTATATCTAAATTCTGTGGCAGCCTGCGCCTTCTTGTAGAATTGACTATTAGTGTAATAATCTGCCACTTTGGCTTCTATGTATTTGCCATCCTTGAGGATATAAAGTTGGTTGCCGGAACGATCCTTTAATAGAGTTGTAGTATCTGTTTTAGGATCTGCATTCACAGTTACTTTACAGGTTGCAGTTTTATCTCCTGACTTAGCAGTAATCGTAGCAGAGCCCACAGCCTTTGCAGTAACTTTTCCTGCAGTATCTACAGAAGCCACTTCTGTTTTGTCGCTAGTGAAAGTCACTGTTTTATTAGTAGCAGTATCTGGCTTAACAGTTGCAGTCAAAGTCGCAGTTCCACCTACCTTCAGAGAAAGGGTATTTGTACTTAGCGCAATTTCAGTTACAGTAGTTGTTTGTTCAATAACCTTTATGGTGCAAGATGCTGTTATGCCTCCATCTTCCGAAGTCGCTGTAATGGTCGCTTCCCCTTTACCTACTGCTTTAACAGTACCCGCGTCATCTACCGCTGCCACAGCCGGATTAGAAGATTTCCAGCGCACAGTTTTATTGGATGCTTTCTCCGGCTCAACAGTGACCTTAAGTGTTGCAGTTTGATCTATAGGTAGTTCCAAAGAAGAATTGTCTAGGCTTACCCCTGTAACTGCTATAGTTTCTGGAGCGTTTGGTGTGTCTCCCTCCGTATTGTTTGTCCCACCAGAGGATGTTTCCGCGTCCCCTCCCGTATTCTCCTTGTCATCCCCGGTCTGAGGAGGATCATCTGTTTTGCTTGTCTCATTGCCATCTCCGGTTTCAGACTTTGACATTTTATAAAAAGCAATCCTAGAGGTATATTTTGCGGCTGGATCATCTATATTTCCCTTATCTACCGCTTCATATCCTGTACTGGAACCATTCAGCGGAGTTTTGGTGGACTCTACCCACTCTACAGTGTTTTGTAAAACCGCTTCTGTTTCCACTTTCGCTGCAGTATCTTCTACAGCAGCATTGACCTGAGACTCTTTCTTTACCTCATCTGCCACATCAATTTTTTTATAATCAATGTTTTCTTTTACCTGCACCGTTTCTTCCTTGGTAGAGATAATCAAACCATCTTCCCCGGTTAATTCCACCATAGAAACCTTATATTTTCCCGGTTTGATATCTTTCATATAGATGATACCGTCTTTGTCCTCATCTTTCTTTTCGAAAGACTTGCCATCCGGATCTTCAATTTTTACAGTAAAGGATACATTAGGAATCAATTTCTTTGTTTGCTTGTTCACAAATTTAATTTTTAAATCCCTCTGTACAGAAGTAAGATTCATGACAACTGTAATGTCGTTTTCTGTTTCTGTCTCTTCATATTCCTTCAGTTCTTCTACTTCTTCCACTACCATCACTTCCGCTCTTTTTGCATCTGCAATGGCAAGTAATACATCATCCCCGGCAATACCAATGGTGGAAAGTTCCTGTCCCACAGGAGCCAAAGCGGCTATCTGCTTTTGGGAAACACTGTTCGTATAATACAAGCTTCCAACCACAACTCCCAATATTAAAATCAAGCTACCGGTAATGGCAATCACCTTATCAAAAGTAGTAAATCTTCCAAAAAATTCTGAAAGAGCGAAAAAGAATCCATCTTCCTCGTCATCTTCTTCATCGTCTTCGTCATCAACCTCCATAGTAGCCTCATAGGAAGTTTCTTCTTCACTTAAGTTATAGTACTCAATATCTTCTGTGCTTTCGCTATTTTCAGATAAATCTTCGCTATAATCCTCGGTCATTTCTGTAGTATTCGATTCATTGACCAGTTCAGTCTTTCTTAATACTGTTGCTATTTCTTCCGGATCAATGGTTACAGTACTTAGATCTACTTCTTTTTCTTCCGGTTTTTCCACAATAACCTGAGATAAAGCAAACTCCATCTCTACCGTATTTTTCCCTGGTGTTATCGCAAAAGAAGGTTCTTCTTCTTTTACTTCTTTTACCTTCTCAATTTTTTCTTCTACCGCCAGACTAGACCAGTTTGCAGTATCATCCAGATCTATGACATCAATGTCACAAATCTCTTCTTCCCGCAATTCATCTATTTCTTCCTCATGATTTTTACCAAATAATCTCATGTAGTGCTTTCCTCTCTTACAAGATAAAATCCTTAAACTGACACAGTATCTTTTCATCGAACACAAATGTCATTTATTTTTCCATAATTTTTGTTATTATAACAAAGTTATCTACAGGATTCAACAATATTCCCCTTCCAAATTTTGGTTTCTCTTAGATAATTGACGAATTATCCAAATCTTTGGTTTTATTTGTCTAGGAGATTCTTTTGCGTTTTTATTCTTTTTTTGTCAAAATAAAAATGGATTTGACAATGCGTTATGCCAAATCCAAAATAATAATGAAATGAGGTTATGTTATGATGTACATCCATTTTTGTCAAAACTGTAAAAGAATTCATATTCTTAACGGCCATAAAATGTATTGTCCTAGATGTAGTACCACTTTAGTTGAATTACAAACCACCTATCTGGATTATGTTTCTTATTCTCCACTAGAGCGAACTTTATTAGCTGAACTATGCCAAAACGAAACTTACCTGAAAGAACTTAGTTTGCCTTATCGTATGCATAAATATAACAAATGGTATAAGGTCCTACAGTTGCAGGTTGCCAGATCTTCCTAATCCATTTCACAAAAGATAATAAATCCCAATCCCAATTAAAATACATAAAATACCAATTGCTTTTTGCAAAGATATTTTTTCCCGAAATACAAAAAAGCTTAGAACGGGAACTAATATATATCCTATAGCTTCCAGAACCGGAACACTTAAATAGTTCAAATGAGAATAGGCAACAATAGTTAATAACATAGAAACCCCCAGCATACCATATCCACTTATCACGAAAGGGTTTAAATATTCTCTGATTCCGGCAGGGTATTGTTTATTTGCTCCCATCTTTAACAGCACTTGAGAACAGGATGCAATGGTAACAGAAAAAATGCCCACTATATAAAAAATCATTTTTCGCTGCTCCTTTCTGTGTTTACAATCAAGGTCCCTACTATCACAAAGGCAATTCCCAATAGTTTTTTCCAGGTAAGGGCTTCGTGAAAAATCAATAAGGCCCATAAGGCAGACCATAATAGTGCCATCGCACGATTTGCATAGGCAACTGACAATTCAAATCGTTTGATTAATTGTTGCCAAACAATCGCATATATTCCTAGGAATAAAACATCCAATCCTAGAAATAATAAAGTATGGTATATGGTTTTTCCACCGGAGGCAAATTTTGCCATAATACCAGATACCGTATAAAGAATCACTGCCAACTGCAGTAGAATGATTTTTTTCATGTATTACCTCTTACTAAATTTCAGAATTTTTTCTTAATATTTTTATCTTTCATAGACAATTGGTAAATCCTAGTGTTACTATAACCTAGTAAAAACTCTAAAGCAAGAAAATATACGAAAAACGAAGGAGGAATCTATGTCTTTCGAAGAATATAATGAAAATAACCTGGAGGATACTACTTCCTTTAGGATAGAAGAACCGGATGATCTGGTATATGAAGAATTTGAATATGATAAAAAAACACATAAAGAATCTCCGCAAAGAAAATGGAATTTGCATCTTATCTTTATCTGTGTTGCACTTTGTATATTCCTTTTTTCTATGGTTCGATTATTTATGTGGAATAAAGGAAAAGATTCCGATTATGATCCTACGGAAGATACTTCCCAATTTGATACAGAAAGGCAGGATTATATTCAGCCAATGTCTGCGTCAAGATTGGAAGGGTTTGTGGCAGATGATGTGACCACTATTCTATGTCTGGGAAATGCTCCATTTGCAGATAATAAAGGCCACGGGTTAGATCAAGCTCTCGCTAATACTGTAAATGGTAAATCCATTAATGGTTCTTTTGGTATTTCTTATCAAGCTATGGAAGCTTATCCCGAACAGGATGATTACCCAATCGATGCCTTTAGTTTATATGGAATTGTAAAAGCCCTTTGTAGTAATGATTTTTCTTTTCAAGACAAAGCTTCTACTCAGGTCCCTTTTAATGACAGTGATCGAAGTACATTGGAAGACTTAAAACAGGTAGATATGAATACCATTGATATGCTGGTAATTATGTATGACTGCGAAGATTATTTTGCAAAGCATCCGGTATATGATCCGGGATATGAAGACAATCCTATTACTTTTGCCGGTGCATTAAAAGCATCTTTGAAACTTTTGGAAGAAAAATACCCCCATATTCGAACCGTAGTATTGTCTACTCCTGCTTGCGGAAAAACCATAGATGACTATTATGTGGACGGCGATGTGATTGATTTCGGCAATGGTACTTTGGTAGACTACTTACTCTATGATGTACAAACTGTGATGAGTGAAGGCATGTCCTTTATTGATAATTATTATGGTACGATTACAGTAGATAATCGCGACAAATATTTATATGATGACTATCATTTAAACGAAGCTGGCATTCAAGCTATTGCAGAACGCTTTGCTGAATACTTTGGAGATTAAAAAATTTACTCCGCAAAAGGCTTTTTCCTTCTGCGGAGTATTTTTATGTCTTTTTATGGAAGTGTTTCTTGTACTAACAGGACTCTTAAATCATTTAGGTTTTCTTTATTCCAACGGAACAAAAAGATGGTTAATGAAGACCTCGCCACTATTTCTAATTCTGAAGAAAAAATTATATTGCGATTACTTAATAAAGGCAGTGCATTATACTTATTATTTGCAATATAATACCGATATTTTCCCGGCCACATGTTTTTATATTCTGTCACTTCTTTATACTGTACATTGGAAAAGGTCACATATTGATTTCCAACTACAAGATTCACAGCATCTCTTCTTTGTGCCAGATTACAAACTCGTATACATCCCATATTTTTCAATCCATCAAAATATCCATCCTCTATCAATAGCAAATCTAAGCCCGATAAAGAATCAATAATAGCGATGGTAACTGTTCGCAAATTATGAAAATCTACATTCTTTTGTACATATACATACCCATTTTTTCCTACAACTGAAATAACTGTACTAACTCCCGGCACTTTTTCGTAGGAAGAAATGTCTCCAGACTGAATGACAGGCAATATCTTTTGTTCATTCCAATAAATAGAAAATCCATCATAACCACTGGAAGCGTTCAAGAAACGCAAATAACAATATTCTTTGGTAAAGGGTGTGCATAGCTGACAATTGCTACCCGGTTTTGGATAGGTTGTAATAATGGTATTACCATTTTCATTTTTTTCTTCTTCATTTGGAATATTTCCAGGCATATCACTTTCATCCGGTGAATATACCGGTCCGCCTTCTCCCGGATTAGGTAGTGGCATCACAGGGTCTTTTGGTACTTCATTATTTCCTATTTGTTCCGGAGAATATACCGGTCCACCTTCCCCCGGATTGGGTAAAGGAATCACGGGTTTTCTAAAAAATTCTTCCATATTACATCTCTTTATGTTTTCCTATAATATATGATTTCACTTCTTATCCTATTCCAATAGGACGCCTCGCATAAATGCTCGGTTTCCTTACGCCATCAAAAAAGGGACTGGCATTCGCCAATCCCTTTCTGCTCTAAAAATTCATTATTTCTTTGCTTCCATAGCAGCCTTAACCTGTTCTGTAAGAATAGGTAAGATTTTATTTAAGTCGCCAACTACACCGTAGTCTGCTACATCGAAGATAGGAGCATCTTCATCTTTGTTAATAGCAACGATGATATCAGATTCTTCCATACCTGCTGTATGCTGGATAGCACCAGAAATACCGATTGCAAAGTATACATTAGGACGAACTGTTTTACCAGTCTGACCAACCTGAAGATCTTTTGGTTTCCAGCCTGAATCTACAACAGCACGTGAACAAGATACTGTTCCACCGATAGCTGCTGCGAAATCATCTAATAATTTGAAGTTTTCCGGGCTGCCAACACCACGACCACCAGATACTAAAATCTTAGCATCCATGATATCTACTGTATCAGAAACTGCTTTAACGATTTCTTTGATTTCAACATATTTGTTGTTAGGTGTGAAACCAGGATTGTATTCAATTACAGTTGCTTTTGCTCCTACGATAGGATCGATTTTCTGCATAACACCAGGACGAACTGTAGCCATCTGAGGACGGTTGTCAGGACAAGCGATAGTAGCGATTGTGTTACCACCGAATGCAGGACGAGTCATAAGTAACTGATTGTGCTTCTGTTCATCTTCTTTACCAGGGATTGCAACTAATGGGAAATCACCAATTTCAAGAACTGTACAGTCAGCTGTCAAACCTGTAGCTACTCTTGCGGAAACTGTAGGACCTAAATCTCTACCGATTGCTGTAGCACCTACTAAAACGATTTCAGGTTTATATTCATTGATTACAGAAGAAAGAGCATGTGCATAAGGCTCTGTTCTGTAGTCTTTTAATTCCGGATCATCAACAACGATAACCTTGTCAGCACCATATTCAGCAAGTTTATCTGCAAGTGGCTTTACTTCATAGCCGATCAAAACTGCAGTAACTTCTGTATTTAAAGGAGCTGCTAATTCTTTTGCTTTGCCAAGTAATTCGTATGCAATGCCGCTGATTTCATTATCAACCTGCTGTGCAAATACGTATACGCCTTTATATTCTGCTAAATTCATTTTTGTTCACCACCTTTACATTAAATAACATGTTTCTCAGATAATTTGCTAACGATGTATTCAACTGCATCTTCTGGAGAATCAGGAACAACCTTTTCACCAGCACCTTTACGAACTTTGTCAGATGCTTTAGCAATCTTTGTAGGTGAACCCTTCAAACCAAGGTTAGCATCATCAACATCTTTCAGATCTGCTCTGCCCCAAGTTGTGATTTCTGCTGCACAAGCATCAAAAATTCCACCAGGAGTCATGTAACGAGGATCATTTAATTCTGCAAGAGCGGTAATGAGGCATGGCATCTTAGCTTCTACCATATGATATCTGTCATCATACTGACGTTTTACAACTACCTTGTCACCGTCAATCTTAATATCTTCTGCATAAGAAATTACAGGAATTCCTAAATGTTCAGCGATCTGAGGACCAACCTGAGCGGTATCACCATCGATAGCCTGACGACCGGTAATAATTAAGTCATAATCAATATTTCTGATTGCACCTGCAATAGTAGTAGATGTAGCCCAAGTATCAGCACCACCTAATACTCTATCTGTTACTAGGATACCTTTGTCTGCGCCCATAGCGATTGCTTCACGAAGAACATCAGCAGCTTTGGGAAGACCCATGGTAAGAACAGTTACTTCTGCTCCTGTAGCATCCTTAATTCTAAGAGCTGCTTCAAGACCAGCTTTGTCATCTGGATTCATGATAGCAAGCATAGCGCCTCTATCAAGAGTTCCGTCTGGATTAAATTTAACACCGCCTTTAGTATCAGGCACCTGTTTAATACAAACAACGATTTTCATTGAGATCTTACTCCTTTACAATTATTTGACAAAATTAAGCTAAAATATTTGCAGAAATAACCATACGCTGAACTTCTGAAGTTCCTTCGTAGATTTCTGTAATCTTAGCATCACGCATCATACGTTCTACATCATACTCTTTGATGTAACCATAACCACCGTGTAACTGTACACATTTGGTTGTTACTTCCATAGCAACTTCTGCTGCATATAATTTAGCCATAGCAGCTTCTACAGAGTAAGAAGTCTTAGGATTTTTCTTGTATTCAGCTTTCTTCATAGCTGCTTTGTAAACAAGAAGTTTTGCAGCTTCTACTTTTGTAGCCATATCAGCAAGCTGGAACTGTGTATTCTGGAATGCACTGATTGTTCTGCCAAACTGTTTTCTTTCTTTTACGTAGTTGATAGTTGTCTCTAATGCACCTTCTGCAAGACCAAGAGCCTGAGCAGCGATACCGATACGACCACCATCTAAGGTATGCATTGCGATACCGAAGCCTTTACCCTTTGCACCAAGAAGTGCATCAGCAGGAATACGACAATCTGTGAAGATTAATTCGTAGGTAGAAGAAGCGCAGATACCCATTTTGTTTTCTTTGGTACCAAAGCTAAATCCGGGAGTTCCTTTTTCTACGATAAATGCAGAGATTTCTTTCTGAACTCTACCACGTTTTTCTACTTTACCGGTAACAGCAATGATGATATATACATCAGCTTCTTTACCGTTTGTGATGAAACATTTAGAACCATTTAATACCCATTCATTTGCTTCTGCATCAAATACAGCTTTTGTCTGCTGTCCCTGTGCATCTGTACCAGCGCCGGGTTCTGTAAGACCAAAAGCACCTAATTTTCTACCAGATGCTAAGTCAGGTAAATATTTTGCTTTCTGTTCAGGTGTACCATAGGTCTGAATAGGGTCTACACAAAGAGAAGTATGTGCAGAAACGATAACACCTGTGGTACCGCAAACCTTTGACATTTCTTCTACGCACATAGCATAGGTTAAAGGATCACAGCCCTGTCCTTCGAATTCTTTTTCTACAGGAATACCAAGAAAACCATATTTTGCAAGTTTGTCTACTGTCTCTCTAGGGAATCTATGCTGTTCATCGATCTCCTGAGCAAGTGGCTTTACTTCCTTTTCAGCGAAATCTTTAAATAACTGTCTCGCCATCTCATGTTCTTTGCTTAAAGTAAAATCCATGATTATTTAATCCTCCATTAAATTAATAAATTCATTAAAGGAAGAAGGATACATCCTCCTTCCTAAATTTCTAAATATTACTGTGCATCAACTGGTGTTTTTGTACGGTCAGCATTGTAAATGTAGAAACCTTTACCGCTCTTAGCACCAAGATTACCACCACGAACCATCTTACGAATCAATGGACATGCACGATATTTGCTGTCACCTGTTTCGTTGTAAAGAACGTCCATAATAGCAAGGCAGATATCCAAACCAATGAAATCACCTAATTCCAAAGGTCCCATTGGATGATTTGCGCCAAGTTTCATAGCTGCATCAATACCAGCTACATCAGAAACACCTTCCATCTTAATGAAAGCAGCTTCGTTAATCATAGGGATTAAGATACGGTTTACAACGAAACCAGCAGCTTCATTCACCTGTACAGCTGTTTTACCGATTTCTGCAGAAATCTTCTTGATAGCTTCTACAGTTTCATCAGGTGTATTTACGCCAGCAATTACTTCAACTAATTTCATACGATCAGCAGGATTGAAGAAATGCATACCAATCATAGGACGAGTTAAGCCATTACCGATTTCTGTAATAGAAAGAGAAGATGTGTTAGAAGCAAAGATACATTCTGGTTTGCAGATCTTGTCTAATTCACCAAATGTAGTTTTCTTAACTTCCATGTTTTCAAATGCAGCTTCTACGATTAAATCACAATCTGCACAAAGGTCTTCTTTCAGACCAGGAGTAATGCTTGCAAGAATACCATCTACAGTTTCCTGAGTCATTTTTCCTTTTTCTACTAATTTTGCGTAGCCTTTAGCGATTTTGTCCTTTCCGCCTTCAGCCCATTCCTGTTTGATGTCACAAAGAGCAACTGTGTAACCATCTACCTGAGCAAATGCTTTTGCAATACCCTGGCCCATAGTACCAGCGCCAATTACGCCAACTTTCATTGTTGTCTCCTCCTAATAATTTTTTATTTTTTCAGGTTTTCCTAAAGTCCTGTTACTTTTCTTTTTCACTAACTTTTATCAAATTAGCAGTTTTTGAATGGTTCTTTTACTTTTTCTTTGTTTTTGTCAAGGAAGAAAGCCATACCATACTTCTGGTCTTCTGTTTCGAAACAGTCACCAAATAATTTTTCTTCAATCACGATTGCCTGATCCATATCTACATCTAAGCCTTCGTTGATTGCTTTCTTGCAATTACGAACAGCGATAGGAGCGTTCTTTGCAATGCCAGCTGCCATTTTTTCTGCTGCAGGAATTAATTCTTCCTGTGTATAAATAGCATTTACAAGACCAATACGAAGTGCTTCATCAGCCTTAATATTTCTTGCTGTATAAATCATCTGTTTTGCCATACCAGCGCCTACAAGACGAGCAAGCCTTTGTGTACCACCGAAACCAGGGGTAATACCAAGACCAACTTCAGGCTGACCAAATACAGCATTATCAGAACAAATTCTGATGTCACAGCTCATAGCGATTTCACAGCCGCCGCCAAGTGCAAAGCCATTGATTGCAGCGATTACAGGAATAGGGAAGGTTTCTAATTTACGGAATACATCATTTCCTTTCTTACCGAAAGCTTCGCCTTCTGCCTTTGTTAAAGAGCTCATTTCGCCGATATCAGCACCAGCTACGAAAGATTTAACGCCGGCACCTGTTAAGATTAAACATCTAACAGTATCTAAATCAACTGCATCCAAACATGCATTTAATTCATCTAAAACTGTAGAATTCAAAGCATTTAATGCTCTTTCACGATTGATTGTAATGGTTGCAACAGCACCCTTTACTTCATATAAAATAAATTCCATTTTCACAGTCTCCTATGTGCATTTTAGTTTACTATCATTACAGCAGGAAAAGCAGGCCAGTATTCCAGTCTGCTTATCCGCTTTTTTGCTGTTAAATTAGTCTCTTTCAACGATAGTAGCACAACCCATACCACCACCGATACAAAGTGTTGCAAGACCCTTCTTAGCATCTGCTTTTTCCATCTCATGAAGCAGAGTAACTAAGATACGGCATCCGCTTGCTCCAACAGGATGTCCTAATGCGATAGCACCACCGTTAGGATTTAACTGTTTTTCTACATCAATGCCAAGGTCACGACCTACTGCTACAGACTGAGCAGCAAATGCTTCGTTAGCTTCGATAATATCAAAATCTTCAATCTTCATGCCAGCCTTAGCCATAGCCTTCTTTGTTGCAGGAACAGGACCTACACCCATGATAGAAGGATCTACACCGCCAAGTGCACCAGCTACGAATGTAGCCATAGGTTTTACACCTAATTCTTTTGCTTTTTCTTCGCTCATAACAACGATTGCAGCAGCACCATCATTGATACCGGAAGCATTACCAGCTGTTACGTATCCGTCAGGATTGATAGGACGAAGTTTTGCAAGACCTTCAATAGTAGAACCAGCACGAGGGCCTTCATCTACTTTGAATTCCACCATTTCTTTTTTCTTCTTTACCATAACAGGTACGATTTCATCCACGAAAGCGCCGGCAGCCTGAGCAGCTTCTGCTTTCTTCTGGCTGTTTAATGCGAACTCATCTAATTCTTCTCTGGTAAGTCCCCATTGCTCTGCTACATTATCAGCAGTTTTAATCATATGATAGTCATTGAAAGCATCCCATAATGCGTCATTTACCATGGTATCTACTAATTTACCATTGTTCATTCTGTAACCGAAACGGCCCTGCATCATAGCGTAAGGAGCCATAGACATATTTTCCATACCACCTGCTACTACGATATCTGCATCCCCAGCCTGAATCATCTGAGCTGCCATGTTAACACAGTTCAAACCAGAACCACATACAACGTTAACAGTAACTGCTGGAGTTTCTACTGGTAAGCCTGCTTTAATAGAAGCCTGACGAGCTACGTTCTGTCCAAGACCTGCCTGAATAACACATCCCATGTAAACATGGTCCACTGCCTCAGGAGCAACTCCTGCTCTCTTTAATGCTTCTTTGATTACGATTGCACCAAGCTCTGGAGCTGGTGTTGTGGAAAGAGATCCACCCATAGTTCCGATAGCGGTACGACAAGCACCTGCTAAAACTACTTTTTTTGCCATGATAAATGACTCCTTTCTTGCTTATAAGCTTTATAATACAGTATCTTTCAACTGTGATTTTTCTATGCAATGATTGTTATTTTTTGTCATTGCCGATTATTTCCATCTTACCATAGGAAGGGCGTTTTATCAACAACAAAAACCTTCTGCCGACAAATTTCCAAGGCTTATTCATAGGCAATATTGCTAACTTTTCGTAAGGTCAAATCATTCTCCGGAGAACAAATCTCATACAGTTGTCCATAGGCAAATTCTTCTTCACAATGTTCCTGTAAGAACTGGTCTGGGGGACTATCCAAAGGATCCACGTACAGGTAGGATGCATGAGAATTTACTATGGTTTCCTGCAAATAGGCATCAAATTCTCCCCCTGCATTCCCGTACACTACCGCCGCCGGGGAAACAAAAAAGCTGGTATAGGAATCTCTTACCCAATGGGCGCTACTTCCATCCCGCAAATATAAAATACGACTCTTGCCATCTTTCCATACTTCTCCAATGGAGGCGCCAAACTGTTGTGCCTCTTTATCATAAAAGCTTTCCCGTTCTATCTTATCTGTTTCCAGCGTTTGCCTATATCCCCAAAAGGCATGATATACGCCACTGTAATGACTACATAAAAATACCAGAAGCGCCATCAATGCAAAAGCATTTTTCCTGTCCCATTTTGTAAGCAAAATACCAAAGAAGAAATACCAACAGCCCATAGTAAAAGGCACCCCATAGCGCTCAATGGAAGCTGTCATAACGGTAGGAATCAGGTATTGGGTTTCTCCCGCAAAAATCGTAAAATGAGCAAGCAAAGTCAGGCCATAGGTAATCAATGCTGTAAAACCAAAAAAGCAGGCCAAAAATCTACTTTCACCTTTTGTCCAAATCTTTTCTTTTTTACATAACATAAACAGAATGATATAAATACCCAACAAGGCAATTACGGACAAATCAAATACTACTGTTTTTTCTCTGTGAATAGGTGTCAACGCAAAGCCCTGCGCAAAAGCCTTCAGCATCTCTTTCCCATACCCTGTATCCGGTATGGAAGCACTGACCACCATTTTTAGTCCTGCACCGGTAAGCTTGGCCACCCGTCGTTTTAACAGGCAGGAAAGTAACCAGGTGCCTTCCACCAAACAAGGCAACAACAGCGTGCCAAGGATTTCTTTCCAGGGATAGGCTTTCTTTTCTTTTCCAGATTGAAAAGCACTCCAGCCTATCAAAAAGATGGCCCCGAAAATCACCCATTCCATGCCCACACTTTTACATAACACTGCAAAGCTTAAAGCCAAACTCAATCGTCCATAATAGAATCCTTTGGTATGCTTTTTTGTATCTACCACAGACCACAAAAAATATCCATAGGCAAGCCCCATAGGTAGATCCGCACTACAGCCTTCTAAATAAAAAGTTTCCATGACACTGGGGGTTAAAACCAATCCCAAGGCCCCTAACAGATAGGAAATGGGGTTTTTCCCTTTGATTTGTCCCCAGAGAGGCGCCAAAAAAATTACCAGCAAAGTATAATATCCGGAAAACATCAAGCCTTCCTGAAACTTTTTGGGGGAAAGATGTAAAAACCACCATTTTACCAATTGGGTAGCAGGTGGATAATCTCCAAATTCCGGTGCTACATTGCCGTATTTCCCTGCAAACCCATCCAGGAAATAAATACTTTTCACATCCGTCGCCCAAAAGTTAATATCATCCCACCAAAGGGCAATCCGGTCCTTCGCCAAAACGGAAACCAACACAGTGGTCAGTAAAACCATCCAAGTGGATCCTTCTCCCAGGGGCGCTAAAAATTCCTTCCACCATCCCACTTTCTGATTCTTTTGTTGTATGTATATCCATATACCCAATCCAATCAATAAGACTACAGAAATCCCATCCATCCAGGAAAGATGACGAAAGAATGCCAATACAAATAAAAGCAGCATATACCCACTGACTTCCATAGGAAGCAATTGACAGAGTGGTTCTTTCGTTTGATAGACAAGCCATAAAAGAACCAATATAAAAACGATACAGTTAAAATATCCCATTTTCTTGTTTCTCCAAAATGTACTTGAAATTTTTTCTCTAAAGCCATTAGTGCATAATCAACTTTTACACAAAAAGGAGAAGCATTTCGCTTCTCCTTTTATTATACAAAATATACATTTTGATACAAGAATTTTCTCCCTGCTTTAAGCTTTAATACTCGGGTTCAATCAAGCCGTATGTATTGCCTTTTCTCTTATACACTACATTTACCTGATCTGTTTCTGCATTGCAGAATACATAGAAATTATGTCCCAGTAATTCCATCTGCACACATGCATCTTCCGGATACATAGGTTTAATATCAAATCTCTTAGTTCTGACAATTTGCACTTCTTCTTCATCCATATAATCATTTTCCAGAAATTCCGCTCTAAAATGATCTGAGGACTGCTTGTGATCAGCCAGTTTTGTTTTGTATTTCTTTAACTGTCTTTCAATGATTTCTTCTACCAAATCAATAGAAACATACATATCGCTGCTGCTTTGCTCAGAACGAATAATGCTACCCTTTACAGGAATAGTTACTTCAATCTTTTGTCTGTCTTTTTCCACACTTAAGGTAACATGAACCTCTGTTTCCGGTGTAAAATACTTTTCCAGTTTTCCAATCTTGTCTTCTACTGCGGTTCTCAAACCGGGAGTGACATCAATGTTTTTTCCGCTGATAATAAATTTCATATAGTATCCCTCCGTCATTACGCTGGATTCTAGTCTTTTGGAAAGACTATGGCTTATTCTAGCATTTTTACCCATATCTGTCTATTAAAATTATATAAAATCCCTAAATTATCAGAAAACTTTAAGAGTTTTTTCTTTGTTGTTTCAATTGTAAAAAATATAATTTTTTTGTTGATTTTTTTTGCTTTAGAAAAATGTTACAAAACAAATGTTTCATCTTTCCTGTTAATTAAAGATAGAATTATTTTTTGATACCTGTGTATAATGTGTATAACTTGGTGTATAAGTAATATTTCCTTAAAAATAGGCATTTTTATATGTGGATAACTTTTTTAAACTATTCTTCTTTTTTTGACATACTTTTACAAAGTTTGTGCATTTTCACTAATCACTTTTCTGTCAAGAAAAAAATATAAAATTTTTAATTTCAGACATTTTTTCTGAATAGATAAAAAAAGGACCGAGAATATTTCTCAGTCCTTAATCTTTGTTTTAATTAATTGCGATTAGAAAATACGTCTAACTGCTAAAATGTTACGGTAATTTGCATTAGATACGATAATACCTGTCTTGGATGTGCTGGCATGTACAATCTGTCCATTTCCAATGTACAAAGCAACATGGCCGGAATAACATACGATATCACCAGGCTGTGCATTGTCTAAGCCACCTACATCGTAACCCACTTTTCTATCCGCTGCAGATGAATGTGGTAAGGATACACCGAAGTTCTTGTAAACACTCATGACGAAACCGGAACAGTCTGTACCGTTTGTCAAACTGCTTCCACCATATACATAAGGATTACCAACAAATTGTAAACCATAATTTGCAACTGCCTGGCCTTCTGCAGAACCGGTTGCGGAAGCGGTAATGGAAGTACCGGATTTTTTAGAAGATTTTTTAGCAGACTTGTTGGCTGCTGCCTGGGCTAATCTTCTTTCTTCTGCTTCCTTCTTCAATCTGGCTTCTTCTTCCGCTTTAGACTCAGCTTTTACAAATTCTGTACTAAGGTTAACGAATTCAGTAGACACATAACCAAAACCTTCTTCAATATCTACTTTTACCCAACCATCTAATTCTTCAGTAACAACCAACTGTTCTTCAATAGGCACCAAACCCAATACAGAAGCTTCCATACTAGCTTCTTCTCGAACCTTTAAGGTAGTTGTGTTAACTGTAGCAATTCTGGTACCAACCTTTTTGGCAAGTTCCACGGCATCTTCGCCGGTAACACAAAACTCTCCTTTTACATATCCTTCACAGTTTCCGGAATGAATTTTATACCAGCCGTTTTCTTCCTCTAAGAAAGTACCTACTGACTTATCATATAACTTTCCAACAATTTCTCCTTCTTCGGAAGGCATGCTTCGTACATTTACATAATCATGTACTTGTGCGATTACCAAGCTAGAAAATTCCTTTTTTTCAACAGCCTGTTGTACTTCTTCTTTCGTATAAGTTACATTCGTTGGTTCAACGATTTCTTTTTTCTCTTTTGTTTCGTTGCTTTGTGTGTAATCTGCTGCAACCTCTTTTTGAATATCTTTTAAAGAACTGCCTTCTTCCAGGGAAAGACCAATCCCTGCTGCCGGCAATACACTGGCTGCTGTTTTCGCCTCTGCCATTACACCGTTACCTAGCAAAGTACATACTGCTAAGCAAGTGGCCAATGTAGTTTTTACATATCTATAATACATAGCTTCCTCCAAGTGAATGCTTGTAAATAATTTCTTACAATTTATTACAAATTTGTTACGTATATTTACAAATATATCACTGAAGCTATTTTCTGTCAAGTTTTATTCCAATGGTACATTTTACCATTGCCTTCGACAATTAGTGATGCAACAAATAGCTTTGAATAGAAGTCACTGCATTGGCTCCATCTGCTACCGCTGTGATAACCTGTCTCAGTGCCTTTGTTCTTACATCGCCTACTGCAAAAATACCGGGAACGGAAGTAGCACAATCCTCTCCTGCCACTAAATATCCACTGCTATCTTTTTCCACCAACTCTCCCATAAATTCTGTATTAGGATGGGTGCCTACTGCAATGAACACGCCATCTACAGGCATGTCCTGCTGTTCTTTTGTCAGTACATTTTCAATGGACACAGCTTCTACCTGGTCACTGCCTTTGATTTCCGTAATCTTTGTATTCCATACTACTTCCACATTCGGTAAGGAAAGCAAAGTATCCTGTAATATTTTTGCACCACGAAGAGCATCTCTTCGATGCACCAAAGTTACTTTTTCGCAAAATCTGGCAAGAAAAATAGCATCTTCTAAGGCCACATCTCCGCCTCCTGCTACCACCACCTTTTTGCCCCGGAAAAAGGCGCCATCACAGGTCGCACAATAGGAAACCCCCATACCGGTAAGTGCTTCCTCTCCAGGCACCTGCAATAAATTATGGCTGGCTCCTGTGGCCACAACAACAGTTTTCGTTGCAATAGTTTCCTGCTGCAAATGAACTAGAAACCCTTCCGGTGTTTTTTCAATACTATCTACTGTTCCATCTTTTACAGGCACTTCCAAGCCGTCGACATGCTGGCGAAAGGCCATTCCCATATCAAAGCCATTGATTCCGGGCATGCCTAAATAATTATCTACTTCATAGGTTTGCAGAATTTGTCCCCCGCTAACGCCGGTTCCTTCCAGTATCAGTGTTTCCAATCCAGCCCGCTTACTGTATAAGGCAGTTCCCATTCCGGCAGGGCCGAATCCTATAATACATACATCTACCATTCTAAATATAGCCTCCATCCAAGGTAATGATTTGTCCCGTCAAATATTCCGGTGCATTCGCAAGTTGTAGGGCTAATCTTCCAACCTCCTCCGGTTTTCCCAACCGGTCTGCCGGAATATCTGCAATAATAGCTTCCATTTCTTCTTCCGAGAAGCAATGATTCATCTGGGTATCTATCACCCCGCAGGCAATGGCATTGACAGAAATATGGCTAGGTGCCAATTCTTTCGCCAGAGCCTTTGTAAATGCATTGATACCACCTTTGGTGGTGGAATAAGCCACCTCCATGGAAGCCCCTACATTTCCCCAAATAGAAGAAATATTAATAATCCTACCACTTTTGTTTGGCAGCATTTTTTGCACACCAAGCTGGCTCACATAAAAGCAACTGGAAAGATTGGTATCTAAAATCTGCTTCCATGCCTCCGGTGTCATTTCATGAAATAAGCCAATATAGGAAATGCCAGCATTATTGACAATCACATCCATGGGGGGAAGGGAAGAAAAAATAGTTTCTACCTGCGTATAATTCCCCAAATCTGCCACAAATATTTCAACCGGAACCCGATACTCTGTTTCCAATTGCAGTTTGAATTCTTCCAACAATGTCTTTTGTTCTCTGCAATTCAAATACAGGGCATAGCCTGCTTTTGCAAACTCTATGGCAATGGCCTTACCGATTCCTCTGGAAGCACCACTAATCCAAACCTTTTTTTGTTCCATTTTTTGTTTCCTCTATCAACTTCTCAAAGCTACTCTTTACAAAAATAAACTTCCAACTGCATATACCAGGAAGGATACAATCCATGCTATGGCACATTGCATCAATACCATTCCCAATGCCCATTTCATCCCCAATTCTCTTTTCACCGCTGCAATAGCTGCCACACAGGGGGTATAAAGCAGACAAAATACCAACAAACTGGCTGCTGCCAAAGGTTGTAAAAGGGTCAATAACTGTTCTGTGGTTCCAAATAGAATCATCAACGTAGAAACCACACTTTCTTTTGCCATAAACCCAGTAATCAAGGCAGTAGAAATACGCCAGTCTCCAAATCCAAGTGGCTGAAACATAGGTGCGATAAAACCTGCCACCAGGGCCAAAATACTATGTTCTCCTTCAGTCACCAGATTTAAAGTAGTATCAAAGCTCTGTAAAAACCAGATTACAATAGTAGCAAGAAAAATTACAGTAAAAGCTTTCTGCAAAAAGTCTTTTGCCTTTTCCCACAGAAGCTGTGCTACATTCTTTACCCCTGGCAAACGGTAATTCGGTAATTCCATCACAAAAGGAACCGCTTCTCCTTTGAAAACCGTATTTTTAGAGATTAATGCAGTTATAATCCCTACCAGTATTCCTATAAAATACAAAAGGGTCATAACCAATCCACCTTTTCCTGGGAAAAATGCCGCAGAAAAGAACCCATAAATAGGTAACTTGGCGGTACAACTCATAAAAGGCAATAAAAGAATGGTCATCTTTCTATCTCTTGCGGAAGGTAAGGTACGACTGGACATAATGCCGGGAACAGTACAGCCAAAGCCGATTAACATAGGCACGATACTTCGTCCGCTAAGACCAATTTTTCGCAAAAGTTTATCCATCACAAAGGCCACTCTGGCCATGTAACCAGTATCTTCTAACAAAGACAGAAAGAAAAATAAGGTTACAATAATAGGCAAGAAACTAAGCACTGAGCCAACTCCTGTCAAAATACCATCTATCACAAGGGAGTGAATTACCGGATTCACATTGGCTCCGCTTAAGAACCTATCTATCATGCCAATAGATCCATCAATCCCTGCCTCCAAGGTCTCCTGCAAGAAAGCGCCTATTACATTAAAGGTTAAGAAAAAGACCAACGCCATAATACCAATGAAAGCGGGAATGGCTGTGTATTTCCCTGTGAGAATGGCATCCAACTTACGGCTGCGCTCTCTTTCCTTACTTTCCTTTGGTTTTACTACACACTGTTCTACCAGTTTATGAATAAAGATAAAACGCATATCTGCAATGGCAGCCAGACGATCCATGCCTCGTTCTTCTTCCATCTGACAGATAATATGCTCAATCATTTCTTTTTCATTTTGAGAAAGAGCCAGGGCGTCTATTACCTGGGTATCTCCCTCCACAATTTTTGTGGCCGCAAATCGAATGGGCAATCCTGCCAATTTTGCATGATCTTCAATTAAGTGCATAATACCATGGAGACATCGATGAAGTGCCCCGCCATTTTGATCTTCTGCACAAAAATCCAAGCGTCCCGGACGTTCCTGATATTTTGCCACATGAAGGGCATGGTTAATCAACTCTTTTACTCCTTCATTTTTCATGGCCGAAATAGGCACTACCGGAATCCCCAGCATTTCTTCCATATCATTGATATAGATTGCGCCACCATTTCCCTTTACCTCATCCATCATATTCAAAGCCAAAACCATAGGCACATTTAATTCCATTAACTGCATGGTAAGATAAAGGTTTCTCTCAATATTGGTAGCATCCACAATATTGATAATTCCCGTAGGCTTTTCTTGTAAAATAAATTCCCTGCTGACAATCTCCTCATTGGTATACGGAGATAAGGAATAAATCCCCGGCAAATCTGTCACATTGGTATCCGGATAGCCTTTCATCTGTCCATCTCTTCGATCCACAGTAACTCCGGGAAAATTTCCTACATGCTGATTGGCACCGGTTAATGCATTAAACAAAGTGGTTTTTCCACAATTCTGATTACCTGCCAGGGCAAAGCTTAAAACAGTGCCTTCCGGCAAAGGATTTTCATCTGCCTTCACATGATACTTTCCTGCTTCCCCAAAACCGGGATGTTCTTTTTTCTTTCGATTGATACTCTCTTTCGCAAAGCTACTTACTGAAGATGCTTTAGCAGGTGTCACTTTGATTTTTTCCGCATCTGCAAGACGCAAAGTCAACTGGTATCCCTGTACCTTTAATTCCATAGGATCTCCCATAGGGGCATATTTTTCCAATACCACCTGGGCCCCCGGAATCACACCCATATCAAGAAAGTGCTGTCTCAGAGCACCTTCTCCACCAACCTCTTCTACAATGGCTCCCTGGCCTATTTCTAAATCTCGTAATGTCATTCTGTCCTCTATTTTTGGTTTTTAATCAAGGTAACCACTTCTTCCACCGCTGCATCCAAACCAAAAGCGGAAGTACAGATTAGTCGGTCATAGTTATGCATATCTCCCCAGCTTCTACCTGTAGTATATTCATAACTGGTTTTTCTCTTCTTATCCATATCCTGGATTTTTTCTCTGGCAGTCTTCTCGTCGCAGTTTAATTTCTTGCAAATACGTTCGATACGGAAATCCATATCTGCATACAGGAACAAATGACAAGCTGCCGGATTGTCTTTCAAATAATAATCTGCTCTACGACCAATGATGATACAGTTTTGCTTTTCTGCTAATTCTCGAATAAACTCCCCTTGTCTATTGAAAATATATTTTTCCTGGTCATCTGAATGGTTTGCAAAAATAGGAAATACTTCCTGGAAGATATTGCGCTTTCCCCCAACTTCATCTTTGGATTCCACAAAGCTTTCTGAAATCATGGACTTTTCCGCAATCTCTGCGATTAACTCTCTATCGTAGTATTTCCAGCCCAATGCTTCTGAAAGTCTTTTGGCCATTTCGTAACCGCCACTACCATATTCACGGCCAATTGTAATAATCGTTTTCTGCATATTGCCACCTCCATAATACCTTATAAAAAACAGTATATCTCTTTCCTACGGTTATGAAAAGAAGTTTTCTGTTTTCGGGCGAAGAATCATTTCTGTTTTGTAATCCTTTTCTCCTTCTGAAACCAAAGGTTCTTCAGCCGGTTCATATAGATAAAATTCCTGTAAATCTTCTAATCGAATGGCCGCCAAATTCGCCTCTGGATAGAACTTTCTAAAGGTAATACCACAATCCACATTAATATCATGAGGACGATAATTTATCCGCCCCGGATAAGAATACATACTGGTTTCAAGGGTTGGTGTATGGCCATGCACAACAATTGTCTTAGAAAGTTCAGGATGCCCCTCTAAATTTCGTTCCCATACAATATCCGAAATTAATGACCGACCGCCCCATGCATAATAAAAAAGACTTTTTTTCGTGAACGCGCTTTTCCGAATGGTTTCATCTTTCTTTATACAATATCGAGGTATGTCCCCATGTACCATAATATAATTCTGCTTATGGTTACCCAGTTTACATTCATACTGGATATAAACAGGTAATGTGGTTATAAACTGATAGATATCCCGAATTTTTTCCACAGACAGCTTGGCTTTCTGAATTACGATATGAAAACCATAACGATCATGTCCCCATATCGCTTTCCCGGTATTTTCATACTGTTCAAGATAGCTTTTAATTAGCTCAATTTTCTCATATTCATGATTACCCAGAATCATCTGAAATTTTCCATCAGGTTTATTCACCGTTTGCATTGCCCAATCCAACATTTCTAACTGCTCCGGTCCTCTGTCAATGATATCCCCAATTAAAATAAATCTTGCATTATCATCCTGTTTCTCAATTTTATGAACTAATTGCATAAATTCACTGTAGCATCCATGAATATCTCCAACTACATACATTGCCATTATTTTCTCACCTCTTTTATAAATCTTTTGAGAAATATAAAACACCCCAGAACAATGTTCTGAGGTGTTGAAAAATCCATAACTTTGATTAACGCTTGCTGAACTGAGGTGCTCTACGAGCTGCTTTCAAGCCGTATTTCTTACGTTCTTTCATTCTAGGATCACGTGTTAAGTAACCAGCTTTCTTTAATGTAGGTCTGAAGTCTGCATCTACTTTAAGTAATGCTCTTGCGATACCGTGTCTGATAGCACCAGCCTGTCCTGTGTATCCACCACCGTGTACGTTTACTTTAACATCGTATTTTTCAACATTTTCAGTAGCAACCAAAGGCTGACGAACGATAACCTT
Source organism: Lachnospiraceae bacterium (assembly GCA_024403235.1). Taxonomy (GTDB): domain Bacteria; phylum Bacillota; class Clostridia; order Lachnospirales; family Lachnospiraceae; genus JAKSSF01. Next base: position 14,911 of record JAKSSF010000008.1, on the reverse strand, counting down.
CAAGGTTTCTAATCCGAAATAATCATCAATATCTCTTTTATTAATAGTAATCTTTCCTGTACCAGGTACTAAATAAACTCTGGCAACTGATTTTTTTCTTCTACCTGTTCCGTAGTTCAATGTTGTAGCCATTTTTATATCTCCCTTCCGTTTCCTTCACTAAAATGTTAATACTTCTGGTTTCTGAGCTTCATGTTTGTGTTCAGGTCCTGCATATACATGAAGTTTTGTAAACATCTGTCTTCCTAAAGGTCCTTTTGGAAGCATGCCTTTTACAGCAAGTTCGATTACTTCTTCAGGCTTCTTGGCTAATTTTTCTCTTAATGTGGTTTCTTTCATACCACCTACATAGTCTGAATGATGGTAATAAATCTTCTGGTCTAATTTCTTACCAGTTACTTTAATCTTTTCTGCGTTTACAACGATTACATAATCACCTGTATCAATGAAAGGTGTGAATTCAGGTTTGTTCTTTCCTCTTAAAACTTTAGCTACTTCTGAAGCTAAACGACCTAATGTCATATTTGTAGCGTCTACTACATACCATTTTTTATCAATAGTAGCTGGACTTGCCATAAATGTTTTCATGTTTTTCCCTCCGTAATTTTTGGAAATAAAATCTTGTTCAAATAGCGTCTCCTGACCGGGCTAAGTGGTCTGGAGTTCTCTATATTTCAAATAGAAATCGGGGCTAGTGATTCCTATTCTCATACAAATCGACACTAAAACAGTATAATATAGGTGCAAATAAGTGTCAACACATATTTTTCTTTATTTTGCTTTTAAAATCTGATTTTTTACAGATTTTCTTCAAACTCATATCGTAGCAAGGTCAATCCCTTTGCCGGAGCAGTGGGGCCTGCCTTGGTTCGATCCTTTGCCTCTAAAATAGCAGGTAAATCTGCAGGATCTATCTTTCCTGCTCCAACATAAAGCAAAGTGCCTGCAATAATGCGAACCATGTTGTATAAAAATCCATTTCCCGTTACTTTAATTACAAAGCAATCTGCTTCTTTTTCTACAGAAATATCATAAATGGTGCGGACTGTGGTTTCTGCTGTAGAACCGGCAGCACAAAAGCTTTGAAAGTCATGCGCTCCTACCAAATAGGCAGCTGCCTGCTGCATCCGTTCCAAATCTAACTGAAAATAGGTGTAATGGGCATATCTGTTCCATAAAGGATTGGGAAAAGTAGCATTATAAATGCGATAGCCATAGGTTTTTCTGGTTTTGGTTTTTCTGGGGTGAAAATCCGATGCTACCTCTCTAGACCCTTGGATTCGAATATCTTCCGGCAATTTTTGATTCAGAGCATAGGCTACTTTATCTGGTGGAATGGTACTATCTGTATCAAACACAGCAATATTCATTAGTCCGTGAACCCCTGCATCTGTTCTGCTGGCTCCAATGACCTGAATAGGCTCTCCAAACAACGCGGATAAGGCAATATTCAATTCCCCCTCAATGGTCTTACTACCGGGCTGATACTGCCAGCCATGATACTCTGTCCCATCGTAGGCAACCTGTAATAAAATTCTTCTTTTCATGGCTTCCTATCTCTATATTGTTTTCCATTCATATCTGCACAAATCCTCTAGATAAACGCTGCCAATACAACCGGCAACAATCTTCCCACACAGACACACAAACCCAAGTATAGCAATAAAACAATATATCCTATATAATCTCTCTTTTGGTAAATCAACGGTTTCATTTTGGTTCTGCCATCTCCACCACGATAGCATCTGGCTTCCATAGCCATCGCAAGATCATTGGCACGACGGAAAGCAGAAATAAACAAGGGTACTAATAAGGGTACCATAGCCTTTGCTTTTTTCATTAAATTCCCACTTTCAAAATCAGCACCGCGGGCAATCTGCGCCTTCATAATCTTATCTGTTTCTTCCAATAAGATGGGAATAAAACGAAGGGCAATGGACATCATCATGGCCACCTCATGTACCGGCACCTTAAAGACCTTTAACGGCTTCATTAAAGCTTCCAGACCATCTGTTAAGTTATTGGGAGTGGTGGTTAAAGTCATCACACTACTGCCTATGATTAAAAATGTAAGACGCACTGCCATCATAATGGCGATTTTCAATCCCTCTTTTGTAATGTGCAATTTCCATAGGGAAATCAACACTTCTCCAGGGGTTAAAAACAGATTAAAAATCACCGTAATCATCAATAGCAGAATGACTGCACGCATGCCTTTAATCATATAGGAAAATGGCACATTGGACAGTTTTATAACCATAGCCAGAAAAAGTGCTGCCAAAATATATCCCCAAACCTGATTCACGATAAACAATGACACAATGTAGGCAATGGTTGCCACCAATTTTACTCTGGGATCCAGTCTGTGTATGACAGAATCCGTTTGATAATATTGTCCTATTGTAATTTCACGTAACATCTTTTTATTCTTTCTATTAATACGATTTCTATTTCCAAGAGACTACCTGTCCTTTATTTTCCAAAGGCTTTTAGTATCTCTGCTTTTGCTTCTGCTATGGTAGTGGCATTCCCTTCTACAGGAAAGCCTGCCTGCTGCATCTCTTTCACAATGTAAGTAACCTGAGGCGCTGCCAAGCCGATTTCTTCCAATTCTTTATAGTGAGAGAACACTGCTTTGGGGACATCATCATACATCACTTTTCCCTTGTTCATTACAATGATACGATCCACAAACTCTGCCACATCTTCCATGCTGTGAGAAACCAGTACGATGGTCATGCCGGTTTCTTCCTTCAGTTTTGCAATCTGCCCCAAGATTTCATCTCTGCCTTTCGGATCCAAGCCTGCTGTGGGCTCATCCAATATCAAAATTTCCGGTTGCATAGCAAGTACACCGGCAATGGCTACTCTTCTTTTTTGACCTCCGGATAGTTCAAAGGGAGATTGATAAAAATACTCATCTTCCAAACCAACTTGCTTTAATGCACTGTATGCTCGAAGTTCTATCTCTTTCTGGGAAAGTCCCAAATTCTTTGGACCAAAGCACACATCCTGAAATACAGTGATTTCAAACAATTGATGCTCCGGATACTGGAAAACCAAGCCTACCTTACTGCGAAGTTCTTTCTTGTTAAAATCCTCATCTCCAATGTCCTGTCCATTAAAATAAATGGCACCACTACTGGGCTTTAACAATCCATTCAGATGCTGCACCAACGTAGACTTTCCGGAGCCGGTATGGCCGATAATTCCAATAAATTGACCATCCGGTATCTGCAAACAAATATCATCTAAAGCCTTCACTGCTAAGTTGGTATCAGAACCATATATATAATTTACATGATCTAAAATCAGTGACATATCTTTTCCTATTCTTTGCTTCTTTTTAACGAAGCTTTCTTAATTCTTCCAATAATTCTTCTTTTCTTAAAATGCCATCCGGCAGAGGTAACCCACCTTTTTTTAATTCAAAAGCCAATTCCGTTACCTGAGGGACATCTAAACGCATAGAACGAAGCTTTTCTACCTGAGAAAAGACCTCTTTCGGTGTTCCTTCTAAGGCAACTCGTCCACCATCCATCACGAAAATTCGATCTGCATCAATGACTTCTTCCATATAATGGGTAATTAAAATAATGGTTACATTTTCCACCATATTTAAGCCACGAATAGCTCGAATGACTTCTTTACGACCATTGGGATCTAACATGGCAGTAGGTTCGTCCAATACAATACATTTGGGGTGCATGGCAAGGACACCTGCTATCGAAACGCGCTGCTTCTGTCCACCGGATAATTTATTAGGGGAATGCTTCCTGTATTGATACATACCAACGGCTTTTAAGCTTTCCTCTACACGCTCCCAAATCTGCTCCGTAGGAATGCCCATATTTTCCGGCCCAAATCCAACATCCTCTTCAACAACCTGACCGATAATCTGATTATCCGGATTCTGAAATACCATACCTGCACTTTGACGAATATTCCAGATTTCCTCTGCATCCTTTGTGTCTTTACCGTCTACCAACAAAGTGCCTTCTGTAGGATACAGTAATGCATTCAAGTGTTTCGCAAAGGTAGATTTTCCGGAGCCATTATGTCCCAGAATTGCTACAAAATCTCCTTGCTTCACGCGAAGAGATACATCATCTACAGCTCGAGTAATTCCTTCTACATTTCCCTCTTCATCTCGCCTTATATAGTCAAAAGATACATGTTCTGATCGAATAATATCCATTTTAGTTGTTACCTCATTTGTTCAACTAGTTGACAATCACAGTTCTACTTATTGTACTAAATATCTTTCACAAATACAAGCAGTTAGTGTATACTGTGGGTAGTTGCTTATTTGGGCAAACAAAAAAAACAGTATCATAACGAGAAAGGAATATGATGAGAAATCTCACAAAACCACTTTTACTGTTGGTTGCCATTGTGGTATTCTTCTCTATCTTTGCCAGAATGCTGTCCGGTTCAGAAACACTTTCTGACTATGAAAAGAAGCACCCACCGACTCCCAAAGATGGGGAGACTGAAATTGCTTCTGATGCAGCAGATTCTAGTTTATCAGAGAATACTATCACAGAGGAATCAAATGATGAATATACTACAGAAACTGTACCAGAATTCAATCTGGAGGGCATAGAACAAACTATGGAAGAATATAAAATATATTTGGCAGAAGATGTCTATACCTATAAAAAAGGATTTCTTTGCAGCAGCTTATCAGATTCTATCAAAGAACGAATCAATGGCATTTCCTATGGAGAGGATTGTACGGTTCCCTATGAGGACTTACGATATCTTCAAATCCTTTATTTTAATTTTGAACACCAGGAAGCTTTAGGAGAAATCATTTGTAATAAAGCCATCGCTTCTGATTTATTGGATATCTTTTATGAATTATATCTGAATGAATACGAACTGGAACGAGTGGAACTAGTCGATGAATATGATGGAGATGATTTGAAATCTATGGAAGCCAACAATACTTCCTGCTTTAACTACCGGGTTGTCGAAGGCACCACAACACTTTCTAAACACGCATTAGGTTTGGCAATTGATATCAATCCATTTTATAATCCTTATATCGTTTTTAATAAAAACGGGTCCGGAGAAGATTATATCTCACCTGCCGGCAGCGAAATTTATGTGGACAGAAGCAAAAGTTTTCCTTATAAGATTGATGAAAATGACATTTGTTATAAACTTTTTATAGCCCATGGCTTTACCTGGGGTGGAAATTGGAATTCCACCAAGGATTATCAACATTTCCAGAAAAAGATAGCAGAATAACATAACAATCTATCACAATTATAAGCAATAAAAAAGCTCCGCATTTCGCGGAGCTTTTTGCATTGTACAAATTATACTAATTCTAATACAACCATCATTGCAGCATCACCTTTACGCTGACCAATCTTAACAACTCTGGTGTAACCACCTTTACGATCAACATATTTAGGAGCTACTTCATCGAATAATTTTGCAACTAAATCGATTTCTTTTGTATTTTTCTTCTTTCCAGCAGCTGCTGTAGGAACTTCTGTTACAGGATAAAGAGTCTTCATGATCTGTCTTCTAGCATGTAATCTGCTAGGCATATCTTTTTTGATCTCTTTTTCAACTTCATCGTATACAGTTACTTTCTTTCCATCAACAACTTCTTTTACTCTCTTGCCGTCTTTGTCTTTACGAGCAACTTTAGCTGTAACTTTAACCATTTCAAAGTTATCTTTTTCTTTTACAGCCAATGCGATGATTGATTCAACCTGTTTCTGAACTTCTTTTGCTCTAGCCTGAGTAGTAACAATTTTTCCATGATATACAAGCTGAGTAATCTGGTTTCTTAATAATGCTTTTCTCTGGCTACTTGTTTTGCCTAATTTTCTGTACTTTGCCATTTTCATTCTCCTTCATGGCCATCCGGCTACGCTCTTTGGTCTTACTTACCGAATGGGTTGGGGCTTATGCCCGTTAACAGTTCCAATCATGATAGGTAAGATGTACTCTTTGGATTTACCATACTTACCTTTTATAAGGAATACAGTTTATTCTTCACTAGGATTTAACTGTAAGCCTAACTCTTTTAATTTTGCCAAAACTTCTTCTAAGGATTTTCTACCTAAGTTACGAACTTTCATCATATCTTCTGAAGTTTTATTGGTTAATTCTTCAACTGTATTAATACCAGCTCTCTTTAAGCAGTTATAAGAACGAACAGATAACTCTAATTCATCAATGCTCATTGCTAAAACTGTTTCTTTTTCATCGTCTTCTTTTTCTACCATAACATCTACTGATTTGGCATTTTCAGATAAGTCAATGAAAAGGCTTAAGTGTTCGCTAAGTACCTTTGCAGCCAAACTAACAGCTTCATCGGGAGCTAAGGTTCCGTTTGTATGCACGTCTAAAGTCAATTTATCAAAATCGGTAATCTGACCAACACGTGTATTATTCACTGTTAAATTAACTCTCTCAACAGGAGTATAGATAGAATCGATTGCGATAACACCAATTGGTAAATCTTCGCTCTTATTCTTATCTGCACTTACATAGCCTCTACCCTTAGTGATAGTAAGTTCCATATATAATTTACTATCTTTACCGCCACTTAAAGTTGCGATAACCTGGTCAGGATTCATAATCTCGATATCCTGATCCACCTGAATATCAGATGCACGAACTACACCTTCGCCCTCAAACTCAATGTAAGCGGTCTTAGGCTCGTTAGTTTCACTGTTATTCTTGATAGCAAGGCTCTTGATGTTCATGATGATTTCAGTAACATCTTCTTTTACGCCAGGGATAGAACTGAATTCATGCAATACGCCTTCGATTTTCACCTGACTTACTGCTGCACCCGGTAAAGAAGAAAGCATGATTCTTCTTAATGAGTTACCTAATGTAATTCCGTAGCCTCTTTCCAAAGGTTCTACTACGAATCTGCCGTACTTCTTGTCATCAGAGATTTCTTCAACCTCAATATTTGGTCTTTCAAAATCAAACACTGCAAATACCCTCCTTTATGAATAAATAATAGATACTGATTAAGCTTATTTAGAATATAATTCGACGATAAGCATTTCGTTTACAGGAACATCAATTTCTTCTCTTGTAGGAAGGTTCTTAACAGTTCCTTTTAAGTTTTCTACATCTACATCCATCCATGCAGGGAATAATCTTGTGCTTGTAACTTCAAGAATATCTTTGTATCTCTGTAATGATTTAGATTTTTCTCTAATTTCAATTACATCGCCAGCTTTTACTAAGTAAGAAGGGATGTTAATCTGTTTGCCATTTACTAATACATGCTTATGACCAACGATCTGTCTAGCTTCTCTTCTTGTTCTAGCAAATCCCATTCTGAAAACAACGCTATCTAATCTGCTTTCCAAGATAGTCATTAAGTTTTCACCTGCAAGACCGGTCATCATGTTAGCAGCCTTTTCATAGTAATTTCTGAAAGGTTTTTCTAACACACCGTAGATGAATTTTGCTTTCTGTTTTTCTCTTAACTGAGTACCGTAGCCGCTCATCTTCTTGTTAGCTCTTGCATTTTTTCTGTTAGATTTCTTAGAATATCCTAAAAATACAGGATCTAAGTCAAGGGATCTACATCTCTTTAACACTGGAACTCTATTTACTGCCATTTCTTAATCCTCCGATTCTAGTGGTTGTTTACAGTACATTGTACTTTCTTCCAACATATGTTTGTTTACAGTTTCATTTCCTAAAGGTCAAGATTAAACTCTACGACGTTTAGGAGGACGACATCCATTATGAGGTACTGGAGTTACGTCTCTGATACTAATTACTTCAAGACCAGATGCCTGAAGTGCACGAATTGCTGCTTCACGTCCTGAGCCAGGTCCTTTTACGAATACATCTACTGTCTTAAGTCCATGAATTAAAGCTGCTTTTGTAGCAGTTTCAGCAGCCATCTGTGCTGCATATGGAGTAGATTTCCTTGAACCTCTAAAACCAAGACCACCGGCACTTGCCCAGCTTAATGCATTACCTTCTGCATCCGTCAATGTAACGATTGTGTTATTGAAAGATGACTGAATATGTGCCTGTCCACGTTCAACGTTTTTCTTAACGCGCTTTTTTGTTACTTTTTTTGCAACTTTTTTAGCCATGATAAACTAACCTACTTTCCTTTACTTGAATACATTATTTTTTCTTGTTTGCAACTGTTCTCTTAGGACCTTTTCTAGTTCTAGCATTGGTCTTAGTCTTCTGACCACGAACTGGAAGTCCTTTTCTATGACGAATACCTCTGTAGCATCCGATTTCCTGTAATCTCTTGATGTTCAGAGCGATTTCTCTTCTCAAATCACCTTCTACAGTCATTGTCTTGTCAATAACCTCAGCGATTTTCTTTACTTCGTCATCTGTTAAATCTCTAACACGAGTGTCAGGATTAACACCGGCTTCAGCTAAAATCTTGTTAGAGCTTACTCTACCAATACCATAGATGTAAGTTAAACCGATTTCAACACGTTTTTCTCTAGGTAAGTCAACACCTGCGATACGAGCCATTTACGTTTTCCTCCGTTTTCTGTTTTGTTTTTCGTTACTAATTGATTGGGGTAGTAATACCCGGCCGAATAAGGACTCGGCTTTTCCGATACTTAGTGCAGTTTCTTATTGAAACTACTGCAACCATTTGTGTGACATTATTCTCGGTATCAAAAAGTAATTTCCCGTACCGCCTTAAGTACGTTCCATTATCTTAATCATGCAAAAACCTTCTATATAATATATATAGAAGTCCTTACATTCTAATACTGCTATAAATAATGTGACAGTTCATTCATTCCGGTCTATCAATCGAATGAATTAACCCTGTCTCTGTTTGTGCTTAGGATTCTCACAGATAATTCTGATAGAACCTTTTCTTTTAATAACTTTGCACTTTTCACAAATTGGCTTTACTGATGATCTAACCTTCATGTTAAACCCTCCTTTCATAAAAAGACCGTTTATCATTTTACCATGCAGCTTGGCTATTTGCAAGAGTTTTTCTAAATTCTTTTATGGAATATTTCTTTATTTATCTCTCCAAATAATTCTTCCTTTAGACAGGTCATAAGGGGAAAGTTCCAAGGTCACTTTATCACCTGGTAAAATACGAATAAAATTCTGACGTAACTTACCACTGATATGTGCCAGTACCTTGTGACCATTTTCTAATTCTACCTGAAACATGGTATTGGGTAACTTTTCTACTACTGTTCCTTCGATTTCAATAACATCAGATTTGGACATCTTGTCTCCTCCTATATTCTTTCAATGCTTTTTGAATACTCAAATCATTCTCTAACTGTTGGTTTTCTAAAACAACCTTTTTGATTAGCTGAATGTGCTTCTTTTTCTTCTTCTTTGGCTTACCTACCGGGCGAAGCTTTCCATCAGCTAACATTACAGCATCTTTTGTTTCCTCAACTATGACATATATCTTTCCTTTGTCATGTCCCATCAGTGAGGTTGCTAACATTCCTACCATATGGTTACTACCTTATCTAACATATTTTTACATTGCTTCTTCCTATTATAACAATGTTAATATTTCCGGCTCTCCATCGGTAATTAGAATGGTATTTTCATAATGGGCTGATGGTAATCCGTCTTCTGCAACTACTGTCCAGTTATCCGCTAACCATTCCACATCTGCTCTCCCCATATTAATCATGGGTTCTACTGCCAATGTCATACCAGGCTGTAAAAGCAGTCCTCTTCTATTTTGATGGAAGTTCGGTATTTGGGGATCTTCATGAAGACTGGTTCCAATACCATGTCCCACCAAATCTCTTACGATCCCATATCCACATTTTGAAATATATGCATCGATAGCATTGGAAATGTCAAATAGATGATTGCCCGCTTTTGCCATTTTTATGCCTTCAAAAAAGCTTTGTTTTGTTTCATCTATCAGCTTTTGCACTTCCGGACTTACTTTTCCAACTGCGTAGGTTCTTGCAGCATCTGAATGATAGCCCTTGTGGATCAATCCTGCATCCAGGCTTACGATATCTCCTTCTTTCAAAATACGGTTTTTTTTCGGAATACCATGTACCACTTCCTCATTGACTGATACACAAATAGAAGCCGGATATCCGTTATAATTCAAAAAGTTTGGAATACAATCGTAACTTCTAATTAGTTTTTCTCCTAATTTATCAATTTCCCATGTAGAAATACCGGGTTTGATTGCCTGCCCTAATTCGTCATGCACTTTGGCAAGAATCTTGCCGGCTTCTCTCATGAATTCTATTTCTCGTTCTGATTTAATTGAAACAGCCATGTTTGCCTCTTTTTATCTATGCATTAATTAACCAAGAATTGCAACTATACTTGCAAATACATCTTTCATATCTACAGTTCCGTCTACTGACTTCAAAACACCTTTTCCGGTATAGAAATCAATCAAAGGCTGTGTCTGATCATGATATACTTTCAATCTGTTTAATACAGTTTCCGGTTTATCATCATCTCTTAAAATCAACTCTTTACCACAGCGATCACAGATACCTTCTGTCTTTGGTGGAATGTGTTCAATATGGTAGGTTGCTCCACAGTTTACACAAGCACGTCTTCCGGACATTCTCTTTACAATATTTTCATCAGGAACATCTACATTGATTGCATAGTCGATTTTATCGCCTAATTCTGTCAATGCTTTGTCCAAAACTTCTGCTTGAGGAATAGTTCTTGGGAAGCCATCCAATACATAACCGTTCTTGCAATCATCTTTTGCAACACGATCCAATAAAATCTTTACAGTTAACTCATCGGGAACTAACTGACCAGCATCCATATATTTTTTTGCTTCTTTTCCAAGTTCTGTACCTTCTTTGATATTTGCTCTAAAAATATCACCTGTAGATACATGTGGTAACCCATATTTATCTGCAATCATTTTTGCCTGTGTACCTTTGCCGGCACCAGGTGCACCCAACATAATAATCTTCATACTTTATACCTTTCTCTCTATCTAAACAGTGAAACTCACTATTTATCTACATGCTTCTTTAGAAAAAATAAGCGGGGGCAAGTAAAGTCCTGCCCCCAGCCTCATTAATCATTCAAAAAACCTTTGTAATTACGAACTAACATTAAGGATTCAATCTGTTTGATTGTCTCTAAGATAACACTAACGATGATGATAAGACTTGTACCACCAAAGGATACGCTAGCATTAAATAAACCATTGAATACATAAGGAAGAATACCGATAATGGTAAGTCCTACTGCACCAATAAAGATAATGTAGTTCAAAATCTTGGTTAAATATTCACTGGTTGGCCGGCCAGGTCTGATACCCGGAATAAATCCGCCCTGTTTTTTCATATTATCTGCAATCTCAAGTGGATTGAAGGTGATTGATGTGTAGAAGTAAGCAAAAAAGATTACTAATACTACATAAATAACCAAACCAATGGTATATTGAGGGGTTGCAAGTTTTACCCAGTTACCTGAGTTTAAGTATTTGCATAACTCAATCCAGAAATTATTTGCATTGATTCTAAAGGTTGAAGTTACAATCAATGGCATCTGTAAAAGAGAAGATGCAAAGATAATAGGAATAACACCAGCTGTATTTACTTTTAATGGAATATTACTTGACTGACCGCCATATGTTCTGTTGCCTTGAATTTTCTTCGCATACTGAACAGGAATCTTACGAATACCGTCATTCAAGATAATAACCAAAATAATCATGCCAAGAATAATGGCAAGAATAATACATGCGTTTAACACGCCAACTGCAATTGCTTTTCCGGATATGAACTGATCAAACAAGCTCTTAATATCGCTTGGCATTCTGGAAATAATATTAATGGTCAATACGATTGAAATACCATTTCCTACACCATGCTCAGTGATCTGTTCACCAACCCACATAAGGAATGCACTACCTGCAGTTAAAGCAACGATTACTGTTAATACATTCAATACATTGAAACTTTCCAACAATCCACTTCTTCCGAAGCCAATTGCCATCGCTGTAGATTCAATCAATGCTAATGCAACAGTAACATAACGGGTGATAGAAGCAATTTTCTTACGACCTTCTTCTCCATCCTTCTGCATTTCTTCCAATTTAGGAATTGCTATGGTTAATAGCTGCATAATAATGGAGGATGTAATGTATGGTGTAATATTCAATGCAAATACGGACATCTGCAAGAATGAACCACCTGTAATTGCATCTACAAAGCCTGATGCATCACCCATCTGCTGTGCAAACCAAGATGCGAAAAAGGTACGATCAACACCCGGAACCGGTAGCTGTGATCCTAAACGAATCACAACTAACATTAAAAATGTAAACCATAAACGTTTTCGAATATCTTTGATTTTAAAAGCATTTTTCAGGGTTGTAAGCATATTACATCACCTCTGCAGTTCCACCAAGTGCCTCAATTTTTTCTTTTGCAGATGCAGAGAATGCATTTACTTTAACATTGAGTTTCTTGGTTAATTCTCCATTTCCGAGGATCTTAACACCATCTCTTGGATTTTTGATTACACCGGTTTCTAATAATGTTTCAACAGTAACTTCTGTACCATTTTCGAATCTTTCTAATTCGCAAACATTAATTGCAACGATTTCCTTAGAGTTTCTGTTTGTGAAGCCTCTCTTAGGAATACGTCTGTATAAAGGCATCTGACCACCTTCAAAACCTGGTCTGGGAGCACCTGAACGAGCCTTCTGACCCTTATGTCCCTTACCAGCGGTCTTGCCATTTCCTGAACCGTGTCCACGACCTCTTCTAAAATTATCACTATGCTTTGAGCCAGCTGCTGGCTGTAAATTTGATAATTCCATTCTGACACCTCCTTCTACTTATGCTTCTTCAACTTTAAGCATATAGCCTACTTTTTGAATCATTCCTCTTGTTGCCTCATTATCAGGCATCAGAACAGTTTTGTGAAGTTTTCTAAGACCCATAGCCTCTACAACTGCTCTATTCTTAGGAACAGCACCAATGGGAGATTTCACTAAAGTGATTTTTAACATTTTATCTGCCATTTTTCTCTCCTCCTAACCAATAACTTCTTCTACAGATTTGCCACGTTTTGCAGCAACTTCTTCAGGGGATTTCAAATTCTGTAATCCGTTGATAGTTGCTAATACAACGTTCTGTTTGTTGTTTGATCCTAAAGATTTTGTACGGATATTCTTGATACCTGCAAGTTCACAAACGTTACGAGCAGGACCACCAGCGATAATACCGGTACCTTCAGGAGCTTTCTTTAAAAGAACGGTTGCAGAACCGAACTTTCCTAAGAAATCATGTGAAATAGATTTATTTTCATCTAAAGCCACTGGAATCAGATGTTTGATTGCATCTTCTTTTCCTTTGCGGATTGCATCTGGAATTTCTGTCGCTTTTCCTAAACCAGCGCCAACATGACCGTTTCCGTCACCTACTACTACTAAAGCGGTGAAACGCATGTTACGACCACCCTTTACAACCTTAGTTACGCGCTTGATAGAAACAACTTTTTCAGTTAATTCCATGTTTGTTGTATCAATGAGAGTACGTTTCATAAAATTTTCTCCCCTTCCTAGAATTCTAAGCCAGCTTCTCTAGCTGCTTCTGCTAAAGCTGCAACCTTACCATGATAAATAAAGCCGCCTCTATCAAATACTACTTCTTTAATGCCTTTTTCCATTGCTCTCTTCGCAATTAAGGTTCCAACATATGCTGCTGCATCTACATTGTCAGTCTGCTCTAATTCAGCCTTTACTTCTTTTTCTACAGTAGAAGCTGCTACTAAAGTTTTTCCAACGGTATCATCGATAATTTGAGCATACATATGATTATTACTTCTGAAGACTGCTAAACGTGGTCTTTCAGCTGTTCCGCTAAAACGGTTACGGATTTTCATGTGTTTTTTAACACGAACTTCTTGTCTTGACTTTTTACTAACCATTGTTTCCTCTCCTTACCTATTTCTTACCGGTCTTACCAACTTTACGTCTGATAACTTCATCAGCATACTTAATACCTTTACCTTTGTAAGGTTCAGGTCTTCTCTTATCTCTGATTTCAGCTGCAAACTGGCCAACCTTTTCTTTATCAATACCTCTAACGTAGATGATATTCTGACCTTCCAAAGCAGTTTCGATACCTTCTGGATCAGTCATTTCTACAGGATGAGAGTAACCAAGTGATAATGTTAATACTTTGCCGGATTTCTGTGCTCTGTAACCAACACCGTTTACTTCCAATTTCTTCTCATAACCCTGAGTAACACCTACTACCATGTTATTGATAAGTGTTCTTGTCAAACCATGGAGAGATTTCATTTTCTTTAAATCATTTGGTCTGGAAACAACTACTTCTGCACCTTCTACCTTGATTTCCATCTCAGCAGGTAACACTCTTTCCAATGTTCCCTTAGGACCTTTTACAGTCACTTTATTATTTTCTGCAACTTCTACAGTAACACCTGCAGGAATCGCGATTGGCATTCTTCCTATACGTGACATGCCCGTACCTCCTTATTTATTGAAGCTTGTTAATAGTAATTACCAAACAAATGCTAATACTTCACCGCCAATGTTAAGCTTTCTAGCTTCTTTGTCAGTGATAACGCCCTGGTTGGTAGAAATAATAGCAATACCTAAACCACCAAGTACTCTTGGAAGTTCATCTTTACCAGCATATACACGTAAACCAGGTTTAGAAATTCTCTTAAGACCAGAAATGATTCTTTCTTCTTTTCCTGCGTTATACTTTAATGTAATGTGGATTGTTTTGAAGTTACCATCTTCGATGATGTCATATTTCTCAATATAACCTTCGTCTAAAAGGATCTTAGCAATAGCTAATTTCATTTTTGATGATGGTACATCAACTGTATCATGTTTTGCAGTGTTTGCATTACGAATTCTTGTAAGCATATCTGCAATAGGATCGCTCATTGTCAT
>JAKSSF010000072.1 GCA_024403235.1 Lachnospiraceae bacterium | reverse complement strand
ACATACTACCTCTGGTAGTATATCTGTGCGCACCGAGAAAATCTCGGTGAAGAAGTTTAGTCGGTTTTCGCCTCGTCCTCTGCACCCTCTAACACCTCACTCTCTGAAAAATAATCTGCATTTGCAGGTCTTTCCTTAACAACAACAGCAACCATATTTAGCACATCCTTGTTCTTGAATGCACAGGCTATAATTCTGTTCATTTCCTGTTCAGAGAAATCCCAACACTCTGGGAAATACTTTGCAACACATCCACCCATCATGTATTTATGATGCGATTTAGCCTTTTCAATCTCTGCCCTCTGTTCTCTTTTTGCCTTATTCAGTTGTGCTTTTGCCTGTGCCAGCTTTTCCTCTGCCAGCAGGACTTTCTTTGATTTTTCTTCTTGTGAAATCATATCTTTCTCCTTTCAAAACTTGGTTTATGAAAATAAAAAAGGCAGTGAGTTTTCTGTTAAGATCACTCGCTACCTTTTGGTGCACAATATTTATTTTTTATATTTAAACTAATGATTATTCATTATTAGTTCCGCATATTTTGTAATTCTTCTAGTAAAAGTATCATCTAAATCCCATGGTTCTGTTTGTGTAAACAATGATGATGGAAATGAAACAAGCTGAACATCAAACTTAAGTGATGGCTCTACTCTAGAACTTGCATTATGTATTCTCATAGAAATCTGCCATCCCTCGTCGCAAACCACTTCAATAGTATTATCAGATTCAGGCTTGAAACCTATATGATAAAACTGTGTTGGCATTTTTAATACAGGAACTTTTGTAATAGCCTTTTCTTTACCAGAATTTGCATTTAATGTTCCTGCAATATTTATTGCTTCAACTCTTGTAGTTCTATTTCTGTCATCAGTAATTACTTTGTAAAAATCATATCTTCCAAGTAAATATCTAATAAGTGCTTCTGGAACTTTGCCCTTATTTTCAGAATCTATTTTTGACAGCTCATCCATAAAGGCCTGCAATATAGGACGATAATAATTGTCAACTTTATTATCAACTTCTTCCCATAGCATTGGTTTTCCTGCGCTCTTACTATCATCACGATATTTTCTTAATTTTGCGAATAAAGGTACAACCTTTCCAAAATAATTTTCAGAACATGGAATACCTAACCATTCCTTACCAAAATCAATAGTATCTGATAATCTGCTGTGTTTTACAGCATGGTGGTTATGCTTGCAAGAAAAGCCTATTTCCCACCCATTCTGTTTACGCAGACATAATACATCTCTTACATCTCCAGCAATACCTGCTGAGTCTGGCTGAATTGATAAATATAATGGCTCATTTCCATTTGGTTCCCATAGCTGTGGTTCTAACCTTCTAATAACTCTTACGGCCGCAATAGCTGCCTTATCAAGAGTCTCCTGCATCTTCTCATCCATACTCTCATATAATGATGATGCAGTTTTTAGCTGTGGCGAATCCTCTATTTCGATTTTTTGTATCGCTGATAGCTCATTATAAATCGCTAAGACACACGCATATTCGAACGCTTTACCATTGGCTGTTTGGATTCCGTTTGCCATGATTTATCACTCTCCTTCAATGATAGAATCGCATA
>JAKSSF010000071.1 GCA_024403235.1 Lachnospiraceae bacterium | reverse complement strand
ATGATATGTACCCCCTTTACTGGACAACCAGTGAAGGGGGTATTTTTATGCGTTATTCATTTGAATTTAAAAAGATGTGTGTGGAATTATTCCGACAAGGGAAATGGGCTGAAACGCCACCTGGTATTAAACAGAGAAGCTTTCGTCAAAAAATAAGGCTTTGGTTTCGTATAGCAAATGCCTGTGGACCAGAGGCTTTGCAACACAAGAACCAAAACAAAATATGGACGGCAGAGGAAAAAATGGAGTTGGTAGCTAAGGTATTGGAAGGAGCTTCAATAAAAAGTGTAGCTGTCAATGCCGGAATTAGTGACGGTCTATTGTATCAATGGGTTAGACAGTATAAAATAAATGGGTATAATGGATTGGCCAATCAAAGAAAAGGAAGGCCACCTAAGGAGCCCACAATGAGAAAGAAAGAATTACCAGCAGAATTGACTGTAACAGAGCGAGAGGAACTGCTACGTTTGAAAGCCCGTATAGAATATCTTGAAGCCGAGAACGAAATAATAAAAAAAGAAATCGCCTTGAGAGAAGAAAAATGGGAAGAGCAACTCAAGGCGAAAAAGCAGCGCTCGTCCAAGAAGCCCAACAGCAAGGATACAAACTAAAGTATTTACTCAAAGCCATTGGTCTTTCTAGATCAACATATTATTATGAGATTAAGAAAACAGACAAGGTAGCAGAAAGAAACATAACAATTGCAAATGAGATTAAGGAAATATATTTTAAAAATAAAGGCCGATATGGTGTTAGAAGGGTTCATAAAGAACTCGTTAATCGTGGTTACAATATAAATCATAAACGGGTGCAGCGACTTATGAGCGAAATGGGGTTGTTAGGCAAACGACCCAAAGAGAAATATCATTCCTACAAGGGAGATGTCGGTAAAGTAGCTCCGAATATAATTAACCGCGATTTTAGTACAGATAAACCTTTACAGAAGTGGACCACGGATGTTTCCCAATTTAATTTACCATTTGGCAAGTGCTATATATCATCGATACTAGATATGCATACTAACGAAATAATATCTTACGATTTGTCCACCAGGCCTAATTTATTGCAGGTAAGAAATATGCTGAATAGCGCTTTTAAGAAATTTCCCTGTGTCGAAGGAGTAATTATGCATTCAGATCAGGGCTGGCAGTATCAACATGAAGCCTACCGTAAAGCACTCAAAGAACATGGTGTTATCCAATCTATGTCTAGAAAAGGTAACTGCTATGACAATAGCATTATGGAAACTTTTTTCGGAAGAATGAAGAACGAAATGTTCTATGGACAAGAAAAAGAATATACGTCTTTTGAAGTTTTTAATGCAGCTGTAGAAGAATATATAAATTACTACAACAACCAGCGAATCCAAGCTAAAAGCAAATGGATGCCTCCTACAAAATGTAGAGAGACATCCATGGAATGCATCTAATATTAAGTTATAAATCAATGTGTCCAGGATTCTGGGTACATATCAATTTTTTCCTTGGTGCTCTTTTTCTAACATAAAAAGTATTCTAGCACGAACACCGTTGCACTGCATAGGCAGGCGATGGTGAAGAGGCTTATTTCCTGCAGTGCCAAAATAACTCCTACGGCAAAGGCTGCTACACCGGCCCATGGGGATTGAGTGCTGTGAAAAA
>JAKSSF010000070.1 GCA_024403235.1 Lachnospiraceae bacterium | reverse complement strand
TCCAGTATTTTTACTTCTTCTTGTCTTAACTTTCTTATTATGTAATTCATATATACCTATTCCAAACTATCTATTCAACTCCGCGCCATTCATTATAGTCCACCAGGAGATTAACAAATATTCTCTCTACGGTAGAATTCTTATCATAATTTATAGCAACGTACACATTTCCATTTTTATAAGATTGATATCCCATACTTTCGATTTGTTTATATTTTTCATATCCCTTTTTAAGCATTTCTCTTTCAAACTCTTCTTGAGATACGCCTACAGCCATACCGTAAAGGTTATATTGGTCTTCTGTAAGTGTAATTTCTTTTATCCTTACTTCACCATCTGCTTTTGGAATACGAACTGCAATTGCCTCACTTCTCCCATCAGTTTCAACAATAAATGGCTCTGTGTTTTCACCTACATTTTCATACAGGTTGCGAACAAGTTTACTCTCTGCATTTATACCATCCACGATTTTAAGATCATATTCTGTTAAATCAGCGGGACTTTCTGCCTCTACTTCCGGATTACTTCCATTTCCACATGAAACCAAAAATACCGCCATAATAATAACCAGTATTACACTTGCATATCTCTTTTTCATAGTTCCTAGTACCGTCCAAGTCCATTATATTTGATTTCAAGGCTTCTTTTTCTTCCTTCACTATCGAATAATGAAGCCGGTTGTTCACCCGCCTCTGCTTTCTCTGTTTATCTGATGCCTATTTTTTTCTTGCAGCAAAAAAGCCATCTACATAAGCTTTATACAACTCTTCCGTTAATGCCAGGCTGAGCATTTTAGGTCCCTGAACAGCAAAGTAAAAGGTTCCTTTATCCGTGATCACCTTAAATAATGCTTCTATTCCATGACTTTCTATATTATAAAGATAGCCGAACTCCACTTTAGTATATGCCAGTGATTCATAGTCGTCGCCCGGGTGTAATTGTGATATTGCCGCATTTGCGATCTTTTCTTTTAACGCTCTATTTTCGATTTCATTCGTTTCTTTAGGTACTCTCTTATTAAAAAATCCCATTTTTGTCATCCTCCATAATCGTGATTTGCATCCATTATTTGTCCAGTTGTTTTTCATTTATTTCCAAGAGATAACTTTCTCCGGTTCTTGGATCAATTCGTGTCTCCTCGCTCACAAAGTGGAAACCACATCTCATTTGCAATTGGTGAGACGCAATGTTCTGTTTCCTGCAAGAGGCTACAAATTTATGCCCTCCGCAGCTCTTCGCCTCTTCAACCAGGGCATTTAATATCTCGATTCCATACCCTTTCCGCGTATAATCCGGTCCTAACGCAATACCTATATCTTCATAGACGCCAGGTTCTATTTCTTTCATTCCGGCAAAGCCTATTGGTATATTCGTATTCTTTTCATATACAAAAAAAGCATATTTGTTGACTTTTTGAAAATCAACTGTTCTTCGGATTCTGTTAATGGCTTCCGTTTCCGAAGTTGTCACATCCCACAACATATATTTAGCGCTCTCTTTGTGGCTCCATAAATTTTTGTATATTTCTTCCCAGTCTTCCTCTTTTGCCTTTTTTAATACTAGACTTTTAGTTTCTAAAGAAAAATCACTGTAATCTACTACCTCTTCCATACACCATCCTCACATATGTTGATTGGAACTGTTATGCCTTACATACCTTTTTCACGTTTCCCGTCCTCTCTTACTTTCCAAAGAAACG
>JAKSSF010000007.1 GCA_024403235.1 Lachnospiraceae bacterium | reverse complement strand
TTATGGACATCAAAAAATACCAGGGTGTGTTCCCTGCATTATATGCTTGTTATGATGAAGCAGGAAATGTATCTACAGAAAGAGTAGAAGCTTTTACAGAATATTTAATTAACAAAGGAGTTACCGGTCTTTATGTAGGCGGTTCTTCAGGAGAATGTATTTACCAGTCAGTGGCAGAAAGAAAAGCCGTATTGGAAGCAGTTATGAAAGTAGCAAAGGGCCGTATCACAGTGATTGCTCATGTTGCTTGCAATAACACCAAAGATAGTCAGGAATTAGCTGCTCATGCAGAAAGCGTTGGTGCAGATGCAATCGCTTCTATTCCACCTATTTATTTCCATTTACCGGAACATGCTATTGCACAGTACTGGAATGATATTAGTGCAGCAGCACCTAACACAGACTTTATCATCTATAACATTCCACAGCTTGCAGGGGTATCTCTTACCTTGCCATTACTTCGTGAAATGTTAAAAAATCCTCGTGTTATCGGTGTAAAGAACTCTTCTATGCCAATCCAGGATATTCAGATGTTCAAGGATGAAGGCGCAATCGTATTTAACGGTCCCGACGAACAGTTTGTATCCGGTCTTGCAGCTGGTGCAGTTGGCGGTATCGGTGGTACCTATGCAGCTATGCCTGAATTATTTATCAAAGCTCGTGAATTATTCTATGCCGGTAAATATGAAGAAGCCAGATTAATTCAGAATGATATCTGCAGAATTATATACAAAATGTGCAGCGCACATGGCAATATGTATGCAGTAATCAAAGAAATCATCCGTAACCAGGGCGGTCCCGATATCGGTGGCGTGAGAAAGCCTTTGGCAGATCTTGTTCCGGAAGATAAGAAGGTTACTGATGAAGCAACTGCTATGATTGCAGAAGCAATTAAAAAATATTGCGCATAAGTAAAAGCAATTCTTCAAATAAGTAAAAAGTAAACCACAAGAAAAAAGAAAAAGGCATGGTTTTGTCCATGTCTTTTTCCCGTATCTTGCATACCCCAAAAAAGAAAGAGAAAATCATGCCAAATAATAACCTATTAACAGAAATCCAGGGCTCTATGGAAGGGTTCACAAAAACAGAAAAAAAGATCGCAGACTATGTATTAAAGAACACCGATAAAGTGCTTTTTATGTCCATTACTGAATTGGCAGAAAACTGTAAGGTTGCTGATGCCAGTGTCCATAGATTTTGTCGCACCATGAAGGTAAAAGGCTATCAGGAATTTAAGATGAAGTTGTCCTTATCTTCCAATACAGAAGAGCAGGCTGTGAATGAGGGATTGGCAAATCTTTCCGATGAAGGTATTGAAGGAAAATGGAACAGACAGTTGGAACAACACCTAAATGTGTTGAAAGAAACCAGACTGTTAATCAAAAAAGATGATATAGAAAAAACCGTCGCTATGATGGAACAGGCCAAGAATATTTATTTCTTTGGCATTGGAGATAGTTTGATTACTGCAAAGGAAGCAAGAAATCGTTTCCAGAGAATTACCAATAAAGTGACCTGTGTAGAGGATCCTCATATGCAGGCCATGACAGCTTCTTTGATGGGACCGGAAGACATGATTTTCTTCATTTCTTATTCCGGTGCTACCAAGGATAATATTTATGTAGCAAGTATTGCTCAGAGTTTAGGGGTAAAAATGATAGGAATTACAAGGTTTGCAAAATCACCCTTAACGAGTTATACTGATATAGTCTTACTTTGTGGATCTAATGAAGGTCCTATGGACGGTGGTTCCTTCGGAGCAAAAATCAGTCAGCTTTATATTATAGATATCCTGTTTCAGGAATATTACAGAAGGAATAAAAGTCTGTCTTTGGAGAATAATCATAAGACCTCTAAAGCGGTTGTAGATAAATTGTATTAAATTTGTATTTAATGTGTGTAAATGGGGATTGTGTCAAGTTTTCTATGAAAACTTGACATGTAGTATGTCATGATTTTTGGAACAAAAATTATGACTTCTCTCCAGCGCCAAAGCCATGATTTTCTACGAAAATACATGGCATATTGCGAAGCAAATTTTTAATGCGCTGGAGTTCCAAAGGAAAGAGGGGTACAAAAATGGAAGAAGAAAAAGTTTCTAAAACGAAGAAGAATTCGCCAAAGAAAAAACAAGGCGGCAAAGGGTTTCAACTGGGACTTAGTATTAAAGTACAGTTAATTGTCGGATTTATCATTCCGATTTTGTTTGTGGTTTGGGTTGGCGTGAGTGCCTATAACAAAGCCCAGGATGCTATGGTGGCTAACTATGAAGCTTCTGCTATTGCAACCATTGAAGCAAAAATGGAATATTTAGAGTATGCTTTGACTGTTGTTGACAGGGATGCTATGGATATCAAATTGAATTCAGATTTGAAGAATTTGGTGTCCGGTCATTACGATGCTGATCCGGTAAAAGCAGCCTCTGCCATTGCCGAAATCAATACGAATATTAAAACCATGCAGGTAAGCAATGAATTGCTTTCTGCTATCTCGATTATTCCCCAGTCTGATATTGGCGTACTATCCACTAAAAATGGTGGTGCTAATATGGGCGGTCAGAATACAAAAAGCCAGTTAAATGCTTATGTGGGTTCAGAAGAAGGAAAGGCAGTTTTCGAAGAAAAGAACTCGGATAACTGGTTAGGACAGCATATTGATTGGTATGGTAGCCATACGGATTTGGATCAAAAAATCGGCATCGATTCTGACTCCTATGCCATGTCTTATATGAGTTTTTTACAGAATAAAAAGGCTTTGGTTGTTTTAGATATTAGCAAAGAATCTATTTTAGAAATGTTACAGGCTATTGATGTAACAGATGGAGCCATTGCAGGCTTTATTACGGCAGATAATAAAGAGGTGGTAGTAACCGAAGAGGGAAAGGATTTTTCCTTTGTAGAGCAAGACTTTTTCCCGGAATCCCTTGCAGGTGAAGCGCTTTCCGATGCCGAATATGTAACCATTGATGGAAAACAGTATTTATACATTTATTCTAAAGATAATCAAAGTGGGATTGTAATCAGTTACTTAGTTCCTTATGCAAAGGTTGTAGCAGGTGCATATTCTATCCGTAATATGACTGTTCGAATGGTAGTTATCGCTACACTAATTGCATTATGTATCGGTACCTTGATTATTTTAAGTATTAGTACCAGTATTGATGAAATTATCAAAAAACTGCGTCAGGTGGCAAGCGGAGATTTAACAGTAAGCTTTAGCCAGAAGGGCAGCAAAGAATTTAAGATATTAAGTAAGAATGTAGCAGAAATGACGGAGCATATGCGCAGACTCTTATCAGATGTAGATGCAACCGCTAGATTGGTGGCAGATTCTGCAGCCCAGATTGGGCAGGTTTCCGGTCAGGTAGATGAATCTTCTACAGATATTATTCATGCCCTGGAAGAAATCGATGCCGGTGTATCACAACAGGCATCTGATTTGCAGGATTGTTTACAGCAGATGGATGGCTTGTCTCAGAACATTGATATGATGGGTGGCGATGTAGAACGAGCAGAAAATGGTACCAATGTTTCCAGAAAGATTGTAACAGGCAGCATTTCTACCTTGGATGTTTTGGCAGATCAAACCAACAAGACTATCGAAATTACCCAGAAGGTAAAAGAAGATGTTGCTCGCTTAGAGCGAAAATCCAGTGTGATTCATGAATTTGTCGGTATGATTAATGATATTGCAGAAGAAACCAACCTGTTATCTTTGAATGCTTCTATTGAAGCAGCCAGAGCGGGTGATGCAGGTCGTGGTTTTGCTGTAGTAGCGGAAGAAATCAGAAAGCTGGCAGACGGTTCTCAGGCTGCAGCCAATGAGATCGCCAGAGTAGTAGATGAAATCATTACTCAAACCAGAGAAACTGTAGAAAATGCGCAGGAAGCAAGTAAAATTGTAGATAGCCAGGCTAAAGTAGTAAATGATACCAAGGATGCATTCAAGAATATCAACTACTGCACAGAAGAAATGGCAGAAAATGTAGAAGAAATCGCAGGTTCTATCGGTAACATCGAAGAAGAAAGAACCAGCACCTTGAATTCCATCTCCAGTATTTCTGCTGTATCAGAACAGACAGCTGCAAGTTCTTCCCATGTATATGGGGTAGCACAGGGACAGCATGAAGTTGTACAAAGCTTGAAGGTTGCCAGCGATGAACTGATTGCCAAAATGGAAGAATTGGGAAACGCATTGGCTGAATTTAAGATTTAGTGTAAAATGTAAATCAAAATGAAAAACAACCCCTATTTCTAATCATAGAAGTAGGGGTTTTTCTATAGGGAAATATTGACATTTCAAGGGAAAATAGATAATCTAGTAGTTGAGTATTGTGGTAAAAAAATAGAATGGGAGAAAGAGAAATATGTCAATTTTAGTAACCGGTGGTGCGGGCTATATCGGAAGCCACACAGTAGTAGAATTACAGCAGGCAGGCTATGAAGTAGTAGTATTGGATAACTTAAGCAATTCCAGTGAAAAATCCCTGAAAAGAGTAGAGGCAATTACAGGCAAGGCAGTGCCTTTTTATAAAGCGGACATTTTGGACAGAGAAGCTTTGGAAGAAATCTTTGCGAAAGAAAGTATTGATTCCTGCATTCACTTCGCAGGCTTAAAAGCGGTTGGGGAATCTGTTGCAAAGCCATGGGAATATTATGAAAATAACATTGCCGGAACTTTAACCCTTGTAGATGTGATGAGAAAACACGGATGTAAAAATATCATTTTCTCCAGCTCTGCAACTGTATATGGGGATCCTGCATTTATTCCGATTACAGAGGAATGCCCAAAAGGAACCTGTACCAATCCTTATGGTTGGACAAAATCCATGTTAGAGCAGATTCTTTCAGATATGCAAAAAGCGGATCCGGAATGGAATGTAGTATTACTTCGTTACTTCAATCCTATTGGTGCTCATAAGAGCGGTACCATGGGAGAAAATCCTAACGGCATTCCCAATAATTTAATGCCTTATGTAACACAGGTTGCAGTAGGAAAATTAAAAGAACTGGGTGTATTTGGTAATGACTATGACACCCATGATGGTACTGGTGTAAGAGATTATATCCATGTAGTAGACTTGGCAAAAGGCCATGTAAAAGCATTAAAGAAAATTGAAGAAAAGGCTGGCTTAAAGGTATATAACTTAGGTACCGGTGTAGGCTACAGCGTATTGGATATTGTAAAGAACTTTGAAGAAGCTACCGGCGTAAAGGTTCCTTATGTGATTAAGGACAGAAGACCGGGTGATATTGCTACCTGCTATTCTGATGCTACCAAAGCAAAAGAAGAACTTGGTTGGGAAGCAGAGTATGGTATTAAGGATATGTGTGCTGACTCTTGGAGATGGCAGAGCAACAATCCGAATGGATATGAAGACTAACATATAGTCAATACTGGAATGATAAGAAAAATAGGAAAGAAACATGGACAAAACCATGTTTCTTTTCGGCTTAAAAGAAATATAAAAGGAGCGGGGAATAGGAAATGATTTGCAAGAATATTAGACAGCTAGTGAATTACGGATTACAGAACAACTTATTGGAAAAGGAAGATGAAATCTTTACAGTCAATAAATTATTGGAATTGTTTCAGTTAGATGAAATGGAAGAAGTAGAGGCAGAAGATGCGCCCTTAGAAGATATCTTAAAAGAAATGTTGGATTATGCGGCAGAACATCATTTGATGGAAGATAACAGCATTACCCATAGAGATTTATTTGATACCAAAATCATGTCAATGTTACTTCCAAGACCTAGTGAAGTGATTTCAAAATTCTGGAAACTGTATAAAGAAGAAGGACCACAGGCTGCAACTGATTATTATTATAAATTTAGTCAGGATACAGACTATATCCGTCGCTATCGCGTTAGCAAGGATATGAAATGGGTAGCACCTACAGAATATGGTGATTTGGATATTACCATCAATTTGTCCAAGCCGGAAAAAGATCCTAAGGCTATCGCAGCTGCAAAATTGGCAAAGCAAAGCGGTTATCCCAAATGTCTTCTTTGTGTGGAAAACGAAGGTTACGCAGGCCGTATGAATCATCCCGCCAGACAAAATCACCGTATCATTCCGGTAGAAATTCAGAATAGCACTTGGGGCTTCCAGTATTCTCCTTATGTGTACTATAACGAGCATTGTATCGTATTTAATAGCAAACATATCCCTATGAAAATCGAGCATGGTACTTTCTGCAAATTGTTTGATTTTGTAAAACAGTTCCCCCATTATATCGTAGGTTCTAATGCAGATTTACCAATTGTAGGTGGTTCTATTTTAAGTCATGATCATTTCCAGGGTGGCAATTACAACTTCCCTATGGCAAAGGCAGAAATGGAAGAAGAATTTACCATCAAAGGTTTTGAAGATATTCAAGTGGGAATGGTAAATTGGCCTATGTCTGTACTTCGTTTGGTAGGAACAGATACGGATAGAATTATTGCTTTGGCAGATAAAGTATTGGATACATGGAGAGGTTACACAGACGAAGCTGCTTTTATCTATGCAGAAACAGATGGGGAACCACATAACACCATTACTCCCATTGCCAGAAAGAGAAACGGAAAATACGAATTGGATTTGGTACTTCGTAATAATATCACCACAGAAGAACATCCTTTGGGCGTATATCATCCCCATGCAGAGTATCACCATATTAAGAAAGAAAATATCGGCTTGATCGAAGTAATGGGCCTTGCTATTTTACCTGCCAGATTAAAAAATGAAATGGAACTTTTGGCAGATGCCTTAGTAACAGGTAAAGACATTAGAAGTATCGAAGTGTTAGAGAAGCACGCAGATTGGGCAGAGGAAGTATTAAAGAAACGCACCATTACCAAAGAAAATGTAATGGATGTATTACAAGAAGAAATAGGAAAAGTGTTTGGAAAAGTTTTAGCAGACGCAGGTGTCTATAAACAGACAGAGGAAGGCAAGGCGGCCTTTAGAAGATTTGTAGATAGTCTATCCTAAGGGTTTATTATAAAAGGAATTTGTTGCATATGTTTTGGTATAGAAAAAAGAAAAACAATATCATACAGGGCATTCGAATCCGCTATGTAAATTGGGTGATCACCATTGCGGAAAGTGCGTTACTGCTATTTATTCTGTTTTTGTTATTCCAGATTTATAGGGATAATAGGCAACTTATTTCGATTACCAATTCTTATATTACAGCAGAGGAAGAGATTACAGGTTTTCGGGATTCCACAGATATTATGACAGATTGTGTCAGAAAATATTTGATTTCCCATGACAAAGCGGATATTGATGCCTATTTTGAAGAACTGAACAAGCAAAGGAGAGAACTGGCTTTAGAAAAATGGTTAACTCATTTTCCGGAAGGAACCAGAAAATCCCTTATTTTATTACAGGCATATCAACTGTCAGAGCAGCTAAGAGACTTAGAAATGCACTCATTCCGTATTATCAGTATAATAGAAGGCGTAGCTACTTATAAATATCCAAAGGAATTAAGTCAGTACAAACTGCCGGATATGGAATTAAATCTTACAAGAGAACAGCTTCGTAATCGTGGGTATTACTTAGTGTATGATACCAATTATACTACCATAAAAACAATGATAAGCCAGAAGATAGATCAGGCAAATGAAGTGTATACAAAATATGCCCAGGAATTGCAGAATGAAATTACAGAAAAGATTACAAAATATCTACGATGGTTGGGAACTACAATCGCATTGTTGATGATAGATGTGCTGCTTAATCTTTTGGTGTATCGCTTCTTTTTTGCAGGCCCATTGGAAGAAATCACAAAAAGAGTTGCAGAAGATAAACCCCTTCCTATTCGTGGAGCCTATGAATTAAAGCAATTGGAGCATACCTATAATGTTGCTTTTGAAAACAGTAAACAGCATAGAGCTAATTTGGAGAAGCAGGCGGAGCATGATAGTTTGACAAGTTTGTTAAATCGCCGTGCGTATGATGAAATTTGTGAAGAATTATCCTATAGTGAAAACCCGTTGGCCTATATTCTCATTGATGTGGATGATTTTAAGAAGGTAAATGATACCTTGGGACATGAAATGGGGGATAAGGTATTACGGTTTGTGTCAGGTGTTATGAAAGAGCATTTCAGGCATGGAGATTTTGTGTTCCGTTTGGGCGGGGACGAATTTGCAGTCATTATGAATGAGATTTCTCCCAAGGAAAAGCATGTGATAGAAACTAAATTAGAAGATTTGCTAATGGTACTGAAAAAACAAAGTGATGAAGGTCTTCCTGTAGTAACCTTGTCTATGGGAGTTGCATTTTCCGAAAAAGGCTTTCAGGAAAGTCTATACCATGACGCAGATAAAGCACTTTATGAAACAAAGAAACGAGGGAAAAATGGATTTTCATTTTTCTATAATGCGGAAAACAATATTCAAGAAACGAGAGCATTAAAATGAACCTGATAGATACCAGAAGAACCAATAAACTGAATATAACTTTCCAAAGCCTATATACGCTGTTGTTAGTTATCTTTGTCAGTGCCAATGTAATAAATGAAGGTCGTCCAATACACTTGGCCATAGTGTTTATAGGAATGGCTGTATTAGGATATTTTGTGGCTTTCCTTATTTATAGAATCAATAAATACAGTGAAATTTTAAAATACTATATAGCGGCAGTACAAGTGGTATTGTATTTTTATATTATGCTTTTGGGGCGTGCAGAATTTAGATTTGCACTCATTATGCCGGTGTTATTTTTCCTGGTATTATATCATTCTGCAGGATTAATTTTTTCCATGTCCATATTGGTGACAGCGGTAAATATCCTAAATGTGTATATTTGTATTTTTTTAATGCAGAAAACCGGCTATGAAGATGCATCCCGCTATGTACTGCAGTTGATTTCCATAGTAGGTTCTTTGGCGGCAGCCGTTGTGACCGCGTGGTTTTATAACAGAACCTACAATCGTAGTATCAACCAGGCCAATGAATTGTCACAGATGAGTTTGTCTACCATCGAAACTGTTGCCAATACCATAGATGCAAAAGATCCTTACACTCAGGGTCATTCCCGTCGAGTGGCAGATTATGCAGTATTGATTGCAAGACAGATGGGATATTCTCAAGAAGAATTAGACAACATTCATTATGTAGCTTTGCTTCATGATGTGGGAAAGATTGCGGTTCCGGATTCTGTATTAAATAAGCCTACCAGATTAACCAATGAAGAGTTTAACCTAATGAAAACCCATACCACAGTTGGAGCGGAGATACTGAAGGATATTACCAGCGTGGAAGGCGTGAAACAGGGAGCCAAGTATCATCATGAAAGATACGATGGAAAAGGCTATCCGGAGGGCTTAAAGGGAGAAGAAATCCCGGCAATTGCCAGAATTATTAGTTTGGCAGATGCCTATGATGCCATGACCAGTAATCGTGTCTATAGGAAACCCTTGCCGGAGAGTGTGGTAGTATCAGAAATCAAAAACGGCAGAGGAGCCCAGTTTGCACCGGAGGTTGTAGATGCTTTCTTAGAGTGTCTGGAAAATCAACAGATTCTTTTACATACCCACGATTATATGGCACCATTAGAAACTGCTTTCAGTGAGGAAAAATCGGAGCAGGATGAAAGCAAAGATGAGTTAACAGGAGCCTACCGAGAAAAATACGGTGTAGCCCAGATAGAGAAAAAAATTGCGGCTGCTACAGGAAGTTTAGTATTATTCAATATCGTGGGACTTCGTCGCATTAATTATGAATTGGGTTTCCGTGTGGGAGATTATTACATCAAGATGGTAGCAGACACCTTGATTCGGAGTAAGTGGAATCCTTATACAGTACGCTTTAATGGCAATCAGTTTATATGCTATCTGGAAGAAAATGAAAAAGAAGAGATTATCAACTTTATGCAGGATTGTATTAAGCGGGTGGCTGCCATGGAAGAAAATGATCCATTGATGGAAAAGGCTTTGGATTTGAACTGTGCGGCAATGTTAGTAGAAGAATCTGCTCAGACTCTAAGGATGCATATTGATAAGTTGGAAAAAATGTTATATCGCTTGAAGGGAAAAGAAGGAGAGTATGCGTTCTACGATGCAGACGCAGATAAACAACATATCTATGATATCAGTAAGGATATGGAGATGTTGATTTCTTCTATTCGAAACAGTGAAAGCGATATGCTTTCCAAGGTAATGGGTAATCCAAGAATAGAGCAGACCATGAAGCTCATCCGAGATAATCCGAATGAAGAGATGGGTGTAGTATTATTTACCATTAAGCCCATGGATGCAGCTCACACCATTTCTGTCAATCTGGAATATGCAATGAAAGTGCTGCAAGAGGGAATGGAATATGTCATCAAGCAACGGGGCATTGTTTCCTTTTATTCTTCTTTACAACGAATGGCGTTGTTATACGGTACTGCAAAAAACGGAGAGCCTTGGAATACATACTTTGATACCTACGAAAAAGAGGTATTAAATTACTTCCATAAAAACTATGATAAAATCGATATTGAAATTGGAGTTAGTTATTCAGTTATAAAATAAAAAAAGCTGGTGAAGTGGTTTTACTGCTTCATCAGTTTTCTTTTCAGAAAAGAGGTAAAACATGTTTGATAATTTAACAAAATCCGATATCCAAAAGATGGAGGAAGAAATCGAATATAGAAAGCTGCAGCTTCGTCCGGGACTGATTGAGTCATTAAAAGAAGCCAGAGCCCAAGGAGATTTGAGTGAAAACTTTGAATACTATGCAGCAAAGCGGGAAAAGAATAAAAATGATAGTCGCATTCGATATTTGGAAAAAATGATAAAAACTGCAAATGTGATTGAAGATAATTCCAAAGAAGACGAAGTGGGTATGAATAATACAGTAGAAATCTACTTTGAAGAAGATGATTTGGTGGAAACCTATCGCATTGTGACCACTGTGCGATCTGACGCGTTGAATCAAATGATTAGCATTGAGTCACCGCTAGGGAAAGCCTTAATGGGAAAGAAAGTGGGGGATCGAGTAGAAGTAGTGGTAAATCCTTCCTACAGCTATTATGTGCAGATTCGAAAGATAGAAAATACCACCGATGATTCAGGAGATAAAATCCGTTCTTACTAAAAAAGTCGAAATCTTTTTGGAAAAATTTTAGAAAGTTTTAATGGCAAAATCTGGCAAAGAAAGTATACTAGAATATGTGTCAAGTTTTTGAAGAAAACATGACATACACCAGCGCAGAAGCCATGATTTTCTGCGAAAATGCATGGCATATTGCGAAGCAAATTATTTGGGAAAGGGAAATAACAGTGAAGTATTTATTTAAATATATCAAACTGGGTGGCATTAGCATTTTAGGTATCATATTGTTGCTATTGATACAGGCATACTGTGATCTGTCCCTGCCTAGTTATACCTCCGATATTGTGGATGTGGGTATCCAACAGGGTGGCTTAGAGCATATCTCTCCGGAAGCCATGAGAGAACCTACCTTTGGGTATCTTACCATGGCCTTACCGGAAGCAGAAAAAAAGCAGGTAGAAGCTTCCTATGAAAGAGTAACCCAGTTTACAGAAGGAACCTATGAAGGACCTGTCTATGTCGTAAAGGATTGTACAAAGGAAGAACGAGCTGCATTAGATGAAGTGTTTTTCCAAGCAATGAAAGCTGCACTGCCACAGGAGGTGGGCATCGACAGTGATTCCATTTTGCGGCAGCAGGCCATGTATATGGTAAAAAGTGAATACGAAGCCTTAGGCATGGATATGGAGAAATTCCAGATGAGCTATCTTTGGAACAAAGGTAGCAAAATGATCCTATTCTCTATCTTTATGAGCTTGGCGGCAGCGGGAGTTGGCTTTTTGGCAGCCAGAACCGGTGCAAAAATCGGAAAAACCTTGCGTGGTAAAGTGTTCAACAATATTCTCTCTTTTTCCAATAAGGAAATGGACCAGTTTACCACGGCCAGCTTGATTACCAGAAGCACCAATGATATTCAGCAAGTGCAGATGGTATCTGTTTTGCTGCTTCGAATGGTAACCTATGCTCCTATCTTAGGAATTGGTGGTATTATCCGCGTATCTACTACCAGAACCGGTATGACCTGGATTATTGCAGTGGCGGTTATTGCAATTTTAACCTTAGTGGGTATTTTAATGAAGATTGCTATGCCCAAATTTAAGATTATGCAGACCTTGGTGGATGATTTGAACCTGGTTTCCAGAGAGATTTTAACCGGTATTCCTGTAGTCAGAGCTTTTAGTAGAGAAAAGCATGAGGAAGAGCGTTTTGATAAAAGCAATACCAATTTGATGCGTACTCAGTTGTTTACCAACCGGGTTATGACCTTTATGATGCCTACCATGATGATGATCATGAATGCCATTACGGTGTTGATTGTTTGGATGGGCGCAAAAGGTATTCAGGCAGGAAACTTGCAGGTAGGAGATATGATGGCTTTCATTACTTATACCATGCAGATTGTAATGAGCTTTTTGATGTTAACCATGCTTTCCATTATGCTCCCAAGAGCCGGTGTGGCTGCAGAGCGTATTGAGGAAGTGTTAAATACTAAGATCTCCGTAGAGGATCCTATGGTAAAAAAAGATGTAGAGTGGAGCCGGAAAGGCCTGGTGGAATTTCAGGATGTGTCCTTTACCTATCCGGGAGCTAAGGAGCCTGTACTGGAGCATATCAGTTTTACTGCAAAACCGGGAGAAACAACAGCCATTATCGGCAGCACTGGTTGTGGAAAAACTACTTTGTTGAATTTAATTCCCAGATTTTATGATGTGACGGAAGGAAAGCTTTTGGTAGATGGTGTGGATATTCGCACCCTTAGCCAGAATGCTCTACGAGATCAGATCGGTTTAGTACCACAAAAAGCCTTTTTATTCTCCGGTACGATCGAAAGCAATTTGAAATTTGCAGGCTCTGCTGTCACAGAAGAAAAAATGGTGGAGGCGGCAACTATCGCCCAGGCAACCGATTTTATTGCAGAAAAAGACGGAAAATATGAAAGCGAAATTGCCCAAGGCGGTACCAATGTTTCCGGTGGCCAGAAGCAGCGATTGGCCATTGCCAGAGCCATTGCAAAAAATCCGTTGATTTATTTATTTGATGATAGTTTTTCTGCCCTGGATTATAAAACCGATGCAGCTTTACGAAAGGCATTGGAAGAAAAAACAGAGCATGCCACGGTAATTATCGTGGCCCAGCGAATTAGTACGGTTCTGAAAGCGGATAATATTTTAGTATTAGAGGAAGGTAAGATCGTGGGTCAGGGTACCCACAATGAACTGATGCAAACTTGTGAGGCATATCAGGAAATTGCCAAATCCCAGTTATCCGAGGAAGAACTGAAAGGGGGTGTGGCATAATGGCAGAGCAGACAACCCCACAAAGACCGCCTATGCGGCGTGGACATATGGGTGGACCCAGAGGCATGATGCCGGGGGAAAAGCCAAAGAATTTTAAGGCTTCCATTGGAAAAATGATTCGGTATATGGGAAACTACAAAATTGGCATAGTATTTGTTATGCTGTTCGCCTGTGGTTCTACTATTTTTAATATCATTGGACCAAAGATTTTAAGTAAAGCCACAACCGAAATTTTCACCGGATTAATTGGTCAGATTTCCGGTACCGGTGGTATTGATTTTACAAAAATCGGCAAAATCCTGACCTTATTATTAGGCATCTATTTGATTAGTTCCTGTATGAATTTTGTGCAAGGCTGGATTATGTCAGGCATTACCCAAAAACTTTCCTACCGTTTCCGTAAGGAGATTTCGGAAAAAATCAATCGAATGCCTTTAAAATACTTTGAATCCAAAACCGTAGGGGAGGTTTTATCCCGTATCACCAATGATGTGGATACCTTGGGACAAAGCTTGAATCAAAGTATTACCACATTAATTACATCTATTACCACCATGATTGGTGTGTTGATTATGATGTTATCCATTTCTCCTTTGATGACATTGATTGCACTTGTAATGTTACCGGTATCCGGTGGCTTGGTAGGCTTGGTGGTAAAACACAGTCAAAAATACTTTATTGCCCAACAGGCCAATTTGGGAAATATCAATGGTAAGGTAGAAGAAGTTATCAGTGGGCAAAACATTGTAAAAGCCTTTAACCGAGAAGAGATTGTCAAAGAAGAATTTACCGAAATCAATGATAAACTGTATGAATCTGCTTGGAAGAGTCAGTTTTTCTCCGGCCTAATGATGCCGGTTATGAGTTTTGTAGGAAACTTAGGGTATGTGGCAGTGGCAGTGGTAGGTGCTATGCTTACCATCAGACAGGTCATTGAAATCGGAGATATTCAAGCTTTTATCCAATATGTAAGAAACTTTACCCAGCCTATTACTCAGGTGGCGCAGGTTTCCAATATGCTTCAGTCTATGGCAGCGGCAGCAGAGCGTGTCTTTGAATTTCTGGAAGAAGAGGAAGAGGATCAGACTGTGGAGAATCCCATTCCTGCCGGCACCATTGAAGGACAGGTTACCTTTGATCATGTACAGTTTGGATATGATCCGGAGCAAATCATAGTAAAGGATTTTTCTGCTAAAGTAGAAAAAGGACAAATGGTAGCCATTGTAGGACCTACCGGGGCTGGAAAAACTACTATGGTAAAACTGTTGATGCGTTTCTATGATGTGAATGCAGGACAGATTTTAGTAGATGGAAATGATATCAGAAGATTCAATCGTAGCGAACTGCGAGAAGTCTTTGGTATGGTATTGCAGGATACATGGTTATTCAAAGGTACCATTATGGAGAATATCCGATATGGTAATTTGGATGCTACCGACGAGCAGGTAATTGCAGCAGCCAAAGCGGCCAAGGCAGACAGTTTTATTCGTACCCTGCCGGGAGGCTATCAGATGGAATTGAATGAGGATGCCACCAATGTATCCTCCGGTCAGAAACAGCTGTTGACCATTGCCAGAGCCATTTTGGCAGACAATCCAATTTTGATTTTGGATGAAGCCACCAGTAGCGTAGATACCAGAACAGAGGCTCAGATACAGAAGGCTATGAATAACCTGATGAAGGGTCGTACCAGTTTTGTGATTGCCCATCGACTTTCTACCATTAAGGATGCAGATCTGATTTTGGTGATGAAGGATGGGGATATTTTAGAGCAAGGAAATCATAAAGAATTGTTGGAAAAACAGGGATTCTATGCATCCTTGTATCAATCTCAATTTGCATAAAAATCTGAAAAAGAAAGGAGTATTCGTATGGAAGAATATACCAATGAGTCCACCGGCGGAGGACGCGAAAAACACACCGGTCCCATTCCCCGTTTTCCACAGAAAAATTTTGGAGATGGCTTGAAAAAGGGAGCTGCCGTATTTTTCATTCTATTAATTTTAATGCTTTGCAGCTTTAATGCTACCTACACTATAGGAGAGCAGGAGCAGGCAGTTTTGACCACCTTAGGAAAGGCTGCACCGGTTACTTCCCCCGGTTTACATTTCAAAATTCCTTTTATACAGCATGTCCAGAAGGTAAACACAACCATTCAGGGCTTTCCCATTGGGTATGATATGTATTCCGGCACAACAGTAGAAGAAGAGTCTGTTATGATTACCAATGATTATAACTTTATCAATGTAGACTTCTTCGTGGAATACAAATTTTCAGATCCTGTAAAAGCGGTCTATGCTTCAGAGGATCCGGAGCTGATTTTGAAAAATTTGGCCCAAAGCTGTATCCGTACTGTAATCGGTAGCTATGATGTAGACAGTGTTTTGACTACCGGGAAAAATGAAATTCAGGCAGCCATTAAGGAAATGGTTATTCGAAAACTGGAGAAAGATGACATTGGTGTCACATTGGTCAATGTTACCATTCAGGATTCTGAGCCACCAACTCAGGAAATCATGATTGCTTTTAAGGATGTTGAAACGGCAAAGCAGGGAAAAGAAACTGCTTTAAATAATGCCAATAAATATCGAAATGAAAAACTGCCTAATGCTCAGGCAGAAGCAGATAAAATCGTGAAAGAGGCAGAAGCCTTTAAACAGCAGCGTGTGAATGAAGCAACCGGACAGGTAGCCAGATTTAACGCTATGTATGAGGAATATATTAAAAATCCTACTGTAACCAAAAGGCGTATGTTCTATGAAACTATGGAAGAAGTACTTCCGGATTTAGAACTGATTATCGACGATGGACATGGGGTACAAAAAGTATTGCCCTTAGATTCCTTCGTGCAAGAATAGAAAGGAGAGCCCTATGAAAAAGAAACTTGGCATTGGCACTATAGTGTTGATTCTTATCATTGCAATCGTAGTTGGCTTATCCTCTTTAGTCATTACGAAAGAAAATCAATATACCTTGATTCGTCAGTTTGGCAAGGTAGACCATGTGCAAACAGAAGCGGGGGTAAGCTTCCGTATTCCTTTTGTGCAGACTGCAGATACCCTGCCCAAAGAAATTCTATTATACGATTTGGCACCATCTGATGTTATCACCAAGGATAAAAAGACTATGATTACAGATAGTTATGTTCTGTGGCATATTACAGATCCATTGAAGTTTGCCCAGTCCTTAAACGGTTCTTTGGGTAACGCAGAAAATCGTATTGATACAGTAATTTATAACTCTATCAAAAATGTTATCAGTTCTTGGCCACAGGAGCAGGTTATTTCCGGTCGTGACGGAGAGCTTTCCAAAGCCATTATGGAAAACTATGGCAATACCTTCTCCCAGTATGGTATTGAAGTAATGACCATTGAAACCAAGCAGTTGGATTTACCTAGCGATAACAAAGCAGCGGTTTATGAGCGTATGATTTCAGAGCGTGGCAATATTGCTGCTACCTATACTGCAGAAGGAGAATCGGAAGCTCAGAAAATCCGCAACACTACGGATAAGGAAGTAAACATTTTACTTTCCGAAGCCAGTAAGGATGCAGAAATCCTGAAAGCAGAAGGGGAAGCAGAGTACATGCGTATCCTGTCAGAGGCTTATGGAGACGAAGGCCGTACAGATTTCTATAACTTTGTGCGTAGTTTGGACGCTCTCAAAACCTCTATGACAGGGGAGAAGAAAACGGTGGTGCTAGGCAAGGATTCACCTATTGCTCAAATCTTCTACGGAAACTAAAATGGCCCCCGGCCAGGTCACAATTTTTGTTCCAAAAATTATGACATAGGACGGGGTCAGGGGTTCATTTTACTGCAATCGCGTTTTCAATGTAGTAAAATCCGAAGGTCCCGCATTTAGGAAAAAAGTATGAAAAGCCAAATCACTATAGGATTGCTTCCATAGAGATTTGGCTTTTTCTTTTGTTTCCAAAATCTCTAAATATCCAATATAATATTTCAAATAATTAGCAGGTGCTTCTACAATATATTGATATAGCGCGTCTTGCTTTTCTCTATCCTCGATTCCATATAAAGCCAAGGCAGTCTTTGCCTTTTCCGGGCTAAGTCCTTCCCAATGAATTTGTAAATCTAATAAAGACAGTAGACAAAGCTGTAATTCCCGCTCTGTTTTTAGGTAGTCATATAGTGGTTTGTAGTAGGCCTGTAATCCGGTAGGAAAAAGAGAAACCGCCTGATCAAAAGCAGCCAATTCACTGTATACTCCCCATCCTTCCGTATATCCGCCGAAATGAAAAAGATTGCGAATCAAGGGAACCCCTTGGGTACTTTGATAACCGTGATAGTAGGCAGATTGATACAAATGTCCCGGATATCCTTCGTGTGCCAAAGTGGTGTATAAATCTAAGCCTTCTTTGGTACTGCTGAAGTTGATATAAATAGAATGTTCGCCCGTGCTATCCAAAGGAGTATTTACATAAAAGGCAGGTGCAGTGTAGGCTTCTAAGCCGGAAGTTACAGGTTTTATTAAGGTATTTTCTGATTCCACGATTTCTCCTTTTAAAGAGAAATTTAGATTGTTATTTTGGGAAAGTTGCACACTGTTTAAAGAAGGATAATCCTGTTTGCAAAAAGCTTGTTGTTTTTGCAGCATTTCTTCCGGAGAAGAAACAGGAAAAGTGGTTTCAGTCAGATTAGAATTTTGCTGTAATTTTTCCTTGCATATCTGTAACTTTTTCTCTAATGTTTGATATTGTATCAATAGCAATTCTTGTATTTCTGCCATAGATTTGGAAGAGCCGATATTGGTTTTGACTAACCATTCATAGTAGTCTCTTCCTTTGGGAAAATAGCAAAGTCCTTGTTCGTTGGTGCAGGAACCTACCAAAGAGGAAAGGCCTTGCGCCAAAGACTGATAGGCAGGATAAACCTGCTCTAGTAAAACCTTATCATGAAGGCAGATAAAGTCAGCAATTTCTTCCTCGGACAAAATCTTCTTTTCTTGTAAGCCAGTTAATTTTTTATGGAAGGAAGTCTGAAGAAAGTGTTTATTATTTTTCAAGCTGTCCAAAGATATAATTTCGCCACATTGGGTAATTACAGCAGAGGCAGAAGCGTTTGACATAAATAGACCTTGTTGCGATTTCTGCCTTTCATATTCTAATAAAGATTGAAAATAGGCATTGGTTTGTGACAATAGTGTCAGGTAATCTTCTACATCCTTTTTACTACGGAAAGTATATTCAGCCATCAAAATGGGATATTGCACCTGAACTCCCATGGTAGGAGAGAAATATTCTTCATAAAAAGAAAATTCCTTTCCTTCTAACAGTAAGGGTAGATTATGTAACAATAGGTCTAAGGTATATTGTTCTTCTGTAGATAAAGATTTCTTTTCAGAGGATTTCTGTGCCTGCCTTATTTCTTGCAGGGAGGAATATAAGTTTTCATATTGTAGATAGGTATTGGTTTCTTCTGCTTCTGACCAAAGCGGCAGGGTTACCTGATAGTCAATCCTCAAACTCTCTGGATCTGCAATGGTATAATGTAATCCCAGAGTGTCCTTTTCTAATTGTTCTTTCAAAAAGCTATTGGTAATGGCTGTAAAATCGTTGTTAGGAGAAACAACAGATTCTTTTTTTATATCCAGAAGATAGTAAATAAGGAAAGACCCTAGAAAACCGAGGAATAGAATCAGTAACAGGGTACGAAGTGATTTAGATAAATGCCTCAAAGGTATATACTCCTAAAGGGTTTTCTATAGTCTATGAGACAAAGTGGGGAAAAATGAGTGGCCCTAGAGAAGATGGGTTACAAGCAAATCCAAGCTGCGCAACTGCATTAAAATCTTTTTCTCTAGATGGACGATTTGATGTTATTTGTACGGGTTCTCTTATGGGATTGTATTATAAGGAAATAGAATCCATGAATATATGATTTTAGGTGGGATGCCGGCAGTTGTTGCAAGATTTATGGAACATAAGAACTATTCCGGCATTTTAGACATTCAAAAGCAATTTTCAAAGGTAGCAACTGGCTGGCATTTGAGATTACTTCATTTGTCAGCCTTGTTTTTTGCACTTTGTGCGAATATGCATATTTTTATTATGGGAAATATGCATATGTGCATAAAAATCTTGATAAAAATATGCGAAATGGCTATAATACCAA
Source organism: Lachnospiraceae bacterium (assembly GCA_024403235.1). GTDB lineage: Bacteria > Bacillota > Clostridia > Lachnospirales > Lachnospiraceae > JAKSSF01. The sequence goes on along the minus strand of JAKSSF010000007.1, from coordinate 72,342 downwards.
ATAATAAGAGAATAATGTAAATGAGTAATAATTGAGATTTTCAAATAAGGACAAAAAAGTCCAGGGGGTATATTATGCTGAAACGAAAAGCCATGGATAAATTAAAGAAGTGGAAAGATCAAAAGAATAATAAAGCGTTAATCGTGAATGGTGCGAGACAGGTAGGAAAAACATATATTGTAAGACGCTTTGCAGAAGAATGTTATGATTCTTTTATAGAGTTGAATTTTTTGGAACATCCTGAATATATGGATATTTTTGCTGGAGCTTTAGATGCAAATACAATTAAAATCGCTATCAGACTTACCATGGAAGGGTGTCAATTTATTGATGGAAAGACATTACTGTTTTTGGATGAGATACAGGAGTGTCCTAATGCTATCACTGCCCTTAAGTTTCTTGCAGGAGATTCTTCTGTAGATGTAGTTGCCAGTGGCTCAGCTCTTGGAATGAATTATAAAAGGGGAACATCTTATCCAGTAGGTTATGTAGAGTACTTAGATATGACCTCGTTAGATTTTCGGGAATTTTTATGGGCTTTGGATGTAGATGAGGATGTCATCGAAAATGTAAGGCAATATTTTGAAAAAAAAGAAGAAGTCCCATTAGCAATCCATAAAAAAATGATGGAATATCTTTTGAACTATATGGTTATAGGTGGGATGCCGGAGGTTGTAAATGCCTTTATTTCTGGTAGAGATTACTATGCGGCAGATGAAATTCAGAGGCGAATTTATAGGGATTATCTTGCTGATATAGCGCGATATGCAAAGCCAGATTTAAAGATCAAGGCGGAAAGTTGCTATAAATCTATACCGCGCCAATTAAATAAAGATAATCACAAATATCAATTTAGTGTAGTAGAAAAAAAGGGAACAGCACGAAAGTTTGAATCCAGTATAGATTGGATATGCAATGCTAATATGGCAATGGTTGTAAATAATGTATCTTTCGTAGAATATCCATTAGAAAATCATCTTATCTTGGATAATTTTCGTTTGTACACTACAGATATAGGATTATTAATAAGTAGTTATGATTTTTCTTTAAAAAATGGCTTATTAAATGACATTATGGAAGACCTTTCCGATAATCTGGTAGTTCGTACTGCTAAAGGAGGATTGTATGAGGCTCTTGTAGCAGATATTTTATATAAAAATGGACATAATCAGATTTATTTTTATCGAAATGAAGCTAGCACTGCAGAGTTAGAGTTTTTGATAGAAGATAAAGATGGTATTGTTCCAATAGAAGTAAAATCGGGACGAAAACGAGCAAAAACCCTGGTAAATTTACTGAAAAAAGAAGAAATCATAAAGGGATATAAGCTTTCTTCCCAGAATGTAGGTGTGGATGGAAAAATGATTACATTGCCGTTGTATATGGCGATGTTTCTGTAAAAATAATTATTTGTCAATGTGGATTATGAAAGTAGAGTTGTGTTTGACATAATTGAATAAAAAAATTATTATAATAAAAAAGGTGTTACCGATGACGGTTCGCCTGATAATATATTGAATGGAAATGACCGCTCAAATGTTTCAAGGACGATGGGCGGTTATTTTTTTCGGCTATTGCAACCAAGCGCATAGCCGAGACCGAAGCAAGTTAAACCGAAGCTAATTTTTCAAATTCGTCCAGATTCAGTTCTCGCCGCAGTTCTTCCTTAGTCGGCATATACGGCAGATACTTCGCTGCAAAAATCTGTCTGTTATGATTTCACTGCTTCTTCTAAATAGAAATTACGAGCAATTTCATCACTCACTTTCATCAAAGATCTGTAATGCGTCCAACTCAATTCGGAACGCAGTGCGTTCCGAATTGGAAATGTTATATAGAACTGGCGCATATTTCGCAGATTCCTTACATTAAAACCTTTTCCAAATTCAGCAGTCAGTTTATCAGATAAAAACTGCAGAAGCTGTTTGCCATATGCGGCGCGATCATTCTCACCACATGCTTCATAAATCTGTTTTCCGATATTCCAGTAAGCAATGACCATGGCAGAATTAACAGCAGAGTATACCTGCTTCTGGGCCGCAATAATATAACCTCTGACTGTGCTGTAAGTTTTCAGGTCATCCGGAATTTCCGGACTGCTTTGAATCAGTTTATTGTCGCTCATATTAGTCACCATCCTTTTTGGATTTTATATCATATTTGACTATGCATTACTTTTCTTTTGTGCCTCTGCAAGCTGTGCCTGCAATAATACGATTAAATCATTTTTCTCAGCAAGAAGAGCATCCTTCTCAGCAATAATTGCATCCGCTTTATTTTCAACTTTTTCCAACTGCATAGCTGCATAAAAAGCCGGATGCCACTGATTTCTTTTGTTACCCATATAGTAATCTCCTTCGATTATAACACAAAATGAATTTGTATAGAAATGCAAAAATCGAATATCCGAATTATTCTCTGCGATAATTAAGATATCATGAAAAATATAAAATTTTACCCAAAACAAAAAACATTATTTCAAGCGGAAAAATGTCCGAACTGGACAAGAATGTAGAGATTTTCCTTAATAGTATTTATTCATTAGTGAATTTATCGTATTACAAAATAGAAAGATTGGCAATAGTTTATATAAAGATAAGCAAAATATAACAGGTAAAAATAATCCTACTTTTCGGTCATCTGAGTGTATTAAAATCCGAACAATCTGTTAGTATAATAAGCCCATAGTCAAACAAAACATATTTGACACAAGTCAATAAAAAAGGAGGATAAAGTATGAAACGTAGACTATTAAGCTTATTATTAGTTGCAGCATTTGGAACCAGCGTTCTTGCAGGTTGTGGCAGCAGCGCTCCAGCAGCAACAGACGCTCCTGCAGAAGAAGCAGCGGTTGAGGAAGCAGCTCCGGCAGAAAGCACAGGAGACAAAGAAGTATTAGAATTTTATCATGGTTATTATCATGATGAGAGCGAATGGGCTCCCGCAAAAGCAATGAGAGACATTTTTGATGAATTCGCAGCAGCACATTCAGATGGCCCTGTAGAATTCAAACCTGTTCCAGTAGAAAATGGCGCAGAAATCGCACAGAACATGATCGCAGGCGGTTCTTTCCCTGATATCATCGATTACGCTGGATCAGATGTTCCGTTAGCAGCAATCAGCGGCGGATTATTATTAGATGTAAAACCTTATATCGATGCAAACGGCTTGAAAGATGCAGTTGGTATCAACTATACACAGAATGATGTAGATGGCGCTATCTACACAGTTCATGATCAGCTTCTTACCAGAGGTATCTGGTACAACAAAGACATCGTTGAAGGTGCTGGTTTAACAGTAGACGATATCCAGACATGGGAAGGCTTTGAGAAGTTAGTTGACAGCGTAGATTACGCATACATCGCAGGTCAGTCTTCTGAACAGCTTTTAACAGCTAAACTTGCTTCTGATGGCAATGCAGACCTTATCACAAGCCCTATGACAGCAGACATGGTAAAATCAGACGCATTTGCAAACGCATTCAAAGCAGTTGCAGCTCTTGATCAGAAAAATGGTTCTGACCATACAACTAACGATGTTGGTAACATGATGGCAGACTTCAATGCAAACGGTACTGTAGCAGTTCTTCACAATGGTGTTTGGAACGCTGGCGCAATCGACGCAGGTTTAGCTGATGTAATTCAGCCTGCATTATTCCCTGGCAACCTTTCTATCCTTCAGGCAGGTGGCGGTATCACAATCGCATCTGGTATGAGTGAAGCAAAAGAAGCTCTTGCATTAGAATTCTTAGCATACATGGTAAGTCCTGAAGTTCAGGCAAAGATCTTCACAGATGTTCAGGCTAACCCTTGTAACACAACTGTTGATGTAGTAGCACTTGGCGCAGCAGGTGGCGTAGAAAAACTTGCAGAAGCATGTAACCTTTGCAACGCAGCAAAAGTTCAGGTTCCTGGTTTAGTATGGGACGGCGATATCAAAGCAGCAATTATCAACGCATTCATGGAATGTGCAGTATCTGGCGCAGACATCGATGCAAGATATGACAAGTTAGTAGATGAAATCGTAGCTATCGTTGGCTAATATTTCAAAAATAATCTAATCATTCATCTTAAAGAAAACCTGCACCCTGCCTTTTTAGGCAGGGTGTAACCTTATAAAAATGTAGCAAAAAGGAGGCAAATTTTATGCAGAAAATGAAAAGAAGTATATTTATCTTTGTATTTCTCTTGCCTACTATTGTAGCCTTTGGCATGTTTTATCTATATCCGATTTTGACCGTATTCTATACTTCGTTTTGTCAGTGGGATTATACCAATATAGCAAATCCAACTTTGTGGTCTTCCGCAGAGCTATTGAACAATTATAAATACATATTCAGTACCTATCCCTATTTCTGGGAAGCAGTTCGAAATTCTGTTACCTGGGCATTCCTGGGTGTATTTTTCCAAATCCCTGTGGCAACCCTTATGGCACTCGGATTTTCTCGTAAAATGAAGGGTATAAAGTTAATTAGGAATATTTATATTGTGCCATGTATGATTTCATCAGCAGCAGTAGGCATGATATTTTTACAGATATATAATCCAACCTATGGTTTTATCAATCCGTTAATCAAGATCTTCAACAGTAGCTTTAATGATTCTATATTGTTGTTGGAAGGACCTGCTTTTTGGGCGATGACCGGTGCATACATTTTCTTTACCGGTACCACTACTCTTTTGATTTTGGGTAATATTATGGCTATTCCGGAAGAGATAAGAGAAGCAGCCCTATTAGATGGCTCCAGTGGATTTTCTCAGGATTGGCATATTGTTATCCCCATGATAAAAGGCACCTTAAGAACGGTATCGGTTTTGGCAGCAACCTCCGGTTTTCTTCTGTACAATGAGGTTTACTTCTTAACCAAAGGTGCAGCAGGTACCTATAGTATCAGTTATATTATTCGTGAATTGGCAGTTAATTCTCCCAGAGCACAGTACGGCAGAGCCAATACCGTAGCGGTTATTCAGGTTATAACAGGCTTGATTATCATTGCTGCAGTAAATGGAATATATGGAATTTCCTTCGCGGATTTAAGAAGAAAATTGGCAAAGAAAGGAGAGAAAGCGTGATGAAAAAGAAGAAAAGCACCGTAAAACTACTTTCTGCAAAAGACCGTTTCTTTACCTATCTGATTTTAGCCTGGGCATTGATTGTTGCCTTAGTTCCATTAGTATGGCTGTTGCTATCCAGCTTTAAGGTGGATCCTTTGGCAAGACCCGGTTTTATGCTGCCGGAATCCATTTATTTGCAGGGCTATATTTCTACCTTTAGAGATTTGCATGTGATGCGATATTTCAAAAACAGTTTGTTTGTATCTGTAGTATCCGTGGTCATCAGTGTTATTATGATTTCCATGTCGGCTTATGTTATTGCCAGAATGGAATTCTTTGGAAGAAAACTGGTAACAGCGGCACTCTATTCCACCATGTTTTTGCCTGCTACAGCACTAACCTTTCCGGTATATAACTTAATCAATAAATTGCATTTATATAACACCCATGGAGGTTTGATCTTGGTCTATGCCTGCAGTGGATTGGCAGTTAGTTTCTTTGTTATCAAAAACTATTATGATAATATTCCAAGAGAACTGGAAGAAGCAGCCCAGATTGACGGGTGTAACTATTTCCAAACCTGGTTTCATGTAGTATTTCCGATTGCCAGACCGGGTATTATGACAGCAGGTGTATTGGCATTTTTGAATAACTGGAATGAATATTATTGGTCTTCCTTAATTGTTATCCAAAAAGAAAAATTAACCGTACCGGCATTGTTAGCTACCTTCTCAACTGCCTTCAGAACCAACTACAACGGTTTGTTCTCGGCTATGGTAGTTATCATCTTACCGCCTATCGTGTTATATTGCGTATTTAGTAAATTCTTCATAGAGGCCCTTTCAGGAGGTGCTGTAAAAGGATAAGAACAGTTACTGCCAGAGAAAAATTATTCTCTGGCAGTAGTTGCATGATTATGCTACAATTTTTTTAGGAAAACTTGTAAAAGAGGATGCGTTTTTGCCTATGAAAAAAGAACGATTTAGAATAGACTCTCGAATAAATATGCTTGTGGTATCTACAACAGCCTTTGCCCTGATGATTCTAGGCATAGGCTTTATTGTTTTTTTCCTGTTGTTTAATTCGGGTAATAATGAAAGAAACATGGAATATGTACTAACCGGTACCACCAGGCAGGTGCAGGACAATGTGCAATTTATAGAGGATGGCATTAAGTCCATCAGACATAGTAGTGTGCTGCAAAAATATTTAAGAAGTCCGGGAGCAGAGCAGGAAGTTGCACAGGAAGAACTGATCAAAAGCTTTGACTTATTTTCAGAGAGAAACCGTAGTGCAGGGATGTCCCCTTTTGTAACAGATGTGTATTTGTTTGCAGAAACTGGTGAGTACATAAAGATTAGCTATTATCCGGAAACTGCCAGTATGCAGGAACTGAATGATAAAAGATTTCAAGGATTGGTAGGCACTTTCTTAGCAGGAAAAGATGGCTATATGCTCTTTCCGCAGGAAACCGGTACAGAGCAAGTTCTTATATCTAAAATATATAACGATGATATGAATTCCATAGGAGTTTGTGCAGTGGCAATTAATCTGGATAAAATCGAAGAAATCTTTGCACCTATCGAAAAGTACGATTTATCTGTATGGAAATTTGGTTTTCGAAATCCCTCTCGTAAAGCAGAAACCGAATTATTATCCCATGGAAATTCATTATTGGGGCGAAAAGGAATGGAACAGGATGCTAGTTATGCCTTTGGATTTTATTCCCATACCATGATAGATAATTCCAATATTTATTATGGATTTGGAGGCATCGGCATCAGCCTGTTTGTTTTTTCTGTATTAATATTAGCTGGAATTGCAGTGGTAGTATTTCGCTTAAATAAAGCGGTCTATGAAAAGGAATTGTTATCTGTAAAAACAGAAGTAAAGTATTTGCAGTCTCAATTAAATCCTCATTTTCAATATAATATACTTGCCATGCTTAGTATTAAGGCCTTAGAAAGCGGAGATGATGCGTTGTATCAAAGTCTCATGGCATTTTCCGCTTTGGTAAGAGGTAAAATTTTTAAGGATAAAGAGATTTATATTTTATTAGAAGATGAAATGGAATTGATCCAGTTTTATCTTCAGTTACAAGAGGAACGCTTTGGAGAGGATTTGACCTATCAGATTCTTTACGATAAGGAAGCCTTGGGAAAACTTAAAATTCCAAAATTGATGATCGAGCCATTGGTAGAAAATGCAGTGGAGCATGGAATAGAGCCTAAGGATGGTCCTGGCAATGTGAGAGTAGAAGCAAAACTGGAAGAAAATGAACTTATTTTGATTGTGGAAGATGATGGTATTGGTATGGGTACCGGCAAAACCAGTGAGCATACAGGTACCAGTTTGATGAATACCAAACAGCTCTTAAAGGTGCTCTATCCAAGAAAGCACCAGGTTGATGTACAGACAGAAGAGGGAATTGGAACAAAAATACAGATAAGGATACCGGCAAAGTATGATTAAAGTAATCGCTGCGGATGATGAACAGTACCTAAGAAATGCCCTAAAGAAAATCGTGCCATGGGAAGCATTAGGCTGTGAACTAATCAAAATAGTAAAAAATGGAAGAGAATTGATAGAAGCTTGTGAGGAACTGAATCCGGATATTGTAATTACAGATATCCGCATGCCCGTTATGGATGGATTGGAAGCCTGTCAATATCTGATGGATAATAAGAGTAAGGCCCGCATTATTGTTTTAAGTGCCTACTCTGACTTTTCTTATGCCAGAACCGCTATGAAATATGGCGTGAAAGAATATGTCTTAAAAGCGGATGTTACCATAGAACTGCCTTTGGTAGTAGAAAGACTGGTGAAAGATATACAGCAATCGGCCATTACAATAGAGCCGGAGGAGGACAAGGATAAGGATTTATATGAAAAAATGTCACACTATGTAGCACTGCACTATCGGGAAGAAATCAGTCTGACAGAGGTGGCAGAACTACTCCATTCTAATTCCAGCTATTTGAGCCGTTTGTATAAAAAGAAGGCAGGTGTTAACCTATCCGATGATGTGGTTTTGAAACGAATCGAAAAGGCCAAAGAATGTCTATTGGTAACAGATATGAAAATCAATGATATTTCAGATTATGTTGGATTTAATGACCCCGCATACTTTGCGCGTATGTTTAGAAAAAAGACCGGTTTAAGCCCTAAGGAATATAAACAAAGCAGGAGTGGAAAATGAAAAAAATAATACTGGTTTTAGGAGTAATACTGGTGTGTTTCTTATCTGGCTGCAGTGGAAAAAAAGCAGCTGTTCCTACAGAAATTACTTTTATTCATGGTTGGGGAGCTACAGAGGAAGATCACAAGGCAATGCGTCAAATCTATATGGATTTTGAAAAAGAAAATCCGGATATTAAGATCAACATGCTCTCTATGCCTACCAATAAAGAAATGATAAATTTTGTGGAAGATATGCTGTCAGTAGGGACTGTTCCGGATATTATTTTCACAGCAGGTGAAGGAGAAAATTCCATTTATCGTTTTATGCTGGAAAATGATATGCTGGTAGATTTGGCACCCTATATGGAAAAGGATTTTGAGTTTGAAACAAGTATTTCTCCTATCACGAAGGTGACCTGGAAGCAGCAAGACCATTTGTATACAGCGTCTGATGTTTTGATTGTCAGCGGTGGATATTGGTATAACAAAGATTTATTGGAGTTAATTGGAATTGAGAATATTCCCACAACCTGGGATGGTTTTTTTAAGATGTTGGAAACCATCAATCGATGGTCTTCAGCCCGTTTTAGTACAGTGGAAGCCATCCGACCCTCTACCAATACCTATTTGTATATAGCGGACAATATCTTAAATGATTCCGGTGAAATGCTTACAAAAGGCAAGATAAAAATGTCTGAGAGAAGTTTTTCCAAGGTGTGTGACGCATGGAAACGACTGGATGACAATATTCACATGCAAAGCCGTAACATCAGTTATCGTGATGAAACAGACCTGTTTAATAATGGGAAACTGGCGATCTATCCAAACGGTGTGTGGGCAGCTTCTATGATTAAGCCTGATATAAATGCCGGATATGCTTTGTTTCCTTCTGCCTATGGTCAAACCATGAGTTGCCAGTCTGCGGCCTTAGGATATCTTGTGGGAAACACTGGAAATGAAGAAAAAATACAGGCTTCTATTCGTTTTTTAACCTATATGTTAAGTCTTCCGGTGCAAAAGAGAATTCTATTGGAGACCCAGCAGATGCCACAAAATCCGGAGATTGAAATAGAGGATTATGAAAAGGAATTGGAAAGATTTTCCATGGCGGTAAAAGAAATTCAATCCGCAAAAATACGATTGGATATTCCACAAAATCTTTGGAGTGAATCCCAAAGAGAAACTATAGAACTATATTTAAGCTCTTATCTGAATGGTGGTTTGGAAGAAAATAGTTTCTACCAAATGTGCGTAGAATAAATATCAAATGTAAAAATATTCCATGTTTTTGGTAAAATAGATACATTTATGTCCTCCTTTTTACATTTTATACTGAGTACAAGTCAAAAAGTTGTAGAACAACTTAGAAAACGGCGAAAAACTTATCATTAAAAATGTAAAAAGGAGGATTTACAATGAAAAAGAAAGTTGTTAGTTTACTCTTAGCAACAGCTATGTTGGCAACAACAATCGTTGGCTGTGGCGGTTCGAGTGCACCAGCAGCATCTGATGCTCCCGCAGAAGACGCTCCTGTAGCAGAAGCTCCTGCAGCAGACAACGGGGAACTTCCCGTTATCAATTTTACCCATGGTTATTTCCATTCAGAGGCTGAGTGGCCTGCCGCTGCTCAGATGCGTGAAATTTATCAGGAATTTGCTGATATGCACAAAGATGAATTCGTTTTCAACATTATTGCAAACGAAGCTGGTGCAGAGGGCATTTACAACACAGCACTTAATGATTTAGCAGCTGGTGAATTCTATGACATCGCTGATTTCGGCGGCTGGGACATCACTCCTGTTGCATCTGCAGCTGGTGCTATCCTGGATCTGAAACCTTACTTAGATGAAGACCCTGCTTTCAAAAATGGCGTTGGTGTTTGTTATGATCAGAACTTAACCGCTGATGGCGCAATCTACTCTGTTCGTGAACAGATTGAAGCTGTTGGTTTCTGGTACAACGAAGCATTATTCGAAGAAGCTGGTGCTACTGTTCCTGCAGATTGGAAGACATGGGCAGACTTCGATGCAGCTGTTGACGCTTTATTAGCAGCTGGTATTCAGCCTGTATCTTTGAACGCTGGATGGCCTGCAAACATCTTATTAGCAGGTTACAACCAGAGAAGTGCAGACTCTCGTGCATTCCACTTAGCTGGCGCAAATGTTGAAACATTTGATACTGATGCATTCAAAGGCTCTATCGACTTCATGCAGAACAGCGTTCTGAAGAAAATCGGCGTTGCTAACTTTGATCCTGCTGGTGACAGCGAAACATATCGTGATGATTTCTTTGATGGCAAAACAGCTATGTTATTCAATGGTGTTTGGGACGCAGGCGCATCTGTAGGATGTGGCGCAGGCGATGAAAATGTAAAACCTGCTATTTTCCCTACTGACGAACCTGGCAAGAAAGCTGCTTTATTATCAGGTGGTTGTGGATTTGTTGTATCTTCAAAATTAGATGAAGCTCAGACAGCAGCTTGTATCGAATTCATGAAATACATGACAAGCCCGGAAGTTGCTTCTAAGATTATCGCTTACGGTATCGGTATGGCTCCTGGCGCAGATATCAACTATGATGAAGTTGCTAACTCTGTTGACGCTCCTGAAGCAAAACTTTTAGTTGAAGCTTGCCGCTTATGCAATAGCGCAGACTACAAAGCTTTAGGTTTAGGCAATGCTTTCGGCGATTACGAAGGCGAAATTCAGTCTAAGTACGCTGGTCTTAAAGATGGCTCCAAGACTGTTGAAGATGTAGTTACAGAATTAAACGAATTCATGGCTGCAGCTGAATAATACATATTCAAACTTGTATTGACATTTAGATGGAGGGCTATCTTTTGATAGACCTCCATTGTTTTAACTAAGACTACTCATTTTCCACACTGAAACTTAAATGAAAGCTATTGGAGGAAATACTATGAACAACTCAAAATTAAAGAAGTTGTTTGGGGAGAAAAATAGATTTATCTTCTTTTTTCTACTACCGGGCATTGTTTTATTCATAGCGATTTATGCCTACCCTCTGGTGCAAATCTTTGCAACTTCTTTTACAAAGTGGAATTACCAAAACTTTCTGAAACCGGAGTTCCTTGGTTGGGATAACCTGTTTAGTAATTATCAAAAGCTGTTCACCGTTGATAAAAATTTCCAGAGGGCCCTGATCAACTCTATTAAATGGGTTGTATTGACGATGGTGATTCAGATACCTTTTACAGTACTTGTAGCCTTGGCATTGGCTAAAAAATTGAAAGGCTGGCGCCTTGCCAGAAATGCATTTATCATTCCCAATATTATTTCTACCGCAGCCATTGGTCTGATTTTCTTAAATCTGTACAGTCCATCCCGCGGTATTATTACTGAAATTTGTGAATTCTTTGTTCCCGGTTCTCAGGTCAGTGTACTTGCCAGTGAAACCAGTGCATTTTGGGCAGTTACATTTTCGTTCATCTTGTTTGGCGGTTCTTCCTGTTTGCTCCTTTTGACACAGATTTTCTCTATTGATCCTGCCATTTATGAAGCTGCAAGGATTGACGGCGCAAGTGAATTCCAGTTGGATTGGAACATTCGTTTACCGCTCATTCGTCCAATGATTGGTACCGTTTCTGTGATGGCTGCCAACTATGGATTATTGCTGTACAACGAGATTGCATTAATTACTCAGGGCGGTCCGGATAATGCAACTTACAGCTTAAGTTATTACATCTATAAAACCGCCATGGGCAGTACCAAATTAAATTTTGCCAGAGCCAATACGGCAGGTGTAATACAGTTCTTATTGGGTTTGATACTGGTTGGTATGATTAATAAAGCATTTAGAACCAGCAAGGCAGACTAAGGAGGGAGTATCATGAAAGAGAAAAATAATATTTGGGGCAAAATATATGGCTATTTCATGATTGCCATTGTTTTGATCATATCCATTTATCCTATCGCATGGGTAGTACTATCCTCCTTCAAACAAAATCCCGGAGGCTTGTCTTTACCGGACAAATGGGTTTTTGATGGGTATATTACCATTTTTACACAGTTGGATATTGGAATGTACTTTAAAAACAGTATCATCGTGACAGCATTGTCAACTTTCTTCAGTGTGACAATTGTTTCCATGTCAGCATATGTTTCAGCTCGTATGGAGTTCAAATTGAAGAGCTTGGTTACTTTGATGTTTACCACTACACTGTTTATTCCTTCCGTTTCCATCAGTTTCCCTATTTACCAAATGTTAGGAAACCTTGGTCTAAGAGATACACATGCAGGTCTGATTTTTGTATATTCCGGTCTCGGCATAGCAGTTACTTTCTTTATGCTCCGTGCCTATTTCTTATCTATTCCTAAAGAGATGGAGGAAGCAGCACGCATAGATGGTTGTAGTTATGCAGGTGCATTCTTCCGCATTATTTTACCCATTTCAAGACCTGGTATTGCCACAGCAGCTATTATGGTGGCATTAAACAACTGGAATGAATTCTACTTTGCTTCTATTTTGTTGAAGTCCAAAGAAAACATGACATTGCCCGCATTATTGGGGCAGTTTACTACCACCTATGCCCAGAACCTGAATGGTATGTTCTCTGCTATCGTGGTTTCAGTTTTACCTACCATAATTGTGTTCTGCTTATTGTCAGAGACCTTTGTAAAGTCCTTGACTGCCGGCGCTGTAAAGGGATAATAGTAAATAAGATATAAATAATTCACGGAAAGAATATAAGTAGGGAAACATGCGCAATAATAATCGAGTGAGAATGGATGCACGGATCAAACTACTGGTTTTATTAACTGCTGCTTTTTCAGTTTTAATTATCAGTTTTGGTTTTGTGATACTATTTGTCAGTTATGCATCCAGACAAAACAGACAAAATATTGAATATGTTATGCAGGGTACCACCAGACAGCTGAACGAAAAGGTTAATTTTTTGGAAAGCAGTATTTTGGCATTTCGTTATAATGACACCTTACATGCATACATGGTTGGAAAAAATCATGATACAGAGAAAATAGAAAGCCAGCTTGCCCTAAGTATGGATTTGTTTTCCGATAGAAATCGCAATGAATCGTCTGAACCCTTTATTGTGCGTGCCTACTTGTTTAATCAAAATCATAAGCCTGTCAGTATGCATTATTATCCGGAAACCATATCCTCTATTGAAGCCTGTAATGCATTTTTCTCCGTCATAGAAGAAAAGTTTTATGCATCAAAGAGTTGGTATAATGTGTATTCCGGTACAGAAGAAAATACCAAAATTCTTACTGTAAAAATCTTTGATGAAAACATGGAAAATATAGGGATTTGTGCTGTTGAATTGAATCAACAGAGTATTACAGATGCCTTTGAACCATTAGAGAATTATGCAAAAGCGGAATGGCAGGTGGGATATATTCCATTAGATGATGAAGAGCATCCTGTTTCTTTATCCTGTTATGGAATGAGTGAAGACTTCTGTGCAGAAATAGAAGCCAGCATTCGAGAGGAAGATCGATTTCAACAGAATACAAAAAATACAATTGCAAAGCTCGACAGATATAGTTTTGGAATGTATTCCGTTATGATTATTAGTCGATCTAACATATTTTATAACTTAGGGATACCGGCTGTTGTGCTGATTATCCTTGTTACAATTATTTTAGGGGTTTTAGGGTTTTATATTATTCGCTTAACCAGACAAGTTTACCAGAAGGAATTACTTGCGGTTAAGACAGAAGTAAAGTATTTACAATCTCAATTAAATCCTCATTTTCAGTATAATGTATTGGCCATGCTTTCTATCAAGGCAAAACAGTCCGGAGATGAGAATTTATATCAAAGTTTGCGCGCGTATTCCAAACTGATAAGGGGCAAAATCTTTAGAGAAAAAGAAGTATATGTCACCTTGGAAGAGGAGCTATCGTTAGTAGAGTTTTATCTTCAAATTCAAAAAGAAAGATATGGAGATAGTTTAACCTATCAGGTAGAGTATGATACCGAGACCTTATCACAATGCAAGATTCCAAAACTGATTGTGCAACCCTTGGTAGAAAATGCAGTGGAACATGGTATTGAGCCAAAAGAAGGCCCGGGACATGTACTTGTCCGTGTGACCACGGAGAAGGATAAATTACATATTTTGATTCAGGATGACGGCGTAGGCATTGGAACGGGAAAAACCCAGACCCACACAGGTACCAGTTTAGCAAATACGAAACAATTATTAAAAGTACTGTATCCCAACAGGCATCAAATTGAAGTGGAAAGCCGGGCGGGAGAAGGTACTCAGATTACAATAAAGATACCGGTGATGTATGATTAAAATAATAGCAGCAGATGATGAACAATATATTAGAAATGCCCTTTCCTCCTTGGTAGATTGGTCTGATTTAGGGGCCCAATTAGTAGGGGTGTATTCCAATGGACGGGAATTGATTGAGGCTGTCGATAAAGATAGTCCGGACATCGTCATAACAGACATTCGTATGCCTGTTATGGATGGGATAGAAGTTTGTAAAACTTTGCAGGAGAAATATCCCCAAATAGGGATTATCGTTTTGAGCGCATACTCCGATTTCTCCTATGCCAGAATGGCAATGAAATATGGTGTTATAGAGTATATTTTAAAAGCAGATGTGGTAGAGGAGCTTCCTGTGATTATGGAACGAATCATCAAGGAGCGAGAAAAGTCCACGGAAGAAACAATTGCAGGAAATGATGAACAAAATCTATTTCTTAGAATGCAGGAATATGTTAATCTACATTATAGAGAAGAAATATCCTTAACCAGCTTGGCAGAAATCCTGCACGCAAATGCAAGTTATCTAAGTCGTTTATATAAGTCCGGAGCAGGCGTAAACCTTTCCGATGATATCTTAAAGAAGCGTATCGACAAGGCAAAAGAATGTCTTTTAACCGGAATGAAAATTTATGATATTGCAGAATATGTAGGCTTTAATGATGTAGGATATTTTTCAAAAACATTTAAAAAATATACGGGGAAATCTCCAAAAGATTACAGGCAGGAGAGAATGTAAATTGATATCCAAGTTTGCCATTAAGAGAATTGTTATATCGTTTTTTCTAAGCATTTGTATGTGCGCTTTAGGTGGATGTGAAACAGTATCGGAAGAACCAACGGAAATTACTTTTATTCATGGTTGGGGTTCCACAGAAGCGGATCATGTTGCCATGCGCCAAATCTACAGTGACTTTGAAAAAGAAAACCCGGATATTCATTTAAATATGATTAGTATGCCTACCAATCGGGAAATGATTCGTTTGGTGGAAGATATGATTACTACAGGCAATATCCCTGATGTGATCTTTACAGCGGGTGAGGGAAAAGATGGCATCTACAGTTTTATGAGAAATAACAATATGCTGGTAGATCTCATGCCCTATATCAATGCTGATGAAGCATTTCAGGATAGCATTTCTCCCATTATTACAAATACATGGACAACAGAAGATGGTAAATTATTTACCGCTACAGATGTCTTAATTTTAAGTGGCGGATATTGGTATAACAGAGATATATTTGAACAGGCAGGTATTCGGGAAGTGCCTGGTAGTTGGGAAGAGTTTTACCAAGTGTTAGAAACTGTAAATGACTGGGCCTTGCAAAATAATCCAAGTGTGGAAGCCATTCGACCATCTTTTGATGCATATATGTATATGGCAGACAATTATTTTGTGGAAAAGGGTGTATTGACAGAAGGGACACCGTTGCCCCTTTCCACGCAAAATCTCAGTGATGTATTGGATTTGTGGAATACAGTACATAGTTATGAAAATGTGAACTATCGTAATTTTAGTTACAGAGATGAAGCGGCATTATTTAATGACAATAAATTAGCCATTTTTATAAACGGAGTTTGGGGCGCTTCTATGATTGACCCGAAAATCAAAGCCGGGTATGCCCTACTGCCCCACGATGAAATTCAAAGTATTTCCTATCAATCTGCGGATTTGGGATATCTGTTAGGAAACAGCAAAAATGAAAAGAAGATCGAAGCCGGCGTTCGTTTCTTGAAATATATGTTGAGCGAAGAGGTGCAGAAACGCATTATTTTAGAAACCCAACAGATGCCTTCCAACCCCAATATAGTAATTTCTGATTATTATGGAACACTGGAAAGATTCAGTATTGCGGTGGAAAAAGTACAGTTGGCGGGTAGACGAATAGAAATACCAAGTATGGTTTTGACACAGTCCCAAAGAGAAACCATAGAAAATAATATGAATGCATTCTTCTTAGAGAAAATCACAAAAGAAGAATTTGTGGACTTGATAGAACAAGCAGTTGGTTAGAGAACAAAAAATATATGCAATATATAAAAATGGGGCTGTCTCAACTAAGCAATTAGTGCGCAGCTCCTTTTTTATATATATTCCTAGTGTATTGCGAACACATCCCTTGCCTGCTTTTCTAATATGAGTTATAATTTTACACACGAAGAGAAGGGAAAGGAGGACTTTATGTCCATTCTTACCCTTGAAGAGAAAAGGGAAAAAATCAAAGAACTTCGTCCAATAGATGATGTTTTCTTTGAAGCATTGGCAGACGATATTAAAGTATGCCAGGAAATACTTAGGGTTATTTTAGAAGATCCTAAACTGACTGTGGAGGATGTAATCGTCCAAAGCAGTAAAAGAAATCTTTACGGTAGATCTGTAAGATTGGATGCATTGTGTACACTTGGTAATGGCACAAAATGTAATATTGAGGTGCAAAGGTCTGACAATGATAACCATCTGAAAAGAGTTCGTTTCAATGCGGCAAGTATAACTGTCAAGGACTCTAATCCAAATGAATCTTTTGATGATGTCCTAGATATGTATGTGGTTTACATATCCGAGTTTGACATTTTCAAAGAAGGAAAAACAATTTATCATGTAGACAAAGTCTTAAGAGAAACTGGCACAATAGTAGACGATGGCTTACAGATGATTTTTGTTAACACAGAGATTCATGATGGATCAGAAATCGCGGAGTTGATGAAGTGTTTTTTACAGAAAGAAATTCACGATGAGAAATTTCCGGAAACAGCAAAGCGCATGGCAGAATTGAAGACGACAGAAGGAGGAGTAGGGATTATGTGTAAGATAATGGAAGAATATTTGGAAGCTAGTAAAGCGGAAGGTATAGCGGAAGGTATAGCAAAAGGCAAATCAGAAGGTATAGCAGAAGGTAAAAGTATAGGAAAATTAGAACAACTAATAGAACTTGTAAAAGATGGATTGCTAAAAGCTGCAGATGCAGCTGTCAAAGCCGGAATGACAGAGCAGGAATTTACTTTGTTGTTGAAGTAAAACATATAGTATTTTCTTTTTCAAGTGACTTAGCAGGACAATAGTTAGATATAAGATATATCATGTAAGGCGCGTAGATAAATATCTACGCGTCTTTTCTCTTTTTTGGAATAAAGGTAAAAATAATCCAAGTTTTAAGTAATTTAATTACATTAAACCTTGGATGGGATAGTGATAGAATACTGTATAAGTACAAGATTGCCAAAATTTGTGATTATTTCAGAGGGATTGAGTTCCCGGATAAAGGAGGGGCGAAATTGGCATATTTTATTGGTATTGATGGAGGCGGCACTAAGACAGCCTTTGTCCTGGGAAATGAAAAAGGGGAGATTCTGGCAACCACCACATTAGGTGGAAGTTCTTATATGGAAATCGGTGTTATAGGAGTAGTCAATCTTCTAATGTCAGGTATAAAAGCAATTCTGTCAGAAGAAAACATTACCCTTTTCGACTGTGACAGCATATGTATCGGATTACCCTGCTATGGAGAAAATAAAAATAAAGATCAGGAGATTACAGTCAAACTGACAGAAATATTAAAACCCTGTAAAGTTACCATTGTCAATGATGCAGTAGTAGGTGCTGCAGGAGCGCTGCAAAGTGACATAGGCATTCATTTGGTGGCCGGTACCGGTTCTATTGCAGTAGGCTTTGACGGATCTGGAAAAACCGTTCGTTGCGGAGGCTTTAGTGAAATCTTTGGTGACGAAGGCAGTTGCTATTGGGTAGGGAAAAAAGTGATGGAAGTCTTTTCCAAGGAAGCAGATGGCAGATTACCCAAAGGTCCACTGTATGATTTGATTTATAAGGAATTTTCCCTGCAGGAAGATTTTGAGTTTATTGGTCTTGTAACAGATACCATTTTCCCCCATAGGGATAAAGTGGCAGCGTTGCAAAAAATAGCATTAGAAGCAGCTCTACAGGGAGATGCCAATGCCATCCGCATTTATAAAGAGGCAGCAGAGGAACTGGCTTTGATTATTTTGGGTGTAAAGAAGCAACTACAGTTTTCGGAGTATCCCATTCCGGTATCCTACTTAGGTGGTTTATTTCATGCTAGTCAGTTTGTGTTACCAACCCTGAAAACGCTGATAGAAAAAGAAAATTGTGTACTGGTAGAGGCGAAAGGAAGTGCCGTAGAAGGAGCCCTTTTATTGGCTATAAAAAATAGATAACATTTTCAAAAACATAACATAAATCTATAGAGAAAAAGGAGAAAAAACATGAACAAAATCACATTTCTTGGGGCAGGCAGCACCATATTTGCAAAAAATGTATTGGGAGACTGCTTACAGACAGACTGTCTAAGAGAGTATGAATATGCCCTTTATGATATCAATCCCCAGAGATTGGAAGAGTCCTATCTGATGTTATCCAATATCAATACAAATTCCAATCAGGGAAAAGCAAAGATTGAAAAATATACAGACCGTTTAGAAGCTCTTCGGGGTGCAAAATATGTCATCAACGCCATTCAGGTAGGAGGCTATGATCCTTGTACCATTACAGACTTTGAGATTCCAAAGAAATATGGCATTCGTCAAACCATTGGAGATACCCATGGTATTGGTGGTATTTTCCGCGCCCTTCGAACCATTCCCGTTATGTTGGATTTTGCCAAAGATATGGAGCAGGTTTGCCCCGATGCATTGTTTATTAACTATACCAATCCTATGTCTATGTTGACTCTGGCCATGAATAGAGGAACCAAAATTAAGACCATCGGCTTATGCCATTCTCACCAGACCTGTATTCCGGAATTATTGGGAAGATTGCAGTTACCGATAGATGGTTTGAATTACAAAATTGCCGGTATCAATCATCAGGCGTGGTTATTGGAAATCAGCCGCTATGGAGAAGATTATTATCCTACCATTCGTAAGAAAGCGTTGGAAGGACCTATTCACGATACCTATGATTTGATGAGGCAGATACATCCTGATACAGCAGATTCTGTACCAAAGGAACATAGAGATTTCCCAGTGGATGATCATGACGATATGGTTCGTTTTGAATTGATGAAACAGTTTGGCTACTATATCACCGAATCCAGTGAGCATAGTGCAGAATATTATCCATGGTTTATTAAAAAAGATCATCCGGAATTGATTGATGCTTACAACATTCCTTTGGACGAATATCCAAGAAGATGTATCGAGCAGCAGGAACAGTGGAAAGCCCAGGCGGAGAAATTAGTACATAACAAAGATTTGACCCATACCCGCAGTAGAGAATATGCTTCCGGAATTATTGAGGCCATTGAAACAGGAAAGCCCTATTCTTTCGCTGGAAATGTAATGAATAATGGCCTCATTACTAACCTTCCGGAAGACTGTGTGGTAGAAGTTACCTGTCTTGCCAATGAAGGCGGCATTCAACCTGTACACATTGGAAAACTGCCACATCAGCTTGCAGCATTAAATATGACTCATGTAGGTATTCACCAGTTGGTTGTAGATGCAGCCCTTACCGAAAAGAAAGAATGCATCTATCAGGCAGCATTATTAGATCCCCATGTAGGCAGTGAACTTACTATAGAAGAGATTCATAACCTGGTGGACGATTTGATTGCAGCCCATGGAGATTGGTTACCAACCTATCACTAATGATAGAACTTGAAATAAATACTAAAAATGAAAGGATAGATAACTGTACTTTCTCTAAGAAAATACAGTTATGCGGGAAACGAAAATGACAAATACCATAACCCCTATGCCCTATTGCGAAAACCCCATTACAATTCCTTCCTTTGAAGCACCTGGAAAGATTTATGGTCTTACCCATCCTGATGTGGTGAAGTTAGAGAAACCCTGGCAGGGTTACACCTACTGGATGGCAGTAACCCCGAACCAGACAGGCAATTCTCAGTTTGAAAATCCTTGTTTAGCGGCTTCTAATGATGGTCTTCACTGGGAAGTGCCAAAGGGTTTACAAAATCCTTTGACAGGCATTGCAGAGGAGCCTTTGCCCTTCCATAACTGTGATACAGATTTGATCTATAACGAAAAAGAAGATGTACTGCAGGTTTACTATGTATGGTCTAAGGATGAACCGGTTTATGGGGAAGAAGGCTGTCATCCCTCAGAAGTAAGAATGATTAAAGTTGCAAAAGACGGAGAGGGATTTAAGGTGGATTCCCCCGTAGCGGTAGCTACTTCTACCTACCGGTATGATTTGCTCTCTCCGGCCATTGTAAAAGGACCTGACGGAACCTATCGCATGTGGTCTGTAAACACCAGAGATCAAGGTTGGAACAACCAATGCAACCATGTGGATTTGCGACTTTCTGAAGACGGACTTTCCTGGGGAGAACCTCAATCTTTGGAAAATAGTTTTAGCCAGAATGGCTATCAGGTATGGCACCTGGATGTAAGATACATTCCGGAAAAAGAAGAGTACTGGACATTCTTTTCTGCGTATAAAAATGGCGGTGGATCAGATCACACAGATTTATTCTTTGCAAAGTCCAAAGATGGTATCCTTTGGGAAACATACGAAAAGCCCGTTTTGGCAATGCGAGAAGATGGTTGGGATAATGATTTTATCTATCGTAGTACCTTCCGTTATGAAGTGGAAGCAGATTTGATTAGACTTTGGTATTCTGCAGGACAATCGGCAGGCTGGCAGATTGGTTATACGGAAAATACCTATACAGAGATGATGACAAGTTTAAAGAAAGTATAAGGAGGAAAATGCAGTATGGGAATTATGGAAGATAGAGAGGAAAGAACGAAATGGTTTATGAAGGATCGTTTCGGTATGTTTATTCATTGGGGCTTATATGCCATTCCGGGTCGTGGTGAATGGGTGAGAAGTGATGAACAGATTCGTCCGGAAGACTACAGACAGTATTTTGAAGAATGGAATCCTACCCAGTGTGATATGAAACAGTGGGCAAGTCTTGCTAAAGCAGCAGGCATGAAATACGCTGTTCTTACCACAAAACATCATGAAGGTTTTGCCCTTTGGGATACACAGTTTTCTGAGTATAAAACCACCAATACAGAATGTAAAAGAGATTTTGTAAAAGAATATGTAGAAGCCTTTCGAGAAGCAGGGCTGAAAGTTGGTTTCTATTTTTCTTTACTGGATTGGGAGCATCCGGATTTCCCTGCCTATGGGGACAGGTTCCATGCAGATCGTAATCATGAGGAGTTCAAAGGCAGAACCCATGATTGGGACAGATACTTAACCTTCATGCATAATCAGGTAAGAGAGTTGATGACCAATTATGGAAAAATCGATCTTCTCTGGTTTGACTTTTCTTATGATGACCATATTGCAGAAAACTGGAAAGGTACAGAGCTTTTGGATATGGTAAGAACTCTGCAGCCGGGTATTGTGATTAACGGCAGATTAGATGGTAGTGGCGAAAGCTATGGTTCTATTATGACCGATGAACCTACTATTTTTAGTGGAGACTTTACTTGTCCTGAGATGATCATTCCTCCAAGAGGCTTACGGACCCCTTCCGGCAGACCGGTGCCATGGGAAGCTTGTTTTACCTTAGACAATAACTGGGGCTATACACCGAACGATAAGCACCACAAGAGTGCTACCCAGATTATTAAGAAGCTGGTAGAGTGCGTTAGCAAAAACGGCAATATGATTGTCAACATTTCTCCTGATGCAAAAGGAAATATTCCCAAATGGCAGCAGAAAGTGTTAACGGAAGTTGGCGAATGGATGGGCAGAAACGGAGAAAGTATTTATAACTGTGGTATGGCGGAGATTGAAAAACCGGAATGGGGACGCTATACACAAAACGGCAATAAACTGTATGCCCATGTAACAGAGCAAAGTATTGGCGCCATTGCCTTACCTGGTATTAAGGGCAGAGTAAAGAAAATCCGCCGCCTGGCAGACGGTTATGAGATGCGTACTCTGGTACCTTGGGTAGCGAAAGAATTCCCGGATTGTGAATTTGTCAATTATGGCGTACCGGAATATTTCTCATTCTCCATAGATGAAGATGTGGATGAAGTATTAGAGATTACTTTAAAATAAGCACCGCTGAGACACTTCTGTAGCGTATAGAAGTGTCTCGATGTTTTATGAAAAAAGAGGTGAAAGACTATGCAGTGGCGTATAGAAGAAAAAGGTTTTAATCAAGAAAAAATAGAATTTTTTGGCAGTAAATTTTCTGTAGGAAATGGATACTTTGGCTATCGCGGAACCCTGCAGGAGTATGGAAAAGAGCAGTTGGCAGCCTGCACTCTATCTGAGATTTTTGATGATAATGGAAATGGTTGGCGAGAGCCTATCAACATGCCAAACGGCTTGCTTACCAAGGTATATTACCGGAACAAACCTTTGTCTGTTTTGGATAGTAAGATATTGGAACATACTCAGGGCCTGGATTTGTCTGCAGGAAAGCAGTATCGGCAGACTACCCTGGAAACAGAGGATGGGAAAAAGGTTACCATAGAGGCCAATCAGTTTGCTTCCATCGACAACATTCATTTGCTGGTAATGGAATATAGTGTGAAGGCAGAAGCTGCTATGGAGTTAACCATTCAGACAGGCATTGACGAAGAAATATGGAACATCAATGGCAATCATTTCGCATCTATAGAGCAAAAAGCAGAAGGTGCTGTTTCCGGTCTGGTATGTAAGACCTTGCAGGATAGCAAAGAAATCGCTATTGGACAGTTGGTAAAGATTACAAAAGGAAATGGGACTGTTACGAATGACGATACAGATATTACTTTTGCATTGTCTTTGCAGCCAGGAGAAACCTTTGCCTTTGAAAAATATGTGGCTATTGGAAAAGACACCGACTGTGAAAACCCCTGGGAAAGTGTTATGGCATTTTGTTCAGAGGCTTCAGACACAGGATTTGAAACTCTTTTATCCAAACAAAGTGCAGCCTGGAAGAAGCGCTATGATAGCTTTGGTCTTTCTATTGAAGGCGATGAAGAAGCGCTACAGGCTATTTATTACAGTTATTACCTACTCTATAGCTCTGCCCCCACCCATACTGACAAGGTGGCCATTCCGGCCAGAGGTTTATCCGGACAGGTTTACAAGGGTGCTTACTTCTGGGATACAGAGATTTATATGCTGCCGATGTTTGCCTACTGTGCACCGGAGATTGCTAAAAATTTGATGATGTACCGTGTACATAACCTGGAAGGAGCCTATGAAAAGGCACAGGAATATGGCTATAGAGGTGCCTTTTTCCCATGGGAAAGTCAGGAAAAAGGACAAGACGGTTGTACCCATTACAATCTTACCGATATCTTTACCGGTCGTAAAATGCGTACCTATTTTAGAGACAAACAGGTTCACATTTCTGCCGATGTGGCCTATGGTATTTGGAAATATGTGACCATCACAAAAGATAAATCCATTCTTTTGGAAGGTGGCGCAGAGGTCATTATGGAATGTGCAAGATTCTTTAATTCCTATGCCTATTTCAAAAAGGATAAGGATCGTTTCGAACTGTTAGATGTAACCGGTGCAGATGAATACCATGAAAGAGTCAATAATGATGCGTATACCAATTATATGGTATGGCTCACTGCGAAAATTACTTTGGAAGTATTGGACTTCCTGGCAAAAGAACATCCGGACCATTATCAAAAAGTAATGGAAAAACTGGACTACGAAAAAGAGCTTCCTGAAGTAAAAGAAATGGCAGAAAAAATCTATCTGTCAAAGCCCAATCAAGATGGAATTATTGAACAGTTCAGCGGTTATTTCAAAGAAGAAGATCTTTCCATTGAGGAATTGTACTCCAGAATTATCGAGCCTAACGAATACCTGGGCAGTCCTGTGGGATTGGCTGTGAATACCCAGATTATTAAACAGGCAGATGTAATCCTTTTGTTAAGTCTTCTTTCGGAAGAATTTAGTGAAGATGTAAAAGAAAAGAACTGGGCGTATTATGAGCCCCGTACAGAACATGGTTCTTCTCTTTCTACCTGTATCTATGCTCTCCTTGCAGCAAAAATCGGCAAGGTAGATTGGGCGTACCAGTTCTTAATGAAAGCAGCTAAGTTGGATCTGCTTGGAAACTACAAGCAGTACTTGGGACCATTATATATCGGTGGTACCCATCCTGCAGCCAACGGTGGTACCTGGATGGTAGCCGTACAAGGCTTTGGTGGATTGGAAGCAGTCGAGGATGGCATTGTATTAAATCCCCATTTGCCGGAGCACTGGAAGCAACTATCCTTCCGATTTGTTTACGGCGAATATATCTGTCAGGCATGTATGGATTCCAAAGGCATTTCATTACAGGTAGAAGCGGATACAGACGCACCATTGCGTGTCAAGGTAAGAGACCAGGTATTGACTGCAAAGGTAGGAGAAAATTATTTTGCACTGTAATATTTGCACTGTAATATAGAAAAGAAGAAGCGAGGACTTTATAAATGAAAAAATACAAAGCAATTTTCTTTGACTGGGATGGCACAGCAGTAAAAAGCAGAAAAGCACCCGTGGAAGAAGCGGTAGCAGTTATGGCTCCTCTTCTGGAAAAAGGAGTGAAGCTTGCCATTGTCAGCGGAACCACCATTGAAAATATTGCCGGTGGAAAAATAGAATCCTATTTCACCAAGGAACAGTTGGAGAATCTGTATCTGGGATTAGGCAGAGGTGCCTATAATTATGCGTTCAAAGATGGAAAGCCTTATATCTTCAAGGATGGCATTCCGGATACCAAAACCCTTTTGGATATTCATAGGCTGTGCTTCGATATTCATGTTTTATTGAAAGAAAAATATGATTTTGATACGGATATTGTTTTCACCAGACCTAACTACTGCAAAATTGACCTGATGGTATATAACAACCGTGGGGATAATCTTTTCATGCAGGAAAATGAATTAGATCAGTTAAAGGCCAGTCTTGTGGAACATGGCATTACAGGTGGCCTCCAGGGATTAATCGATATCTCTCATGAAATCGCTGCAAATTACGGCTTAAAGGTGGCACCTACCTGTGACGCAAAATATTTGGAAGTAGGGCTTACCAGTAAAAGTGATAATGCAGATGAAATATTCAAATTGTTACAGGAAAATGATCAAATTGAAGCCGCAGATTGTTCTTTCTGGGGAGATGAATTTGTAGGCATTGAAGAAGGCATTTTTGGCTCCGATTCTTTTATGAGAACAGATCTTACAAAAGCCGGAGATTTCTTTGATGTGTCCAATGTACCGGGAACCCGCCCGGAAGGAGTGGAAAATCTTGGCGGTAGTATTCCTACCTTTTTGAATTTCTTAAAGGAACAATGTTAAAAACCAAGACGATTTTTGAAGTGATATTTTGAAAAATAAAAAGCGCGCTTTCCTTCTGTTTTATACAGGAAGAAAGCGCGTATTTTTGTGAAATAATTATAGTCAGGCACCTACCTTAGAGATTATCTTTTAGAACACTGTCTCTGCGACCTTCTTTATCTTCATAGAGCAATCTATCTGCCATATCCATCAAATCCTGCAAAGTTTGTCTGGGATTACAGATATAGTCATAACAGCCTACAGAAAGATCCACATAATAAGGTTTATTTGCAGATTCATTAAAAAATTTATTGTTAACATCGATTTTCTTTTTTAAAGCATTGGCAGTAAGAGAAGCCTGATCCGGTAAGAAAAAGGCCATAAATTCATCTCCGCCAATGCGGGATAGAATAGTGCTTTTACCGAAAGTTTGCTGTAAAATTGTTGCTGCACCTTTAATGGCGAAATCCCCTTCTGTATGCCCAAAATAATCATTGATTTCTTTCAAATGATCCAAGTCTGCCAAAACCACAATGGCTTTCTGACCTTCTTTTTCATTCAACAAAGTTTGTACTCTTTCCGCCAATCCTCTTCGATTTAAGCAACCTGTCATCTGATCATATTCGGAAATAAATCCTAAAATACGATTCTTTTCTTTTAGCTCATTCACCGTGGATTCCAAAGTGTTTCTCAAATCTTTTTGGGCCATATATAATCTGCGGAAATTAATGGCACTACTAATCTGCTGGCACGCCAAGTTCATCAGAAGCGCATTGGAGCTTTCTGTTTCTGCAACTAAAATGCCGTATTGATTCTCTCCCATAAAGACATCAAAAATATTGATAATATAGCGGTCTTTACGGAAGAGATATTCCGTCAATTTACAGTGCTTGGATAACACAGGCCTTTCATGAGTATCGTAAACAACAATATGGTGATCTCGCTGACAGGCCACCAGATTCAAAGCATCCGGAAGCTGCCAGATATCCTCTTTATCATGTTTCACAGGTTCTATTAAGGTAAATAAATAAGCAGTCTTTATGCCCATAGTAGCTAAGGTAGACATAGTGGAGTGATAAAAGCTTTTCACATCATCAATATGGGAAATCATATCCAAAGAGATATAGGGCATAAACATGGTGTCATTCTGGTAATAGGTCATTTTTTCCCCATGGCTCTTTTCTGTATTTGCCTGGACAAAATTTTGAATCACAGACATGATCGCAGCATAGGCTCTGATTCTTTCATCATCCGGCTCGTGTTTGATACGATCCATCAAAGTATTTCCCATGGCTTCACATAAAGCAGGGAAAGAAAAATACACCGAATCACTATGCAGCATAATTTCTGTTAAACGCTGGGTAAGATTGTTCTTATCAATGGGTTTTTCGTCACAACGAGAAACTTCTTCTATAATCTCTGCAATCAAAGGCCGAATCAGTATTTCTACATGGATTTGAATATCTTTGTTGGCGGTACTAATCATGGCCTTGCCTACCAGAAGACGAGTCAAACCATCGATATAAGTCTCTTTTTGCACATCAGAAATTTCCTTTAAGGTAAAGAAATGTCCAGTTTCGTGAGAAGGACAGCCACAGGAATTTCTGATTTTCACGGCAGTGGGGATGTATTTTTCTACACCGGTTTTGCTTTCAAATAATGCCATAGCTTCTTCTACCGCTAAGTATCCGGAGTCAAAACCACTTTGCGTAATGGTAGTAAGGGGAGGATTCATTTTGGAAGCCATCTCCCAATCATCGTATCCTGTGACGGCGATGTCTATTCCCACCTTAAGACCTCTGTCAGCACATACCTTATAAGCCGTGTCAGCCATCAAATCGTTTGCACAAACCAAAGCTTCTACGCCCGGATTATTATCCAAAAGCGTACAGATTTGATTCTCTACATAAAAGGTATAATCCCCGTAAGCAAAGTTCTTCTCTTCAAAAGGAATTTCATATCTTGTCAAGACATCTTTAAACCCTTGCAGGCGTTCTTCCGCGTCTTTATTATTCTGGGGACCACCCAGGTAAGCAAATTTTTTATATTTGTGGATCAGTACAAGGTGTTCTACCAGACGACGCATGCCTTCATAATTGTTGGACATCAGAGAAGAACCACGATTGCTTTCATCTCGATCCAATAAAAGAATATAGGGTATGGAAGAAAACTTTTCCAAAAACTTAGCCTTGTCTACATTTTCCATAAACATACTGATAGTGCCATAGGACAGAATCAGCACATCACAACCGGATAGCAGGGCATAGTCGTAGACAACATTATATTGATAGTCGTAATCAAATTTGACACTATCTTCAAAATGGCTATAAAAAGTAGGAGCCATATGAAAGCCCAATAAATAGATGAGATTGTGATCATATTTGGCACAAGCACTCTCAATCCCTTTCATAACATCTCGCATGTAAGGCAAATTGGAGTTGCCTACTATGGCGCCAATGGTCAGCCTTTTCTTCATAAATACCTCGTTACCTGCTATATATTCGTAGGGAATTTATCCTAATAAAATTCTTTCGTTTCTATAGATACATTATAACTGAAATGACACTTTATAAAAAGGTTAATTTATCACGTTTAATAAAAATAATTTATCAAAAATCCTTTTGCTTACCCCGAAATGAAAATAATTTCCAAAGGTTTCTCGAAAAATTTTGTGTAAAATGGCTTGATTTTTGTCTAAATTGTATAGTCAAAAAATAAACAGCTTGTTTTTCTGAAAAAACAACTTGTTATTTTGCTTTTTTTACAATTTTAAATAGGGAAGTGGTAATGTTTCACAAAAATAAACTATTTACTTGTACATGATTGAATGTAGATTATTTTCATATAGAATGAAATCTAAGCATATCGGGCGGATGCCTGCTTTTTTGTTGCAGTGAAGACGCTCTTAAAATAAACATTTTTACTTTATTGGATACCCGATTGGATACGGCGGCTATGGGAGCCGATGGAACAGCATGGCACTGGATTCGTGCTATTATTGCTATTCTTCTTGTAGTACTTGCTGTAGTTCTTACCATTGAAGCTATTACAACCATGAAGAAAAAATCTGCAGTGAGCAAATAATGAAAGTGAACATTACAGAAAGCGGCATTGAAGCAAAAGTTCCGAATATTATCATAGGAAAGAGGGCTTAGGTCCGATGTCGTTACATTAAAATGACGAATGAAGATCCCGGTATTAGAAATAATACTGGGGTCTTTTTGCTTTTGCAAAATGACTGAAAAAGGGAAATTCTTGGCGTATCCTTTTTTAATATGCTATGATAATAAAGAACAACAAAATTCGGTTTTGCAAAATATTTTATGATTCCCTAATTTGCTAAAACAATGGCAAAACGAATCAATGGAGAATAAGAATGAAAAAATCAGTGTTATCTATGATATGTATTTTAATACTCGCAGCTGTGATGCTGTCCGGTTGCAAGAAAAAAACAGAAGAGATCCAGGATGCAGGATATATTCCGGCACCGGTACTGCAGGAAATAGATCCTGGAAATGCCAAGGTAGGAATTTGTATCTACCGTTTGGAAGATGATTACATGTCTATATACAGTTCTGAACTTGTCAGATATCTGGTAGAGGAAGTGGGATTTTCCAAAGAGAATATTGCTTTACTAGATGGTGCTAACAGCCAGACTACCCAGAATGAACAAATTGGAAGATGTGTTTCCGCAGGTGCTAATTTAATGATAGTAAATCCTGTGGATCCTTTTGCTGCACCGGAGATCACAGAGCGTGTCATTGGTGCAGGGATTCCTTTGATTTATATCAATAGAGAGCCGGCTTTAGAGGAACAGCAAAGGTGGGGAGATAATTACTGGCCGGTTACCTATGTAGGTACGGACGCCCGTCAGGCTGGCACCATGCAGGGCCAAATTTTGGTAGACTTGGGATTGTATGATGTGGATTTGAACCATAATGGTCAGATAGAGTATGTGATGATTACGGGAGATTTAGATAGTGAAAGCACCCAGTATCGTACCGAATTTTCAATTAAGGCTATAGAAGATGCGGGCATGGGAGTAGAATGTTTGGATCAGCAGGTGGCAAGCGGGGATAGACTTTGGGCAAAACAGATTATCGCCACAGATTTAGAACAGTTTGGCTCTCAGATAGAAGTGGTATTATGCAATAACGATACTATGGCATTAGGCGCTATGGAAGCCATAGAAGAGGCGGGACGCGTGGTAAATGAAGATATCTTCCTGGTAGGGATTGATGCTCTGCCGGAGGCTTTGGAGGCTTTGATGGAAGGAAGAATCACAGGGACTGTTTTACAAGACCAGTTTGCCCAGGCAGAGGCCGCAGGAAAAGCAGCAGCGAATTTCCTGCAAGCAGATCGAAATGAATACCATATTACATGTGATTATGTGAAGGTAATGCCTGGAAATGCCCCCACCATTTTAAGTCGTATGCAGTAAAAGTAAGGGAAAAAGATATAAGAAATATTATGAAAGAATCTGGAAGAAAACTGTTTCCTAATCAAACAAGCTCCCAAGCAGAGAAAACCGAGATACAGTAAGAAAAATAGGAGAACCCCTATGACCGAATTGGAAAAGTGTTTGGCAGGACAAAACTATGATTGCCATAATGAAATATTTCTTTCTTATAAAAAAGAAGCCAGAGATTTATTGCAGCAATACCATAGTTTGGCCTATGACAAAAAACGAGAAAAATATGATATTTTAGGTAAACTTTTTGGAAAAGTGGGAACCAATGTGTCTGTAGGAATTCCTTTCCTCTGTGATTATGGAAGAAATATAGAGATAGGAAATAATGTTTCTATTAATATGAATTGCACCTTCGTGGATTGCAATAAGATTTCGATAGGAAATAATGTTTTAATAGCATCTAATGTACAAATTTATACTGCTACCCATCCGATAGAACTAAAAGAAAGATTAACACCGGACTGGAATCCGGAAAGTGGAGAATATTTTTGCCGTACCTTTGCACTCCCTGTTACCATTGGAAATGGCTGTTGGATTGGTGGAGGTGCTATTATTTTACCGGGAGTATCCATAGGAGATGGATCTGTAATAGGAGCAGGCAGTGTAGTAACAAAGAATATACCGGAAAATAGTTTGGCGGTTGGGAATCCCTGCAGAGTAATCAGAAAAATCAATGAAAACCGGTAAACACTTGATATATAGGCGTATAAATGACAAATTTTGGATAAAATTTTCAAAAAAGTAAATAATTTTCAAGAAGAATATTCAAGAAATATAGAAGAATTTTATATTTTTTTTTGACAAAAGAGATGATAGAATAAGCCGTGTAGTAATAACGCTACAATAAAAAATATTTTTTCGGGAGGAAAAACAAAATGAAAAAGAAAGTATTAAGTGTACTTTTGGCAGTTGCTATGACAGCTACATTATTAGTTGGTTGTGGCGGCTCAGCTCCTGCAGCTACAGAAGCACCTGCAGAAGACGCAGCAGTTGAAGAAGTAGCTGAAGCAGCTACAGAAGCAGCTGGTGATACCGCTCTTGCTGATGCAAAAGTTGGTGTTTGTATTTATCAGTTCGCTGATAACTTCATGACTTTGTTCAGAACAGAGTTAGAAAGCTACCTTGTATCAATTGGTTTCTCTAAAGAGAACATCACAATCGTTGATGGTGCTAATGATCAGGGTACACAGTCAGGCCAGATCGATAACTTCATCGCTGATGGTGTTGACGTACTTATTATCAACCCTGTAAACTCTTCTTCAGCTGAAACTATTACTGACAAAGTAGTAGGCGCTGGTATTCCTTTAGTTTACATCAACCGTGAACCCGCTGCTGAAGAACAGCAGAGATGGGCAGACAACAACTGGGACGTTTGCTACGTTGGTTGTGACGCTCGTCAGTCTGGTACAATGCAGGGCGAAATGATCGTTGATCTTGGTATGGACGCAGTTGATATGAACGGCGACGGCAAAGTTCAGTACATCATGATCCAGGGTGACCCTGAAAACGTTGATGCTCAGTACAGAACAGAATTCTCTGTAAAAGCTCTTACAGATGCTGGCTGGGAAGTTGAAGAATTATTCAACCAGGTTGGTAACTGGCAGCAGGATCAGGCTCAGGACTTAGTAGCTAAAGCTCTTTCACAGTTTGGTGATGACATCGAAGTTGTTTTCTGTAACAACGACGGTATGGCTATGGGTGCTATCCAGTCTATCGGTGCAGCTGGACGTAAAGTTGGCGAAAATATCTACTTAGTAGGTGTTGATGCTATCCCTGAAGCTCTTGACGCTATCGAAGCTGGTGACCTTTCTGGTACAGTATTCAATGATCACCTTGCACAGAGCCACAATGCAG
The DNA here is from genome assembly GCA_024403235.1 of Lachnospiraceae bacterium. Taxonomy (GTDB): domain Bacteria; phylum Bacillota; class Clostridia; order Lachnospirales; family Lachnospiraceae; genus JAKSSF01. The sequence continues at coordinate 40,282 of JAKSSF010000007.1, read as the reverse complement.
CTGATGCAGCAGCAAACTACATCACAGGCGCTGGCAATGATCACAACATTCAGTGTGACTATGTAAAAGTTACTCCTGACAAAGTTGCTGAAATCAAAGGTTTCCTTGGTTTATAATTTGCAGTAGCATATTTTCAAAAGGCTCTGTTTCTACAGAGCCTTTTTTCTAGCCAAATTATTTATATTGCATCTATTAACACCGTACATAACTATTACAAATTGGCTATTATGTAATGGGTGCTAAGAAAGAAACTACTGGCGGTATAAATAGAAAGGGGGTTGCAGTGTCAGAATATCTGCTTGAGTTAAAAGGAGTATGTAAATCATTCCCTGGTGTTAAAGCGTTAGATGGCGTTAATCTTTCCTTAAGACCAGGTTCCGTACATGCGCTAATGGGAGAAAATGGCGCAGGTAAATCCACCCTTATGAAATGTCTCTTCGGTATCTACAAGATGGACGAAGGAGAGATTTATCTTAACGGTGAAAAGACTATTATTAATAACCCTGATGAGGCGATGGCAAAAGGTGTTGCCATGGTACACCAGGAATTACAACCAGTTCTTCCTAGAAGTGTAGCTGAGAATATGTTTCTTGGAAGATTCCCAACAAAGAATTTTGGACCTTTAAAGGTCATCGATCATAAAACAATGAATGCTGAAACAGTGCGTTGGTTGAAAGAGGTTGGTATGGATTTCGATCCAAAGACTCCTCTTGCAAATCTTTCTATTGGTCAGATGCAGACCATTGAAATTGCAAAAGCTGTTTCTCATGAAGCAAAAGTTATTATTTTTGACGAGCCTACCTCTTCTTTATCAGATAAGGAAGTTGAGGTTCTCTTCCGTATCATGAATGAACTTCGTGATAAGGGCGTAGCAATGGTATATATTTCTCATAAGATGGATGAGATTAAGCGTATTGCTGATGACATTACTATCATGCGTGATGGTACATATGTTGGTACATGGGCTGCAAAAGACATGACTACAGAGGATATCATTGCAAAGATGGTTGGTCGTGAGCTTACCAATATTTATCCTGCTAGACAGAATACACCTGGTGAAGTGGTATTAGAGTGTAAGAATATTACTTCTATCCATGATCATTCCTTCCAGGATTGTTCCTTCACTGTACGTAAAGGAGAAATCGTTGGATTTGGTGGACTTGTTGGAGCACAGCGTACCGAGCTGATGGAAGCTATCTTCGGTATGAGAAATATCAAATCCGGACAGATTTTTATTGATGGTAAAGAGGTAAAATCCGGAACACCTAGAAGAGCCATGAATGCCGGTATGGGTCTTATTACAGAAGACCGTCGTGGTAATGGTATTTTAGGATGTCTTTCTATTAAAGATAATGTTGGTGTATCTATTTACAACGAAAATTTGAAAACCGGTATTGTATTAGATCATCCTACAATTAATCAAATCGTAGATGACAGCATTAAAAAACTTTCTATCAAAACACCAAGCATGAAAGAACAGATTGGTAATCTTTCCGGTGGTAATCAGCAGAAAGTTATTATCGCTCGTTGGCTTGCTAACAATCCTGAAATCTTATTTATGGATGAACCTACACGTGGTATCGACGTAGGTGCAAAGCATGAAATTTATGAAATCATGGTAGATCTTGCAAAACAGGGCAAGGCAATTGTTATGATTTCTTCAGAAATGGCAGAGCTTCTTGGTATGTCTGACCGTGTATATGTAATGTGTAACGGACATATCAGAGGTGAAATTACTGATAGTGAAGACATGACTCAGGAAAAAGTCATGAGCTACGCTACTATGTTCTAGGGAGGGTAAAATGGCTAAGAAATTTAATTTAAAGGATTTCTTTATTAATTACGGAGTTATCCTGGTAATGGTTCTCCTGGTAATTTATACCAGTATTATGTCAAAGAACTTTCTTTCTGTAGCAAACTTAAATAACATTATGTTGAACATCAGTGCCAGACTTGTAATCGCTCTTGGTATCGCAGGCTGCGTTATTACCGCAGGTTGTGACCTTTCAGCAGGTCGTATGATTGGTCTTGGTGGATGTATCGCAGGTGTGTTATTACAGAGAGAAGATTACGCAAGTAGATTTTTCCAGGGCGGCAAGCCAATGAATATTTTACTTGCACTTATTATCGTAATGGTTATCACAGCTTGCTTTGGTACAGTTACAGGTTTCTTCATTGCATTCTTGAATGTACCACCATTCATTTCAACATTGGCGATGATGGAAATCGTTTATGGTATCAACCTTCTGTTCACAAACGCAACACCTCTTGGTGGTTATGTGTCAACATACACAGAACTTGCTACTAAGAAGATTCTTATGATACCTCAATTGGTATGGATTTCCATTATTATTGCAGTGATTTCATGGTTTATCTTTAACATGACTCGTCATGGTAAATATATGTATGCAATCGGTGCTAATCCACAGGCAGCAGAAGTTGCCGGTGTACCTGTAAAACTTACAATGGTTATGATTTATGCAAAAGCAGCAGCTTTCTATGGTTTAGCAGGCTTCATGTTTGGTGCAAAATCAGGTGGTGCATCCGTTAACTTAGGTCTTGGTTACGAAATGGAAGCTATCGCAGCTTGTACAATCGGTGGTGTATCCGTTACCGGTGGTCGTGGTAAAGTTTCTTCAGCAGTTATCGGTGTTTGCGTATTCGAGCTTTTGAAGGCTGCATTGCAGTTCCTCGGCGTAAATGCAAACGCTCAGTGGATCGCTCTTGGTGTAATCATCTACATCGCTATCTCACTGGATATCAGAAAATACGTTGCAAGAAAATAATATCGTTATATCTACATACGATGTCGAAAGAGCAGTGCAAATGCACTGCTCTTTTTTTGATGTCAATGACCAAACAAACTCCATCAAATTTGACAATCCTCAGATATCTTGTTACGCTAACATAGGAGATTTATATGCTGTTTTGCAATTAAGAAAATACTATAGTTTATAGAAAAAGAGGAATAAAAATGTCAGTAGAAAGTATTATGCAACTTACCTGGGCACCTATCATTGTGTCTGCTATCAGTTTTGTATATGGATTAAATTTGATTTTGAGTAAAAATCCCAGAAATTTACAAGGGAAATATAATAAGGGTATTTTGAAAAATGCAGAGAAGTATGCTATGGAAGGTGGCAAACTCTTATTATTTTTATCTTTAGGAGCACTGCTTATGGTGGTACTTTTATTCTATGATGTAACCATTGCAGTTATGTTTTCCATTGGCTGGGTTGTGGTATTTGGTGTTTTGTGGAAAAGAATGAATGATAAATATGGTCCTTTACAATAAACCCTTGGAGAAAAAATATGAATCGATATTCTGTATTGCTGGTTGATGACGAGGAATTTGTATTCCAGGTTATGATGAAAAAACTAAATTGGGAAGAGATGGGCTTTTCCATCGATGGCTATGCCAGAAATGGTGTGGAGGCCTTAGAAAAAGCAGATGAATTACAGCCCGATGTGGTAATGACAGATATTAAGATGCCCTACATGGATGGTCTTACTTTGTGCCGCAAACTGAAAGAATTAAATCCCAATATTAAAGTGATTATCTTTTCCGGATTTGATGATTTTGAATTTGCAAAAGAAGCGATTAAATTAGAGGCAGAGGAATATATTTTAAAACCCATTGATTCAGAAGAGCTGCGTTCCGTCTTTGAACGAATCAAAGTCACTTTGGATAAGGAATTAGATGAGAAGCGAAACATTGATACCTTGCAGGAATACTATCTAAAAAGTCTTCCTCTTTTACAGGAAAACTTTTATATTTCCCTCTTAGAAGGAAAAATGTCTCAGGAAACTATCTCAAAATATATCAGTGATTATCAGATTGATTTTCAGAGTCCATACTATGTAACGGTAGACTTAAAGATTAGTTATAGTAGTAAAAATGGAGAAGAGATGGAAATTGCTCCATTCCTATTGTCTGTGTCTGTAGAAAAACTTGTGCAGGAGCAATTGCAAGGGAAATGGGAACACAAACTGATTTCTTATATGGGAGATATCCTGGTGATTGTACGGCTTAATCAGGAAAGTGATATCCATATCCTAACAGATACCTTTGATACTATTTGTAAAATGGCAAAGCGCATATGCAAGGCTACGGTAACCGCAGGTATAGGTTACATTTGCGATGATTTAGGGACATTACAGCAATCCTATAAAGGGGCAAAAAACGCCCTCAGTTATCGTGTATTCTATGGAAATATGAGAGCCATAAACATTGCTGAAATCGAAACCCATTCTATGCCTTACGGAGAGAATTGGGAAGATGGTGCCATTGCCAGCATTATCCGGAATTTGAAACTGGAAAATAAAGAGCGGGTACAGACTTCTGTGGAAGAATTCTGTGCTCTTTTAGAAGAATCTCGCCTGGGTGTGCAGAATTATCAAATCATTATTATGAAATTGTTGATAGAAATTTTTAATTTTGCTTCCTCCTATCAAATTGATTTGAGTAAAATCCTGGAAGGAAACAGTGATATTTTTTCTTTGGTTGTACAGGCGGAATCCACAGAAGAATTGAGAGAGCTTTTCCTGACACTTTGCAACAAACTATCTGATATGTTAGAGACAAAACGATCAGAAAGTGGCAGATCTTTTGTGACAAAAGCAGAAGAATATGTAAAAGAAAATTATGCAGATAAAAATATTACAGTAGATTCTGTATGTAACTTTTTGAATGTATCTACTGCTTATTTTTCTACCATGTTTAAAAAAGCAACCGGTAAAACCTTTATCAATTATCTCACCGATTATCGTATGGAACAGGCCATAAAATTGTTAGAAACCACAGACGAAAAGACCTATTCCATTGCAGATAAAATTGGATATGCAGATCCCAATTATTTCAGTTATGTATTTAAAAAACAGTTTGGTATATCCCCTTCTAAATATAGAGGAAACTCTAATTAAGGGGAAGTTTGAAAAAATAACAAACTGCATGAATGATTTCAAATCTGCAATCAGTTTGCAATCATTTGGAGACAACCAATGAATCAAAAGAAAACCCCATCTATACAGAATAAAAAAGAAAAAAAATATAGATTTCGTTTTCCTTTCGAAGGCTCCGGGCAGTCTATTCAGACTACCATTACTTTGTCCTTCTCTCTCTTAACTATTCTGGGAATGCTGTTTTTAACCGTAATTCTGTATAACCTATTCAACAATCGAATGGAAGAAAAGGAAACACAGAATGCAGAGCAAATTTTGGACCAAACTTCCATGAATCTGGAAAATTATCTGAAAAATATGCGTCTCATATCTGACACCATGTATTATAGTGTTATCAAAGAAAGTGACTTAGGAAGAGAGTCTATCGATAATGAGATGAATCTTTTGTATGACGCGAATAAAGATAATCTGGTAAATATTGCTTGTTTTTACAACAATGGTGATTTGATCACTTCGGTGCCCATTGCGACGGAGAAAAATAATGCCAAAGTAAAGGAACAGCCATGGTTTCATAATGCCTTAGTGGAAATGGAAAACTTTCATTTCTCTACCCCTCATGTACAAAATATTTTTGACAATACAACCTACAGATATTACTGGGTTATTTCTTTGAGCCGTGCGGTAGAATTGACCAGAAATGGTAAGAGTACTCTGGGTGTGCTTCTGATTGATATGAATTATTCCAGCATTGAGCAAATGTTTGATAGTGTCAATGAAGAGCGCCAGGAAGGCTATATTTATTTGATGGATAATAATGGAGAGATTATCTATCATCCAAAGCAAAATCTTATCTATTCTCAGTTATTTGAAGAAAATAATCTGTACCATGTAAAACAAAAGGATGGTTCCTTTGAAGAGGTCTTCCAGGAGGAAAACAGAATTGTTTCTGTGAAAACGGTCAGTTATACAGGTTGGAAAATTATTTGTATCACGCCCAAAACTTCTTCTGCTGTAGGCGTTTATAATACCAGATATTTTCTGGTCACTCTGATTACAGTAATTATGTTAACCATGTTACTATTAAACCAGTTAATTTCCATTCGTATCACGGGACCACTAAAAAAATTAACAGATTCTATTCAAATTACAGACAATGGTACCATCGATCAGGATATTTATATTGGTGGTGGTAGTGAGGTAGAATATCTGGGAAATACGCTAAAAGAAACAGCACATAAGCTTCGAGAACTGAATGATAGTTTCTTACAGGAGCAGGAAGAAAAACGAAAATCAGAACTGGATGCCCTCCAGTCTCAGATTAACCCCCATTTCTTATATAATACATTGGATTCCATCGTATGGATGATTGAAGGGGAGCAGTACAAGGATGCAGTATTTATGATTACCCAGTTGGCCAGCCTGTTCCGTATTAGTTTGAGTAAGGGAAAATCCGTTATCTCTATTGAAGATGAATTGAAGCATGCCAAGAATTACATGAACATTCAGAAGGTTCGTTATAAGGATAAATTCGAGGTGTTTTTCCATATTGATCCTGAGATTTTGAGTGGTAGTATCGTAAAACTTGTGATTCAACCTATTTTGGAAAATGCCATTTATTATGCTGCAGAAACTATGGATGGGGATGGAGAAATTCACATCACAGGAAGAAAAGAACAGGATGATGTTTTTATTGAAATCAAAGATAACGGCTTAGGCATGCCGGAAGAAACCGTAAAGGTTCTCCTGACAGAGAATAATCGTGTTCATAAAAAAGGATCCGGAGTGGGGTTAATCAATGTGCATAAGCGAATCCAGTTGCGTTTTGGAGAAGCCTATGGATTGATTATTGATAGTATTCCGGATGAAGGAACCAGCGTCAAAATTCATTTGCCCTTTGTGCTTTATCAGGAAAAGAATTCGGAAAAGGAGGTACGCCTATGAGTAATAGACGCTATATTACAATCCTCTTTTCTGTATTGTTTATTGTTATGGTATTTTCTTCCTATCAGATGTTATCTGGTATTACCCCGGAGGAAAAAGTGCCTGTTTCCGTGATTGTAAGTGACAGTACAAACGATCGCTGGAATGCCATGCGAGAAGGTATGGAGCAGGCGGCTCTAAATTACCAGATTTCCTTAAATATTATTTCTACAGAGAATTTATCCTCTGCCAAAGACTTAATTTCTTTGATGCGAAGAGAAATTGAACTGGGTGCCAAAGGCATTGTGTTTGAACCGGTAGACGACAGAGGCATGGTAGAGTTTATAGAAGAAGTAGGTAGAAGTGTTTCTCTGGTTTTAATCCAGTCAGACATTGAACCGGGGGATGTATATTCTTCTGTGCTTACGGATGATGCTACTTTGATTTCTCAGTTAACCACTGCTTTGGAAGAAAAGTATGGAGAGAAACTGATGGAGAAAAAGATAGGTATTGTACAGTCTGTACCCTATCAATTTGCTCTCAAACAGAGAAAAAAATTATTAGAGGATTATTTTCGGGAAAAAGAAATCTCTCTTTCCTGGAGAAAAAATAATATTTATTTTCTCTCCGATTTGGTGGAACAGGACCCTGTAGATATTATTATTGCCTTAGACAATATTTCTACAGAAGCGACCATTGATTCCCTGTTAGAATTGAAAAAAGAAAAGAAAACGGATTTGTTTGGTATCGGTTATTCCGAAAAAGCGGTATATTATCTGGATAGACAAGTGGTAGATCATTTGGTATTAAATAATGATTTCAATATGGGATATATGAGTATAGAAAATATTCGAAAAATGATTGACTATGGAAATCAGAAAACCAATCAAAGAATTGATTCTTACAGTATTGGAGAAGAAAACATGTACGAGGAAGAATACCAAAAGATATTATTCCCGCTGGTACAGTAGTGAAAAAAGAAGTTTGCAGACAAATGGAGACAATGATGAAAATAGGTAAGAGAAGTCTTCTTCTCCTGCTTTTACTATTGCTTCTTACAGGTTGTGGGACGAAAAAAGTAGAAGAGAAGAAAACCATTAAAATAGGGGTTACGCTATATGATCAGTATGATGCTTATATTGCGGCTTTGACCAATAAGTTTAAAGAGTATGCTACTGCTAAAAGTACAGAAACCGGTAAAACCATCAATGTAGAGATTATGAATGCGGCAGGCAGCCAGTCTACCCAGAATAAACAGGTAAAATCCATGATAAACAGTGGATATGATGTAATCTGCGTCAATCTGGTGGATAGAACGGATCCTAGTGTTATCATTGATACAGCAAAAGAAAATGATATTCCCATTATCTTCTTTAATAGAGAGTTGGTAGAAGAGGATTTGGAACGCTTTGAAAAACTTTACTATGTTGGTGCCAGAGCCTTTGAATCCGGAATTATGGAAGGGGAATTGGTAGTAGAGTATTTTGCAAAGCATCCGGAGATGGATCGTAATGAAGATGGACTGTTACAGTATATGGTTTTGGAAGGAGAAGCAGGACATCAGGATGCTATTGTACGGACAGAGTACTCTACTTCTACCATAGAAGGCCATGAGATTGGTTTGGAAAAATTAGACTATTCCATTGCTAACTGGAGTAGAGATCAAGCCAAAACGAAGGTATTGCAAATCCTATCCCAAGAAGAATTTCCGGAACTGATTATTAGTAACAATGATTATATGGCTTTGGGAGCCATAGATGCTTATGAAACCAACTACATAGAAAAGAGATTGTGGCCTGTAATCTTTGGGATTGATGGAATCAAAGAAGGATTGGAAGCTGTAAAACAAGGCAAAATGGCAGCCACTGTTTATAATGATAAAGAAGGCCAGGCAAAGGCTATGTTGGATTTGGCATATTTGATTGCTATGGATCAGGATTTATCGGAATGTAATTTAGAGCATGGAAAATACATTCGCTTGCCCTATACAAAAATCACACCGGAAAATGTGGAGGAGTTTATGGATTAACTTGATTTTTGAAAAAAATCAAGTTCCTACCCGAGTCGAAACGCTTATGAGCGAAGCAAATTTAAGAAAGGAAAAATCATGGAAGAAAACAAGGAATTAGAAACCCTATCGGAAGAGCAAGAAGCACAGGAGGTGCAGGAAGTGGAAGAAAACGAGGCTGCGCCTAAAAAAGAAACCCGCCGTACGATTCTTTACTTTGTAGCAGGACTCTATATGCTGTTTTTGGCATACCGAATTATATTCAACTCCGGAGTACCGGAAAATCAAAAATTGATGATGACCATTGTGGGTATTGTATTTGCTTTAAGTGGCGGCGCCATGATTGGTGGGGCATTGTATTTTTATAAGAAAAAATAGTCTCTGATTTTACATTTTGATGGAATAGAATTATACGAGGGAGTACAAATGTCAAAATACATTATGGCCCTGGATCAGGGCACAACCAGCTCAAGGTGCATTTTGTTTGATAAAAAGGGGAATAGTATCAGCAGTGCTCAAAAAGAATATACGCAAATTTTTCCAAAGCCCGGTTGGGTAGAGCATGACCCTATGGAAATCTGGTCTTCTCAGCTTTCTGTTGCGGTAGAGGCGATGGGAAAAGTGAGAGCCCATTATACGGACATTGCTGCCATTGGAATTACCAATCAGCGAGAGACTACTATTTTGTGGGATCGTAAAACAGGAGAGCCTGTATATAATGCCATTGTCTGGCAGTGCAGACGAACCGCAGATCGAATTGAAAAAGTAAAAGCAGATGGTATGGATTCTGTGATTAAACAAAGAACAGGTCTGGTAGCCGACGCTTACTTTAGTGCCAGTAAAATTGCCTGGATATTGGAAAATGTGGAAGGTGCTAAGGAAAGAGCGAAAAAAGGAGAATTGGCCTTTGGAACGGTAGATACCTGGCTAATCTGGAATCTTACCAAAGGGGCGGTTCATGTAACGGATTATTCCAATGCATCCAGAACTATGCTGTTTGATATTCATAAAAAATGTTGGGATCAGGAACTTTTGGATTACTTTGATATTCCGGCTTTAATTTTGCCGGAAGTAAAACCATCTAGTTTTCTATATGGAAAAACCAGCGTTGATGTATTTGGCGGAGAAATTCCTATTAGTGGTGCTGCAGGAGATCAACAGGCGGCTCTTTTTGGACAATGCTGTTTCCAACAAGGAGAAATGAAAAATACCTATGGTACCGGTTGTTTCCTTCTGATGAATACAGGAAATGTTCCGGTAGAAAGTAATTGTGGGCTTGTGACAACCATTGCAGCATCCATTAGCGATGATGTAGATTATGCCCTGGAAGGCTCCGTTTTTGTGGCTGGGGCAGCGGTACAGTGGCTTCGTGATGAAATGCGCATGGTAAGAAGCGCACCACAAACAGCAGAGTATTGTGAGCAGGTGGAAGATACCGGTGGCGTGTATCTGGTGCCGGCCTTTTCCGGACTAGGCACACCTTATTGGAATCCCTATGCAAGAGGTATTACGGTGGGTATTACCAGAGGTACTTCCAAAGAACATTTTATTAGAGCCACAGTAGAATCCATTGCCTATCAGGTTTATGATTTGATTGAAGCCATGGGGAAAGATTTTCAGATCCATGTAAAGGAACTGCGCGTAGACGGTGGTGCCAGTATAAACGATTTTCTAATGCAGTTTCAGTCTGATATTACTGGTGCTCATATTATTCGTCCCGCATGTATTGAGACCACTGCTTTAGGGGCTGCTTATCTGGCAGGCTTGGCAGTTGGGTACTGGGCAGATTTAGAAGAAATCAAACAAAACTGGCAAATTTCCAGAGAGTTTCAACCGGAAATGGAAGAAGAGAAAAAACATAAGTTGATAAAGGGCTGGAAAAGAGCAGTGAAAGCAGCCATTGTCTGGGCGGACGAAGAAGAGTAAATACTTTCTCTATCGGTTCAATCTTACTGTTGGATGAAAGAATACCCATTTCAAGTATTGTTTCTTACTGGTAAGTATAGTATTCTAGAGAGTGGAGAGTTTCCCATTTGTGGAATTTAAAAAGTATTCAAAAAAGGAGTACAGAATGACAAATTTAGAATTGCAGAAAATTGCCAATCAGGTACGAACCAATATAGTGAAATCGGTTCATGCTGCAAAGGCCGGACATCCCGGTGGATCCTTGTCCGCAGCAGATATCTTTACCTATTTATATTTTGAAGAATTACGGGTAGATCCGAAAAATCCGGATGATCCGGATAGAGATCGTTTCGTGTTATCCAAAGGGCATACAGCGCCCGGTTTATACGGTGTTTTAGCGGAAAGAGGGTTCTTCCCCAGAGAAGACCTTTTAACCCTTCGTCATCTGGGCTCCTATTTACAGGGACATCCCAATATGAATCATATTCCCGGGGTAGATATGTCTACCGGTTCCCTAGGACAGGGTATTTCTGCTGCAGTAGGAATGGCATTGGCTGGAAAGTTAGACAAAAAAGACTATCGGGTTTATACCCTTTTAGGAGATGGTGAAATTCAGGAAGGTCAGGTTTGGGAAGCTGCCATGTTTGCCGGTGCAAAAAATCTGGATAACCTGGTTGTAATTGTAGATAACAACAATTTACAAATTGACGGTAGTATTGAGGATGTAAATTCTCCTTACCCGATTGATAAAAAATTTGAAGCCTTCAACTTCCATACCATTTGTATCGATGCCCATGACTTTGATGCCATCAGAGCTGCATTGAAGGAAGCCAAAGAGACAAAAGGTATTCCCACAGCCATCATTGCAAAATCTTTAAAAGGAAAAGGCGTTTCCTTTATGGAGAACAATGCAGGCTGGCATGGAAAAGCGCCTAATGATGAGGAGCTTGCCATTGCCCTGGAGGATTTGCGAAAGGAGGCAGAAAGCTTATGTCAGAAGTAAAGAAAATTGCCACAAGAGATTCTTATGGAAGAACCTTAGTAGAGTGTGGTGCCACCAATCCTAATATCGTAGTATTGGATTCTGATTTGGCAGCAGCAACTAAAACCGGTATGTTTCAAAAGGCATATCCGGATCGTTTCTATGATTGCGGTATAGCGGAAGCCAACATGGTAAGCATTGCAGCAGGTTTGGCTGCTTGTGGAAAAATTCCTTTTGTCAGCTCTTTTGCCATGTTTGCAGCTGGAAGAGCCTATGAGCAGATTCGTAATTCTGTAGGTTATCCTGGTTTGAATGTCAAAATTGGTGCCAGTCACGCCGGTATTACTGTTGGAGAAGACGGTGCATCTCATCAGTGTAATGAAGATATTGCTTTGATGCGTTCCATTCCCGGAATGGTGATTATCAATCCTGCGGATGATGTAGAAGCAGTGGAAGCAGTAAAAGCTGCCGTAGAATATGAAGGACCAATGTACTTGCGTTTCGGTCGTTCCGCAGTACCGGTGATTCATGACCCGGAAAATTATACGTTTGAAATTGGCAAAGGGGAAGTGTTAAAAGAGGGCAAGGATGTTACTATCGTAGCAACCGGCATGATGGTAGATTCTTCCTTGAAGGCAGCTGAAAAGCTGGCGGCAGAGGGAATTGATGCAGAAGTAATTAACATTCATACCATCAAACCTTTGGACGAAGAATTGATTATTCAATCTGCAAAGAAAACCGGTAAAGTGATTACGGTGGAAGAGCATTCCATTATTGGAGGCCTTGGTGCCGCTGCTTGTGAAGCTCTTTCTGAAAATTACCCCACACCCGTATATCGTATTGGTATAAGAGATGTATTTGGGGAATCCGGTTCCGCAGCAGATTTGTTGGTAAAATATAAATTAGACGGTCAGGGTGTATACGAACAGGTAAAGGAATGGCTTGCAAAATAAACACCTATCTATTTTACCTATAAGGAAAAGTTGACTATGCAAAGAATATTATCACCTTCCATGTTGTCTGCTGATTTTGCAGAATTGAAACAGGATTTGTTGGCTATAGAAAAAGCAGGCGCCACCTATCTTCATATTGATGTTATGGATGGATTGTTTGTGCCACAGATTTCTTTTGGAATGCCGGTTATCCAATCTATTCGTCCGGTAAGCAACCTGTTTTTTGATGTCCATTTGATGATTGAAGAACCCATGCGCTATTTGGAATCGTTTGCCAATAGTGGTGCAGATTTGATTACAGTACACTTGGAAGCCTGCAAAGATGTGCGAGCTACTTTGGAAAAAATCAAATCGCTTGGGAAAAAGGTGGGCTTATCCATTAAACCCGGCACACCCGTAGAAGCCATGCGTCCCTATTTGGAACTGTTGGATTTGATATTGATTATGAGTGTAGAACCGGGCTTTGGAGGACAATCCTACATTCCTGCTTCCACAGAAAAAATCAAAGAAACCAGAGCTCTCATTCAGGAATCCGGTTTTCCAATTGACCTGGAAGTAGATGGTGGCATTAAGCAAAATAATGTAGAAGAAGTACTACTGGCAGGCGCCAATGTAATCGTAGCCGGGTCAGCAGTATTTGGGAAAGATACAGAGCGTTCCTGTAAAGAAATGCTGGAAAAGATGGGATTGTAGCATTTTGAATGCCAAAAAAGATGGATATTTAGGATTTTAGATTAGAACAAGAATATTTCTTCAGAAAAAACGAGAAAGAAAGAGGTTAGGGATATGAGTAAAGGAAAATATTATATGACAACTGCCATTGCTTATACATCAGGGAAGCCCCACATTGGCAATACCTATGAAGCAATTTTGGCAGATGCGATTGCAAGATATAAAAGAAAAGATGGCTATGATGTTTTCTTCCAGACAGGAACAGATGAGCATGGTCAGAAAATAGAGATTAAAGCTGCAGAAAAAGGTATCACACCAAAGGAATTTGTAGATGAAACTGCAGGTGTGATCAAAAACATTTGGGACTTAATGGATGTAAGCTATGATAAATTCATCCGTACCACAGATGCAGATCACGAAAAACAGGTACAGAAAATTTTCAAGAAATTTTATGACCAGGGTGATATTTACAAAGGTGCTTACGAAGGTATGTACTGTACCCCTTGTGAATCCTTCTGGACCACATCCCAGTTAGTAGATGGAAAATGTCCTGATTGCGGCGGAGATGTAAAGCCTGCGAAAGAAGAAGCATACTTCTTTAAAATGAGCAAATACGCAGATAGATTGATTGAACATATTAATACCCATCCGGAATTTATTCAGCCGGTGTCTCGTAAAAACGAAATGATGAATAACTTCCTGTTACCGGGCTTACAGGATTTGTGTGTATCCCGTACTTCCTTCAAATGGGGTATTCCTGTAGATTTTGATGAGAATCATGTAGTATATGTTTGGTTAGATGCGCTTACCAACTACATTACCGGTATTGGTTTTGATGTAGATGGCAGCAACGAAATGTACAAAAAGAACTGGCCTGCAGACCTGCACTTAATTGGAAAAGATATTATTCGCTTCCATACCATTTACTGGCCTATTTTCTTAATGGCATTAGGAGAAGAATTGCCAAAACAGATCTTTGGTCATCCTTGGTTATTACAGGGCGATGGCAAAATGAGTAAGTCAAAAGGCAATGTATTATATGCAGATGACCTGGTAGATTTCTTTGGTGTGGACGCAGTTCGTTACTTTGTACTGCATGAAATGCCATTTGAAAACGATGGTGTGATTTCCTGGGAGTTGATGGTAGAGCGTATGAACTCCGACTTGGCAAATACCTTAGGTAACTTAGTAAATCGTACCATTTCCATGAGTAATAAATATTTTGGCGGCGTGGTAACTGACAAGGGTGTCACAGATACTATGGACGAAGATTTGAAAGCCGTTGTATTAGGTACTCCTGAAAAAGTGGCTAAGAAGATGGATGATCTTCGTGTGGCAGATGCCATTACAGAAATCTTCACCTTATTCAAGCGCTGCAACAAATATATTGATGAAACAGAGCCATGGGTTTTGGCAAAGGATGAAGCAAAAGCAGACCGCTTATCTACCGTGTTGTATAACTTAGTAGAAAGTATTTCCTTTGGCGCAGCTTTGTTAGAAAGCTTTATGCCTTCTACAGCAGCCAAAATCGTAGCACAGTTAAATACTTCTCTTCGTTCTTTTGAAGAAATGAATACCTTTGGTCTGTATCCAAATGGAAATAAGGTAACGGAAAAACCGGAAATTTTATTTGCCAGACTGGTAGAAAAAGAAGTATTGGAAAAAGCAGAGGCTATGTTTGAAGCCAGAAAAGAAGAAACAGAAGAGCCTGCAGAGCCGGTGATTGATATAGAAGCAAAAGAAGAAATTTCTTATGACGATTTTGCTAAAATGCAGTTCCAGGTTGGTAAGATTATTGCTTGTGAAGAAGTGAAGAAATCCAAGAAACTGCTTTGCTCACAGGTACAGATCGGCAGCCAGGTAAAACAGATTGTTTCCGGTATCAAACAGCACTACAGTGCAGAAGAAATGGTTGGCAAAAAAGTTATGGTTTTGGTAAATCTAAAACCTGCTACCTTAGCCGGCGTGGTATCGGAAGGCATGCTGCTTTGTGCAGAGGATGCAGATGGCAATCTGGCATTGGTTACCCCTGAAAAGGATATGC
The DNA here is from genome assembly GCA_024403235.1 of Lachnospiraceae bacterium. GTDB lineage: Bacteria > Bacillota > Clostridia > Lachnospirales > Lachnospiraceae > JAKSSF01. The sequence continues at coordinate 24,896 of JAKSSF010000007.1, read as the reverse complement.
CTGCAGGAGCAGAAATCTGCTAGTTTTAGAAAAGGAATTTGAAACCAATTTAGAAAAAAGAAAAACCGATTGGATTTCCAGTCGGTTTTCTTCATAGAAAAGAGGAGTAGAAATGAAAAAATTATTTATTACATTCAGTATGTGTTTTTGTATGGCAATGCTCTTTGTCCTGCCTGCAAAAGCAGCTACTACAGAACGCCCTGTTGTAGTCCTTGGAGCAGATTTAAGTGCTGATCAAAGAGCCTATGTGTTAAATGAAATGGGACTTACAGAAGCAGATTTGCAAAACTGTGTGGTCTTAACTATCACCAATGAAATGGAACACCAGTATTTGGATCAATATATGGATCCGGCAGTTATCGGCAAGCGTGCTTTGTCTTCCGTATTATTGACAAAAAATGAACCCGGACATGGGGTATTGGTGACGACCAAAAACATTAACTACTGTACTACCGGTATGTATCGAAATGCGTTGCTTACTGCGGGCTTGGAGGATACAGATGTATTTGTAGTAGGTCCTTCACCCATTTCCGGAACAGCTGCTTTAATTGGTGCGGTAAAAGCATATGAGGACATTTCCGGAGACAAGGTTTCTGATAAAGTATTGGATACTGCTGTAGACGAATTGATTACTACCGGTGAAATGGTAAATATGGATGGCGTTAAGGGAGAAGATGTGGAAGCATTAATTGCCTACATCAAAGCAAAGCTGGCAGCAGGAGAACTGGAAACTGAGGATGACATTCGTAAAGCTATTACAGAAGGGGAAGAAAAATTCGGTGTTACTTTAACCCAGGAGAATCGAGATAAAATCGTTTCTGTAATGCAAAAAATTAATGCCATTGGATTAGATCCTAACCAACTGTTAGACCAGGCACAGGATCTGTATAAAAAATTTGGCAATGATATTTTCAAACACACAGAAGAAATCATCAAGGACAGCGTAGAAAAAACCTTTAAAAATTACATTACAGATGTAAAAAATAAGGTAGTGGAGTTTTTTACAGGGATTTTTAAGAGATCTTAATTTTCCTTTCTGGAGTATTAAATGAGAGTAACAATATGGACATAAACAAAATAGAGATTCGTATGGCTGAGGAATCAGACTGGGAAGACGCTGTTGCTCTGGCATGGAGAACCTTTCTGGAATTTGAGGCTGAGGATTATGGTCCGGAAGGAACCAGAAGCTTTCAGGATTTTATTACGGATCAAACCTTGAAAAAGATGTTTTTAAAAGGACAGTATCAAATGATGGTGGCCAAGTCGGCTGGAAAGATTTTGGGACTGATTACGGTGCGAAATGAAAACCATATTTCTTTGCTGTTTGTGGATAAAGCCTTCCATAGAATGGGAATCGGGAAGAAGTTAATTTATTCTCTGGCAGAATATTTGGGCACAGAAAATAATCAGATTTCCATGACCGTTTATGCCGCTCCTTACGCGGTAGCCTTTTATCAAAAGCTTGGTTTTCGCAAGCTGGATGAAGAGCATACGGATGGCGGTATACGATACACACCTATGATATTTTATATATAAAAAGCAATTCAAAATTCTATAAGGAATCTTAACACTTATGAAAAATTTTTTTAATCTTGACAATCCCTTTTTTGCCTTTATGGCAGATTTAACGGATTTGATTTTATTGAACATTATATTTTTATTTACCTGTATTCCGGTCATCACGATAGGAACCTCTATTAGCGCCTTACACTATGTGACATTAAAAAAAGTAAAAAAAGAGGATGGCTATGTGTTTCAGGAATATTGGAAATCCTTTAAAGAAAATTTCAAGCAGGCTACAGGACTGTGGCTGATTTATGTGCTGTTTTTGTTCTTTTTCCTTATGGATTTAAGCATTTTCCAGATGGTATCTGTGCCGAAAATATTATCTATTTTAATTGGTGCAGTATTTTTCTTTGTGCAAATTACGGCGATGTATGTATTTGTACTCCAGTGTCGCTTTTATAATCCGATTATAGTAACATTGAAAAATGGTCTTTTAATGAGCATTCTAAATATTGGCTGGACTTTATTGCTTTTGGTCATTTACGCATTTCCTTTTGTAATCATGTTTCGCTGGCCATTTTTCATAGGGGTTTATATTTTGATTGGTGCTGCCGGACCGACGTTTGTCGCAAGTTTCATCTGGAAGCATGTTTTGAAAAAATATGAACCGGCTGAGGATGTGGAAGAAGTGGACAAGGATGAAATGTTTCATCTGTCAAATGAAGAGTAGATGATTGCAAAGATTTACGAATGAATAAGCGGTTTGAATGAGAAGATATCAGTTTGCACAAAAGAAATAGAATCTTTTGTGCAAACTGTATTTTTTTTAATACATAGAAATTATAAAGAAGTAACATGTACAAAGTTTTGTAAATAATTTTGGTTAACTTAAGTATAGGCACATCGTATATCTTTTTGTAGACTAGACTCATATAAAAAACGTGTACGCTCATAAGGAGGGAATTATGGCAAGTATTTCATTAAAAAATGTTTACAAAGTATATCCTAACGGTTTCGAAGCTGTTAAGGATTTTAACCTGGATATCGAAGATAAAGAATTTATCATCTTTGTAGGTCCTTCAGGATGTGGTAAATCTACTACACTTCGTATGATTGCAGGTTTGGAAGATATTACTTCCGGTGAATTGAAAATCGGCGATAAGGTGATGAATGATGTAGAACCTAAGGACAGAGATATCGCAATGGTATTCCAGAGCTACGCTTTGTATCCACATATGACAATCTACGATAACATGGCTTTTGGTTTGAAATTAAGAAAAGTTCCTAAGGAAGAAATCGATCAGAAGGTTAGAGAAGCAGCTAAAATCCTTGATTTAACACATCTTTTGGATCGTAAACCAAGACAGTTATCCGGTGGTCAGAGACAGCGTGTTGCTATGGGTCGTGCTATCGTTCGTAATCCTAAAGTATTCTTGATGGATGAACCTTTATCAAACCTGGATGCAAAACTTCGTGTACAGATGCGTATCGAAATTGCAAAATTACATCAGAATTTAGGAACCACAATTATTTATGTAACACATGACCAGACAGAGGCTATGACCTTAGGTACCAGAATCGTTGTTATGAAAGACGGTGTAGTGCAGCAGGTAGATTCTCCTCAGAGCTTATATGATAAGCCGGGCAACCTTTTCGTAGCTGGTTTCATGGGAAGCCCTCAGATGAACTTCCAGGAAGCAGTTGTTCGTATTCAGGGTAGCCAGGCATGCTTGGAAGTAGCTGGAAAGAACATTCCTTTGAATGCAGAAAAATCTCAGAAATTAATCGATGGTAACTATGATGGAAAAACAGTTATCTTCGGTATTCGTCCTGAAGATGTATATGATGATCCTGCATATGTAGAAAAAGCACCTGTATACTTTGAATCTACTGTTAAAGTATATGAGTTGTTAGGTGCAGAAGTGTTCTTATACTTCGATTTGTTAGAGAAATCTATCACAGCTCGTGTAGATCCTACCACAACAGCAAGACCTGGCGATACCATTAAGTTTACTTATGACTTAGATAAGATTCATGTATTTGATAAAGAGTCAGAAGTTACAATTACAAACTAGTTTTTAAAATAAGAAAGCCCGCCGAATTGGCGGGCTCTTTTTAGTGGCCTAGGGGGACGGGGTTAGCGGGCCATCCATCTAAAATTGGACTGCTAACCCCGTCCCCCTAGGCCACTTTGGCATTACGACTGATGCAGGGCATAATACTCTTCCACCAAATCCAAAAATCGTTTGGCATGGGGTGTAATAGGCTTATTGGTATAGTAGGCTCCAAAAGAAGCGGATGGAATATTTTGAAAGGGAATAAATTTTAAGGAAGGATCCTGGTGTATCATTTCCGGTAAAATGGTAAATCCAAATCCTGCTTTTACAAGTGCCAAAGCACTTTCTCCACCATCACCGTAATACTTGCTGGTAACAGTGGGCAGATCGGCTGCCAAATTTTGCAGGTTCTCTACAGACCCCTCGATTTTGTTTTTAGGAAAGACTACAATGGGCCCCTCTAACTGTTCCAGCGTTAATTTCTTATTTTGAGCCAAAGGATGGTCTGCGCTTACCACACAGCAATAAGGGGTAGACCGTAGTTCTCGATATTTCAGAGAACTTTTGCGAACACCATTTTTGGAACAGAAAATCAAGTCTACATTACCGTCTTCCAACTGCATATTAATATTGTGAAAATCAATATAATGGATAGATGGAATTAAATTAGGGAATTCTCCCCGCATTGTTGTCAAAATGTTGGGTAATATCTCTAATTCCAGATGATTGGTATAGCCAATGGCTAAATGCTGTGCCGAATGAGATTGACTAAGTTTATCTTTGGCCTGATGAATAGAATGTAAAATAGAAGCAGCCTCCGGTAAAAAAGCTTGTCCTGCCTGCGTTAAAGCAACAAAGCGTCTGTTCCTATGGAATAGCTCCACATCCAATTCTTCTTCCAAAGCATGAATTTGGTGGCTTACTGCAGGCTGGGTCAAACTTAACAATTCGGCAGCCTTAGAAAAACTAAGCCATTTGGCTACATGCAAAAAGCATTCTAACTGAACGGTATTCATAAATGTCCTCCAATGAAATAATAGATAGTATAAGAATAAATATGTAAGAAAAGGAACTATAAATAAAAATGTAAAAAAACATTTCTTTGATAAAAAATTTTTATCAATTATAACATATTTTAATTGTACTTTTCAATTGCTTCCTATATAATTGAAACAGTGAGTAACTGTAAGTTTTTACTAAATGAAAAGAGGAAAAAGAAATGTTTAAGAAAAAGAAACTGAAAGACTATGTATTACTTTCTTTCGGGATTGTAATCGCACTTGCTGTATTTATTGCAGTCTCAGCCATCATTGGTATTATCTTGGAAAAGGTAGGCCTTGACAGATTGGATAAGGTTGACAGAGCAGAAGCTGCTGCTATTACCTGTGCCCAGCAAGCCAATGTAGGCGCTCGTTATGTACGAGAAATGGTTTTGGTAAATGACCCACAAAAAATCGCAGAATTGGAAGCAGGCTGTGAAGAATGCTTGGCTATTATCAATGAAAAGGTTGCTGTTTTTAAAGAAACCTATGGTACCAAGGATGGTTTGGCAGCACAGTATGAATCGGAGTTGGATGCCTGGGTTGCTACCGCACAGCAAATTGTTGGAAAGATCAAAGCCGGTGATGTAAATACTGCTAAGGAAATGTTAATCACAGAATGTTCTCCTACTTTAGAGTCATTGTTGAACTTGACAGAAAGCATTTGTGTTAAGGTAAAAGATCAGAGAAACTCTACTGTAAAACAGAGTAACATTTTCTCTGTTATCATTATTATCCTAAATATCATTGCTACGATTATTGCTGTATTTGTAAGCATTATGGTTAGCCGTCAGGTAGCACAGAATGTGAATGAAGCAGTAGGTAAGATTTATGATGGTGTTAAAGAATTAGAAAAAGGTAATTTACATACATCTGTAGATTATGAAGCAGATAATGAATTTGGCGATTTAGCAACTACTATGAACACCTGCTTTAATGTATTGAAAGACTATGTAGAATCTATTTCCAGCGAAATGGCACAGATTGCAGCCGGCGATTTCACTGTACAGGGTCGTGATGACTTCCGTGGAGACTTCCAGGAAATCGGTGTTTCTATGCAGGCTATGGTTTCTCAGATGGGTTCTGCTTTACAGAATGTAGTAGACATTTCTGAACAGGTAGGTAGTGGTTCACAGCAGATTGCTTCTGCATCTGAAATGTTAGCGGAAGATGCTACTTCTCAGGCTGGAAATGTAGTAGAGATTTCTCAGGAATTAGAGAATATGCATGACAAGATTGAGCAGACTTCAGACTATATGCAGGAAGTATCCAACTTGTTAGAAACTACCAGCCAGGCTATTACAGATGGTCACCAGAAGATGACCGAGATGAACGAGGCTATGCGTAAGATCACAGAAAGATCTGCAGAGATTAAGAATATTACACATACCATTAACGAGATTTCAGGTCAGACTAACTTGCTTTCTTTGAATGCTGCTATCGAAGCTGCATCTGCCGGTGAAGCTGGTCGTGGATTTGCGGTAGTTGCTACAGAGGTTGGTAACCTTGCAAACCTTTCAGCAGAAGCTGCAAAACATATTGAGACACTTATCGAAGAAAGTATCTTAGCTATCAAAGAAGGTAACGAAAAAGTACAGGAAACTTCAGAAGCATTAGACCGTATCATCGAAGGTACAGGCGAAATTACCGGTAAGCTTGGTTCTGTATCAGAGATTACCAAAGAGCAGGTAGGTGTAGTGCAGAACGTACAGAGCAATGTAGATACCTTATCCGGTTTGGCACAGAACAATGCAGCTGCATCAGAAGAAACAGCAGCTACATCAGAAGAACTTTCTGGTCAGGCAATTGCTTTAGTAGAAGTAGTTGAAAAGTTCAAACTTTCTTAATTCTTAAACAAATGATTATAGTATAAATGTAATATGGACCTCCTTCGCAAGGGGTAACTTGCGGAGGAGGATTTTTGGCTATTATTAGAAATAAATTTTTCACACTTGGGAGAGTTATTTGTATGAATATTGAATTGCAAATCAGTGGATTGATTATTTGTATTCTGCTGCATTTTTTTTATAAAAGTAAAAAGACCATGGGCCTGTATAGCGAACGGCTGTTTTTCCGTATTCTTACACAGGCAATTGTTTTATTAATTTTTGATATCTTGTTCGTTGTTACCATAGAATTTCAGCATCTCTTGCCGAATATTTTGGTTGAGTTGGTTACCAAGACCTATCTGATTACCTTGCTGATTATCTGTGCAATGGCTTTTGTATATATATTGTTCGATGGAATAGAAATAAAAACCCATCGTAAGGTAATTAGAGCCGTTATAGCGTTAACACTTGTGGTTTCGGCTTTAATTTATATTTTACCTATTCAGATTTATCATCAAGAGCATATTGTGTATTGTGCGGGACCGGCTGTAAACATAGATTATGCTTTTGCATCTCTTTTTATTATTTCATCTATTTTTACCATGCTGTATTTCCGAAATCATATTCTTCCCAGAAGACTATTTGCCTTTTCGGTCTGGATGGTAATATGGGTTGTAGCAGAGATTATTCAATTTTTTGACAGACAATTGCTACTTTCCGGTTTTGCTGCGGCACTAGGGGTACTTATTTTATTCGTATTATTGGAAAATCCGGAATCCCATCTAAATAAAGAACTGGGCTGTTTTAATACCCATGCGTTGATGATTTATTTAAGGGAACATTTTGATGCAGGAAGACCCTTTACCGCGCTAGGTATTTTGAAAGAAAATATTAGAAAAGATGAGTTGAAACAGATTCGTGCCTTTATCACAACCTGGCATAAAGAAAAGGATGTGTTCATCTTTAAAGACTTAGATTCTGAGTTTGTGATTATTACCCATGACATGGGATTATATGCGAAGCTTCGTGAAACCATTCGTAAGCAACAGGGTCAAACTACCGGTATTTTTAAGGATGCCATATTAATTAGTACAGCAAATGGTTTGGCGGTAAGAAGTGAAAAAGATATCGCCGGTATCATTCATCACTAGGCAACCAAGATTCAAAACAGTACTCAGACCGATTATATGGAAATCAATGAGTATAATATTCAGGACTACTTTAAGCAGAATGAGATTAAGCAAGATATTACCAATGCCTTGATTGAAGATAGAGTAGAGGCATTTTTTCAACCGATTTATTCTACCAAGAAAAAGAAATTTACGACAGCGGAAGCGTTGATGCGTATCCGACAGGAAAATGGCACTTTGCTTCCCCCAAATTTGTTTATTCCGGTGGCAGAAAGTACCGGTTTGATTATGCCATTGGGAGAACGAATTTTTGAAAAGGTATGTCGTTTTCTGAAGGAATCCAATATTCGGGAATTGGGTATTGAATATATTGAGATTAATCTGTCTATTGTACAATGTGAACAGGATGATTTGGCAGAACGGTTGATTCAGATTATGAAGCAGTATGAGATTCCGGCTTCCTGGATCAATTTAGAGATTACAGAAAGTGCAACTTACAATTCCAAGAGAAAAGTATTAAAGAATATCTCTAAATTGCGAGACCATGGCATTGAGTTTTCTTTAGACGATTTTGGAAAAGGACAGTCTAATCTAATGTATATGGTGGAAATGCCGGTTTCTATTGTGAAGCTGGATATGGATTTGAGTAAGGCGTATTTCTCTATTCCAAAAGCAAAAAATGTCGTAGATTCTGTAGCAGAAATGGCTCACGGAATGGGCTTGAAGTTAGTAGCAGAAGGTATTGAAACCAAAGAAGAATTGGACGGTATCATAGAACCGGGTATTGATTATATCCAGGGCTTTTACTTCTCTAAACCTTTACCGGAAGCAGAATTTTTGGAATTTATCGCAGAAAAGAATGCTTAAGTCTAGAGCAGAGTTTTTCATCTTGTAACCATACAACCCTTGTAATGGAGGATAGAATGGAATGAAGGTCAATATTTATTATGGTGGCAGAGGTATAGTAGACGATCCTACCTTATTTGTCATAAATAAAATGCAGAGTGTACTGGAAGAATTAAATGTTACTGTTACACGGTACAATTTATACGAGCAGAAAAATGCAATCACTACCCTTCCCCAAACCTTGAAGGATGTAGATGGTGTTCTTTTTGCTGCTACTGTAGAATGGTATGGTATCGGTGGATATATGCAGCAGTTTTTGGACGCCTTGTGGTTATATGGCGACAAAACAAAGATTGCTAATATTTATATGTGCCCAGTAGTTATGTCAACTACATACGGAGAGCGAGAAGGAAAATTAAATTTAGCGACTGCCTGGGAAATCCTAGGGGGACTTCCTTGTAGTGGGTTATGTGGCTATATTGAAGATAGCACGCAGCTGGAAATGAACGAGGAATATATTCAGCTAATTGAACGAAAAGCAGAAAATATGTATCGTACCATTCATCAAAAGGTGGCTAGTTTCCCGGCCAGCAATCAGGCGGTGAAGCAAAAAGTATCTGTTTCCAAAAATATTGATTTAACACCACAGGAATCAGAGCAGCTGTCCAAATATGTTTCCAATGAAGAATATGTGCAGCAGCAAAAAGAGGATTTGCAGGAATTGGCTTCTATGTTCCGCGGAATGATGAATCGGAAAGATAAAGATAATACTACAGAATATTTGGCAGATTTTGAAAAAGCCTTTACCCCACAGCCGGGTGTAAGCGGGACCTTTATTTTACAAATTGAAGGTCGCAAAAAGCCGATTGTATTAGAAGTAAAAGGTGCTAAATTAGAGTGCAAGTACAGCAATCTGGAAAAGGGCGATGTAGAAATGCAACTTTCAGAAAATACCTTGGAGAGTATTCTGAAAGGAAAGGCAAACTTCCAAAGATCCTTTATGGCAGGCGAAATGAAGATGAAGGGCGATTTCAAACTGTTTAGAAGCTTGGATCAGATTTTTTCTTTTTCGTAAAAGTATTGCGCAGAGAAAAGGATAAAGGTATTCATGAGAATAGCCTTAAAAATTGATTAGGAGATAGCAAAAATGAAAGATAGTAATTGTATTTTTTGTAAATTGGCAAATGGAGATATTCCTACCAGATCTATTTATGAGGACGATGATTTTAATGTAATTTTAGATATGTCACCGGCAACCAAAGGACATGCCTTGATACTGCCAAAGGAACATGCCGCTACCATTTATGAAATGGAAGAGGAAGTGTTAGCAAAGGCCATGAAACTAGCTAAGAAATTGGTAGTACAAAACACACCTAAGCTTGGTGCCGCAGGCTATAATCTAGTACAGAACAATGGTGAATGTGCAGGACAGACCGTTTCCCATTTTCATTTACATTTAATTCCTCGCTACGAAAATGATGGGCAAACAATCGGTTGGGGGCCTACTTCACCTACAGCAGAAGAATTGGACCAGGTAAAAGACTTGTTAACAAAATAAATAACTGTTCAGAGCCAGATAAAGACAAAAATGAAGCGCTGCAAATCTCTGCAGCGCTTTTATTATGGGTTTATAATTTTTTAATCCAACATCTCTTTTCACTTTGAAACGAAAAACTATAAAGCTTCAATCAAGTCCATAATGCGTTCATCTGCATTATTCAACGGACTGGTTGCCATTTTATTCAGATACATTTCTTTGTGGTCAAATACATCATATATTTTTTCAATCAAATAACTACTGTCAAAAACATCTCCACGAATAACTACACTAAAGCCTTGCTTTTCAAAGGATAAGGCATTTAATACCTGGTCTCCTCTGGTGCCGGCTTCTAACGGAATCAAAATATTGGGCTTTCGTAAAACCAAAAGTTCACAAATGGCATTGGCTCCGGCACGGGAAATAACCAAATCGGCCATAGCAAAAATATCTTTTAATTCATCATGAACATATTCAAACTGTTTGTATCCGGGAATAGTTAACATCATATTATCCATTTTGTCTTTGCCGCAGATATGCACTACCTGAAAATGGGGTAGTAATTTGGGCAATGCTTCCCGTACCGTTTCATTTACGCTGGTAGCACCTTGGGATCCGCCAATGACCATGATAACAGGTTTTTCCTCTGTGAATCCGCACAGTTTAAGTCCGGCTTCTTTATTCCCCTGTAACAGCTCTTTTCGAATAGGGGAGCCTGTAACCACAGCCTTTCCTCTGGGAAGCTTCATAATGGTTTCCGGGAAATTACAGCATACCTTTGTAGCAACGGGGATACAAAGCTTATTGGCAAGACCGGGAGTCATGTCGGATTCATGAATAATACAAGGAATCTTCAATGCAGCTGCAGCCCTTACAACAGGAACTGCCACAAATCCACCTTTGGAAAAGACCACATCCGGTTTGATTTCTTTTAAGTATTTTCTGGCTTCCATAATCCCTTTCATAACACGAAAAGGATCGGAGAAATTTTTCAAATCAAAATAGCGACGGAACTTTCCGGTAGCAATACCATAATAGGGAATATTTTGAGCTTCGATTAAGCCTTTTTCCATTCCGTCATAGGAGCCGATATAGGAAACCTCATAGCCTTTTTCCTGTAAGAGAGGAAGCAAGGCAATATTAGGAGTTACATGACCGGCAGTACCGCCTCCGGTTAATACGATTTTCTTACTCACAATAGCCTCCTGTATTAGGCGTTTGCCATAATTTTTTCCAAGGCAACAGCCAACTGATCGGGACAAGAAGTAGACTTAAATCCACATTTGATGCCTTTCAAACGAGCAATCGCATCTTCTGCAGTCATCCCTTTTACCAAAGCAGAAATACCCTGTAAATTGCCGTTACATCCACCGGTAAAAGCAACAGAAGAAATCTTATCTCCGTCCATCTCAATTTCAATCATTTGGGAACAGGTCCCGGAAGTTTTATATAACATAAGTATGCACCTTTCTTTCTAAATATTTCACCGTCAAAAATGTTCTCATCAAGTATAGCAAAGTTTCTCGAAATTTACTACCTTTTTACCTAAAATCTCGATACAGAGAAAACCCTGCGATGCCTTGTCCTTTTGCCTACTTGTTTTGTAAATTTCCTTTTTTTATACTAAAACAACATCTACATTTTAAAGACATAAAGAAAAAGGAGAATGGTATGAGAATGTGGTGGATTATTGGAGAAATCAGTTTTATTGTGCTTGGAATACTCATTCTATTGGTACTTGTTATATTTACAAATCGTTTGGAAAAAGAATCGGATTTATTTGGTGGATTGGAAGGCAAATTTCTAAAGAGTTTCAGAGACCAGTATTTTTATTATATACAGCAGAAAAAAGGGTTTGAAAATGAAGAGGTGTTTTTGGAGAAATATATACAGGGAATAGGATTTAAAAAATTATCCTTAGAAAGTTGGTACCATTTGGCAGGGCAATGTATTTTGTCCTCTGTCTTTCTGGCCGGAATGGGAGCCTGCTATCGGATTATAGAAGGAGATACGATTGGCCAACTACTACCTTTGTATGGGGTAAGTTTCTTGGGACTATATTTATATTTTACAGCCATAGGAATGTTGAATATAAAGAAGCGAAAGGAGCATATCAAAACCAATTTGAAACTGGTAATGGAGGAAGAAAAAACCATATATGAAAAACGCCCCTTTGGACAGGAAGAGGAAGCCGAATTGACAGCCCTGCTGCAGGAATTTTTGGCTTGAAAAAAACCGTTGACTTTGCTACACTAAAGGGTAAGTTTGAGACAAAATTCAAGCAAAAAATTGAGCCTTTAACGGAGGAAAAAAATGAGCAATAAAGTAACCTTTGACTATGGAAAAGCAACTGGATTTGTACAGGAAAATGAAATCCTTTCTATGAAAGAAATTGCAGAAAATGCAAAGAAAGTTTTGGTTGGAAAAACCGGAGCAGGCAATGACTTTTTAGGCTGGATTGACTTACCTGTAAACTACGATAAAGAAGAATTTGACAGAATCAAAAAAGCAGCAGAAAAAATCAAAGCAGATTCTGAAGTTTTGTTGGTAATCGGTATTGGTGGTTCTTACCTTGGGGCAAGAGCAGCAATCGAATTTTTAAGACACAGCTTTTATAATGTAGTGGATAAATCCGTTCGTAAAACACCGGAAATTTACTTTGTAGGAAATTCTATCAGTTCTACTTACTTAAAACATTTATTGGAAGTAGTAGGGGACAGAGATTTTTCTATCAATATGATTTCTAAATCCGGCACCACTACAGAGCCTGCTATTGCATTCCGTGTATTTAAGGAATTGGCAGAAAAGAAATATGGCAAGGAAGGTGCTGCAAAGAGAATTTATGCTACTACAGATAAAGCAAGAGGATCCTTGAAAGGATTGGCAGATGCAGAAGGCTATGAGACATTCGTAGTTCCGGATGATATCGGTGGTCGTTTCTCTGTATTAACAGCTGTAGGTTTATTACCAATCGCTGTATCCGGTGCAGACATTGACAAATTGATGGAAGGTGCACAGGCAGGAAGAGAAAACGCATTGAATGCTTCTTTTGAAGAAAACGATGCTTTGCAATATGCAGCTCTTAGAAATATCTTTTTAAGAAAAGGCAAAGTGATTGAAATCTTAGCAAACTATGAGCCTAGCGTACACTACATCTCAGAATGGTGGAAACAGTTATATGGAGAATCTGAAGGAAAGGATCAGAAGGGTATTTTCCCTGCAAGTGTAGACCTTACCACAGATTTACACTCTATGGGTCAGTTCATTCAGGATGGTTCCAGAAACTTATTTGAAACAGTAATTGAATTAGAAACTTCTAAAGAAGAAATCGTCATCGGTACAGAGCCTGTAGACTTAGATGGTTTAAACTACTTAGCAGGAAAAACAGTTGACTTTGTAAACAAATCTGCAATGAACGGTACTATTTTAGCCCATACAGACGGACAGGTTCCAAACCTTATGATTCATGTGCCGGAAGCAACCGAATACTACTTAGGACAGTTGTTCTACTTCTTCGAGTTTGCTTGTGGTGTAAGTGGCTACATCTTAGGTGTGAATCCATTCAACCAGCCCGGTGTAGAAAGCTATAAGAAAAATATGTTTGCACTTCTTGGAAAACCTGGATACGAAGCACAAAGAGAAGAATTATTAAAGAGATTATAATTTTTCTGACAACAAAACAAAAGGAAGAAGAGGGTGGGAGCAAATCTCACCCTTTTTTGAAAAGAAAATAAAAAAGGAAAAGCAATGAAAATTGTTATTTTAGATAGAAATAGTCTGGGCATGGATATTGATTTAACCATGTTTGGGGACTTTGGAACCTATGAAGAACATGATGTGGCAGACAGAGCAGACTGTAAAAAATGGATAGCGGATGCAGAGGTCATTGTCTTTAACAAAACCCGTATGGATGAGGATATGCTGCAGCATGCGCCAAAGGTGAAATTACTGTGTATTACCGCTACAGGCTTTGATAATATTGATGTGGAGTATTGCAAGAGGCGAGGCATTGGTGTGGCCAATGTACGGGGCTATTCCACACCTGCAGTTGCACAACATACCTTTACTCTTGCTTTATATTTGTTAGAAAAAATCGGATATTATGACAACTATGTCAAGTCCGGTGCCTATTGTAAGCAACTTGGATTTTCCAATTTTGACAGAGTCTATACAGAATTGGAAGGCAAAACCTGGGGCATCGTAGGACTTGGAAATATTGGCACAAAAGTAGCAGAAATTGCCACCGTGTTTGGCTGTAAAGTCATCTATTATTCTGCTTCCGGAAGCCACGACAGTGCTACTTATGAACGAGTGGATTTCCCTACTCTTTTGGCCCAGTCGGATTTTATATCCATTCATTGTCCATTGTCCGATCGAACCAGAAATTTGTTTGAGGAAAATGCCTTTAGAGCCATGAAGAAATCTGCTATAGTAATCAATGTAGCAAGAGGCCCTGTAGTCAATGATCAAGACCTTTATGAGGCTTTGGTATCCGGAGAAATCGCCGCAGCGGGACTGGATGTGTTAGGGGTAGAACCTATGGAAGAAAGTAACCCTTTAGGTAAAATCAAGGACAGCGAAAAACTGCTGATTACACCCCATATGGCATGGGCCAGCGTAGAAGCCAGAACCAGATGTGCAGAGGAAATTTATAAAAATATTCAGGCCTTTTTAAATAAAGAAGCAAGAAATCGCTTGGATATAGAATAGAAGATAACAGCATTACTTTTGTAATGTTTTTATAAACCAGTGATGATAGGACAGACGACCATCACTTAAATAAAAATTCGGCTGAATACATTTCATTTCAAAAGGAGAAAAACATGAGTAGTGAAATCAGAGACATCAATTTAGCCGAATCGGGCGAAAGAAAAATCGAGTGGGTAAAAAGAAATTGTGACCTGCTTCGTATGTTAGAGGGAGAGTTTTCCAAAACCAAACCCTTTGCAGGGAAAAAGGTAGCGCTGTCTGTACACCTGGAAGCAAAGACCGCTTATTTGTGTAAAGTATTGGCAGCAGGTGGGGCAGAAATGTATGTCACCGGCTCTAATCCACTTTCTACCCAGGATGATGTGGCAGCAGCTTTAGTAAAAGCCGGCTTAAATGTGTATGCCTGGTACAATGCCACAGAAGAAGAATACAGCGCTCACATCCGTCGTGTATTAGAAGTAGGTCCTAACATTATCATCGATGATGGTGGGGATTTGGTGCATATGATGCATACAGAATTTGTAGATTTGATTCCAAATGTGATTGGTGGCTGTGAAGAAACCACCACAGGTATTATTCGTTTGGAAGCAATGGACAAAGCAGGAAAACTGAAATTCCCTATGGTTAGAGTCAATAATGCAGATTGTAAGCATTTGTTTGATAATCGTTACGGTACCGGCCAGTCCGTATGGGATGGCATTAACCGTACCACAAACCTGATTGTAGCAGGTAAAAATGTGGTTGTAGCAGGCTATGGCTGGTGTGGTAAAGGCGTTGCCATGCGTGCAAAAGGTTTGGGTGCTAAGGTTATTGTGACAGAAGTAAATCCTGTCAAAGCCATTGAAGCAGTGATGGATGGATTTGAGGTAATGCCTATGAAACAGGCAGCTGCCTTGGGAGATTTCTTTGTGACTGTAACAGGCTGTGATAAGGTCATTGAAGCAGAAGATTTCGCTGTAATGAAAGACGGTGCTATTCTTTGTAATGCTGGTCACTTTGATTGTGAAATCGATATGGCAGGTCTTCGCAAGCTTGCAGTAGAAAGCAAAGAAATGCGAAACAACATTATGGGTTACAAATTGCCTACAGGACAGTGGTTATGCGTACTGGCAGAAGGCAGATTGGTTAACCTGGCAGCAGGAGATGGACATCCCGCTGAGATTATGGATATGAGTTTTGCTATTCAGGCGTTATCTGCAAAATACCTTGTAGAACATGCAAATGCTATGACAACAAAATTGATTGATGTTCCCGCAGAAGTAGATATGGATGTAGCAGCCAGAAAGCTTGCTTTCATGGGAAAAGAAATTGATGTTTTAACAGAAGAACAGATTGCCTACTTAAATAGTTAATCCAGGGAGAGTTTCCCCCTTATATAAAATTTGCTTAGAGGTTTCCTATGCAAGAAAAGAAACAGAATACGAAAACGACGATTATCACATTACTCATTGCGCTTTTATTAGGTGGTGGTGCAGGAACTGCTTTATTCCAACCGGATACAGCCCCTGCCACACCGGTAGAAAACCCTACAGCCCAGGTGGTGGAAGTAGAAGAGGGTTCTTATACCGATGCAGAGGAAGAAGGGCAACTAGAGGTCTTTCTTCATTTTCGAAAGCCAGCCTATTTGGAAGAGCATTATGAGAAACATGGGAAAGAAATGGGATTTACTTCGAAAGAAGAGTATTTGGTAGCCGCCAATGTGGTAATCAACAATCCAAAAGCACTTCACAAAACGGAAAAAGAAGACGGGGATGATGTGTATTATTTGGAAGCCACCAACGAATTTGTGATTGTATCTACAGACGGATATTTACGCACCTATTTTTATCCGGCGGACGGCTTGGCATATTTTAATCGACAATAAAGTTTGACAGTATTGCAATGAAAACGCAGTACATGGAGAAGAACACTCATAGTTACGAGGAGAGCGGGTTATGAATGGACAAAAATCAGCCCCTATATATGAAGCCTTAGAATGGTTTCGGAAAAAAAGAATTGTACCCTTTGATGTGCCGGGACACAAGCGCGGACGAGGCAATCCGGAGTTGGTAGAGCATTTGGGAGAAAAATGTTTGAGTCTGGATGTCAATTCCATGAAGCCTTTGGACAATTTGGGACATCCCACTTCTGTCATTCGTAAAGCAGAGGAATTAACTGCAGAGGCCTTTGGTGCAGCCCATGCCTTTTTGATGGTAAATGGTACCACAAGTTCTGTGCAGAGTATGATTTTATCTGTTTGCAAAGCAGGAGATAAGATTATTCTACCCAGAAATATTCATAAAAGTGTTATTAATGCCCTTGTTCTATGTGGTGGTGTACCGGTGTATGTAGAAGCCAAAGTGGATTCTAAAATAGGAATTGCTTTAGGGGTAGAAGTGGCAGAAGTAGAACGGGTAATGAATGAAAATCCGGATGCGGTAGCCATGTTTATCAATAACCCTACCTACTATGGGGTGTGCTCCAATTTGAAAAAAATCGTGGAACTGGCCCACGCCAGAAATATGAAGGTATTGGTGGATGAGGCCCATGGTACGCACTTGTATTTTGGAGAGAATTTACCGATTTCCGGTATGGCAGCAGGGGCAGACCTGGCAGCAGTTTCCATGCACAAGTCCGGTGGTAGTCTGACCCAAAGCTCTATTTTACTTTGTGGACCTTCTATGGACGCAGAATATGTGCGACAGATTATCAATTTGACACAAACCACCAGTGCTTCCTATTTGTTACTTTCCAGCTTGGATATTTCCAGAAGAAATTTAGCTCTTCGTGGAAAAGAATCCTTTGCTAAGGTAAGTAAAATGGCAGAATATGCCAGAGGCGAAATCAATGCTATTGGTGGCTATTATGCCTACGGTAGAGATTTGATAGATGGGGATAGCGTATATGATTACGATGTCACCAAGTTATCTATTTATACTCAAGGGATTGGTCTTACCGGAATCGAAGTGTATGACTTGCTGCGAGATGAATATGACATTCAAATAGAATTTGGCGATATTGGTAATATTTTGGCTTATATTTCTATTGGAGATCGTATTCAGGAAATCGAGCGTTTGGTAGGAGCCTTGGAGGATATCAAGCGTTTGTATCAAAAGGATTCTGCAGATTTGTATTGTGGAGACTTTATCCAGCCGGAAGTGGTAATGACCCCACAAAAGGCATTTTACGCACAGAAGAAACCTATGCCGGTGAAAAAGACCGCAGGAAAAATCAGTGGGGAATTGGTAATGTGTTATCCCCCCGGTATTCCAATTTTAACACCGGGAGAAAAAATCACGGAAGACATCATAGAGTATATTTTATATGCCAAAGAAAAAGGATGTTCTCTGCAGGGTACCCTCGATCCCACAGTGCGAAAGATTAATGTGATAAGTTTGTGAAACAAGCCTTTGGAAGGAGAAGAAAATGGATATTTGGTTCTCTCAAATGGACACCAATAATGTGAAGACCAGTGTCCGTGTGGATAAACAGCTATACAGCGGACAAAGTGAATACCAGCGTATTGATGTGTTCAAATCACTGGAATTTGGCAAAATGATTGTACTGGATGGAGAAATCATTTTCTCCGAAGCAGATGAATTTATCTATAACGAAATGATAGTCCATGTACCAATGTCGGTACATCCGGAGGTAAAAAATGTATTGGTAATCGGTGGAGGAGATGGTGGCGTAGCCAGAACCCTGATTCAGTATCCGGAAATCGAATGTATCGATGTGGTAGAGCCGGATGAAATGTTTGTCCAGGTTTCTCAAAAATTTTTCCCGGAAACTGCCAAAGGATTTGAAGATCCTCGTGTCAATGTACACAACATGGACGGACTTCGGTTCCTTCGTCGTTGTACCGATCAATACGATTTGATTATCAATGATTCTACGGATCCTTTTGGACATACAGCAGGTTTGTTTACCAAGGAATTTTACGGTAGTTGTTATAGAGCCTTAAAGGAAGATGGGATTATGGTGTATCAGCATGGTAGCCCTTTCTATGATGAGGATGAGGAAGCCTTTCGTGCCATGCACAGTAAAGTATATCGAAGTTTCCCCATTAGCCGTGTCTATCAGGCCAGCATTCCTACCTGTCCGGCGGGCTATTGGATGTTTGGATTTGCTTCGAAAAAGTATCACCCGCTAAAGGATTTTAAGCCAAAAAAATGGGAAAAGAGAGAAATCCAAACCTGGTACTATACCACCAATCTACATAAGGGTGCGTTTATGCTTCCCAAGTATGTAGAGGATTTATTAAAAGAAGAAGAAGTATTAGCAAAAAAGAAAAAACGAGGTGACTAAAGATGGGAAGATTATTGATTATTGGATGTGGCGGTGTTGCCCAGGTAGCAATTAGCAAATGCTGTCAGAACAGTGATGCTTTTCCGGAAATTATGATTGCCAGCCGTACAGTGGCAAAATGTGATGCGTTGAAGGAAAAACTGCAGCCTAACACAAAGACAAAAATTTCTACTGCACAGGTAGATGCAGATAGTGTACCCCAGTTAGTAGCACTGATTCAAGAATATAAACCGGAAGCAGTATTAAATGTGGCTCTTCCTTATCAGGATCTGACCATTATGGATGCCTGCTTGGAAACCGGTGTGCATTATATTGACACTGCCAACTACGAAGCAGAAAACACAGATGATCCTAAGTGGCGTGCTATTTATGAAGAGCGTTGCAAACGCTTAGGTTTTACTGCTTATTTTGATTATTCTTGGCAGTGGGCCTATGAAGAAAAATTCAAAAAAGCAGGATTGACAGCTCTTCTTGGAACAGGATTTGATCCCGGTGTAACCAGTGTATTCACAGCCTATGCTTTAAAGCATTATTTTGATGAAATTCATACTATTGATATTTTGGATTGTAATGGTGGTGATCATGGCTATCCTTTCGCAACCAACTTTAATCCGGAAATCAATCTTCGCGAGGTATCTGCTCCGGGCTCTTATTGGGAAGATGGAAAGTGGATTGAAATCCCTGCCATGAGCATTAAGAGAGAATACGATTTTGAAGGTGTTGGTCAGAAGGATATGTATTTACTGCACCATGAGGAAATCGAAGCCTTGGCAAAAAATATTCCCGGGGTAAAGAGAATCCGTTTCTTTATGACCTTTGGACAAAGCTATTTGACCCATATGAAGTGTTTGGAAAATGTGGGTATGCTTTCTACCACACCTATTGAGTTTGAGGGACAGAAAATCGTGCCTATCCAGTTCCTAAAGGCATTGCTGCCGGATCCTGCCTCTTTAGGACCTAGAACTGTAGGTAAGACAAACATTGGTTGTATCTTTACC
This sequence comes from Lachnospiraceae bacterium, assembly GCA_024403235.1. Classification (GTDB taxonomy): domain Bacteria; phylum Bacillota; class Clostridia; order Lachnospirales; family Lachnospiraceae; genus JAKSSF01. The sequence goes on along the minus strand of JAKSSF010000007.1, from coordinate 4,956 downwards.
GGCATCAAAGACGGAAAAGAAAAGAGCTTATATATTTATAATATATGCGACCACCAGGAATGCTATAGAGAAGTGGGCTCTCAGGCTATTTCTTATACCACAGGTGTTCCGGCTATGATTGGCACTATGCTGGTGATGAATGGTAAATGGCAGGCTCCCGGTGTTTTCACCACCGATCAGTTTGATCCAGACCCTTATATGGAAGCCTTAAATCAATATGGTTTGCCTTGGGTTGTAGAGGAAAACCCTGTTTTGGTAGAGTAATTCAGACAGACGATAGAAAAGAAGGACTGCCTATGTATTTGGAACAGGTTCCAACACCGGCTTATGTGATAGATGAAAAAAAGTTAATCAAAAATCTGGAAATCTTACAGCAAGTAGAACAAAAGGCTGGCTGTAAGATTTTGTTGGCACAAAAAGCATTTTCTAATTTTGCCTTATATCCTTTGATTGGGAAATATCTTTCCGGTACTACGGCCAGTGGTTTATTTGAAGCCAGACTGGGGAAAGAAGAAATGGGCAAAGAAAACCATGTTTTTGCGCCTGCCTACAAGCAGGAAGATTTGGAAGAACTGGTAAAAATTTGTGACCATGTGATTTTCAATTCCGTTGCCCAATTGGAAAAATACAGACCCATTTGGCAGGGAAAAGTGAGTGTGGGTTTACGCATCAATCCGGAATGCTCTACTCAGGGAGACCACGCCATTTATGATCCCTGTGCGCCCGGTTCCAGATTAGGAGTTACCTTGTCCAATCTGGAAAAAGCCTTAGCGGAAAATCCCAGAGTTTTAGACGGCGTGGAGGGATTCCATTGTCACACTCTGTGTGAACAGAATTCTGATGATTTGGCCACTACCTTAAAAGCCGTAGAAGAAAAATTTGGGAAATTCTTGGAACAAATGAAATGGTTTAATATGGGTGGTGGACATCATATTACCAGAGACGATTATGATGTGGAAACCCTGATAGACTGTGTGCAATATATGAGAGACTCCTACCAGTTGGAAATCTACCTAGAGCCCGGTGAGGCCATTGCATTGCACGCAGGATATTTCGTAACAGATGTTATGGATATTGTGGAGAATGGTATAACCACTTTGATTTTAGATGGTTCAGCAGCATGTCATATGCCGGATGTGTTGGAAATGCCTTACAGACCACCTTTAAAGGACAGTGGAGAAGCAGGAGAAAAGAAATATACCTATCGTCTCAGTTCTTACACTTGTCTGGCAGGAGATATTATAGGGGATTATTCCTTTGAGCAACCTGTTGAGATAGGGGATAAGCTGATTTTTGAGGATATGGCAATTTATTCCATGGTAAAGAACAATACCTTTAATGGTATTCCGTTGCCTTCTATCTACTTACAAAAAACAGATGGCCATTGTGAGTTAATCAAAAAGTTTGGATATGAAGATTTTAAGAATCGATTGTCTTAGATAGAATATTTTTAATATAGTTTTTAAAAGGCAGAAAATGGAAACCAAAAGATTTTTAGCATAATTTTCAGCAGATTAAAAATGCATTTATTGTTGGAAGAACAGTAAGGATACTATATGTTAATTAAAAACGCAACTCCCAGCCAGGATGGATTTCGTATGCCTGGGGAATATGAACCGCATAAAGGCTGTGTGATGATTTGGCCTATTCGACCGGGCTCCTGGCCCTATGAGGGGAAGGACGCCAAGAAAACATTTGTGGAAATTGGAAAAGCCATTGCAGAAAGTGAAACCCTTTGGATATTGGCAGATGCTGCTCATGTGGAAGAGGTGCAAGATGCTTTTACAGGGATAGAGAATGTACGGGTTTTAGCGATACCCACAGACGATGCTTGGGCCAGAGATGTGGGACCTACCTGCGTGATCAATGAAGCAGGACAGATACGGGGCATTGATTGGCAGTTTAATGCCTGGGGTGGTACCTACGATGGTTTGTATGCCCATTGGGAAAAGGACGACCAGGCTGCAGAGAAAATCTGTCAGGCACTAGAATTAGATTATTATTCGGCAAAGCACTTTGTATTAGAAGGAGGCTCCATTCATAGTGACGGCGAGGGTACTTTACTGGTGACAGAAAGTTGTTTATTGAGTCCCGGCAGAAATCCTTCTATGACAAAGTCTGAAATCGAAGAAACCTTAAAGCAATATTTACAAATAGAAAAAGTGTTGTGGCTTCCGCGAGGCATTTATCAGGATGAAACCAATGAGCATGTGGATAATGTGTGTGCCTTTGTGAAACCGGGGGAAGTGGTTTTAGCCTGGACGGAAGATACAGAGGATTCCCAGTATCCCTTAAGTATGGCCTGTCTGGAATATTTAGAACAGGAAAGGGATGCCAAAGGACGAAAAATCAAAGTCCATAAATTACCTATTCCGAAGAAACCGGTTTGTATTACCAAAGAAGAACTGGAAGGATTCGTCTTTGAAGAAGGGGAAGACTGCAGAGAAGAAGGGGAACGATTGGCTGCCAGTTATGTGAATTTTTATATTTCTAACGGCGGAATAATTCTACCTCAGTTTGGGGATGAAAACGATGCAGTGGCGATATCCATGATGGAAAATCTGTTCCCGGATCGAAAGGTGTATCCCATTTATGCCAGACCTATTATTGTAGGTGGAGGCAATATTCACTGTATTACCCAGCAGATTCCGGGGCAGTGCTAGACGAGAATTAGAGACTATTTTTGTAAAAAAAGAAACGAGAACACAGTATGCGAAATGTTACTTTAGCAGCAATTCAAATGAGTTGTACAAGAAATGTAGCGGAGAATATAGAAAAAGCAGAAAAAATGGTAATAGAAGCAGCCGGGAAAGGCGCCCAGGTCATTTTATTGCCGGAACTTTTTGAACGCCAATATTTCTGCCAGGAGCGTCAATATGAATATTATGCCTTTGCCAAATCCGTAGAAGAAAATGATGCCGTGAATCATTTTCAGGAACTGGCGAAAAAACTGAAGGTAGTGTTACCCATTAGTTTTTATGAAAAGGATGGAAACCGTCTGTTTAACAGTATCGCCATGATTGATGCGGATGGAACTATTTTGGGTATTTATCGCAAAACCCATATCCCGGATGATCATTATTATCAGGAAAAATTTTATTTTGTACCGGGAGATACAGGCTTTAAGGTTTGGGATACCAGATATGGAAAAGTAGGTGTGGGAATTTGCTGGGATCAGTGGTTCCCGGAGACGGCCAGAGCCATGGCAGTACAAGGGGCAGAAATGCTTTTGTATCCCACTGCAATTGGCAGTGAACCTATTTTAGAATGTGACAGTATGCCTCATTGGCGCAGATGTATGCAGGGGCACGCAGGCAGCAATTTAATGCCTGTAATGGCAGCCAACAGAATTGGTTTGGAAACTGTTACCCCTTGTAAGGAAAATGGGGGACAGGAGTCATCCCTGTTGTTTTATGGTTCTTCTTTTATTACAGATCAAACAGGAGAATTGGTAGAAAGCGCTTCCAGAGATCAGGAAGAAGTGTTATTGCATACCTTTGATTTGGATGAAATGGCAGAGAACCGATTGAGCTGGGGAATTTTCCGGGATAGAAGACCGGAGTGCTATACAGACATCTGTGAATAAGAAAAAATAAGGACTAGGGAAGAATCCCTAGTCCTTTTAATAAGATTCGAAGTCCGATACAAATGAGTACCAAGCCACCTAAAAATTCTGCTTTGGATTTGTATACCATACCAAACAAACTACCGATTTTAATGCCAATGGCAGAGCAGACAAAAGTAACACAACCGATAAAAAAAACAGGTGCTAAAATGGGAATTTGCAAAAAGGCTAAGGAAACCCCAACAGCCAAAGCATCAATGCTGGTTGCAACGGCTAAAAGAAACATGGTTTTCGTATCCATTTTATCATCCAGTTCATCGGAATGCTCTCTGGATTCCTTAATCATATTTCCACCGATAAATAAAAGCAGCAGAAAAGCAATCCAAGGTGCAATATGAGAAACCAGTTCCGCAAAAAAACTACCTAAAAAATAACCAATGGCTGGCATAAGGGCCTGAAACACACCAAACCACAGCCCGGCTAGAACCATATGCTTCCATTTGATTTTTCCTAAAGAAAGTCCTTTGCAAATGGATACGGCGAAAGCGTCCATGGACAATCCAATGGCTAAAATAAATAATTCAATAAATCCCAAAATAAATCCTCACTTAGAATTAGTATTGTACCTAATATACAGTATGCCTTGTGAAAGGCACTTGACCATTATAACAAATATAAAACATTTTAGAAAGCAGGAAAAACCTATGTCAAACTGTGAAAATACAACCTGGAAGATTCGTTTGGCAACAGTGGCAGATGCCAAAGAATTGTTAGAGATCTACGCACCTTATGTATCCAATACAGCGGTTTCCTTCGAGCATGAAGTACCCACTGTGGAGGAGTTTGCCTATCGAATAGAGGAAACTTTGAAAGTATATCCTTATCTTGTCATAGAAGAGGATGGAGAAATTCGTGGTTATACCTATGCTTCCAGATTCAAGGCCAGGGCAGCCTATGACTGGTCTGTGGAAACCACCATTTACCTTCGCCAGGATTGTAAACGAAAAGGCTATGGTAGAGCCTTATATTTAGCATTGGAAAACTATTTAAAACAGCAAAATGTATTAAACGCCAATGCTTGTATTGCTTATGCCAGAGAAGATAATGATCATCTGGATAACAGTAGCTTATATTTCCATGAAAAAATGGGCTACAAAATGGTTGGCACCTTCCATAATTCCGGATATAAGTTTTCCCAATGGTATGATATGTTCTGGATGGAAAAGTTTTTGGGTGAGCATAAAAAGGAAGCAACACCTTTTATCCCTTTTTCACAGTTGTAAGGGTTGACAAATGATTTTGCCTATTGTAAAATCTTCATTGTTGTGAAAACAACAAATGCCCAGATAGCTCAGTTGGTAGAGCAGAGGACTGAAAATCCTCGTGTCACT
>JAKSSF010000069.1 GCA_024403235.1 Lachnospiraceae bacterium | reverse complement strand
AAGGAGCCAACTATCATTAAGTCAATAAGAAAATAGAAAAAAACAAAAATATTTTTTCCTTGACTGAACTTAAAAATTGGCGCAGAAAAAAGACCGTTTTTACGGTAATTTTTTAAAAATTCAATTCATGCCGTTAAATTCTTGTCTATGGAATAAGTTGATCCATTCTTTAGGATGGAATAGATTACTCTTATAATTTTCTTTTCCAAATGGCCAATAATGACGTAATGATGCTTTCCTTCTGCTTTCTTTTTGTTGTAATAAGCCTTAAACTTGTCGTCGAACATCCAAGCAATTCTAGCTACCTGAAATAAGGCATATCTCAAGTATCTAGATCCTTTTTTGGAGATATAACAATCGGTGGCGATGTACTTACCAGATTGGTATGTTTCAATGTCAATACCAGCATATGAAACAAGTGCTTCGGCAGAATGAAATCTTGAGATGTCACCAATTTCACCAAGAATCATACCTGCAGTTACCGTACCGATACCAGGGATGGATAGAAGGTTAGGAGCTACTGCATTTACAATCCGTTTTATTTCATCATTGTAGCCTTGAACACGATTTTGAGAAAATTCTATTACAGCAATGGCGTCCCTAATTTCAAAAGGAGAAGAAGAGAAATAAATACCAATGGAGTGCTTTGCAGCTTCTTTTAGATCTGTAACGGAACACTTACAATGTCCGTGAAGAAGGGATACAAGTGAAGCGTCACGTGCAGAAACAATCTTATCCGGAGTAGGATATTTCTTTAAAATATTAAGAGAAGTAATTCCATATAAATTAGAAAACATCTTCAAATATTCTGGAAAAATCTTCTTTATAAGGGTGTAAAGATGCAATTTTGCCTTTCTAAGGTCCTCAATTACAGAAAATCTTGCTCTTTCTAGTGACTTTAACTCAGAAATGTTGTACAATGATAGCGAATAGGGCTTGAAATCAGCTTTATGGTCTATCAAGAATTTACAAATGTTTTGTGAATCAAGATTGTCTGTCTTTGGGTGATGAACTTTCGAAGATTTAGCAAACATATTGGTTAATATGGGGTTAATTAACTCCACCTCATATCCGCTTGCGACGAGATATGTGAGAATGTTCTGATGATAGATTCCGGTTGATTCCAGCCCTATTCTTACGTTCTCATCATTTGTAGTTGTACAAAATTCCGAAATAGCCCTGCAAAGCGACTGGTAACCAGTCTCGTTGTTTGCAATTGTTATGGAAGAGGATTTGTATACCTCCCCATTGTCGGTCATCATGAAAAAGTCATGCTTTTCAGATGCGACATCAATACCAACATAAATCATACTACCTCCTGTTATTTTTCCAAAAATGCACTGGTGCTATCTACAAGACTTTTCCTCATGTACCCTAGTTCTTTATAACCAGTCGTCAAAGAATACTTTGCGCTGTAACCAACTAATTACCATTTAGAAGAAAAGGCTGTAGCTAAAAACTCCTTCAACCAGTCATCAAAATGATGCTGTAGAAAAAAATGAAATAGACTACAGTGCTTGGAAAAAGAATGGGTTTAACGCATTGGTTTTCCTAAGAGAAATCCAATGGTCAAAGAGAGTTTTCTCCCTGCTAAAACCTATATTGGTGCTCGGGTCGCTCCCCAGCGTTGCCCTATCCCCCAATATAGTAAAAGCAATTATAAGTATAACATTTTTTTAAAAATTAGAGAGGAGAAAGTGAATTAAAATATATTTGCTGGGGGTATTTTAATTATACTAG
>JAKSSF010000068.1 GCA_024403235.1 Lachnospiraceae bacterium | reverse complement strand
CTAAAAAAGAGTATGCGGTCGCCAGCAACTGGAATTGGATCCTGCAAGACTGAATTCCACCTGCCTATAGGTAAAGCTATGGTGGCTCATATCCGCAGATTTATTTTTACTTTAGGAGCATTTGTCGCAGGGTAATTAAAGTGTTGACATCAGGAACCCATATCTATGCAGATACAGGCTTGGGAACAGGCCCTGCACCTGACCCAAAGAGGGTCAGGCACAAAGCCTGTTGGCACGTTGTGCCAGCCTAGCATAGATATCCCTAATGTAAACACATGAAATACCAGCTTCTCATGCTCGCGTGTTACGCGTTTACTTCGATTTTACCTTTGAGTAGTGCGGGCGTAAGTATTACTTCGTCCGCAGGTATTTCTTTTAAATCGAAGAAGTCTAACAATTCTTTTGGAAGCATTAACTTTGCAAGCGCAAACGGTGTTAGTCCTCCAAGGCTCTCACGGCAGGAACTATTGATGTGGCTCATCATAAGATTGACATCGTACTGAGTTAATCGATCAAAGGTTGTGATTGTTTTTGGACAAATTTTTCGTATATACTCGTGATTTTTTTCACAGTGAGGCTTCTGCCAGGAAGCCATTGGATCACAGTAGTAGATGCTGGTTCTTAATACATTATCAATACCGCATTCCAAAGCGTCGGGATGTTTAAACTCGCCGCCTCTGTCTGTTACAATCAGAGGCATTGTTTTACAAAAAAGATGAGTACCGATTGCTTTATTAATTTTATCGAAAGTATTTTCCACACCGATTGCTTCTTTGGAATCCAAAAGATAGGCCATCATAAAATCAGCGCAGCAAAAGTGCAGCGTTAAGAGGACTTTGCGGCTTCCTTCAGGACCGACTACGGTATCCATCTCTGTTATCTTGGTGTCAGGATACTCTTTCAAATAGTCTTGGAAATCTTTATAGGTACGACCTTCGAAAACACCTGTATCATCGATTTCAGTTCCATGAGATTGACGAGGCTTGTAGGTTACCTTCTTTGGGAGATCCATATTTCCAACAGAAAGAACACCTGCATCAATGTAGTTGTAGATTGTTTTTTCACACTGTGTTATTTCAGGATGGTTTTGGAGGATGGTGTAAATAGACTGACCATTCTCGACTAGAGGACTAACGATATCATCAATGGCTTTTATTTCTTCCTCGGTAGCATTTATACCCGCGCGGGATTCAACTAGGATAGTTTTGTATTCTTTTTGTGCTCTGGTAGCACGATAGTAATACTTATCAAGACGGCAACCACTCTTCTTAGAACAACCATTGCAAACATAGGGAGCCTTCTTTGTTTTAGGGCAAGAATAATCATAGGGAATGTAATCCTTGCAAAAGTTATGACATTTATTGCATCGCTTACATTCTCTTTTACAAAAGAGTTCTGTGCTACATACATTTTTTCTGTGACAGTCTTTTGCTATGGCGCAGCGAAAGGAAGGTTCATTAAACTTATTATGTTCTTGAAAGGCTCTGTGTTTCTTTATTTCTTTAGAAATAGTAGTAGGATCTTTGCCGAGTTCAGCAGCTATTGCGGACAATGGTTTGGAAGCATCTAAACCTTTCTCAATGACCACTCGGTTATCCTGATTCATGTGTTTCTGGTTTGTTTCGATTTTCTTTGACATATATACCTCATTTCTACTGCGGATAAGAGGCAATATGTAGAATATATCGCTTTGGCTTGGAATGTAAGACTAAATTCAACCAGATGTGGAATTTACTTTTTTATTTAACGTGAGGAAAATCTGACGCATGTTTTTATTGACAGAGCGAATTTCGTGTAGTAAAAT
>JAKSSF010000067.1 GCA_024403235.1 Lachnospiraceae bacterium | reverse complement strand
GTTCCAACTGGTTCAAAATAGGCATATGCTGTTTTACCCAGTTAATTTTATCATGGCCGCTTGGAGCCAGTTTAATATCACGAATCTGACTTTCCATTTTGAGAGTCCTCCTTATATCTTCTTTCCAAATTAAACATCCTGCTGAGATAAATGGGCACAAACACCCATTCTGATTTATTATAACAGAAACCATCCATTCTTTCCATGGAAATCTTCCAACAAAACCTGCTAACAAAAGTCAAGAAAAATATTTCCCATCATTATTATTTTTTCCCATAGCAAACAGGCTGTTGCATATTTTGCATACAGCCTGTTTTTCTTTCTTCTCAATCACTCATATATAGCCTTTACTCTGGCATAATATATTCGCAAAAATTTATTTAATCCTGCAATCTTCGCCTGTTTCTTACTTTTTCCTTCCGCCTCTTTCTTCAAAATGTACAGATATACCGCATTATCTTCCGGCTCACCGTGGCTCTTTAAGACACGCATCACTTCATACCCTATCTTTCGTAACGTTGAAGAACCTCTTTTGCTGATCCTTCGATGGTCCCCAATAAATTTTCCCGATTCATATGGTGGTGGATCTATCCCTGCACAGGCTACCAGTGCACTGGCATTGTGTAATTTCCTTACATCGCCAATCTCTGCTATCAGTTTTACTGCAAGCACATCACCAACGCCACCCATAGAACGTACCGTATCGTATTCCGGTAGACTCTTTGCAAGTTCTTTCATCCGTGTTAATATAGTGCCTAGAGAACCGTCCACTGTTCTCAATACCTTTATAGCTTCCTGTATTAACATTTTGGTTGATGCGGTACAGGCGCTAAGTGTAGAAATACCATCAGATGCCAGGCGATAGATTTCTTCTGCTTTTTCCCGGCTTTGGTGGTATTTCTTTTCTTTTGCCCACTCCTGGTAATCCGCGATATATTCTTCCTGTGTCATGCTGCTAATCAGATCAAAATGCCAGTACTTTTCCACAAAATCACTGAGTTTGTCCTTACCATTTACTTCGTTCCAGCTTTTAAACATCGTTTTTATTCCCGGCATTGTATAATCCAGCATATGCGTCAGTTCCTGCAACGCTTTTACATGCAATTCCATATAGAATCGGTATCTTCGTCCCAAAAGCTTCAATTCCCTGTAGATTTCTTCATCTGCCGTATATGGCTGTAGCTTGAACCAGTTGTCTATTCCATAGTTTGCAATTGCAACCGAGTCCAGTTTATCGGTTTTCGCACGGCGTATACTGTTGTTTTTGGCATAATTCTTCATCACATACGGATTAATTACTGACACGAAATATTGTCGCTCCTGCAAAAACATTAAAACCGGTAAATGATAGACTCCTGTTGCCTCCATCACAATTCGTATTTCACCCTCAAGTTTATCCAACATTGCATGCAATTTCCCCATTTCTTCTTCCGTATGCTGCACCTCAAATGGACGACAGATAATTTCTCCGTAAGGTTTTAAAATACAGACGGTACTTTTTCCTTTGGAGATATCAATGCCTACACTAATCATAACAAACCTCCCTGAAAATTTTTGTAATTGTTTCCAATCCACACTTATTACCATCCAGTTTAGTTCGTTACGCGGAAGCTTTGTTCCAACCTGCTTAAGCGAATGCTTATAATAAGGGGCTGGCTGACAGTTTTTGTTGACGGATGTATAATCCAAAAAGCGCCTCGTCAGACCAATTACTCCCCTTATTATAAAAAAATAAGTGCAGATGTCAGAGATTTTTATTCTCTAACAACTACACTTTTAGGGTACTAAAAAGCGACATACCAGCGCACCGGTATATCGCTTTTTTTTACTTATTAATATTGATCGCTCAGAAT
>JAKSSF010000066.1 GCA_024403235.1 Lachnospiraceae bacterium | reverse complement strand
GACATTTCTTATATTTCAATCCACTTCCACATGGACATTTTTCGTTCGGATAGATATCCCTCTATCACATCCCCGTTTCTATTGTCTTCAAGTTCCATTACACCCCTGCGGTTTTAATTCCTTATTTTCCTCTCTCATTCCCGCAAGAATGTTATTTTTGTGTTAATTTTTTCATCTTGCCTACCCGCAAAGCCTTGCTATCACTGACTTTCTAGCAAAAATAGCCCAATCTGCCGTGGCAGATAAATAAAACTTTTATCATAGTTTTGATTTACTCCTTTTTGCCCTGAAATGCCCTGTTTTACAAGGGTTTCCAGGGATTTTGTGGTTTGCTCTAAAAAAGAATATCGATTCTATTTCCTATTATCAGTAACAATATGTTTTACAGAGGAACTGGGATTTCTAAGTTCTTCCCTAAAAAATGTAGGATAGTAAGTTATATCACTTTTTTCATCTACCCATATAAGCCTTTCTTTTGACTCATCATCAGTAAAACTATCACATACCGGCTCAAAATCATCCGGTGTTTTCATATAAAAGAAAAATGAAATCTCATAGATTAATCTATCTTCTTTTTTACCATAATCACCATAGAAAAAATTTTCATGAACAAATCCAAGACGATCCACTTCCAGTCTCACACCTGTCTCTTCAAACACTTCTCGAACGACTGCCTCCTCAGCACTTTCTCCAAACTGGATACGCCCGCCAACAGAATAAAGGTACTCATCCTTCTGATTACCAACCATCAGAAATTTGTTACCTTTCATAATAATTGCTCCAACGCGTATATTAATATACCCATTATCAATGGCTACTGTACAATCCGATGCCATTTATGATTCCCTCCTAAATTCCTCTTAATATTAATCAATTTCAATCTCTCAACCATTCAAGAACCTTTTTTGCAATTTCCGTAGGAGTCCCGTTTGTGCAATCTAATGTATCAAACTCTGTATCTCCTAAAGTGTCATGAGTCCTAAAATAATTATTATAATCGATTGAGCTTTGAATCCAACCCGCATCGTCTATCCCTCTGCCTTCTGTCATCCGTTTTCTAAGAACCTCCGGCTCAGCTGTAAGTGCCAAAACTTTTATTTCAGAGAAAAATCTTTTCCCGTATGTATGATGCAATCTGTCAATTCCACCGGCCATTGTCCATACTACAGGCTTTTTGCTTTGAGAAATATTCTTTGAAACAGAATATACCTGCTCAATCAAATCATTTTCCTCTTCGTCATTTTGCGGCCAGGCAATATTACGGAGCCAGTCAACATCAATAATCACATACTCATCAGTCATTTTCTGAAGTTCAATTGCTGTGGTTGTTTTACCAACTCCGCTACAACCGGTCAGGAAAAATATAGGCAGTTTTTCAAACTTCCACTCATTGCCGCATTTAGGGCACCTTATGATATTTCCCGTAACTTCTTTATCCCATTCTGTGTTTCCACACGCAGAACATATTCCTAACATTTTATAATCTCCTGTAATCTATCAAAATTTTCTTTTCCCGTTGCCCACACAATAGCAGGAACAGCCTTCGCTTTCTTTTGTCTGAACATTTCCAATCGATGTCTACCATCACAGACATAGAAGTCACCATCCTCCTTGTACTCAATAATAAGCGGCGGCGGATTCCAATTATCTACCGCGTTCATCATCTCATTAACATGACTGAAAAAGTATTCTATATCATTTTCCTCGGTCAAGTACTCCGGGGCTCCGGCTCTGATATTATTTAATAACGAAAGCTCAAACAGAATTATTCCTGTATAAAAGCGTTTCTCTTTTAACAGCCCCTCCGCCAAAGCAATGTTATGTCCATCATTGCGAAGAAAAAGCTGAATCCATTCCTCTAATTTACCTTTATTGCAATAATCTGCCGCTATTTCCAAAACACCATACTTTT
>JAKSSF010000065.1 GCA_024403235.1 Lachnospiraceae bacterium | reverse complement strand
CAGTTGGAAGAATAGTCGAAAGGCTAATAAAACATAGTAAAAACGACCGCCGTTAGAATCCCTAGGAAGATTTAGGCAGTCGTCTTTACGATTTTCTATATTCCGGGCTATCCGTCTATCGGTAGCACTCTCTTTATGCATCTATAATATCATTTATTATCATAATCGTCAAATAAAAATAGTCATTCGTTCAATCCACCAATGTACTCATTTTGAGTACATCGGGAATCGCACCTTTCAAAATCCCCCAAAATCAGTTATTATTGACACTTTCTTCTTTCTACTTATCGCTGCAATTAAAAAGCAAGAAAATCATTATTCCGGAAATGCATGGGAATAGTTTAAAAGCCAATGATGAATAAATTTCTTCTGTCGCAATCGTAATAATAATAGTTTGTATGATGCTATTTGAAAAATCATTCCATGGCATATAACACAAAATGCTAAGGAGCATTGGCAAAAGAAACAGCACAGCCAATATTCCAAACCATATATTCTTTTTTAAAGAACAATCTTTCCACCATGAAAACAAAGATAAACTTCCATACCCAATTGTCCAGTATATACTACTCCATGAAACAAAGTTCAGAACCGCGCCTAGGACGCTAATTCTATACGCTTTTTTCCATAACTCACGAAAATATGGAAGAGCTATGATCCTCACCTCGACAAAAGCAACCAGCGCTATTACGCAAACAACAAAAGACAATACATACTTTCTCTGAAATCTCGGATAGTCACCTCTCTTATTGCCATAAATCACATCATTTATATCTGTACCAAAGATAACTGCCAATTGATCAAGTGTATCAATATCCGGCTGATTTTTTCCAGTCTCCCAGTTACTTATCGTCTGCCGGGTAACGTGCATCTTTTCAGCAAGTTCATCTTGTGTCATCTTATTCACTTTTCTAAGGCGTTTAATATTTATTGATACTGAAGTCATACACATCGACCTCCTTTGCATAAAGGATATATCCGACACGCAAAAAAGTCACGCAAATATCTCTTGCACAGGCCTTTTTTATGGATTTTTTAGAAAATAACCGCAATTCAAACAAAAAACACCTCGAGTCCTCAAAATGAGGTCTCGAGGTATGTAGCCTTACGTGGTAAGTGCCAATAATTGGCACTTACCAAACTTATAGCACTCTGGCTTATCTGCTCTCTATTACTTCAACTCCAAATATATTATATAGCATTTGCTTCTGATTCGTCCTTTGTATTAACCTTTTCTATATCCCTCTCCGGAAATACTTTCTCATACCGGATAATACTCAGCATGATACCACATAGCGCATATGTCATTACTATACCAGTTCCACCATAGGTTAGAAATGGACAATAACCACTTCCAAACAGCGTAAATCCTAAGTTCGCCATAGCATAAAACAGTATTTCAATTAAAAACACAACACTGCAACCGGTACCAATTAACATGCCCATCTGATTCTTCTGTTTCACTGATAAGATGCCCATCCAGATGACCAGCCCCAATAAAATACCAAGTACAATGATTGCTGCTATAAATCCCAAGTGTGCAATAAGATATAATAAAAAATAATCCCACATGGAAAGCTGATCGCTAAGCATGTCAAATACTGCTTCCGGAACCTTTCCCCATAATTTTGCATTCGTCATTACAGTGTGTATTGTCTGATATACAGGATTATTCATGCTTGCATCATGGAATAACAATTCTTTCAAACGCATTGCTTTATAACCATTGGTAAAAAAGATGATATAAGTTCCTACTGAGCTGCAAAAGATCAATGGAATCCCCCAGATAGCCGCCAGTGCCTTTCCCTTATTAACAGAATACCATCCTTTCCATACCGCTATGGATAAAATCATTAAAAATGCTAATGCTAATATAATCATTTCATAGATGCTTGGAATAGTGAAAGCCCAGTACATCGGGATAATTATCCAATAGAT
>JAKSSF010000064.1 GCA_024403235.1 Lachnospiraceae bacterium | reverse complement strand
AGTTCCATTATAATATCCTAATGTTTTCATATTTTTATTCCCTCACTTTCAATTTTTCTAAGTTCTTCTATAATCTCTTCTTCTATATCCATTCCCTTGCCATCTACGCTTACAACACGTTCATGGGTTACGCCATCTACACTTCCAATATCTACAGTATTTTGAATATATTTCCTAATCCAATTAAAGGTTGGCAAAAGTTCTTTTCCAGTTTTTATTCCCAAAGCACAAGTAATTCCATATGCTCCCCAGTTTGAAACAGTAGCTATTACTAAATAGTCTGCTTTAACAATACATGGTTCTAAAGATAATCTTTGTGTAATCACATCTTTAAGGCATCCCATTCCAATTTCATTACCACCATCACCAACACCTATAGTCGGAATAACACCTTCGTATTTTTCAAATAAATTATCAAGAGGAGCTGTAAACTCACTAATACTTATCCCCCTCATATTTGCATATTCCCCAAATTTGTTCTTTCCACATCTCTCAATTGAAATCATTCCTTTGGGACTATATTTTTCTATAAGCTCTTCCATTTCGTTTTGGCTAAAGCTGTTGTCAATATACTCTACATTAATATTTTCGATTTCAAAAAAATTAGTACAGAACTTATCAGTAATTACAACTGGACTATATCCCAGTTTCTCAAGAGCTTTAGCTATTGTGCATGTGCCAACAGGACCATCTGTTTCAGCAAATCCAGCAACATAAAATCCTGTCATCAAAAATACACATCCCTTTTCCCAAGATAATATTTTTTCAGCTGCCTTCACACAGTAATCACTATCCAAATATTTTCTTAGAATATTCATTCCTCTATCAGAGTGTCTCAAAATAACATCTTCTATTGATGGTCTCATTTTTTTATTACCTCCGCCAATGGCACTATATCTATACCTGACTTGATTAATTCTTTTTTCAGTTTCTCAGCAAACAGCGCCGCTTTTTCGTTATCTCCATGAAGACAAATTGAGTCTGCCCTAACAGATACTTCTTGTCCATCTATGGACTTTACCTTTCCACTCTCTATCATCTTAATAATTCTATCAACAATAAGGGACTCATCATGAATTACTGCACCCTCCATCGTTCTTGGTACAAGAGAACCATCCCTCATGTATGCTCTATCAGCAAAAACCTCATTAGCCGCGCTAATTCCTACCTGTTCAGCGGCTTCTATCAGTTTACTGCCAGCGAGTCCCAATAAAATTAGACTATCATCAACATCTTTTATTGCCTCTGCAATAGCAATAGCCAACGCCTCATCTTTTGCAGCCATGTTATACATTGCCCCATGAGGTTTTACATGCTGTAATGCTATTCCCTGTGATTTACAAAAAGCTGATAGTGCCCCAATCTGATACATAACCATAGCCTTAAGTTCTTTAGGTGTCACATTCATATTTCTTCTTCCAAAGCCTACTAAATCCGGAAACCCAGGATGAGCCCCAACAGAAACTCCTGCTGTTTTTGCTGCTTCAACTGTTTTCTGCATCACTAAAGGATCAGATGCATGAAATCCGCAAGCAATATTTGCAGATGAAATATGTTCAATCACTCTTTCGTCAACACCAATAGTATAGTTTCCAAAACTTTCTCCTAAGTCTGCATTTAAATCTATTCTCATATCTGTGCCCTACAAAATTAATATTTTAAATTTACATTTTTTACGTCTGTTATTAACATGTGTCCTGGTGAATGTGTAATACAAAAGTCAGGTTTTGACGCCATAACAGCTGCTTGTGGTGTAACACCACATGGCCAAAAAACAGGTACCTCATTTTCATAAATCGTTACAGGATCACCAAAATCAGGACTGGAAATGTCTTTAATTCCAATATACTCTGGAGTTCCAACATGAATAGGTGCACCATGTACCTTTGGCATTGCACCGGTAATAAGTATCGCCTTTGGCACAAGCTCTTGCGGAATTGGTCTCATACTTACAACCATATTTCCATGAAATACACCCGCACTTTCACA
>JAKSSF010000063.1 GCA_024403235.1 Lachnospiraceae bacterium | reverse complement strand
ATGCTAGCTAAACTAAGATAAAGCTTTTGATAGGTAATGGAAAGATAACTTCCAGGTTTATGGAGAGTCTGAAAGCACGCATGAATCTGAAGTTTCGCAATGAACGTGTTAAATAGAGAAAAATCTTATATTTCAAGCAAAATCAACACTTGGTTGACAAATTGCAAGCCGTAGCTTGTAGATGTCAACCGTCCTTTTTTGTATAGTTAGAGGCGAAAAAACCAAATGACGAACGGAAAGGAAGTAAAGTGTTATGAAAAAAATTTTGAAGGTAATTGGTAAGGTGATTCTTGGTATTGTGATTATAGTGCTGTTGTTAGGTCTGGGATTATTTTCCTATCACAAAATACAATCGGCAAAAGAAGAAAAATACTTAGAGCCATTGGGAGAACTTGTAGAGGTAGATGGACATAATATTAGTGTATACACGGAAGGAACCGGAGAAAAGACACTTGTCTTTTTACAGGGCGGTGGAATGCCTTCACCTATATTAGAGTCGAAGTCGCTTTATTCTTTGCTTAGTGATGATTATCGGATTGTTGTGATTGAAAGACCTGGATATGGCTTTAGTGATGAGGTGGAAGGAATTCCTTCTTTGAACACTATATTAGATTGGGAAAGAGAAGCGTTAACTAAACTTCAAATTAGTGGACCTTATATATTAGTGCCACATTCTGCCAGTGGTATTGAGGCAATATTGTGGGCACAGATTTATCCGGAAGAAGTAGAAGCGATTATAGGTCTTGATATGTCTGTTCCTGCATTTTATGAGGCGATTTATGATGAAGATTATATGAATAAGATGAGAGCGGCAAAGGATGATATGGAAGCTACCGTAGCATCTCTTGATAGCACGCTGTTTTTATATAGTACCTTTGGGTTGACAAGAATACAGTATAATCTGGAAAAGGAGCTGGATTCGTTTAAGACGGGGACGCTGACCGATGAAGATAAAGAAATCTATAAAGCGATTACTTATAAAATATATCCAAATAAGACTATGATGATTGGAATGTTGTCTCTTCCGGAAGATTTGGAATTGATTAACAGTATGCCAAAGCCGGAAGTTCCAATGTTGCTATTTATTTCTGATGGAAAAGAATTACAGATGGAAAGTCCTGAAAGCTGGATTCAATTGCAGAAAGAATATGTGGCAGATAACCAAGAAGGAACATATATAGAGTTTGACTGTGGACATTTTATGCATAATATTGAATATAAGCGTATTAGTCAGGAAATGAAGGCATATATAGAAAATTTGGATTAATAGGGGTAAAGGTATGATTCTGGCAGATAAAATTATTGATTTAAGAAAAAAGAATGGCTGGTCACAGGAGGAGCTTGGAGAACAACTTGGAGTAAGCAGACAGGCTGTGTCCAAGTGGGAAAGTATGCAGACGGTTCCTGATATTAATAAAATAATCGCTATGGCAGAGGTTTTTGGGGTGTCTACCGATTATTTGCTGAAGGATGAGATGGAAGAACCTGAAAAGAAAGAAACTAAGGAAAAGCCAATCGAAAAAAACACATCAAAGCGCATTGTAACAATGGAAGAAGCAAACGCATACCTTTTGGCAGTAAAAGATGCCTCAAGGGGTATTGGTATTGGATTGTTTTTGTTCTGTGTTTCACCAATAGTTGCCGCCATATTATATGCTCTCGGTGTGGGTGGCAATGTACCGTTTACGGCTGATAAAGGTGCAATGTTTGGCACGATTATACAGACATTTATATTAGCTGTGGCAGTTATCATTTTTGTATTAAGTGGAGTCAAGCTGTCAAAATTTTCTCATTTGAAAAGGAATACGTTTGAAACAGAATATGGCGTTGCAGGAATGGTTAAGGAGCTTATGAAAACAAATGAGCATGCTCATTTGCTACGAATTATTATTGGTGTGGCACTTTGTTTTGTGAGTGTAATACCACTCATGGCTTGTTCCATGCTTGCCGGGGAAAATGATTTGGTTATCGCTATTGGTGGGAGTGCCATGTTGCTTATGATTGGCGTGGGAGTTTATTTGCTTGTTCATGCTTGTGTTCTGTGGCGAGGATTTAAGAAACTATTAAGATAGAAGAAGTTGATTACTATTGCTGGTGGGAATGTTTAAATATCCATAGTGTTGAGCATATGAATAATTTTACAATAGATTGGGAGAGTGGAGA
>JAKSSF010000062.1 GCA_024403235.1 Lachnospiraceae bacterium | reverse complement strand
CAAGTATTACTTTACGGGTAGTATAGAATCTATAATTTACATAAGAGAAATTATAGTTCATTAAAAAAGAATAAACGGAAGAGGTTGAAAATATGGGTGTATTAGAAATTAAAAACTATACAAAGGTATATGGAGAAGGGAAAAAGGCCTGCGACAATGTAAATCTAACGGTTGAAGCAGGAGATATCTTTGGATTTATTGGTCATAATGGGGCCGGAAAAAGCACTACAATTAAAGCAGTTGTGGGAGTTCTTGATTTTACAGAGGGAGAAATATTCATTGATGGACATTCTGTAAAGAGTGAGCCCTTGGAATGCAAAAAGCTTACGGCTTACATTCCTGACAATCCGGATTTGTATGAAAATCTTACTGGAATTCAGTTTCTTAACTTTGTTGCCGACGCATTTGAAGTTTCAGAAGAACAGCGCAGGGAAAGAATTGAAAAATATGCGACTCAGCTGGGAATTAAGGATGCCTTAGCAAACCAGATTTCTTCTTATTCTCATGGTATGAAGCAAAAGGTTGCCATAATTTCTGCACTTGTGCATGAACCAAAGCTTCTTGTCTTAGACGAGCCTTTTGTAGGTCTGGATCCGAAGGCAAGCTATGAACTAAAAAATGTTATGCACGAGCTTTGTGCGAAAGGTACCGCTATTTTCTTTTCGACCCATGTACTTGAGGTCGCAGAAAAGCTTTGCAATAAGATCGCCATCATCAAGCAAGGTGTAATCGTAGAGACAGGAAATACAGAGGACATTATAGGGAAGAAATCTCTTGAGGAGGTTTTCTTGGAGGTAGAGGATGAAAATAAATAAATTGTTACTGCTTCTATCTACGGAGTTAAAATCCACAAGCAGTTTGAACATATTAAAAAATAGTCGGGATAAAAAGAAACGCAGCAAAGCAATTGGCGGATATATCGGATATGGACTGCTTATTCTGATGATTATAGCGTATGGGTTCTTTTCGTCATGGGGATACGGATTCATTGGATTGAGTTCAATTGCACCAGTGTTGACAGCTTTGTCAGTTAGCGCACTTGCATTTATATTTACCTTACTTAAGTCCAATAGTTATTTATACGAGTTTAAAGAGTATGACATGCTTATGGCGATGCCCTTTGAAATAAGGGATATTGTGGGAAGTAAGTTTTTATACATGTATATAAAGAGTCTATATTGGTATGTAAGTATCTCCTTTTCAGGACTCATAGGCTATGCAATCTGGGTAAAGCCTGGAGTATATACATATATTTCATGGATACTTCTTACATTTATTATTCCAATTATTCCAAGTATAGTTGCAGCTTTTATTGGTACCGTTATCGTTTCGATTGGTGTTAAGTTCAAGCATACGAAAATCGTACAGGTTATTCTATCCTTTGCACTTATTCTCTTTAGTATTACGCTAAGATTCATTATTGAAGGAATTGCAAAAAGTGGGAAAACAGAAGAACTGCTAACGAATATTGCTGACGGAACACAAAGTGTGGCCGGTTGGTATCTGCCTGCAGACTGGTTTTCAAAAGCTGTAACTGGAGAAAATGTATTTCTTGGTATTTTGTTGTTCATTGTTTCGATTGTTTTAAGCTACGTATTTTTTATTGTAGTAGCAAGGTCTTATCGAAAAATAAATTCAAAATTATCTACCGGTGCGACAAAAGTTAAAAATGCAGAGGTGAGCTATAAAAAGAAATCTATCGTAATATCCACTGCTTATAAAGAGTGGAAAAGACTTTTGGGCTCAAGTCTATATATGACTAACTGTTGTTTTGGACAGGTTATGGCATTAATTATCGGTATTGCAGGACTGTTTTTAAAGGCAGATGCCATCATTGCAACAATAACAGGCGGTGCTCCAATAGAAGCAAAGGCTTTTGGTGGTGCCTTGCCACTGATTGCATTTTTCTTTGTAGGAATGGCTCCAACGACCTGCTGCTCACTGTCATTAGAAGGAAAAAGCTATTGGATTGTTCAAAGCCTTCCAATCCGTAAACGGGATTTGTATATGGGCAAAATGCTAATGAATCTGATGATATCAGTTCCCTTCATGCTTCTATCTGTTCTAGGCTTATGCATTTGCTTTAGAGTGGGTGTGGTAAATACATTACTATCACTTGTTCTTAGCGTAATCATCTGTATGTATGCAACATGCTTTGGTATGTTTACCGGAATTAAGTTTGTGAAGCTTGAATGGGAAAATGAGATTGAAGTAATAAAGCAGGGAGCCGCTCTTGCAGTTTATCTTTTCCCTAATATGTTTCTTACTATGGGGCTTTGCGTAGCTGCAGTTGCGCTTTGTTTTGTAACAAGCGGAACCTATGTCCTGTTAATGCAAATCGCACTGTACAGTTTATTATGTGGAATTTTTTATTTGCTAGTGAATAAAGAAAAATGAAT
>JAKSSF010000061.1 GCA_024403235.1 Lachnospiraceae bacterium | reverse complement strand
TTTTTCTATGCATCTGGGTCTGGACTTTTACTCTAAAACCTTTTTCAATACAAAGCCTTATTGCTCGAAGTGTAAATTCTTCGGCTCCCTTATGATTTCTCATCCAGTCATGGTGACCAAATCCATCAAAGGAAATCTTGAAAATAACATTTTTGTTAAGTTTTCCAATCCGTTCCAAAACTTCTTCGTTAATATAGAAACCATTAGTATTTATTTCCCGAAGTCTCATTCCTGAATTCACGATATCCTCTGCAAAATCAAAAAAATTAGGATGAAGTAATGGTTCTCCCCCTGTTATGATAAAATCTTTTATGTCAGCTATGGCGGCTTCTTTTATAAGTTTCTTTCCTTCTTCAAGAGTAAACTCGTGATTTAACGGTGCATTATCTTTTGCATTAAAGCAATGAAGACAGTTCAGATTGCATTTTCCAGTAATTTCCCAGGCAATAGTATCAAATCCATATAGATTTGGCTTACTGTGTACAGCGTCTTTTAATTTTTTCTCCCAGTCTCCCTTAAAGAATTCACATAGGATGTCGTCCGTTCCGTAATAATCTCCTGTTTCTGTCTCAGACGCCCCTCTGCAACCCATTTTACAAGAAGTAAGGTGAGGGCATGTTTTACATTCTTCGTTTTCTGAAAGAATCTCATTAAAGGATAGAGTTCTAAAATTATTAAACTCTTCTCCGTTAAAGGCCTCTATTCCATAATCAGCTATACTTAAGAATCTATCTTCATTTCTGCTGCCTGCCATAGCGGCACAGGGGATAACCCTTCCCTCATCTGTGATATATCCTGAAAAATCCACAGACTGACATACCTTGTCAGACTCTATACTCGAACAGCTGTGGGATATAGGAATAATGGAATACTTAGACGGATTACTTCCATCTATAGTTATAACTCCCTGTATCTTTAGAGTAATGGAAAGCTTCGATAAAACGAATTTTGATACATAGTCCGTATATATTTCAAATAGTTCACGGACTGAAAATGTCTCTACCCCGTTATCTTCATTATACCGACCAAAAGAAGATACCGGACATATCCTGATTGCCTTGCAACCTAATTCATCACATAGTTTTACCGTATCATGAAGAGAATGTACATTCCCTTTGTGAATACACATAGCGGCTGTAACAGAATAGTCCCTTTTTCGAAGAAGTTTTATGGCCTTTATGAGCTTTTCTTCCGCTCCTTCTACGCCTCTTAGCCAGTCATGGCATCCAACTCCATCGAAGCTAAGCTGAAACGCCGGATGCATGCCATAGCCTTCAAATATATCAAGAATTTTATCATCTAAGAGAATACCATTGGTAAATACGGAAAAAATCTTGATATGATTCTTTGCCATACGTTCCAAGAGAACAGGCCAATCTTTTCGTACAAAAGGGTCTCCCCCTGTTATACAAATCCTTGTAACAAAGTTTTCCCCAAGATTATCTATGGCTTTTAGCATGGCTTCTGTATCAAGGTCATTTGTCACCTTACCTGGAGCCCCCTGATAGCAGTGCTTACATCTTAGATTACACTTTCCTGTGACAGACCACTGTAACATGCGAATTTCACGCAATGATGTCTCTTTATATTCCTGATAGGGCAAGATTTCATCTCTTGTCTCTTTAATGTCTATATATCCGCAATCAACCAAAGTCTTAAGAATCTTTTCATACTCAAGAGGAAATACTGGCAAATCAAAATCCACCCTACCGTTGCAAAGCTTTAATACTTCTGCAACAAAAGGATCAATAGAAATATGTTTTCCATTAGTATCATCTATAAGAGCAAATGTCTTCCCTGAAGAAAATCCTCTTAATGCAAATCTTTCGTTAAGCTTAAAATATCTCATATTATCTGTATGCTTCCATTACCTTATCTATTTTTTTTGCCCATTCGCCTTTAAAAAAGTTACATCTGTACTCGTCTTTACCATAAAAACTACCGTTACTTGCAGCAATACCTCTGCAGCCGCAACCACAATGGCAAATATATTGACAGTCTTTGCATTCTTCATTGTTGTTTACTACATCTCTCGCTGATATGGACATGAATTCCATAAAAGCCCTCGAAGAAAAGCTATCCGCTCCAGTCTCTGTAATTTTTTCAAATCTATTCTCTACGATATTTTCCGATAGCCTCATACATGGCATTACCCTTCCTGTATCGGAAATATAAATACTGTCCATAACAATTTGGCAAACCCTATTTGTTACTAAATCCATACAATTGTGTTGCATGGGAGGAATCTCATAATCCCCAGGTTTTTTTCCATGTACACTTATGAAATTTCCAAATTCCAGAAAAATATCAAGGTTCGACTCTACAAATCGAGGTAAATAAGCAAGATATGCGTTATAGACTTCATTCTGGGATAAAAGTCTGACTCCGTTTTCATTCGAATAATTATTAAAGGCTGTTACCGGGTTAATCTTTATTCTGACACATCCAAGACTTTCTGCAAGCTTTACGGTGTCTTCGAGAGAATGAATATTGTCCTTGTGAAGGCAGGTGGCCATCACAACCTTTATATCATTTTCCACACACAGCTTTATGGCTCGAATTACCTTTTCTTCTGTCCCGGGAACGCCCCGAAGCCAGTCATGGCACCCCACTCCATCAAAGCTTATCTGGAAGGAAGGATGCATATCATATTTTTTGAATAAAGAAATCATCTTCTCATCCAGCAAAACCCCGTTGGAGCTAACCGTACAAAGCTTTATATGATTTCTTTTAAATGCAGCTAAGATGTCTTCTATATCTGGTCGTACAAGTGGTTCCCCTCCTGTAAGATTCACGCGGGTAATAAAATTCTCTCCCAGAATATCTATGACATTAAGAACTTCCTCAGTGCTCAAATCGTATATACTTTTATTCGGAGTCCCTTGAAAACAATGCTTACATTTAAGATTACATCTTCCTGTAACAGACCAGAATGCCTCACGTATATGCCTAATATCTGTTTGTTTATATTCCTGATAGGGTGACAGGTATTCCCCCCGCATGCAGGGCATAATAACCCCCTTTTTTTCGAGAAAACCTAGAATTTTTGGGGTATCAGAAGGAAATCCCAGTAAAGAAAAATCAACCTTACCATTACACAAGAGCAGAACATCAAAAATATTTTTCGGTATGGAATAATGTACACCATTTTTGTCGTTTAATATAAAATATTCCCTGCCGCTTAAAAATCCGCGCAGAGAATATTTTTCACATAGTCTATAATACATAAATCAACAAACGTCGTCAGGACCTCCATCGTAAATTCCCTTTGAGCAAGCCCACACCCAATTATCTCCACACTTTGCTCGAATACTCCAGCCACCGGCTACATTATCCAATGCCTCGTCAGGAAGCTGCTGCACGCCATCTACTTTAGGAAAATCCTCCATGGTAAGTGTAATTCCCTGTTCCTTTGCAAAGTCTATAATATATTTCTTTTTCTCTTCCTCATTCTGGGCAGCTTCTATCCCCTTTGTAAATGACTCCTTTAAGTTGTCGTCTCCAGACACCTTTTCATATAATTCTCTTAATTTGTCGTTCATTGGTACCTCCTTGTAAGCAACCTATGTTCTTTACCTTTATATTATATAAATAATTTAGCCTATTCTCAATGAAAATCCCAACAATATCAAAATAACAATGAAAGTGCTGACTTAGTAGAAAAGCAGAAAGCAAAGTATATAATCATACTCTACTTTCTGCCTATTAAAAAACTCAGCCTAATAAAAATATTCTTGGTAAAATATGTCACAATCCTAAAATGTTGCTGTCCTATCGTACGGAAATATATCATTTATAAATCATTCTACTAGCAATCCATAAACCCTGCCGTACCCAAAGCCGCCGCACAGGCAGCACGAGCGGCGTCTTCACACGCTCTATATGCATTCCAACCAAATGCTCTTCCGCCGGAAATATTTTCCAAATCATCGTCGGAAAGCTGCTGCGTATCAAAATCATCCATTGTGAGTGTGACGCCCTGTTCCTTTGCAAAATTTATAATATAATCTTTCTTTTCATCATCATTACTGATAGCTTCCAATCCTTTAATAAAGGACTCCTTTAACTTGTCGTCTCCAGACACCTTTTCGTATAATTCTTTTAATTTGTCGTTCATTGCATAACCCTCCTGCTTGCAAGCAATCTGTAATTTTTATATTTATATTTTACAGAAAATTTAGCCTATTCTCAATGAAATTTTCTGAAAGATAAGACACCTACATCCGAATTTATATTCCATCTTTATGCCGAGATATCAAAATAACAATGAAAGTGCTGACTTAGTAGAAAAGCAGAAAGCAAAGTATAATTTAATTACTCTACTTTCTGCCTATTAAAAATCTCAGCCTTATAAAAATATT
>JAKSSF010000060.1 GCA_024403235.1 Lachnospiraceae bacterium | reverse complement strand
TATTTAAGGATGAGGAGCCAGAGAGTGTGATGATATTTGCGGGAAAGAGACAATTGGTTAAGGATCTAGCCCGTTCACTCAGACGTATTAATCTAGATGTAGCCGAAATGCACAGCGACTTGACACAGCCAGAGCGTGACGATGTAATGCTGCGTTTCAAAAATAACCGTGTACCTATCTTGGTTGCTACCGATATCGTTTCGCGTGGTATCGATATTGACGATATTACATTGGTTATCAATTACAATGTTCCGCAGGAAGCAGAAGACTATGTGCACCGTATTGGTCGTACAGCACGTGCCAATCGTGACGGACGTGCTATCACTTTTGTGAATCAGGAAGAGAAGCGCCATTTTATGCGAATCGGGAAATTCCTAGGGAAAACGGTTGAGAAGCTTCCTGTTCCTGCAGAATTAGGCGAGGCTCCTGAATATACAGGCAACAAGCCAAAAGCCGATAAGGATACGAAAAATAAGAAGGATAAACACAAGAATAATAAAAATAATAAGCCTAAGCCAAAGGGCAAGGAAAAAATAACTGAACCTAAGCCTACCGAAACAACTGCGAATAACGCGGAAACAGCAACAGTAGAAATCAAGGAGAAGCAGGCTCAGAAAAAAAGAAGAAAACACCATAAGAAACCCGAACAGGCACAATCCAGTACTGTAGCAGAGAATAAAACTGCTGTTCCTGATCAACAACCTGTAGCTACTGACACTGTTCCAGAGAAGCCCATTCAAAAAAAGCGAAGACGTCCTAATCGACGCAAGCCCAAAGCAGCCACTACCGAAATACCTAGTAAGAATTAACAAATACTTATCACCCTCTATATGAAACATATCTCATATTGAGGGTGATTTTTATTCCATTTCATTGCAAAAAGAGCAACAAAACATAAAAAATCACTATAAATCAATGATTTTAATCAAAATATTTGGTTTACAAATAAATATTCATTAACTTTGTAGCACCTTTAATTACAAACCTTTAATTATTTCTCTTATGAGATCAAATCATTTTTGGACTGCCATGCATTCCAGAATAAAAATTTTATTCAACAAACGGCCTAAGAAGGCTACATCTAAAAAGAGGCAAAAAGACTTTGCCCCAATTCCTATTGGATATCCCATGGGAAAATCTTCTAATTACATTATTTACGAATCCTAACTTTCAAGGATACATAGTGTCTGTCGGGTTATTCTATCCGGCCTACACATGGCATCTTTGGGGAACCATAAACCTTTAATTATTTTTAGTTCGAAAAATTATTGTGTTTTGAAGTCTCTACCCCTAAAGATGACTTCAAGGGAATTTTTCCTTTAAGGATTTCCCGAGGGTTGCTACTTGTAGCAACCCTCTTTTTTAGGTATTAAACTAAAAAACCACAACCTTCACAGGCTGTGGTCTTTTAATTAGTCCTAATCCTTACAATGTTTTTCTCTAATGCAAAATTACACAATTATCTTCTTCTCCTTAAATAATAAGCGTAATATTTATGATAGAATTCTATTAGATGCTTACTTAAATATATCCATCACTTACAAAAACACATAAAATATGGGTAAATAAGAGTCAACACTCCATAAATCTATATTATTTTCTATCAAATGGTTATAAAAAATTGGCCGCCCTATCTTCAGAGCGGCCTTCCAATTTCGTTTATTAATATCCTTCAGGATTGTTCTTCTGGAAGTTCCAGCTATCCCTACACATTTCTTCAAGACCGAATTTAGCTTCCCAACCCAGTTCTGTCTTTGCTTTTTCAGGATTACAATAACATGTAGCTATATCACCCGGACGACGTGGCTTGATAGCATAAGGTACATTTACATCATTTGCCTTCATAAAAGCTTTTACAACATCCAGCACAGAGTAACCATGTCCAGTACCCAGATTATAGATAGCCAGTCCCTGCTTACGCTCTATGGCTTGCAAAGCTGCAACATGACCACTGGCCAGATCGCAAACATGAATATAATCGCGAACACCGGTACCGTCAGGAGTATCATAATCGTCACCGAAGACACCCAATTCCTTACGGATTCCGATTGCAGTCTGCGTAATATATGGCATCAGATTGTTTGGAATACCGTTGGGATTCTCACCTATCAGACCACTCTGATGGGCACCAATAGGATTAAAATAGCGCAGCAATACTACATTCCATTCTGGATCAGCCTTCTGTACATCTATCAGTACTTCCTCCAGCATGCTCTTAGTCTGTCCGTATGGATTAGTGCACTTGCCTTTTGGACATTCTTCAGTAATAGGAATCATGGCAGGATCGCCATAAACGGTAGCCGAGCTGGAGAAAATAATATTCTTACATCCGTGATTGCGCATTACATCCAGCAGAACAAAAGTAGCATTCATGTTGTTTTCATAGTATTCCAATGGCTTCGAAACACTCTCACCTACTGCCTTCAAACCTGCAAAATGAATCACAGCATCAATCTGGTTCTCAGTAAAGATCTTGTCCATTCCCTCACGATTACGAACATCGCACTCATAAAGTTTCACCTCCTTACCGATGATTTTCTCTACTCTGCGTACTGCTTCTGGCTGTGAATTCACAAAGTTATCTACCACCACAACACTGTGGCCTGCCTTGTCCAATTCAATGATGGTGTGCGATCCTATGAAACCAGCACCACCGGTTAAAAGAATATTCATATCTGCTTTGTTTATGTATTTTTGCAAAATTACAAAATAATCTACATCTACCCTATTTTTCAACAGATAAAAATCTCAGCATCTATTATAATGTCACCTTTCTGAATAAGTATCATACTCGCTGGGTAAGATCCTTCGCTAAGCTCAGGATAGCAACTACAAATTATTTTATCAATCCGTCATAACTTAAACTGAACTGAATTCCCTTGTTGTGCCCTAAAAGTGCTCCAGCATCAGATCCGTATCGAACCTTGGCCAGCCAACCTCCGGTTTTACCTTTTTGTTTGAAAGAATATGTTCCCTCCAACATCAGGCTGATGGTTCTGCGTGGTGGGTCATAAGTTTCCCAGCTGGCATAGGTACCATAACCCGATTCACGGGTGGCTAGAATGCGATAGCTGAATCGTTCAGTTGGCTGTCCCATGATACCCAAATGCCATGCTACAAAACGGTTGTTATAGAAATGCAGGTTATTATTCTTATTATAAATAGGTGATGTAAACAGCGGATTACCTATGGCCTGTCCCCAATGCTGCCAACCGGCATAGAAGCTGTGATTATAGTAGTCATCACGTCCTTTGACTTCAGATGAACGGCCTGGTGCATGATCGTAATAGATTTCACCACTCTGGTATTTGGAGTCAATGTATTCAACAGCTACCTGCTGCAACCAAGTGCCTTTCTTCAGTTTCAGGTTCACACCCAGCACGCCATCTCTCACTTTATAGTGATGCCATTTATTGTATTTTTTCGTATTCCACTCGTCACCTTCTCCCCAACCATCAAAGTCGCGGAAGAACAATCCGCTATGATCCTCAAAGAAATGATCCACATATGCTCCTATGTACCAATCATTGAAATCCAGATTGATACGGGCCATCAAAGATCCCAGTTTATCACCATAACCGCTGGTATATACACCATTATTACTATCCTTTCCTCCGTAAGTAATGGCTTCAATGAATTTACCGAAAGTAACAGGATTCTTCAGTTCTTCTCCATATTGGTTTCGGGTTCCGCCAAACAGAGTAGCCATTTCCAATCCCATCTCCAGCGTCAGTGGATGTTCCGGATTACCCAAGCGTAGAAATCCTGCCTTGCTATGGTACAGCACATTTTCTGTATAGCGATTCTCTTTCTGCGTAAATGTCTTCTGGAAACCGGCATCCGTGAGCATACCCACCGAGAAATGACCTTTCACTCCCAGCCATTTTGCACCGAACACTCGCACATAATCATCCAAAGCTATACGGACCTGTGGCACGGGGCGTGCATTGATACCCAATGTCTGACTACCGGTAGATAGTTCCTGCGGTTTCAGCTCCATAGGTTCTTCCTTGCTACCCAGTGTAAATGAAACTTTCTTGTGGCGCAGCTTCAGAAAAGCCTGCTGTACGATAAAGCTACTGGTAAAATGATGCGCTACCGCCACATCAAGTGCCCAGCTCATATCCCACCTTTTCGAAAAATCATTGGAAAAATCTTTTTGCAGTGAAGCCCTCAAATAACCATTGGTTTGCTCCAGTGAACTCAAACCATACTGATTGGCATTCAGCCATAGAGGTGTAGTTCCATCCCCCCAAGATGTAGAACCCAGCATTTGAATGCGGTACTTCACACTGTCAGTTAATTCATTGGCTGCCTGCGCGCCTGGAGACACTCCAAGCCACAAAACGGAAAACATAGAGATACAAATATCTCTTCTAGAAAAAGTCATCATAGTGACGAAAATTAGTAAAACGGGAAATAATTATTTTTAGTCTTTGCAAATATAGTCTTTTTTTTCTTACTTACAGCATTTTAAGTCATAAAAATGCATTCTTCCTACTTTTCAGCCATAAAGAGGAAGAAGTATAATGTCATTTTTCTATTAAAAGTATAAAAAAAGATGGATTACCTGGAAGAAAACGCTATATTTGCAATATAAACCAAAAAGCGAAAAGAATAT
>JAKSSF010000006.1 GCA_024403235.1 Lachnospiraceae bacterium | reverse complement strand
AAATACCGGTTCCAAATCTGGCAGCACCACAGCCTTGGCAGGCTTGTTTACAGTTAGGGCTAACAATTTCTTCCTGGCTCTTTTTCCACTCTCGTAATAAGAATTCTTTGGTAACACCACAATCAATAAAATCCCAAGGGAATATTTCTTCTTCGGAGCGTTCTCTTGTAGTATAGAAATAAGGATCTACATTACAATGTTCAAAAGCTTCTGTCCAATATTCAAAATGAAAATACTCGCTCCAAGCATCAAAAATGCCACCCTTTTCATATACAGATTCTAAAACCCTGCCTAATTTTCTATCCCCTCTGGCAAGTACCCCTTCAATTTCTGATACATCCGCTTCGTGCCAGTTATATTTGATTCGTTTTTGATTAATCTGTTCCATGACAGCCCGTTTTGTAATATGAGCTTTCTCTATAAATTCCTCGCGAGTATTCATTCTTGCCCACTGAAATGGTGTAAAAGGTTTCGGAATAAAAAAGGAAGTACTTGCTACAATCTGTACCGGTCCGTTTTTCCGTTCCTCCTTAGGAACTGTTTCAAAGAATAGTGCAGCGATTTTATTGCATAGCTCTGCAATGCCTCGAATATCCGCTTCTTGTTCACCGGGAAGGCCTAACATAAAGTATAATTTCACTCTGGTCCATCCACCTTCAAAGGCTAGACCTGCACCTTTCAAAATGACTTCCTCAGTCAATCCTTTATTGATTACATTTCTCATTCTTTGGCTTCCCGCTTCCGGGGCAAATGTCAAAGAACTCTTTCTCACATCCTGTACTTTGCTCATAACATCCAAAGAAAAGGCATCGATTCGTAAACTGGGCAAAGAAATATTAATAGATCTTTTCTTACATTCTTCCAGCAAGAAATCTATCAATTCCGGAAGTTTACTATAATCGCTGGAACTTAAAGAACTTAAGGAAATTTCTTCATGCCCTGTATTTTTTAACATAGTCAGAGCATATTCCTTTAACATCTCCAAAGAACGCTCCCTTACGGGACGGTATAACTGCCCTGCCTGACAAAAGCGACATCCTCTGATGCAGCCTCTTTGTATCTCTAAAACCACTCTGTCCTGGGTCACCTTAATGTAGGGAACTACAGGCTTATCCGGATAATAGGTGTCGGATACATCTGTAACCAATTCCTTTACAATCTTTGCAGGCACATCCTCATAAAGGGGTATAAAACTTGCGATTGTTCCATCCTCTTTGTAATTCACTTCATATAAGGATGGCACATACATTCCCGGTATATGACTTACTTTACGCAAGAAATCCTGTCTGCTTTCTGTATTTTTATCCCAAGCTTTATATAAATCCAATAAAGCGCGATACTGGGTTTCTCCTTCACCAATATAAAAAATATCAAAAAAGTCTGCGATAGGTTCCGGATTATAAACACAAGGCCCACCGCCAATTACAATAGGCTCCTCCTTGGTTCTATCTATACTTCTTCTGTGAATGCCAGCCAAGTCCAATATCTGTAAAATATTGGTATAACACATTTCATACTGAATGGTAATTCCGAGAAAATCGAACCCTTTAATAGGTTCCTGTGATTCTAACGCAAATAGTGGGATACTTTTTTCACGCATAATCTGATCCAAATCCACCCAAGGACTATATACGCGTTCACACCAAACATCCTCAAAACGATTCAACATGTGATATAAAATTTGAATGCCAAGATGAGACATGCCAATTTCATACACATCAGGAAAGCACATAGCAAAACGAATGAGACCTTCCTGTCCCTGTTTATTCACCGCATTCACTTCATTTCCAATATATCTAGCTGGTTTTTCCACCTGCATCAATATTTCATCTGATAAGGCTAATTGATACATACAGTCTCCAAATCATTACACACTCTTATTTCATAATATTTTGAAACACGAAGCATTCATGTTCACAATTAAAAAAAGTATACCATACCCAACCCATAAAAAAAAGAGTATGCCAAATAGCATACTCTTTCAATTAATCGGAAAATTTATGAACGAATTGTAGATTCCAATACACTGGAAAGTCCAAATGTCGTTCTGCGATCTGGTTGATAGAATGAATGGAATTATTAATATCCTCTAAATGCTGTGTAATGGTAGAAAGTGTAGCGTCAATTTCTTTTGCAGAGCTACCACTATCGTTTGCCAATTTACCCATTTCTGTAGCAACTACAGCAAATCCACGACCAGCAGCACCACTTCTGGCAGCTTCAATAGAAGCATTCAACGCTAAAATATTAGAATGAGAAGCATTTCCATTAATCTTGCTTACTACAGCAGTTGCAGCATTAACATCCTGTTCTACTGCTGTGGTCTTCTCATCAACAATCTTTAAGTTTTCAAACATGTTCTCAAAGCCTGAAACCACCTGGCTGATAGAATCATTAATATCAGTAACAGATTCTTTAAACTGAGTGGTCATATTCTTTACTTGGTCTTTTGTATTTGCAGAATGGGTATAAATCAAACAACCAACTGTCTGACCTCCATCCTTAATAGGTACCAAAACACCTTCAAAAGCTTCGCCCATTACTTCTTCGGGAAGATAATTTACTTTGCTTTTACCGGTACGCATTACCTCATCATAAGCGCCTGTGGGATCATCTAATCTTTCTCCTACCTTCATAAGAGGTCTTTCTCCCGCAGGAGTAGAGTATCCTTGAATGATTCCTGCATCATCCATTACACTGAGATAAGATCTCTTATCTACAAACTGTCTCATAACCGGTAATACATCAATTACTTTTTTTACTTCAGCATTCATAGTCATTTTCCCCATTTGTATTATTAATAAAATTCACTACCATTACGATTATAGCACCAGCATATTAAATTTTCTACCACTTATTTTGCTTTTCTAGGAAAAAACTATAGAAAAGAATAAGATATTTCTGACAAAAATAGTGGTATGTTCCAATTATGCCGGATACTGTCGTTTAACTGCTCCAAACCAACTCCCCAAAACGATTGATTGGAATACTTTAAGTAAACTACTATTCCTAATAGCAAGACGCTTAAGAAAAATTGAAATCCAATTCCGCTTAGGAAAGTATTAGAATAACGCTCCTCTTCTTCTATATTTTCAGAACAATGTAAACGATACGCATTTTCCGTTTGATTTTCCCGCATAGCTTGAATCATTTGTAGCTTCTGTTCTACATTCATAGCAAAAACTCTTTTTAATATATTCTATGAACAATACATCCAAGCTTATGAACGGTATTAACATTTTTAACAAAAATTCAAACTATCATTATCTTTTAGCAAGTTCTTCCGTAATTTCTTCCCAGGTAACTCCTTTTTCTGCCATCAGCACCATCATATGATACAGAAAATCTGATATTTCATATTTGATTTCGTTAGCATTGGGATTTTTAGCTGCAATTACAATTTCTGTGGCTTCTTCCCCAAGCTTTTTCAGGATTTTATCAATTCCCTTATCAAACAAATAATTGGTATAAGAACCTTCCTTTGGATGCACCTTTCTATCCTGAATCACTGCAAATACATCCTCAAATACCTTTAATGGATTATGATTTACCGTTTCATCCTTTTTCAGAATCTCTTGGAAGAAGCAGCTATAGTTTCCGGTATGACAAGCAGCACCTACCTGAGATACTCTCGCCAGAATCGTATCCATATCACAATCTGCAGTTAAACTTTTTACATACTGATAATGGCCGGAAGTTGCACCTTTAATCCATAACTCATCTCTACTTCTGCTCCAATATGTCATAATACCGGTATGAATTGTCTTCTCATAAGCCTCTTTATTCATATAAGCAACCATTAATACCTGATCTGTTTTATAATCCTGTACAACAACGGGTACCATACCGTCACTGTTTTTCTTAAATTCATCAAAGGAAAAAGCTGCTCCAAAGCCAGCTGTAGGAATTCCATTTTCTTCCAACAGTTTTTTCATAGAATCATATTCTTTGGCATTTTCATTGATCATATCCCCTAAAACACCAATAATATTATCCTGCTTTAATATAGCTATTAATGTCCCTAAAGAAGAACTATTGATTTTTCCATAAACCGGTACAGGGGAAACCTGTAATGCAAAATCCAAGGTCTCGCCATCAAAATACAAAACCTCTGAACAGTAGTTTTCAATCAAATCAGCTTGTTCCTGTAAACATGTTATGGTATCTACACAGGCTACAATTTTATCTTTACCAAATTTGTAAGAAACCTCCTGTGTAATTTCAATATTTCCCTCTTTTCCAAAATTCAAAATAGCCTTTTGACAACCTGCGTATAACAGTTTTTTTACATCCTCCATACGCTGGATATTACCGGCACCATAGACAGGAATTTCCACCAATTCACAAATTGCTTTGATGCAATCCAGAGCTTCTTCATGTTCTTTATCCCCATCCGATAAATCAAAAAGAATCAAGCCATCTGCACTGTGATCACTATAAAACTTAGCCAATTCTAAAGGATTTTGACTAATACAATCTTTTTTATCAAAACCGGAATAGGCTTTTTTATCCCACAAATACATAGTTGCAATTAATTGTCTTTTCATAGTAAAGTCCTTTCGTTCTTTAAACAAATCGCTTAAAGACTTCCTTTTGTAGATAAAATTCCTTGGATTCTAGGATCCTTTTGGGTGGCTTCGTCTAACGCTTTTGCGAATGCCTTAAACATAGCTTCAATAACATGGTGATTGTTTCCACCAGATAATTTTTTGATATGTAAATTCATACCACATTTATAACTAATGGCATAAAAGAATTCTCGAACCAGTTCCGTATCCAAATCACCAACTTTGTCCACGGTAAAATCACAATCAAAGCAAAAATATGGTCGACCGCACAAGTCAATTGCACACAAAACCAAAGTTTCGTCCATGGGTAATATAAAAGAACCATATCGTTTTATGCCCTGCTTATCGCCAATAGCATCTGCAATAGCCTGCCCTAATACAATACCGGTATCTTCTACAGTATGATGTCCATCCACCTGTAAATCTCCGTTTACCTGCAAATCCATATCGAAAAAACCATGTTTGCAAAAGCCTTCTAACATATGATCAAAAAAACCAATGCCGGATTCTACTTTAGCAATACCAGTTCCATCAATATTTAATTTCATCTTAATTTTTGTTTCTTTTGTATTACGTTCTATAGTTGCTACTCTTTCCATATTGTCTCCTATCTATTTATCTTCAAACCGTACATGAATGGAATTTGCATGGGCTGTTAAACCTTCTTCTTTGGCAAACAATTCAATATCCTTATGAACTAAGGCTAACGCTTCCTTGGAATAAGAAATAATACTGCTCTTCTTTAAGAAATCATCCACATTTAACGGAGAGAAAAATCTGGCAGTGCCATTTGTGGGAAGTACATGATTGGGACCTGCAAAATAATCTCCCAAAGGTTCAGAAGAATACTCTCCTAAGAAAATTGCCCCTGCATTTTTGATTTTTGTCATAACTTCATAAGGGTTCTTTGTTAAAATCTCCAAATGTTCGGAAGCAATGGCATTTGCTGTATCAATAGCTTCTTCCAAATCATTTACTAATAATATATATCCATAATTGTCTAAGGATTTCTGAATAATCTCTTTTCTACTTAATTCATTTGTAAACTTTTCGACTTCTACAGAAACCTGTTTTGCCAAAGCCTCACTGTCTGTAATTAAAATCGCACTGGCCAACTCATCATGCTCTGCCTGGGATAATAAATCTGCAGCCACATAACGGGGATTTGCAGTATCGTCTGCTATTACCAAAATTTCGCTAGGACCTGCAATGGAATCAATACTTACATAACCAAAACATGCTTTTTTAGCCAACGCAACAAAGATATTTCCGGGTCCTGTGATCTTATCCACCTTAGGAATAGATTTTGTACCAAATGCTAATGCTGCAATGGCCTGCGCTCCACCAACTTTTACAATTTTATCTACCCCTGCAATATCTGCCGCAACCAATGTGCCAGGGTTTACTTTTCCATCTGCGCCTGCAGGTGTCGTCATAATAATCTCTGATACGCCTGCAACTTTGGCAGGAATCACATTCATAAGTACAGAAGAAGGATAGGCTGCCTTTCCACCGGGAACATACACACCGGCTCGTTCTACAGGCAATATTTTTTGTCCTAAAATAGTACCATCGGGACGAATGTCTACCCAACTGTTATGCATTTGCTTCTGATGAAAGGAGCGAATATTTTCACTGCTTTTTTTCATTACAGAAACAAACTCTTCCCCAATGGAAGCATAAGCTTCTTCGATTTCTGCTCTGGTTACATATAAAGTATCTTCTGAACAGTCCCAATGATCAAATTTAGCAGTTAATTCAAAAATAGCTTCATCTCCATTTTCTCGAACCTGCTTTATAATATCCGCCACAATTGCTTCATACTGCCCATATTGATTGGGACTTCTTTTTAACAATTCTTCCAGTAAATTTGCTTTACTTTCCTTGGTTAATTTTTCTATTCTCATATAGACTTCCTGTTCTAATTTTAATTTGCTTTTTCCAACTCTGCTTTTAAGGCAGAAATTAACTTCTTAATGCGTTCTGACTGCATTTGCATACTTACCTGATTGACAATCATTCTGGCCGACAAAGGACAAATTTCCTCCAATACCTCTAAACCATTTTCTCGTAAGGTAGAACCGGTTTCCACAATATCTACAATCACATCAGACAGTTCCACAATAGGACCCAATTCTACGGATCCATTGAGTTTAATAATATCCACTGTCTGATGTTTTTTGTTGTAAAAATAATCTTTAGCAATATTGGGATATTTACTACTAACACGGATTAATTCGTGGTGTTGCAATAATTCTTTTGCAGATTCCGGTCCACAAACACACATTCTGCATTTACCGAATCCTAAATCTAAGACCTCATATACTCTTCTGCTTTCTTCTAAAAGAGTATCTTTTCCAACCACTCCAATATCAGCAGCACCATATTCTACATAAGTAGGTACATCCGGCCCCTTTGCCAAAAAGAATTTCATTTTCAATTCTTCATTAACAAAAATAAGCTTTCTGGATGATTTATCATGTATTTCTTCACAGGTAATGCCGATTTTTTTTTTTTTTTTTAATGTTTTTTCTGCTAATCTGCCTTTTCCAAGCGCAAAAGTCAAGTAACGTTCTTCAGACATGATGTATCCTTCCTAATTTTGATTCCTTCTCTCCCTTATTACTGGGTCAAGAAGATCAATTTTGAATGCATGGTTCTGGTAGCATAAGCTTCATAATCTACTAAAGAAAATTGGTTATTATAAGGAATCATTTGAACATAAAAGCCTTTACTACGCAGTTTTTTTGTCTCTCGTAATGCCTCTTTATAACGAGTTTTATCATAAATCACCATAAAATTATTTTTAGGTGTTTTTATTTCAATCTTTTGTCTACTCAAAGCCTGCATCAAATCATCAATTACAATAACAAATCCGAT
The DNA here is from genome assembly GCA_024403235.1 of Lachnospiraceae bacterium. GTDB lineage: Bacteria > Bacillota > Clostridia > Lachnospirales > Lachnospiraceae > JAKSSF01. Next base: position 84,934 of record JAKSSF010000006.1, on the reverse strand, counting down.
AGCTGCTCTATCTTTTCCAAACTTACCCAATAAATTATCATAGCGGCCACCTTTTACAATGACATCGCCAATTCCATGGGTAAATACTTTAAAAATGATACCGGTGTAATAATGATAGGAACTTAACATACTAAAATCAAAGGAAATATAATCCTCTACATCATAAGCCTCCAGCACAGAATATAGGGATTCCAAACGATCTATTGCTTTCAAAGACACTGTGTTATTTACCAAAGCCTTTGCTTGCTCTAAAATATCTTTTGTCCCAAACAAATCCTCTATCTTCAAGAATGTATCAATTACAGAACGAGAAATCCCTTCCCCACTCATATATTCTTCTAATGCCAGAAAATTTCTATTCTTGATATATTGACGAATGGCTTCACTTTGGGCTTCCTCAAAAGCGAATTCTTCACACAAGCCACGGAAAAAATCCACCTGTCCAACACTGACCTGAAACTCTGTTAACCCCGTATTAACAAGTGCTTCAATACACATGCTAAGGACTTCCCCATCGGCTTCTACAGAACCATCTCCCATCAATTCTGCCCCCATCTGGGTAGCTTCTTTCCATTTACCCTGCAACATATTGGTATTACTAAAAGCACTGCCCATATAAGTATATCGTATGGGTAATTTTTCATCCATAAAATATTTGGCAGTACATCTAGCCATAGATGGAGTAAAGTCAGAGCGTAAGCATAATGTATTTCCGTCATTGTCAAAGAAACGGAACAAATCTTTGGTAGGTGTAGTTCCAATTTCTTCTCCAAAAACATCCAAAAATTCAAAAGCCGGTGTTTGAATATCCTGATATCCAAAAGAACGAATGGTTTTATGAATCTGGTTTTGTACGGTTAATTTTTTTGCACATTCCAAACCATAAATATCTCTAACGCCTTCCGGTGTATGAATCAATTCTTTTTTCATGCTAACCTCCAACACTTTAGTATGGTAGTGTGCTACCACGCTAAATCAAAATATACTCATCTTTTACGAATCTGTCAACTATTTTACGAATGATTGCTTTGCTCCATACCATAACGAACGGTAGCCATGGCATCTTTAGCATAGAAATCTGCCCCAATGGAATCTGCATATTCCTGGGTCAAAACTGCACCACCTACAACAACCTTGGCAAAAGGAGCATTTTTTCGAAGCTGTTTGATTGTCTCTTCCATAGCCGGTACAGTTGTGGTCATTAAAGCACTTAAGCCTACCAAGGGTGCCTGTACTTCAAGGACCTTTTCAACGACTTTCTCCGGCGGAACATCTTTTCCTAAATCATAAACCTGGAAACCATAGTTTTCTAAAATCAATTTTACAATATTTTTTCCAATGTCGTGTATATCACCATGCACTGTTGCAATCACAAATTTCTCTCTAACAACCGCATCTGTAGGATTTTCACTCATCTTTTCTTTAATTTGTTCAAAGGCTGCCTGAGAAGCTTCTGCAGCCATCAAAAGCTGTGGCAAATACATGGTTTTCTTCTCAAACCCTTGTCCTACAATATCCAAAGCCGGAATAATCTGGCCATTCACAATTTCCAAAGGTGGTGTATTCTCTAACAATCCCTTTGTTAAGCTGGCTGCCTGCTCTTTTAAGCCTTTGATAATGGCTCTTTGCAAATCGGACGCAAATTGTGCCGGATTTCCTGTTCCCTGATCCGTAGCTACAGAAACACTGACAGAAGTTGCTACAGCATACTTCCCAATATTTTCAATATATTCGGTACAGTTTTCATCTAAACCGTGAAGGGCTCTAAAGGAATAGTAGCTTTTCATCATTTCTGCAGAATTGGGATTCATAATGGCTGCAGATAATCCCTGCTCCATGGCCAAACTGAAAAATGCTGCTGTAATGATTTCACGATTGGGTAATCCAAAGGAAACATTGGATACACCCAATGAAGTGTGACAGCCTAATTCCTGCTTGATAGTATGTAAGCTTTGTAGTGTTGCCAAAGCCGCTGTAGAATCTGCGCTTACTGTCATCGCAAGCGTGTCAAATATTAAGTCTTTTTTCGGGATGCCATACTCTGCCGCTTTTGCAATAATCTTTTTGGCGATAGCTACTCGTTCTTTAGCTGTAGCAGGAATACCATTTTCGTCTAAGGTCAGACAAACTACCAACCCACCATACTTTTGCACCAATGGGAATATTTCTGCCATTACCTCTTCTTTTCCATTGACAGAATTGATCATGGCTTTTCCATTGTACAAACGAAGAGCGGCTTCCATAGCAGTCACATTGGTGGTATCAATCTGTAGGGGCAAATCAATAATAGACTGCAGTTCAAAGGTAACTTTTTTAAGCATCTCTACTTCATCGATTTCAGGAAGTCCTACATTCACATCCAAAACATGTGCGCCCTTTTCCTGTTGGGTAATGCCTTCCCCTAAAATATAATCAATATCTTCTGCCCGAAGGGCTTCCTTAAATTTCTTCTTTCCGGTAGGATTAATTCTTTCCCCGATTAAAATGGGAGAATCTAAAAACTCTACTACATGGGTGTAAGAACTAATCAAGGTTTTCCCCTTATCCGTAATTGGTACCGGAGTCAGTTCTTTTGTGGCTTGTACCGTAGCTTCAATATACTCCGGTGTAGTCCCACAACAACCGCCACAAATTCGGATGCCTTGTTTTACATAGTTAGCAACATCCTCTGCAAATTCTGCCGGAAATACATCATATACTGTTTTTCCATTTTCACTTCGAGGTAATCCTGCATTAGGCTTTAATAAAACCGGTACAGAAGCATATTTTACATATTCTTCTACCACAGAAGCTAACTGCTTTGGTCCTAAAGAACAGTTTGCCCCAATGGCATCCACCTGTAAGCCCTCCAACATGGCCACCATAGCAGCAGGGGAAGCCCCAGTCATCAGTTTCCCATCTTCTCCGTAAGCATTGGATACAAAAACAGGCAAGTCACAATTCTCTTTTGCGGCCAATACAGCAGCCTTGGTATCGTAACTATCGTTCATGGTTTCAATATAAATCAAATCCACACCATAGCTGGCACCAATGGCAATGGTTTTTCCATATACTTTTACAGCCTCTTCAAATGGGAAATCTCCATAAGGCTGCAATAGTTTCCCCATAGGGCCTACATCCAATGCAATGAATTTCTCCTGCGTTCCTACACTAGAAGCCCTCGCTTCTCTGGCATTGTCGATAGCAGCCTCAATCAATGCCTTTAATTCCGCCTCATCAAACTTTAAACAATTGGCACCAAAGGTATTGGTGGCAATGATATTTGACCCTGCATCAAAATAGGCTTTTTGAATTTCTATAATAGCCTCCGGATGGGAAAGATTCCATCGCTCCGGCAATTCTCCCGGCTGTAACCCTTTCTTTTGTAACAAGGTTCCCATTCCACCATCCAAATAGGTAATATTCTCTTTGATATACTCTAATACATTCATAGAATTTTTATTTCCCATCAATTATTTTCACTATTTCTATAAGCACAGTCATTATTGGAGCAGGCTTTACATTTATTCCTTTCAGGGCTCGTACTATCACAGCCGTTAGACGCTTCTTTTAACCCAAAGATAGCGGTAACAGATTTAGAAGGACTCATTAACAAGCTTTCGTTTAACGAAACTCCAATTTGTCTGCTACAATCCAATAATGCAAAAATATCCTTCTGTACCTCCAGCGGTAAATCACCATAGCCGGGAGAATATCTTGCTGTACAGGTTAAATTTTCGTCAAAAACCGCTTCTTTGATTTGATTACAAAAATAATCACATAAAGTTTCAATCCGTTCTGCGCCAAAGCCTTGGGCGAACAATCCTTTTGTAGGGGAGAGACGCATTTCTTTTTTGATATAACGATCAATCCCAATACCAATGGTTGCTGCAAAAATAATAATCTCAGAGCATCCCGTTAATAAGGCTTCCAGACTTTTGGAAGAAAAAGAAAAGGGTAACTTCGGTCTTCCATCTTCTACCAAAAGCTCCATACGGCGATAACATACTTTATAAGAAAAAGCATCTTGCAAATCAAAAATCACTTCGTCCATTATGCTATCCACTTGTTCGTCTGCCTGACTTTTATACCCACTATATCTCGCCATTTCACTACGATTGATAGGCAAAAAAGAAAAATCAGATGGATAATGTTTTACAAAAATCGTGTTATCAGCCATATCGCACCTACATTCATTTCCTAAAATACTTCTCCTAAGATAGCAGAAAGGTTATTATGAATGCCTTCTGCAATATCCGGTTTGTTCATAGAATATACATGCACATTGGTAATTCCATTGGCATATAAATCAATAATCTGATCCGTCGCATAGGCAATTCCGGCTTGCTTCATGGCAGCAGGATTGGATCCAAACTTATCTACCATAGCCTTAAATCTTTGTGGCATAAAGGCACCGGATAACTTGATTGCCCGTTCTACCTGATTTCCATTGGTAATAGGCATGATGCCGGGCAAAACAGGAACCGTAATTCCTGCTTCTCGGATTTTATATAAAAAGTTAAAAAACAAATTATTGTCAAATACCATTTGTGTAGTTAAAAAATCTACACCAGCATCTACTTTTTCTTTTAAATATTGAATATCCTCTTTTTGACTTGCACTTTCCGGATGGACTTCCGGATAACATGCTGCACCGATACAAAAATCGCCCCTTTCCTTGATTTCACGAATCAATTCAACTGCATAACGATAGGACCATTTACTACGATCGGTTTGCTCAAGCTCAGGTGTCAAATCACCCCGTAATGCCATAATATTGCAAATACCGGCTTCTTCCAAATCAGCAATTCTAGCCTGTACCGTCTCTTTATCGGAAGAAACACAAGTAAGGTGAGCAAGCATCGGTACCTGATATTTTTCTTTGATATTTTTCGCAACCGCCAAGGTATAAGCACTGGTGCCACCGCCAGCCCCATAGGTAACACTCATAAATGCCGGATTTAATGCAGCAATCTGTTCTGTTGCTGCTTTTACACTCTCAAAACCGGTTTCTTTTTTAGGTGGAAATACTTCGTAAGAAACCGCCATAGTATCTTGTTGTAATATAGGTAAAATTTTCATACAATCTCCTTTATCTGCAATTCGTAAAAACATTGCTATATTATAGCATATTACTAGGGAATAAGAAATCTATATTTCCACATCGCATTAGTTATGTAAACTTAAAAATCATTTTATTCTCTGTCTTCTAAATCCTTTTGTAACATTTCCAAATAAGGAACAAAAACACCGTGTTTTTTTGGAAGAAAATATGCTTCCTCCAATTCCTCAAATCGAAAGCTTTTTCTGCCTCCCTCTTGCCCACGGTTCCAAAATTCCAAAAGCTTTTTAAGAGTTAGGTAATAAAACACATCTTTATGAGAATAATAAATCAGCATAAAAGAGATACCCTTTTGCTTTTCAAAGTCTTCCATAAAACGCACCTGATGTTCATGAATATTTTGTAGAGCAAAGGTATCTACGGCACATTCCTTGGCATCAAAGCAAACCGGAATTCCCTGTACTGCGCCAATATAGTCTACCGTACTTTTCTGGTCGAAATAAGCCAAAGTAATGTGGCGATGTTCTTTATCAATTTTAATAGGGGTAATGGGAGTTGGTATTTTTTGTATCAATGCCAATCCATTTTCCTGATATTTTTCATTTGTTCTGTTAATCAAATCCTCTAAGGTAGAGCCTCGAAGACCGCGATAACCCCAAGTTGGCATACGCTATCGTTCTCCTTGTTGTAAAATCTTCTCAAATAGTTTCGGATCGTCTATAGAAATCACTTTCCCGGAAATATCTGCTTGATCCATTACAGGAAATTCCAATCGACAAGCATGTAATAGTTGATACTGTACTCCTGCTTTTCGATATTTTTCATTCCAAGCGGGAATTCCATATTTCCCATCTCCTAAAATCGGATGACCAATAGAAGCCAAATGTGCCCTTATCTGGTGGGGTTTCCCTGTAATCAATTGAATTTCCAGCAAAGTAAATCCTTTGTAGACTTCTAACGGCTTATAAAAGGTTTTGATAGACACAAAACCTTCTTCCTGTTCTTGCTTTGTTGCTGTTTTTTGGATAGTAACCTTATTCGTGGCTTTCTCTTTCTTCAAATAACCCTCCAACAGCATGGATTCCTTTAGCTGTCCTTTGACGATGGTATGATAAAACTTATGTACCTCCCTGGATGCAATAATACGATTCATGGTTTGTAGTCCTGCCATGGTTTTTCCTGCAATTAAAAGTCCGGATGTATTCCGGTCCAGGCGATTACAAACAGCAGGTTTAAAAGTGGACAAAGAGCTTTCCAATAAATCCCCTTTTTCTAACAAATAACCAATCACCCATTCATTAGCAGAAATGTCAGCAGGCTTTGCTTTTTGGGATAACACTCCCACTGGTTTATTCAATATTAAAATCTGATCGTCCTCATAAATAACTTCTATTTCCGGAATAGAACGATAGGCTTTTCTATATGTATCGTCTGAAAAACAGTTTTGCACGCCGGCACTTTCCAATCCACGAAACTTATCGTAGGTATCCTTTGCAAAGAAAAAGGCAATCTTATCTCCTGCCTGCAATACATCTTTTCCATCAGACTTTTTCCCATTTAGGGTAATATTCTTTTTACGCAATTGCTTGAAAATTAATCCCATACCAGCGTCTTTTAAATATTTCTGCAGAAATTTATCAAAACGCTGTCCGGCTTCTAAGGATCCAATGATAACTTCTTCCATGTTCAGATACTCCCGAAAGCTTGATGCAAACTATAGCGAAATGGCAAACAAAACCTTTTGAATAGCTTCAGAATTTCCCATAGGTTTGTCACCAATTTGCCCTAAGCGTTCTAAATATTTAGAAAGGTCCGTAAAAATTTTACAAGGCACATCTTTGATGCCACTGATCGCAAGTTGTTTTTTTAGATGCTCTTCAAACTCTTTTTCTACAAAGCTTGGATCTGTACTAAGTCCTAAAATCATACCTTCAAAAATGATCAAGTGGTCGATACTAAAATTTCTATCATAGGTTGTAAAATACAAATCGTAAAAGCCTTGTATCTGTAACTGGTCCACCCCGTTTTTAATTTCTATTTTGCTGGATTTTGCCTTACAGTACATAAAAAAAGATACTGCCACCTTACTGGCCGGTAAACATCCTAAAATGGCCACAACAGTCAAATAATTGGCTTTGGTTTTTGTGGTCAAATATCCCATCAAAAAGATAGCCAAACTTATCCCTAATAAAATCAAGGTTTTCATCAATTCTATTTTTCTTTTATAGGCCAAATATCCAAATTGGCCTTTTTCCACTTTTTTCATGGACACTCCTTTTTCATCCCATTAAAAGCTTATGGGAAGATTTCGTAAATTGGCACTTAAAGCCTTTTCTACTACAGCGGAAGCTTCTTGCACAAAAGGCTTTTTCCACCAAGGCATAGGTTTATTTTCGTAAGCACGTGCTAAAAATGGAGTTTGTACAGGTCCGGGGCAAACACAGGTCATATGAATTCCTTTTTCCTGACAGCTTTTTCGTAGTCCCAAAGCAAAGGTAAGTACATAGGATTTTGTCGCAGCATAAACGGCAAACTCCTTTTGAGGAAGAATGGCTGTACTACTGGATACCAAAAACAAGCGGCTTCCGGCCTTCATGTAAGGTAACACCTTATGGGCAACAGCCGTTAAGGCTTTACAATTACAATCAATCATTTCCAATTGCTTTTCATAAATGCCGTTTTCAAACTCTCCATAGTAGCCCACTCCTGCAGCACATACCAATGCGGCAACCTTCGGGTTTTCTTCCAGCAAGGAAATAGAAAACAATTCCAAATCTAAAGCATTGGTTAAATCAAAGGGTATGATTTTTCCTTTCCCCTCTATTTGTTTGGCTGTTTCTTCTAAATTGGCTTTGTTTCTTCCCAGCAGCCATATTTGATCCAAAGATGGCATATACGTAAAAAGCTGCCATACAAATTCTTGTCCGATGCCGGATCCGGCACCTGTTACAATAGCAATTTTCTTTCTTGTATTGTTCATACTAACCTCAATTAAAAGTTATCCTTTTTTCTTATGCAGATTACGGATTGTCTTTTTCTTTTTAGGCTTCTCTACCTTTCGTTCCGATACTACTCCTTTTACATTCTGCTTTGCTGTTTGTCCAATACTATCTGATTTTCTTGGCCTTATCAAACATTTTTTATCGAACCCAATCAAGTCCTCCCGATGGGCTTTCTTTAGCGCTTCCTCCACCAATTCATAATTCTTTGGATTACGATACTGAATCAAAGCTCTTTGCATGGCCTTTTCGTGGGGATTTTTACACACATATACCGGCTCCATGGTTTTGGGATCAATTTCTGTATAATACATTACTGTAGACACTGTGGAAGGTGTGGGATAAAAATCCTGTACCTGTTCCGGCATATAGCCAAGATCTCGCAAATATTCTGCCAATTCAATAGCTTCCTTTAAAGTGGATCCGGGATGGGATGACATCAAATAAGGTACTAAAAACTGTTTGAAGCCGTAGGTTTCATTTAACTTTTTATAGCGCTTCTGGAAGGCTTCATAGACACTGTTTTCCGGCTTACCCATTTTAGATAATACCGCGTCACTGATGTGCTCCGGTGCCACCTTTAACTGTCCACTAATATGGTATTGGACCAATTCTTTGAAGAAAGTATCATCTTTATCAGCCAACAAATAATCAAAACGAATACCACTTCGTACAAATACCTTTTTAACCCCTTTTAAGGTACGTAATTTTCGAAGTAGTTCCAAATAATCTTTGTGGTCTACCTTTAAGTTGGGACAAGGCTTTGGAAACAGACACTGTCTATTTTTACATACGCCTCTGGTTAACTGTTTCTCACAGGAAGGATGTCTAAAGTTAGCAGTAGGGCCACCTACGTCGTGGATATAGCCCTTAAAATCCGGTTCTGTAATAATCTGTTTTGCTTCATCGATAATAGACTGATGACTTCGTACCTGAATAGTTCGACCTTGATGAAAGGTCAGGGCACAGAAATTACATCCCCCAAAACACCCTCTATTGCTGGTCAGCGAAAACTTGATTTCTGCAATGGCAGGTACCCCGCCTTCTGCCTCATAAGAAGGATGATAGGTTCTTGCATAAGGCAATTCATACACTGCATCCATTTCTTCCATTGTCAACGGAGTTTCCGGTGGATTTTGCACCACATAAACTCCGTTAGGATATTCCTCTACCATTACTTTTCCGGTAAAAGGATCTGTGTTTTCATACTGAATTTGGAAGCTTTTGGCATATTCTTTTTTATCAGATTTCATTGCTTCATAACCAGGCAAAGCAAGATAGTCATAAGTTGCATCCAAATGCTTTGTTTTATATACCGTTCCTTTTAAGAAAGTAATATCCTCAACATCAATACCGGAATTAAGAGCATCTGCTATTGCTACAATAGACTTTTCTCCCATGCCATAGGAAATCAAGTCCGCTTGGGAATCTAATAAAATAGAACGTTTAAAGGAATCAGACCAATAATCATAATGGGCTAGTCGTCTGAGGCTAGCTTCAATACCACCGATAATGATAGGGGTGTTTTTAAAGGTTTTTCGAATCAAATTTCCATAACAAATGGTTGCCCGATCCGGTCTGGCAAAGGGCTTCCCACCTGGCGTATAAGCATCCGTTTGTCGATGCTTTTTAGATACATAATAATGATTCACCATAGAATCCATATTGCCCGCACTAATTAAAAAGGCAAGCCTGGGTTTCCCGTAAATGGCGATACTATCATCCTTTTTCCAATCCGGCTGAGAAATAATACCTACACTATACCCGTGAGAGGTCAGCACACGACTAATAATGGCATGCCCAAAAGAGGGATGATCCACATAAGCGTCCCCAATGACATATACAAAATCAAATTGTTTGATACCTCTCTCTTTCATGTCTTTCACAGAGATTGGCAAAAATCCTTCATTCATCATGATATAACTTTCTCGAACAAAACTGCTATAAATACAGTTATTGAATCTAAACTTAAGCTCTATTTTTTAATGCTTCTATTTCCTTTTCTGTAAGAGGTCTATAAGAGCCTTTTTCCAACTTTTCGTCTAATACTAAAGGTCCAAAAGAAATCCGTTTCAAGTAACATACTTTGTTATCTACTTTTTCCATCATTCGTTTGACCTGATGGAACCTTCCCTCACAAATAGTCAATTCTATTTCTAAAGCTCCAATAGCCTTTACTTTTGCAGGCAAACAAGGTTTGGCGTCTCCAATATCTATTCCTTCTTCTAAACGCCTAATATCCACATCCTGCAAAGATTTTTCCAATAAAACATAGTAGGTTTTCGGTACATGTTTTTTGGGTGCCAGTAAGGCATGTGCCATTTCCCCATCATTGGTAAGCAATAACAGACCTTCTGTGTCTTTATCCAAGCGTCCTACCGGAGCCAGATTTTTCCCTGGCAAATCCCTTAGCGCATCCATTACAGTTGGCTCTTTTTTGTCCGTTGTTGCGGTTACAAGACCAGCAGGTTTATGAAGCATATAATAATAAAGCGTTTGATATACAAGCTCTTTCCCGTCATAGAAAACCAAGTCTATGGCAGGATCAATTTTCGTATCATTAGCTTTACAGACATTTTGGTTCAATAATACTTTTCCTTTTTTTATGGCATCCTTCACCTGACTGCGACTGCCTACTTGCATATCGCATAAATATTTATCTAAACGAATCTTCATAGGAAATTATCCTCTTCCCAATACGCTTTAGGTTTTTGTCTCTTTCTTCTTCGTTTGCGTTTTCGGTTTGCCCGTTCTATCACAGAAGCACAAATCAGTACTGTAAAAAGTAAGCTGCCTAATACTACCGCAGCAACTCCTAAAAAATATACCATTCCCAATTCTTCATCTTGATTAGAATTTTGTTTATTAGCGATAGTAGAATCCATCATTTGATAGGCCGATAAATCCGGTTCTTCTTCCTTTTTTTGCTCTGTTTGAGTAGTAACCTCTTCTTCTCTGGTAGGAACAGATTCCAATTCCAACATATTACTCTCGCCATATAAATCATAGTTATTATAAACGCGACAAAGGATTTGTGGGAAAGTTCCACCTTCTAAAGTAAGTTCTACTTCGATAGTATCTTTTTCTTTCGGAAAAGGATATAATTTGGAAAAAGTTTCTCCACCATCTGTGCTTACACTGTAATAACAAAGTGCAGAATCATATTCTGTCGCTGAAAGTGTAAATACATAATTCCCCGTCTCCTTATCTAAGGATTTTGTTTCAATAGAAATATAATCCGGCTCTGTGTAATCCGGTTTTACCCGATTCAAAGGCACTGCAATTTTGGGTAATTCATAGCCGTCGTAGTCTTTATTCAATTCTTTTGATTTAAGGCCTAAATACTTGGCTACAGCAGTTGCATCAACAACCCCAAATTTTTCATACTTGGCATCCAGACCAATAAAGGGGGCATCCCGTTCTTCATCCATGTGGCAATGCTCAATCAAAGCACAAGGAAGATTATTGTCCGTAGCATGCCTTAAAATACCATAGTAATCAATCCCCTTATCATTTAACCTGGTTTTGATACCACGATCATGCAGTCCCATCTGAACAAACTCATTCATAAGTATAGATGCAAAAGGATATTCCTTGGCATACATAGAAGGCTCGGAGCTTATCCATACCTCGGATCCGAACAAAATATGGCTGATGGATAAATTAAAATGTAGACAAAATAAAAAATCTGCATTTTTAGAAACAGCATAATCCACTCGTTCTTCCAAGGACATATCCGTTTCTATATCTGTGTGAGTCAAATAAACTGTTACATCTTCATACTTCTCTAACTCTGCCTTCATACTACGGGCTACCTTCATGGTAAGCTCCCGCTCCACATATTCTTCATACATACCACCCATATTTTCTCCACCGTGTCCCGGGTCCAATACAATGGTATAAGCCAAAGCATCTGTTTTCATAAAAAAAAGCAAGATACAACCAAACAGAAATCCGAAAATATTCATTTTACAAAATCTCGTTTTGAAATACTGTTTCATTTTCTATTCTAAAAAAGGCATTCCAGCAATAGCGCCAGAATGCCTTTGCTCACCTTTATATAGTTCTTAAATCAAATCTAAATTGATGCTGCTATCTCCACTTCCAGTACTGGTTCCTTCCAATAACTCACTGGGGCGAAGTTCAGAACGGTTTTCTTTCACTGTCTCATAGCATTCATTTAAATGATTCATCATATCCTGATATCTAAATGCAGTTCCCTCAATGGCATTACCAATAATATTTTCCACATTAGCAAGACAGTCGTCTGTATAATCCACTGCAGCTTCACGCATAGCATTGGCTTCCATAGTGGCATTGTCTAAAATCTCCTGTGCCTGAGCAGTTGCCAAAGTAACCACTTCATTAGCCTGCGCAAAAGCCTGTTGCATAATCTCATGTTCATTTATCAATGCAGTTGTGTGCTGTGCAGTTTCCTGTAGCATAGCTTCTGCTTTTGCTCTTGCATCATTTAAGATTTCTTCTTTTTTACGGATAATCTTCTGATATTCCTTAATTTCTTCCGGAGCTTTCAAACGCAACTCTCGTAGCAAATCATCGATACGTTCCTTCTCCACAATAATATGTGTCTGAGACAAAGGTTTGAATCGACATCCGTCAATAAATTCTTCAATTTCATCGATAATCTGTTCAATTCTTCTACTACTCATTCTCTACTCCGTTCTGGGGAAACCCATATTTTTCATATACTTTATCCGCAACAAATTTTGGAACACACTGAGAAATATCTCCGCCAAAATAAGCAATTTCTTTTACACTGGAAGAACTTAAATAAGCATATTCCAAACTGGTTGTTAAAAATATGGTATCTAAGCTTTCTCTGGATAACTTCTTATTGGTTTGGGCAATCTGTAATTCATACTCAAAGTCCGTAATCGCTCTCAAACCACGAATAGCCACATGAATATCTTTTTTCTTAGCATAATCAATCAAAAGCCCGGAAAAAGATTCCACTTTTACGTTAGGTAAATGGGCTGTAGCTTCCTTCAATATATTAACACGTTCCTCTACGGAAAACAACGGTGTCTTGGCTGTATTATTTAACACACTAACAGTTAATTCATCGAAAATGGAAGCTGCTCTTTCGATAATATCCAAATGACCAAAGGTCATTGGATCAAAGCTTCCCGGATATATTGCTCTTTGCATTCTTACAGTTCCTCATCTTGTTTTTTCATTAAAAAGACATGTTTATTGGTCTTATAGTTTTTTTCTCTTAAAATGGAAAAACCATACTCTTTGACAAAATCAAAAGATTTGTTACAATCGGCTTCCACAATCAAAAGCGTATTCTCGGTCACATAAGAAGCATTCGCCAATTGTTTTAGCAACCCATTTTCTAAATTGGAAGCATAAGGAGGATCCATAAAAATAATATCCACCTCTTTTTCCGCAATTCTGTCTACTGCAGCCAATATGTCCATTGCTAAAATAATACTATTGTCTATCAGTTTTGTAAATAAAAGGTTTGCCTTAATGCAATCCAATGCTTTCCGATTTTGTTCTACAAAATAGACCTTTTTTGCACCTCTACTCAAAGCTTCAATACCTATGCCACCACTGCCACTGAAAAAATCCACAAACACACAGTCTGCAAGATCCTGATTTATGATATTAAATAAGGTTTCCTTGATACGATCTGTGGTAGGTCTGGTATCCATTCCATCAGGGGCTTTTAAGGGAAGGCTTTTGGCAATTCCCGCAATTACTCTCATAGATCTATTCAATCCTTTCTGCTATAACCGAAGCTTGGTACCTTTTCCATCACGCTTTGCCAATTTTAATTGGGAGAATAAAATTTCCTTATCCTGATATACAAAGCTTTCCGTACTGGTTTTGTCTGTATAGTGTACAGAATCCACTTCATCCCCCACAGAAAGTTTCATGGCTCTGGCACCTACAGCAGCTTTCTTCATAGTAGGAATTTCTTGCATATCAAATTTCAAGAAATAGCCATCTTTTGTAGCAAGAACTACTTGACTTTTTTCTTTCCAAACAAAAACGTTTATGACTTCATCGTTTTCTGAAAGTTTAGTAGCTGCAACGGTTCGTTTGGCTACATCAAATTCACCGCCATCTACTACTTTTATCATGGCCTGTTTGGTAACAAAAACAAGTCGATAGAGATTCATCTCACTTTGCCCGGTAAGCAATATAATTCTCTCTTTTTGTGAGGAATAATTACTGATATTGTCTACAGGAACCCCTTTATCTCGAAGCTTTCCTAAAGGCAAATCATTAACTTTAATGGTATGCATCTGACCTGCATTGGTAAATAAACATACCTTTCCGGTGTTTTTACAGAATACAACATATGAATTTTCTGCCAGAACTGTTTCTTTATTTCTTTCAAAGGTGGCTGTATCTATGGAACGAATATAACCGAAACGATCCATCAATACATACAGATCCATCTCTTCCATTTTCTTTTCTTCAAAAACAGCTTCTTCGCAATTATCAATGACGGTCCTTCTGGGGCGAGCAAACTCCTTTTTCATGGCATTTAATTCGTTAATCAATACCTGCGCCATAGAATCTCTTCTGGACAAGATATCTTCATACCGATAAATGTTGGCTACCGTTTCCTCATGCTCTTTAATCAGGGCATCCAATTCTAGACCGATTAATTTATACAAACGCATTTCTAAAATAGCATTAGCCTGTTTTTCCGTAAACTGAAGCTGTGCCGCCATAATAGAACTTTCCTTGGTTTTAAATTTAATTCCTTTCGTTTCCCCTTCAATCAGGCACTTCTTTGCCATAGCACGATCTTTACTGCCACGGAGAATTTCAATCACCAAATCAATAACATTACAAGCCTTAATTAAGCCTTCCTGTACCTCTCTTCTGTCCATTTCTTTTTCCAAAAGATTGGTATATTTTCGTTTGGCTACTTCAAACTGAAATGTTACATTTTCCTGAATAATCCGTTTGATACCCATGGTTTCCGGTTTTCCATTACAAATGGCAAGCATATTTACCCCAAAGGTATCCTCCAAACGGGTTTTCTTATACAGCATGTTAATAAAATTATCTACATCTGCATCTTTACGAAGTTCGATTACTATTCGAATGCCTTCTTTGGAAGATTGGTTGGAAATATCTACAATATCCGTGGTTTTTTTGGACTCAGAAAGAGATGCTACATCCTGTAAAAATTTTGTGATATTGGCACCAATCATAGGATATGGGATTTCGGAGATTACCACATTGGTTTTGCCACCCTTTGCTTTTTCCACATCCACTTTTCCACGAACCTTGATTTTACCTGCACCGGTTTCGTAGATTTCTAACAATTCATCTTTGTTGGTTACAATGCCACCAGTAGGGAAATCAGGACCTTTTACATAACGCATTAATTCTCTGGTGGTAATAGCCTCATCCTGAATATAAGCCTTGGTAGCATCAATTACCTCTCCCAGGTTATGTGGGGGAATACTGGTTGCCATACCGACCGCAATACCCTCCGAACCATTTACCAAAAGATTGGGAAATTTTGCAGGAAGAACGGAAGGTTCCTTTTCTGTTTCATCAAAGTTAGGAAGAAAATCCACAACATCCTTGTCCAGATCTGCCAGTAAGCCATCCTGGGTAACCTTTTCCAAACGGGCTTCTGTATAACGCATAGCAGCAGCCCCATCCCCTTCAATATTGCCAAAGTTACCATGACCGTCTACCAAAGGAAGTCCTTTTTTAAATTCCTGGGTCATCACAACCAGAGATTCATAAATGGAGGAATCTCCGTGGGGATGATATTTACCCATGGTATCTCCAACGATACGAGCTGATTTACGATAGGGTTTATCATATTTAATCCCCAGTTCATGCATATCATACAATACCCGTCGTTGTACCGGTTTTAAGCCATCTCTCACATCCGGTAAGGCTCTTGCCACAATAACGCTCATGGCATAATCAATATAAGCTTTTTGCATTAATTCCGAATACTCGGTTTTAATAATTTGTTCTTCCATGAAGGGAAATCCTTTCTTGTGAAATGAAAATTTTGCAATAACTGTTCAGAGTATAAGAATTTCGTATAAAATCTAACTGTTAAGTTAACTTGAACGGATAGATTTTATACGAAATTCTTTGGTGTACACCAAAGCACGAAAATGTAAACATTTTCGTGATACTCTGAACAGTTACTTTTTAAACATCAAGTTCCGCATCCGTAGCATGTTCATAAATAAACGCTTTTCTAGGAGGCACCTCACTACCCATCAGCATTTCTGTCACACGGGAAGCATATCTGGCATCCTCAATCTCTACCAGTTTCATTTTTCTGGTTTCCGGATTTAAAGTAGTTTCCCAAAGCTGTTCTGCGTCCATTTCTCCCAAGCCTTTATACCGCTGTAAGGTAAAACTACCTTTATGTGTTTTACGATATTTTTCCAAAGCCTTATCATCGTACAAGTATTCTTCTTTGCCTTTTGCAGGCATAGCTTTATATAAAGGCGGCATAGCTATATACACATGTCCTTCAAAAATAAGCTCCGGCATAAACCGATAAAACAAAGTTAAAAGCAGGGTAGAAATATGGGCACCGTCCACATCCGCATCGGCCATAATAATAATCTTGTCATACCGAAGTTTGGAAATATCAAAGTCATTTCCATAGCCTTCTGAAAAACCGCAGCCAAAAGCATTGATCATGGTCTTGATTTCTGCATTGGCAAGAATTTTATCAATACTGGCCTTTTCCACATTTAAAATTTTACCGCGAATAGGTAAAATCGCCTGAAAAGCACGATTTCTGGCAGTTTTTGCACTACCACCTGCAGAATCCCCTTCTACAATAAAGATTTCACATTTCTTGGCATCTTTGGATTCACAGTTTGCCAACTTTCCATTGGAATCAAAGGAAAATTTGGGTTTAGATAGCATATTGGTTTTTGCTTTTTCTTCTGACTTACGAATCTTTGCTGCCTTTTCTGCACAAGATATAACAGATTTTAAGGTTTCTAAATTACGATCAAAGTAACGGACAATTTCTTCTCCTGTTACCTTGCTTACAATTTTTGCTGCATCCTGGTTATCCAGTTTGGTTTTGGTCTGACCTTCAAAACGAGGATCGGGATGTTTTACAGAAACTACCGCTGTCATACCGTTACGAACATCCGTACCGGTAAAGTTCGGATCCTTATCCTTTAAGATGTTTAAGCCTCTGGCATAGTTGTTAATGACAGTGGTAAACATGGTCTTAAAGCCGGTAATATGGGTACCACCCTCAGCATTATAAATATTATTACAAAAGCCCATCACAGTTTCATGGAATTCATTAATGTACTGGAAAGCCACTTCTACAGAAATGCCTTCGCTTTCCCCCTTAAAATAGATTACATCATGAATAGTTTCTCTGCTGGCATTCATATCCTGAATATAGCCAACCAGACCGTCCGGCTCGTGAAACTCAATATATTCTTCAGAATTTACTCTTTTATCTTCATAAATTATGGTTAATTCCGGATTCAAGTAAGCAGTTTCATGTAAACGATTCTTGACTTCCTCTTCCTTAAATCTGGTTTTATCAAAAATAGTATCATCCGGCAAAAAGTTAATGGTAGTTCCGGTCTCTCTGGTTTTACCTACAACCGGTAATAATCCATCTACTAAGTCTAAAGTAGGAATTCCCTTTTCATAAGAATCCTCATAGATGCATCCATTTTTCTTGACCCTAACAGTCAATCTATTAGAAAGGGCATTTACAACAGAAGAACCCACACCGTGTAAACCACCGGAGGTTTTATAGGCACTGTCATCGAATTTACCGCCCGCATGCAAAGTCGTAAATACCAATCGTTCCGCACTGATTCCTTTTTCATGCATTTCCACCGGAATACCACGACCATTATCGGATACTGTAGCTGAGCCATCCTCTTCCAGTGTCACATATATTTTGGAACAATATCCCGCCAAATGTTCATCCACAGAGTTATCTACGATTTCATAAATCAAGTGATTTAAGCCCTTTGTAGATACACTGCCAATATACATACCAGGTCTTCTTCTAACCGCTTCCAGTCCCTCCAGGACCGTAATATTGGATGCACCATAGTCCGATTCGGCTGCATTTAATTTCTTTGTATCCATCTCTTCCTCCCTAGTAATACCTTGAGAACTAAAAATTGGCTGGTGTGTCTTGTCTTGGCACTACCAGCCTTTTCGAAAATCACTTTAAGTTTTGTGTTACTGCGATTGCTAAAGCTCCAGGCCCGATATGACAGGCAACACTCAAAGACAGGGGATTAATTAAAATCTCCTGTTTGGGGAAAATTTCTAATAATTCCTGTCGTAACGCTTTTGCCGCCTCTAGGTTCTCTGAATGGGCAATAAACAAAGTAAAATTACCCGCTTCTTCCCCACCAAAACGATTGGCAATATCATTTCGAATCGCATTAATCATCAGATTCTTCCCTTGAGAAGTGGTACGAGCCTTTGCAAAAGCATCCAACTTTTCTCCTTGTATCTGGAGTACCGGCTTTAACCGAAGCATAGTACCTAAGGCGGCCGCAGCAGGCGTAATTCTACCACCTTTTTTCAAATACAATAATGTATCTAACATAATATAAATACTGGAATTAAATTTATCTTCTGTTAAAATTTCTTTGATTTCTGCCGCATTTTTCCCTGATGCCACAAGGCCTTTTGCATCCATTGCAGACTGCCTTTGGGTGACAGAAATACGCTGATTATTCACTACTTGCACTTTGCCGTCATAGTCTTCTGCAAGCATCATTGCAGTCTGACAGGAACCGCTTAATCCACTGCTCATAGGAATATGTACAATCTCATCATAGTCTTTAAGAATAGAATCCCAAAGTTCCATTACAGCTTCCGGCGAAGGCTGGGAAGTAGATATATCACAGCCCTTTTTTAATTTTTCATAAAAGGTTGGTTGGTCCAGGGTAATATCTTCATAAAAAGTATCCCCATCCATAACAAAAGGCATAGGCAAGACAAAAATGCCTAATTCCTTTGCTTCGGACTGGGTAATGCCGCTATTACTGTCTGTTACAATCGCAATCTTACTCATAAATTCTCCATTGATCTTTACTCTAAATTACTATATATTGTGAATGATTGTTTCAAGAAACACAAAATACACCCTTTTAATATTACTTTTAAATAGACCTAAAGTCAACTAATTTTGCATAATTCCGGGAAAGTGATTGATACCAGTTTTTCTCTTCTAAGTTGTCTTTTTCTTCTTCTATAACTTGATCAGCAAGTACCGCAGTATTTTGTAAAATATCTCCATCATTGTAGATATCTCCAATTTGGAATTGCAGTTCTCCGCTTTGTACCATCCCAAAAATATCACCTGGGCCACGAAGCTTCAAATCTTCATTTGCCAAAAAGAAGCCGTCATTGGATTGTTTTAACAATTCCAACCTTTTATTTGTTTTCTCATTGCCATTGGTATTGATAAAGATACAATAGGATTGATCCTTGCCTCTGCCTACTCTTCCTCTTAACTGATGTAATTGAGCTAGCCCAAAGCGTTCTGCATTTTCTACCATCATAACAGTGGCATTTGGCACATTAATCCCTACTTCAATCACTGTAGTAGATACTAAAATATCTATATTGCCTGCGCTAAAGGCCTCCATAATCTGATTTTTCTGGGCCCCCTTCATTTTCCCATGCAGGTAGGCAATTTGCACCTTTTCCGGAAAATATTCTTTTAATTTTTCAGTATAGGAAATGACATTTTCCAACTGATCATTTTCCCCTTCTTCTACCATGGGACATATCACATAGATTTGATGTCCTTGATCAATTTCTTTTTGGAAGAAACGATAGGCAGTAGGTCTATAAGAAGTTCCTACTACTGCATTTTTAATGGGAAGTCTGCCAATAGGCATTTCATCCAAAATAGAAACATGAAAATCTCCAAACAAGATAATCGCAAGAGTTCTGGGAATCGGGGTTGCACTCATAACCAAAACATGTGGGTTCAAGCCCTTTTCTCCTAAGGTAGTTCTCTGACGTACTCCAAAACGATGTTGTTCATCTGTCACTACCAAGGCCAAATCTTGATATTCTACTTTATCTTGGATTAAGGCATGGGTTCCAATTACCAGGTTGGCTTCCCCAGTTTTAATTTGCTCTTGCACCAGTCTTTTTTCATTTGCCTTTAAGGAGCCGGTTAAAAGAATGGGACGAATGGGTAATTGATATTTTTTTTGAAAGCCACAGATGGTCTCATAATGCTGTTCTGCCAAAACCTCAGTGGGTGCCATTAACGCTGCTTGTCTGCCATTTGCGGCACAAAACAACATGGCTAAAAAAGCAAGAATGGTTTTACCACTTCCCACATCTCCCTGAATCAATCGGTTCATAGCATAGCCTTTTTGTAACTCCTCCTCCAAAACAGCCCACACCTTCTTTTGAGCATTGGTAAGCTGGTAAGGAAGCCGTTCCAAAAAATAATTCGTGTCCGCCACCCCAATCATAGGATTTTCAAATGGCAACTGATAGGTCTCATTCTTTTCTTTTTTTACTGCAATACAAAAAGCAAGAAATTCTTCAAAAACAAATCGTTTCCTGGCAGATAACAGCGCTTCCTCTGTGGTTGGATAATGAATCTGTAAAAATGCTTCTTTTCGATCCATTAACTCATATTTTACAATCCATTCTTCGGGGAAAAACTCTGCTTCAAAAAAATCCTGGGATAGTATCTGCTTAACTGCCTTTTGAATGGTTTTACCCGTCAATCCTTTTGTCAATTTATAAATAGGCTGCAGGTTTTTGGTTAACTGTTCATATTCCTCCGACTTATAGAATTTCGGATGAACCAAAACCAATCGATTCCGCCTATTTTCTATCTTTCCACGAAATATATACTCCGCACCGGGCTTTAAAACATTTTTCAAGAAAGGCGAATTAAAAAATAAAGCTTCTATGGTTTGATCTTCCGATTGTAAAAATACCCGCAAAATCGTAAATCTTCCTGCTTTTTGCAATTGAAAATTTTGATAGGGAACCTTCATCCTACTGGTAATCAGTATGCCGTCACTTAGTTCACGAACCGGCATTGGCGTATCGTACTTTTCATAGGTTCTTGGAAAATAAAAAAGCAAATCCCTAACCGTAATTAATCCCAGTTTTTGTAATACATCATTTGTTTTTTGACCGATTCCTTTTAATGCCACTAATTCTGTTTGAAAATTCATTAAACACTCCCAAAAAGGTTCAAAAAAAGTCGCTAAAAAGCGACTTTTTTGATTCCTATACTAAACTTGTATCTTCCATTATTCTGCAGAAATAATGTAATAATAAACAGGCTGACCACCAAACTGTAATTCAATATCACAATCACCGTATTTGGCTTCAATCTTATCTGCCAAAGCCATAGCTTCTTCTTCGGTCACATCTGCTCCATAGTAAACACTAATCAATTCTACATCATCATCTACCATCGCATCAACCATATCCAAAGTAACTGCTTCTCTATCCTGTCCAACAGCTAAAATACCGCTATCGCCGATGCCCATGAAATCATTTTCTTTGATTTCTTTATCATCAATTACGGTGTCACGAACTGCATAAGTTACTTGACCGGTTTTTACCAATGCAATTTCTTCATTCATGACATCAGCATTTTCTTCGATAGAAAGATCCGGTACATAATTGATTACCGCTGTAATACCCTGGGCTACTGTCTTTGTAGGAATGACCACAACCTGCTTATCTTCTACCAAGTACTGCGCCTGGTTTGCCGCTAAAATAATATTCTTATTATTTGGCAAAATAAATACGGTCTTTGCATTTACTTTTTCAATGGCATTGACCATATCCTCTGTACTTGGATTCATGGTCTGACCACCGGCAATAATATAATCCACACCTAAGCCCTTGAAGATTTCATCCATACCTTCTCCAACAGATACAGCAATGAAACCAGCTTCTTTTAATTCTACAGGTTCCTCAGGTATTTCTTCCACTTTACTTTCTGCAGCCTTAGCAGCTTCTTTTTCTGCCATTTTAATGACTTTTTCCTGATGCTCCAAGCGCATATTATCAATCTTCATATTAGAAAGCTGACCATAGGTCAAAGCCTTCTGAATGGCCATACCCGGATCATTTGTATGCACATGCACTTTCACAATATCTTCATCTGCAACTACTACAATAGAATCACCGATAGATTCCAAATAGGCCTTAAAATCCTTTTCCTTTTTCATTGGGAAAGGTTTGTCTAACATAATGATAAATTCAGTACAGTATCCAAATGTAATCTCTTCAAAAGAAACGGAATCTTCCACAACCCCTACAGTGGACATAGAACCAGACTGTACAGTTGTCAGATCGATTTCTTTCCCAAGGTAAGCATCAAAAGCACCTTTTAATACTTCCATTAAGCCCTGTCCGCCGGAATCCACAACACCGGCCTGTTTTAATACAGGTAACATCTCAGGGGTCTGACTAAGCACATAATCAGCATGGGCCAATACCTGTTCAATAAAGGACTGTAAGTCTGTTTCCCCTGCAGCATTTAACTCTTTCGCTTTTTCACTGGCACCCTTTGCAACCGTAAGAATGGTACCTTCCTTAGGCTTCATAACAGCTTTGTAAGCAGTTTCAACTGCTTTTTCCATTGCCACTGTAATCAACGGAATATCTATGATCTCTGCTTCTTTAATGGTTTTGGTAAAGCCTCTTAAAAGCTGGGATAAAATAACACCGGAATTTCCTCTTGCTCCACGAAGAGAACCGGAAGAAATCGCCTTTGCAAGAGCTTCCATAGTCGGTTCTTCTATGGTTGCTACTTCCTTTGCAGCAGACATAATTGTCAATGTCATATTGGTACCTGTATCTCCATCAGGAACAGGAAAAACATTTAATTCATTAATCCATTCTTTTTTTGCTTCTAGATTCTGTGCACCTGCTAAAAACATCTTAGCCAACATTGGTGCATCAATGGTATTCAAAGCCACTTTCTTATCCTCCTATCAAACAAGCCTATTAGTCAATTACACGAACGCCTTCAACGAACACATTTACCTTTTCAACCTTTAGACCCGTAAATTCTTCCACTTTGTATCTAACATTGTCAATCAAGCTGTCAGACACTGCAAGAATGCTTACACCATAGGCAATAATCACATGAAAATCCAAAACAAGCTTATTGCCATGCAATGAAACACTAATTCCTTTGGTTATACTATCTTTTTTCAAAAGACGAACCAAACCATCTGCAACAGATACACCGGCCATACCTACAATACCAAAACATTCCACTGCAACACTTCCTGCGTACTGTGCAATTACTTCTTTATCAATTGTAATACTACCCATATGAGTATCAATAGAAGTTCCTTTCATAAGAATACCTCCAACTATTTATTATTCATTTCTTGATTGGGCATACTACGCCCAGTAAGATGAATGTATTATACCTTGTTTTTCCCAAAAAGAAAACCATTATTCCTGAAATAACTGGAAATCCAAGAAAATTTATACATATTATATAAATTTCACTTGCTTTTCTGTATTTCTTCTGCTATGATACTAATGTTGTTTGTATTTAAGAAGTAATAAGGAATGGGAGGTGTCCACATGGCAAAGTGTGAAGTTTGTGGTAAAGGCGTACATTTTGGTAACAACGTTAGCCATTCTCATAGAAGATCCAATCATATTTGGAAGTCTAATGTTAAGAGCGTAAAAGTTTTAGTAAACGGAGCTGCAAAGAAAATGCACGTTTGTACCAGTTGTTTAAGATCTGGCAATGTTGAAAGAGCTTAATAATTATAGGTAATAAAAAAACTACCGATTGTCGGTAGTTTTTTTTTGCCCTTTTTACGAATCACAGCCATGAAAATATAAATAATAAGAAATCAATAACATAACAACACTAATCATAATTCCCCAAAATGTTGTTTTGACTAGCATCATTAAAACCATTCCCACTGCTGTCCAGAAAAACACACAAGCCATATTCTTTCCCATACTATCCTCCCAGGAAACTCTACTTCTTCGGCAAGCAGATTCTGTCTTCTAAGATAGTATATGCAAAAGTCATTTATTCGTGTATGTTCTATTTTTATTTCTCGGGAAATGCTATTTCCTTTGCTTCCACATCAGAAATCATATCTTCATCTTTCTTGGTAGTAAAACGATCCACCAAATCCGGAACCATATCTAAAATCTTTGTCATAGTATCTTGTTGCTTGATATTCACAAGTTTGGTATGACCATCCTTAATAATCAGTACAGAACTGGGAGTAATCTTTCCACCTACACCGCCTGCCCCGTTATGCTTTTTTTCTCCGGACCCTGCACCGGCTCCAATACCGAAGGAAACATCTACTAGCGGTAAAATAATGGTATCGCCAATCTGTGTAGGCTCTCCTACTACAGTTTTTGTGCTAAGCACAGAATCAACACCCTTTAATAAGGATTCTACTATAGAACCAAAATGATTATCTGCCATTTCAACCTCCTAATGATTGGAATTTAACCCAACTGTTTTTTGGCTGCTTTTATCAAATATCTAACATCTTTATTCAAAATCAAAAGTAATATCTGCCACAAGAAATAAATAGGGCGAATCTTTCCCTTAAGTTCTCCCTCTATCTCCAATATTTCTTCTTCAAAAAATGGAATTGCAACTATATGATTCCCAATAACAGGATAAAGTATTCCAAGACCTGCCATAATTTTCCCGGTAATGGACGGGTCTGCAAATCCAAATTTCGCCAGTACACTCCACTTCTTTGGCAGAATGGCTTTCAGTGCACGGAATATTTTTTCTTTACAATCCGCTAAAGCTCGCTTAATCTTTGGATTTGTAAAAAAAGCTTTCCAGGATTGTAAAGTCTCTAAAGAAAACCCTTTTTGTTCTGTAGTTTTCTTTTCTTTCTTGGTTTTTATTTTCTTTTTTCTTGCAGTATCCTTGGTTACAGTATCTTCTACTGTTTTTTCATCTAGCGTCTTTTTCTCTACTGTTAAACCATTGTTAGGATTTTTCTCTACAGTCTTTTTGCTAATAGATATAGTATCTGTAGTATCTTCCACTATCGAATCTAACCCCGATTTTTTCTCATCTCTATCAGCATATACAATTTCTTCATCTTTTTTGATTTCTGCTTCCTTTAGGTCAATAGGTGCATCTTTCGATACAGACTTTTCTTTCTTGGTCCGTTTTTCCTTTTTAGGAAAACCATACACCGGAATGCCCAAAATCTTCACTTTTAAAAGAAATTGCTCTTGGTAAGAAAATCCACATTTCACAAGTCCAAACAAATAAGAAACACGACCTTGTACATCTGGAATTTTCTCAATATATGAGCCTTTTGCCTGATAGGAAATTGCAGAAATCAGAAGCAAAAATATAAGTCCCAGTATCACCAATACCAGGAGTAACAGTATAATGAAAATCCACTTGATAGCTTTTAAAATTAACAATCCCATCTTATTTTATGAATACTTCTTCAAAACAAAAGCACTTGGGTCCGCTTTTCCAGTTTCGGAAATTGCTTCCTCCACAATCCGCGTTACAATCTGAATAGCCTCGTCATAAGATTTAGTCATCCCAATGACAAGAGCCACCTCTTTACGCAAATATTTTTGTTTCAAAAAGCTTGCCTCTATGATTTCTATTTTATTGGTGTTGTGTCCCAGATATATCACATACAGACCAACAACACCCGCACCGTGTCGAATTTTCCACTTTAAATCCAACAAATGGTGAACATCCTGACCCAAATATAGCTCTTTTAGAAATTTCATTCTTTACCTCATGAAGGGTTTCTGGTAGCTTTGATCCCCCACAGGTTATTTTTCTTTAACTCCAAATATTCTGCATAGGCTTTTTCTAAAATTTGTCTTTCATTGGCAAACTTCAAAAGATGATATGCCTCATGATATTTGTAATATCCGGAATCCACAAAGAATTCCTCTCGTTGTGGTTTGCTGTAATAGCTATCCGCCATCATCAAGTACCAATGCACTTCCTTTTCTACTGTATCTTCCGGTACTGTGAAAGTATACTCGCTTTTACCAACATATTTGATAATGGTGGCTTTCGCTCCAGTTTCCTCCAATACCTCTCGAAGTGCCGTTTCCTGATATTCTTCCCCTTCTTCTACAGTCCCCTTAGGCAATACCCAGCCTTCATACTTATTACGAAAATTCTTGTATAAAAGTAATATCTTACCTCGGAAAATAACCACACCGCCGCAGCTTGTTGCTTCCATCATTGCAATGCCTCCTTAGCTAGTGCGAACCATACTTAATTTCAGTATAACTGAATCAAAATATTAGTGCAAGTCCAACCTAATTGGTTCCAAAGTAACCATCAAAAATACGTTTTGCAATAGGCACCGCATAATCCCCTCCGGAGCCAATTCCTTCTACAATAATGGTTACAGAAATTTCCGGCTCCTCTGCAGGTGCAAAACCAGTAAACCAGGCATGAGAATCCTCTTTTACATGGTTATATTCTGCGGAACCTGTCTTGCCCGCAGCGGTATAGGAAAGACCACGCAATCTTTTTCCTGTACCATTTTCCACAACACCAGTCATTAATTCTCTAAGGACCCTACTTTCTTCTTCCGTCATTAATGTTTTGTAAAGTTCTGGTTTAAACTGTTTCACAATTGCGCCGTCTTCTGACAGTACCTTATCCATAAACATTGGTTTCATTACTTTTCCATTACCTGCAATACTGTTGGTAATTAAATGCAATAATATAGGAGTAATTTGTGCCTTCCCCTGACCAATGGAAATCTGAATCATATCCTCATCAGAGGTAGCCCCATCTACTGACAAATTACTGACAGAATAATTCATATTCAGTGGCAAGTTTTGACCAAAGCCTAATTCCTGTAACATTTTGCCGAATTGATCTCTTGGTAGCCCTATTCCAATATTGGCAAAAGAAGCATTACAAGACTTGGCAAAGGATTCTGCCAAATCAACACCTCCATGAACTGTTCCGTGGTAACAGTTGATTTTATCTTGACCATGGGTAAAATGTCCATTACAGGTAAAAGCATACTGGCTAAAATCCGTCGGATGCTGTCTAATATAGGCAAGACTGGTAATAATTTTAAATGTTGATCCTGGGGGATAAATACCCTGAGTAGCTCGATTTAATAACACAGAGTTTTTTTCATCTTTTACATATCCATTCCAATCTTGCACAATGGTATTGGGATTAAAATCCGGTTTACTAACCATAGCAAGCACCCGTCCGGTTTTCACTTCACTGACGATGATAGCGCCTTTACTAACGCCCAAGGCTTTGCTAGCAATTTGTTGTAAATCTGTACGCAAGGTACTGTACACATTATCACCATGATTTTTTTGTCCGGACACCTCATTTTCTACCTTCTCCGTTAAAGAAACATGGGCGTTAATTAGGTAAGAATTAGCCATAGCTTCTATGCCTGTTCTACCCTTGGTAGAAAAACCAACTGTATGAGAAAATAAATTGTCATAGGGGTATATTCGGGTTTCTTTCCCGTCTTCCGAAAGTAAGGATTCCGCTACAATCTCCCCATCAGAAGAATAAATAGTTCCTCTGGAATTTTTACTGGTCAAAATTTGTTGTCTTTTGTTGAAGCTATAGTTAATCATTTCCTGACCCGAAGTATTCACAAAATGACATAAATATCCAATCATCCCTACAAACAGAAAGACAAACATATAGATAGAGATAATTATTTCTCTGTTTTTTCTGGTTTTCTTCCTTCTTTTTTTAGAAGTTGAGTCTTTTTCGTTTCTGTCTCTTTTTGTTGGCATACAAAAACTCCTCCTCTTCCAATTCTTCTTCCTCTTCTTGTTTTTGCTCATCCTTTCGCACAATGTATAAGCCCTGTACAACAGAGAACATTAATAAAGTAGAAAGCACACTACTACCACCATAGCTTACCAAGGGTAGCGTAACACCTGTCATAGGAATAAATTTGATTCCTCCACCTATGGTTAAAAAGATTTGAAAAATATATATCACACCTAACCCTACGGCGATTAATTGATAAAATCTTTCTTGCAGAGACAGAGCAATTGTCATCATCATGACAAAACAACTTAAGCAAACTAAAATCATACAAATTGCAAAGATAACACCCATTTCTTCTGCTACAGCAGAAAACATAAAATCAGATAGTACATAAGGAATATCATTCGGGGTACCTCGATTCAATCCCATCCCAAACCAACTTCCTGTCCCAATAGCAAACAAAGATTGGGTAATCTGATAGCCTTCTTTATCAATAGCTGCAAAAGGATCCAGAAAAGCCTGTACACGAACCTGCACATGAGAAAACAAATAATATGACACCACTGCCGCAATACTTCCAATCCCTATTCCGGAAAATAAGTAAAGATAGTTTCTGGAAGCAATAAATAATACAAACAAATATCCTATAAAGAAAATAACAGCCGATCCTAAATCTCTGGAAGCAACCAAAATCAATACATGAATTGCTGCAAGAAATGCACTTAAAAGTACCTGTGTTATTTTTGTTGATTTATATAACAAAGATGCTATTAGAAATGCATAAATAATTTTAATAAACTCAGAAGGTTGTATGGTAACACCTTGTATAGAATAAAATATTTTCGAACCATGTGTTACCTGACCTGCTAATAATACTGCCCCTAAACCGCCTATACCAATTGTCGCATAGAGAAACCATAAATGTTTTAAGAAACGCAAGTTATGCACAAAGAATGGTACAATTAATGCAATTACTAAAGACACTGCTACAATCACAAATTGTTTTATAGCCTTACTAAAATCCAATCGGGCAATCATAATAAAGCCAATGGATAACAGCATGCACATATGATTGACCAGCAAACGATTGCACAAGGGATAAATCATAGAAAATAGCACTATCACAGAAAATAACGCAATTTCCAAAAAGGCAAAGAAGAAGATGTACTCTATTTCTCCCCGTTGCAAGGTTAAGGATGCAAAAGAAAGCAATGTAATTAAAAACATGTATATACACTGTCTAATATAACTTCCTGTTCTATCCAATTCATTATCATGACGAAATACAAAAAAGCTTTCAAAAGTATATAAACACATGATAAATGCAATGGCATATTTTGATAATTCAACGATGTAATGTTGCATTTAAAGGGCTCCTTTTTTCAAATGGCCTGTAGTAAAGTCTGCTAACGGGAAGGTAATATCCTTTTTTCCCATCCTAGTTTGTTGATAATAGTCTAATATCTCCTGCATACAGAGGATACTTTCTTCTGAGAAATCCAAACGGAAAGCATTCCCTGGCAGTGTTTGTAGTTTCTCATAGGATCCATGATAGGACAAAGGCACGGAATTAAAAATACGGTTATAGCAAAAATGACAATCCACCTGTACCGGTAGTTTCTTTTGATAGCGATCTTTATAAAAATCTTCTATCGTAGCATTTCCATTGCGGCAACTGTCAGAGGTTTTCTTGATACAATTGGTACTAATCATCATGGGAATACGCCCATAAATCACATATTCCATATTTTCCGCTTGCAGTTGCTTTAATTGATGGTAATTACATTCTAGTGAACTACAGATACTACCAGCCTTTTCCTTCCAAAAATCCAGAGACTTTTGATTCCAAGTATATATAGAATAATTGAATGCTACTTCCCCATTAAATCCCTTTTCCTGCAAATAGGCATAGGTATCCCAATCATTTACCAGTACACCTAAAGTATATTGCTTTGCGAACTGACAAAGCTTATCTACTTTTGTACTATCTTTCTTACGAAAAATATAAGGTAAAATAATAAACAGTTGACAATCCCGTGTAGCTAGATCTTGCAAATAGATTACCAAATAGGCAAAGTTCTTCTCTTCTAAAAACAAGTGACTATCTATATAAATTCTATTTAGCTTGTAGTTTGATGCATTCTCTAAGCACCATTGTAACTGTTCCAAAGAGAAAACTGATACTCGAAACAGTTTCTCTTCTGTAGAAATCGAAATATTTCTAAAAATCTTCTGCTCTGTTATTGTAGATTGGTTACTTTCAGAATGCTTCTGATCTTCGGTTATACAACTATTCTTATCAGATTGATACTTAGTTTTAATACAAGCATGTCTTTCTGACTCTATATTGCCACGGATTTGTACTTCCAGTTTTTCTAATGCTTTTCGTCGTAATTGATTAAGCTCCTGATTAGGAATAAAGATATCCCCTTCTATTACACAATTACATTGTTCTAATTGAAAACTTGTTGCACCTAGTTTACCAATTTGTTTCACAATATCAGTCTCACCCATAGGGCGGGACTTTGCTGCTTGTACAGGATTTCCTACCGCGGTTCCTTCCCATTGCTTATACACATAAGTAATCTGTAATGGTTCCTCTATTTTGGCGTTGACTATAGCATTCACTTTTTGCTTGGGTCTATTCTCCAAGAATTGCTGCTGTAATTCTTTTAAATAACTTTCTGAACAGCCATTATAGCTGGGTTTTTCCAAGGTAATCATTTCTTTCCCATTGTGTCTGGTATAATACCCATCTAACCTCTGGGAACGCAAATACAGACCGGACAACTTCTCTAAATCTGCTTGAGAAACTTTTGTATCCTCATCATTGTAATACTTATCAATATACTTTCGATAGATAGATACTACACCTGCTACATATTCCGGGCTTTTCATTCGTCCTTCTATTTTCAAGGAATTTATTCCGGCATCTAAAATCTCCGGAATCAATTCAATAGTGCACATATCCTTTAAGCTTAAAGGATAACACTTATTTTTTTCGTTATTTATGCTATAAGGCAAACGACAACTACCTGCACATTTTCCACGATTACCGCTACGACCACCTAAAAAAGAACTGCATAGGCATTGGCCTGAATAGCTATAACACATAGCCCCATGAATAAAACATTCCACCTCAATGCCAGTCTCTTTAATAGCCTTCATTTCCTGCAAAGAGAGTTCTCTGGCAGGCACCACTCTGGTCGCCCCAAGATTTTGCAAAAATCTGGCTCCTTCCGGAGAAGTGATGGTCATCTGGGTACTGCCGTGAAGTTCTAACCCTGGAAACCACTCTTGTAGCATCAAAAACAACCCTAGATCTTGTACTATAACACCATCTAAGCCTGCCAAATAATAGGGCAAAACATACTCTTTTACATCAGAAAGTTCCTCTTCCTTCATCAATATATTCAGGGTAAGATAAACCTTTTTCCCCCATATATGGGCATGACGAATAGCCCCGCACAATTCTTCTTCCGAAAAATTATCTGCGAAGGCTCTTGCTCCATATTTATTTCCACCTAAATAAACCGCGTCTGCACCAGCATGAATTGCTGCATAAAAACAATCCATATTCCCTGCAGGGGCCAATAATTCTACTTGTTTCATACTTTTTATATAAAAGAAAAACCTGTCAATTTCAGACAGGTTTTTTATTTTAGTTCAATCTTATGGTTTCTCTTTCATTTCTAAACGAACAAGCTGTTTTTCTGTTTCGTGAAGCTTTTTTTGCAGCTCAGTATTATTCTTTTCAGCGCCTTCCAGCTTAATCTGA
The DNA here is from genome assembly GCA_024403235.1 of Lachnospiraceae bacterium. Classification (GTDB taxonomy): domain Bacteria; phylum Bacillota; class Clostridia; order Lachnospirales; family Lachnospiraceae; genus JAKSSF01. Next base: position 53,363 of record JAKSSF010000006.1, on the reverse strand, counting down.
TATGCAATCAATTCATGCTTCAACTCATATAGCTCTTTTTCTTTGATTTCCAATTCCTCTTCCAAAGAACTAATCTGCGTTCTGGCTTTGAAATAATCATCTGCAATATTCAACTGCAATAAAATACTCTGCATATCCTTTGACTGCTTGTTAAAACTAGCCACCTTGCCATACTCTGCAATTTTCGTATTGATATAGGAAGCTACGCGCTGCATATATTCTTCGCTTTCATAGCCACTTAAGGTTAAAACCTTTCCACCAATTAATACTTCTGCATCTGTTTTTCCTGCCATAATTCGCACCTTTTTCTCATTTGTAATTGAAAAACCGTCTACTAGTAATATACTACTTTTCTAGTCTACATTTCAAGTCCTAAATGGCGATAGGCATATTCTGTTACCACACGACCTCTAGGGGTACGATTGATAAACCCGTTTTTAATAAGATAGGGTTCATATACATCCTCAATAGTCCCGCTATCTTCTCCAATAGCAGCAGCTAGTGTATCTAATCCAACAGGCCCACCGGAAAATTTTTCAATCATAGTATTCAAAATATTTCTATCAATATGGTCTAAGCCCATTTTATCTACATCCAATAAATCCAGGGCTTCGTTAGCAACCTCATAGGTAATCACACCGTCATATCTTACCTGTGCATAATCTCTTACTCGCTTTAAGATACGATTGGCAAGTCTAGGCGTTCCTCTACTTCTTCTGGCAAGCTCTAAGGCACCATTTTTCTCAATTTCTACATTTAGTATTTTGGAACTATGGAGAATAATTTGTGCCAATTCCTCAATAGAATAAAATTCCAAGCGATGAATGACACCAAAACGATCTCTCAAAGGTGCTGTTAACATGCCCGCTCTGGTAGTAGCGCCTACTAAAGTAAACTTAGGCAAATCCAAACGAATAGATCTGGCAGTAGGACCTTTTCCAATCATAATGTCAATGGCAAAATCCTCCATGGCAGGATACAGTACTTCTTCTACCTGACGATTCAAGCGATGAATTTCATCTACAAAAAGTACATCCCCTTCTTGCAAATTATTTAAGATCGCTGCCATCTCCCCCGGCTTTTCTATTGCTGGACCAGAAGTAATCTTGATATTTACCCCCATTTCGTTAGCAATAATACCTGCCAAGGTAGTTTTTCCTAGACCAGGGGGCCCATAAAACAATACATGATCCAGGGAATCCCCTCTTTGCTTTGCCGCATCAATATAAATCTGCAAACTTTCTTTAGCCTTTTGCTGTCCGATATAATCCTGTAACTTTTGTGGTCTCAGAGACCCTTCCACCTTAATATCTTCCGGTGTCACTTCGGTCTCAATAATTCGTTTTGCCATAGTTTCCTCGTACTAAAATAAATTCTTCAAAGCAGCCTTTAAAATCTGCTCACTATCCATATCCTCTGTAATCTCAACCATATTTACCGCTTTGTAGCTTTCGGAAGGTCCATAGCCTAAAGCAGTCAATGCTTCAATGGCATCATTTCTAGCGGAATTGACAGGTGCTGCACCTGTTCCAGCTTTTACCACGCTATTCTCTTCCTGTGCTGAGAAAGCCTCTTCAACAGTCACCTTATCCTTCAAATCTATCAAAATCCTCTGGGCTGTTTTTGCCCCAATACCAGGAGCCTTGGAAATCATCTTGCTATCTTTTGCAATCACAGCTAGCTTCAAGGCAGATGCAGAAAGGAAAGATAAAATTCCTAGTGCGCCTTTCGGGCCCACACCACTTACGTTCAACAATAATTTAAACATAGCCAAGTCTTCTTTGTCCTGAAAGCCAAACAGAGACTGGGTATCCTCTCTTACATAATAATATGTATGAAGTTTTATCGTGGTACCAAGGGGTGGCAACACTTCCAATACTCTGGACGGAATACGAATACGATATCCTATTCCATTCACATCCAGAACCACACTGTCCTCTCCATATTCTTCCAAGGTTCCTTTTACATACGCTATCATAGTATTTCCTATCTTTAACTAATCTCTTCTATAAAAAATACAAAACAATTCTTTTTATATTATAGAACAAATGTTTGGGGTTGTAAAGAAAAAAATCCTCTGCTATAAGACAGTAGGTATAAGACAGGATATCCATTTGCATTATTGTTTAAATATAATTATTTTACAAGTTTGAAATGATATTCCACCACCAAAATAAAAATCTATTGCAAAATTCATTCTGTAATGATACTCTATCTACAGAAGCATATACGTTCTTTTGTATATTATAGTTTATTTAATCATTTATTATCTTATTATCTTAAAATTCAAAAAGAATTCTCTATGCTTTGAAACCCATTCATTTTTATTTATAGGTCTTTGGCGTAGGGATTATTTTTAATATATATTTTCTCAATAATACCTCTGTCAGGCCGGAAACAGGAGGAATTATGTCAGAAAATGTAGCTTATGAAACACTCACCCTCTCTCATCCTTTTATGTTTGGGAAAATTGCTATGGATAAAACATATTGCCAGATTATCCTTAGTTCTTTACTCAACGAAGAAATCCATCTGGATGACGATCCAATTAGAGAAAAATTTATTCAGATTAAGTCAGAGAGCAAATTTATTCGTTTGGATCTTTTTGCAAAGGATACACAAAGTCAGGTGTACAATGCAGAAATGCAGAACCTAAGCAAAAATTCCGAAAAACAATCCGAACTTCCTAAAAGAAGTCGGTACTACCAAAGCTTAATTGATGCGGAGCTTCTTGATTCAGGAATTCATTATAGATTTCTAAATAAATCATATGTAATTTTCATCTGTACTTTCGATCCATTTGACGAGGGTTTATACAGATATACCTTTCAAAATCGCTGTGACGAAATTCCAGAGTTGACTTTAGGTGACGAATGTATCAAAATCTTTTATAACACTAAAGGGGATTTAACTAATGCTCCCGAAAAAACCAGAGCTTTTCTGGAATATTTGGAATCTCAAAAGATTTCCAACAAAGATATGGAAACATTAAATAACGCTGTTTCAACCGGTGTCTTGAATGAAGAATGGAGGGCTGAATACATGATAATGCATATACATGATATGGATATGATGGAAGAAGGTCGAATTGATGGTATCTCTCAAGGGCTCTATTTAGGTGAAAAGAAAAATACATTAACACTTATCCAAAAGAAAATAGCCAAATCCAAATCTTTGGAACAGATTGCGGAGGAATTGGAAGAAGATATCTCTTCTCTTCAACCTTTATATGATTTGGTTATCAAAAATCCTGAAAAGACTGTAGATGAATTACTCGGATTGTAACAATCCAGAAAATCTTTTCACAAAAAATTACCACCGACCTAGTCGGTGGTAAAAAACTCTATATCTTATTTCCCCGCGTTGATATAATTTACTAAGCCTTCTGCAGCGATAATCTTCTGCATGAATTCGGGAAATGCCTGACCCTGGTATTCTTTTCCGGTGGTGATGTCTTTGATGATACCACTATCGAAGTCAATTTCTACCTGATCACCGTTTGCAATCTCTTTTGCAGCTTCCGGGCATTCGATAATCGGAAGTCCGATATTAATAGCATTACGATAAAAAATTCTGGCAAAGGTTTCTGCGATAACGCAGTCTACACCGGCAGCCTTAATAGCAATTGGTGCATGCTCTCTGGATGAGCCACAGCCAAAGTTTTTATTGGCAACCATAATGTCACCTTTTTTTACATTTTTAATAAAGTCTTTATCAATGTCTTCCATACAGTGTGTAGCAAGCTCTGCCGGATCAGAGGAATTCAAATATCTTGCAGGAATGATAACATCTGTATCCACATTGTCACCGTATTTAAAGACACGTCCATTTGCTTTTTTCATACGATATTCTCCTTTTTCTGAAAAATTAATCCAACTGGCAAGGACAGGAAATCTTTCCGGTAACTGCACTTGCTGCTGCAACTGCAGGGCTAGCCAAATAGATTTCAGAGTTTACATGTCCCATACGACCTACAAAGTTACGGTTTGTAGTTGAAACGCAACGTTCTCCCTCAGCCAAAATACCCATATATCCACCAAGACAAGGACCACAGGTTGGTGTGGATACTACTGCACCGGCTTCAATAAAGATTTTCAACAAGCCTTCTTCCATAGCCTGCATATAGATTGCCTGAGTAGCAGGAATCACGATACAACGCATGCCTTTTTTGATGTGACGGCCTTTTAAAACTTCTGCTGCAATACGAAGATCGTCTAAACGACCATTGGTACAAGAACCAATCACGACCTGATCGATTGCAATATCCTCTTTGATTTCATCAATTGTTTTTGTATTTTCAGGCAAATGTGGAAATGCAATAGTGGGACGAAGGGTGCTTAAATCAATGGTATACTCTTCATCATACACCGCATCAGGATCTGCCGTATAAGCCTTAAACTCTCTGGTAGAATGTTCTTTCATATAAGCAATTGCTAAATCGTCTACCGGGAAAATACCATTCTTTCCACCCGCTTCAATCGCCATATTGGCGATGGTAAAACGATCATCCATAGAAAGATTGGCAATACCATCTCCTACAAATTCCATGGATTTATACAAAGCACCGTCTACACCAATCATACCAATAATATGTAAAATCACATCTTTACCACTGACCCATTTTGCAGGCTTTCCGGTTAAAACAAATTTGATAGCAGAAGGTACCTTAAACCATGCTTTTCCGGTTGCCATACCGGCAGCCATATCAGTAGAACCAACACCGGTAGAGAAAGCACCTAAAGCGCCATAGGTACAAGTATGAGAATCTGCGCCAATGATCACATCCCCTGCTACAGTCAAACCTTTTTCCGGTAACAGTGCATGCTCAATACCCATTTCTCCTACTTCAAAATAGTTCGTAATTTCATTCTTTCTGGCAAATTCACGAACACATTTACAGTGTTCTGCTGATTTAATATCTTTGTTTGGTACAAAATGATCCGGTACCAAAGCGATTTTATCCTTGTGGAATACTCCATCCACTTTCATTTTTTCCATTTCGTGAATGGCTACCGGACTGGTAATATCATTCCCCAATACCAAATCCAAATCTGCTTCAATTAACTGTCCTGCTACTACAGATTCCAAACCAGCATGAGCAGCCAGAATTTTCTGCGTCATTGTCATTCCCATTGTGAAGTTCCTCCTATATTTCTCTTTTTGAAAAAAGCCCCTGACGACTGCCAGGAGCTTTTCATTTCTTATAAAATCCTGTGATACAAATTAGTTGTTGATTAATTTGTCATCTTCATTGTTCCAGCTGTAAAGCTTACGGATTTCTTTACCAACTACTTCTGAAGGATGTTCAGCAGCTAATTTTCTCATAGCTTTGAAGTGAACCTGACGGCCTGCAGGTGACATATCTAATAAGAAGTCTTTTGCAAAAGTACCATCCTGGATATCAGAAAGGATCTTCTTCATTGCTTTCTTTGTATCGTCTGTAATAATCTTAGGACCTGTGATGTAGTCACCGTATTCAGCAGTGTTAGAGATAGAATATCTCATACCTTCGAAACCTGACTGATAAATAAGGTCTACGATTAATTTCATTTCATGAATACATTCAAAGTATGCATTTCTTGGATCATAGCCAGCTTCTACCAATGTTTCATAACCAGCCTGCATAAGTGCACATACACCACCACAAAGAACAGCCTGCTCACCGAAAAGGTCTGTTTCTGTCTCTGTACGGAAGGTTGTTTCCAATACACCTGCTCTTGCTCCACCGATTGCCAATGCATAAGCTAAAGCTTTGTCTAAAGCTTTTCCTGTAGCATCCTGATGTACTGCTACTAAACAAGGAACACCTTTACCAACCTGGTATTCGCTTCTTACTGTATGACCAGGTCCCTTAGGAGCAATCATGGTAACATCTACATCTGCAGGAGGTACAATACATCCAAAGTGAATGTTGAAACCATGTGCGAACATTAACATGTTGCCTGCTTCCAAGTTGGGCTCAATATCTTTCTTGTACATATCTGCCTGTTTTTCATCGTTAATAAGAATCATAATAATATCAGCTTTTTTAGCTGCTTCTGCAGCTGTATAAACTTCAAATCCCTGTGCAACTGCTTTGTCCCATGATTTAGATCCTTCATAAAGACCAATGATAACGTTGCATCCTGATTCCTTTGCATTTAATGCGTGAGCGTGTCCCTGGCTACCATAGCCGATAACTGCGATTGTTTTTCCATCTAATAATGAAAGGTTACAATCTTCCTGATAATAAATGTTTGCCATTTTCTTTTCCTCCAAATATATTTACTGAAAGGTTTCCCTAAAAGTACAACTTATAAATACACAATGTCATCCGTACCACGACGAAGACCTGCGATACCGGTTCTGGCTAATTCTAAAATTTCGTAGCCATCCAGCAAACGAAGTAATGCATCAATCTTTGCCTGACTGCCACTTACTTCAATAATCATACCATTATCAGAAACATCCACAATATTGGCTCTGTAGATATCTCCTAATGTCTTAATCTCTGCACGCTGAGATGCATTGGCACGAACCTTTACCAATGCCAATTCTCTATACACACTGACATCCGGTTTTAATTCCTTTACATCACGTACATCTTCCAATTTCGCAACCTGCTTCTCAATCTGTGCCAGAGCATCATCGTCTCCTGTTGCTACAATGGTAATTCGTGTGATATGGGGTGTTTTAGTCTCACCCGCTGTAATACTTTCAATGTTATAACCACGTCTGGAAAACAGACCGGAAATACGGCTAAGAACACCGGAAGTATTGTCTACCAAAAGCTGAAATACTTTTCTCTTCATATGTTCCTCCATACGTTAAATTCATCTATCTTCGCCATCAATCTATCAAACAAATATATCAAACTATGATAATTTAAACATCCTAAATATCATATCAATCCAAGGAAAAAGTGTCAATCACAAGTATGGGTAAAATGCTTTATTCTAAGCCTCATTTTCGCTACACTTCTGTAATGCCAAAGTACCTGTTCTTGCCACTTCCACAATACTGATACCGGCCAACAGCTTGATAAACATTTCTGTCTTTTGAGGTTCATCACACACTTGAATAATGAGATTGTTTTTGGACATATCTACGATTTGAGCTTTCATAATTTCACAAATCTCTAAAATGTCTTTACGATTCCCCTTATTGTATTTGACTTTCACAAGCATCAGCTCGCGGCTCACGCTTTGCTGTTCTTCAAAGGTTTTTACCTTAATAATATCCAGTTTTTTATTTAACTGCTTTTCAATCTGCTCTAAGGTTCTTTTATCCCCGGAACTGACAATGGTCATACAGGAAACATCCGGATTGTCCGTCTCCCCAACAGCCAGGGAATCAATATTAAAACATCTTCTGGCAAAAAGTCCCGCAACCTTACTTAAAACACCGGAACGGTTTTCTACCGAAACTGAATAAATTCTTTTCATATCATTCTCCATTTAGCAAATTTGCTTTTTGGTATCACTCTGCTTTTCTATACCAAATCCATCGGATCGATGACACATTCCATCAACATGGAGGTATCTGATTGCAGGAAGGTTTCAATTCCAGACTTCATTTCTTCGTTTTTGGTGATGCGAAGGAATGGAATGTCATAGGCTGCAGCGATTTTTTCCAAATCCGGACTCCCTGACAGATCAATTACAGAATATCTATCCGCCTAGGTAAAATGCTGATACTGACGGATCATGCCCAACACTGTATTTTTCAATACAATTATTTTTACCGGAACATTATGCTGTACCATAGTTGCTAATTCCATCATGGACATTTGGAAAGAACCATCACCACAGACTGCAATAACCTGTCTGTCAGGGCAACCAATCTTAGCTCCCATTGCAGCAGGAATAGAATATCCCATAGTTCCCATACCACCACTGGTTAAGAATCTACCCTGCTTTACAATATGGTAATTACAAGACCAAATCTGATTTTGTCCTACATCTGCTACATAAATGGCATCTTCCTGCATCTGATTGGATAATTCTTCGATAAAGATCGCAGGATCTACATAATCATGCTTTGGTACACGAGACTTAGACATATTGGTACGATATAAATTAACAGTTTCCAGCCAAACAGAGTACTCAGTCTTAAAATCTAATGCATTCAAATCTTCAAAAATACATTTTGCATCCCCAACCAATGGAACGGTTGCACCTGCATTTTTGCCAATTTCAGCAGGATCTACATCAATATGAATCAAAACCTTATTCTTAAAAATCAAATCCGGCTGACTAATGGCTCTGTCTGCCACTCTGGCACCCACCATAATCAGCAAGTCAGATTCGTTCATAGCACGATTGGCATACGGCTTTCCATTGTTGCCTACCATACCTAAATTCATGGGGTGTCTGGTAGGTAATACCCCTTTTCCCATCATAGTATATACGACAGGAATCTGATGTTTCTCTACAAATGCAGTAAAGGCTTCTCTGGCATCTGCAAGAAATACACCACCACCTACACAAATCATAGGTTTCTTGGCTTTTTCCAATTCGTGAATGACACGCTTCATCTGAACCACATTCCCTTTAACGGTAGGTTTGTAGGTTCTCATAGTAATGGTTTCCGGGTATTTGAAGCCTTTTACAGTAGCATTTTGAATATCAATAGGAATATCAATTAAGACAGGTCCCTTTCTGCCGGAATTTGCAATATAAAAAGCCTCTTTAAAAATACGAGGAATATCTGCTACATTTTTTACCAAATAACTATATTTTACAAAGGACTCTACGGCTCCGGTAATATCTGCTTCTTGGAATACATCACTTCCCAACAGCTCACTATTTACCTGTCCTGTAATACAAACCAATGGGATACTGTCTGCAAATGCCGTAGCAATACCGGTAATCAAGTTGGTTGCACCGGGGCCACTGGTTACTGCACAAACCCCTACCTTACCTGTAGTTCTGGCATAGCCACTGGCGGCATGGGCAGCATTTTGTTCTGTACGGATCAAAATACTCTGAATATCAGAATCTAAAATACTATTATAAAAAGGGCAAATCGCAACACCGGGATAGCCGAATACATATTCTACCTGCTCTGCTTCCAGGCATTTGATAATGGAATCTGCTCCATTCATTGTGTGTCCTCCAAATCATTCAATCATTATCATTCCAATACCCGTTACCATTAATAAACTAACGGGCTAATATAATCCATAATATTTTAACATAGTAAAGCGTTAAATTCAATCATTTTCTAAGCGAAAGCGCTTTCTTCTATCGAAAAGCCCCAAAGAACTTTGACAGGGGACTTACTACATTCCCCAAATCTTCTATGGATTGATTTAATCTTTCAAAATCAATGCCATTCAATTTTTCAATGCCTTCGCTGCTTTGTCCCAATACGGTATCCAAATTGCTCATCGTGGTCTCCGCATTCTTCGCAAGTTCATTTACCTGTGTCAAAGTTGTATTGGCATTGGTTAAGGCAGTATCTGCTTTTGACAAGGTCATACTTATCTTAGGAACCAAAACTAAAACAGCGATAGCCAAAATCACGAAGATTCCAAGCATAACAGCCATAAGTCCACGCATCATGGTATTTTGTTTCTTCAAGTAGCTTCTTTCTTCTGCATTTTCATTTCGAATTTCTGCAATTAGTTCCTGTAATGTTTTTTCGTCCATTTTTTATTCCACCTCTTTCAAAACCTGTAATAATTGAGAAAAGTTTTCTATCCGTTCTTCCGCATCCTTTACTTTTCCAAAACCATAGGCTGCATGAATAAAAGGAAGTCCTGCTTTATGGGTAGAATCCGCGTCAGCCTGAATATCCCCCACATATACTGGATGCAAAAATCCATTTCGTTTTGCCATCAATGCTATATTTTCATCTTTCATCAATCCATTGTCTCCATAAGACAAAGTATCACAAAAGTATTTTTCTAATTTATGAGCAAAAAGAAAAGCTTCTATATATCCAACCTGACAATTACTTACAATAGTCAGCGGAAATTTTTTTTGTAATTCCTGTAAGGTTTCTTCTACCTGTGGATATAAAATTCCACCATGCTCTCTTAAATATATATTCTCATAATCCAAGATATTCTTCATAATTTGATCTTGGTTTTCTATAATTTTTCCCGGCAGTAACCTATCAAAAAACAAATTCATAGGCAGACCGTAGCATGCCTTAAAGGCTTCATAGCTAAAATCTGCCTGAATTCCAATTTCTTTTAATTTTATATGCCAAGCGGAAAAACCTGTCCTGACAGAATCCCAAAGGGTTCCGTCCAAATCAAAAATTATTCCGTCTGTGTAAATCATGTATTAAGCACTTTCTAAAATATCTTTAATTGTATTTAAATCGTTAATAAGGGTTCTGGAATATTCCTCTGCCTCGCGATAAATAGCTTCTGCCTCACCAAAATTACCATTATAAATAGCTTGTACAGCTTTTGTACCAAATTGATGGAAATGTTTGTGCTTTGCTTCCAAGCCATCCCAAATAGGTTTAAATCCCATATCCTCTGATGGATGTACCGCATAATAAAAATGACCAAACCCACATTTTGCTGCATTAGACTGTAATGGCATAACAGTTTTTGCATCCACCATTTTTTTCAAAGAAGCAAGCCATCCTTTATGGGCAGAAATCGCAGCACCTACATGCTTCGCATATTCTTGCTTACCAATATAGTAAAATGGATCACTTGCCATCTCACCCATTAATCTGGTAGCTTCATCTACATCCTTTTCAATGCTACTAATAGGTTCCGCAGTTTGTTTCAATTTTTCACTAATATCAATCATTTTCTCAGTCTGTTCTTCCAAAGACTTACAATGTTCATTGATAGAAGCTGACTGTGTCTCCAAGTCTGACATCAAGGCTGCAATTTCTTCACTACTTGCAGTTAGCGAACTGATATTTTCATTTACTTCTACAATACCCTTTTGGTTCTTATCATTAATTTCCCAAACATGACCCATTTTTTCAGACATAATAGCTAAAGACTGAATGGTTTCGTCCGCAGATTTTACACTACGATCTGAAGCTTCTTCGATACCCGTCAAAAATTCTCCCATAGAACCAATCAAATTCTGCGTTTGTTCTGCAAGATTACGAATTTCATTTGCTACTACTGCAAAACCTTTTCCAGCTTCTCCTGCCCTGGCCGCTTCAATAGATGCGTTCAATGCCAATAAATTGGTCTGATCAGAAATCGCATTGATTCCTTCCACTACGGAATGAATACTGCTAATTACATCATGTAACGCGTTCATATCTTTTTTCATTTCTTTGGACAAATCAGCAGTATGTACGGAAAGATTTCGAATTTCTGTTAAGTCCTTTTGTCCAACAGCTAAACGATCCACAACTTCTGCAGACTCTGTTGCACAAGCAATAATCGTGTGGGTAAATTCTTCCTGCAGTTCCATAACCTGTGTTGCAGCATTCAAGGTTTCTGCCGACTGGGCAGTGATTTCTTCTCCTGCCAATTCTACGTCTCTGGCAATACTTTCCATTTCTTTTGGATATTCTACCAATGCCAAATCTAATTTAGAAATTTCCATAACACCACGAAGGAGTTTGGATAATACTTCTCTAAATTGTCCTCTACCACTTTTTATACGTTCATATATATCGTTAATCTCCGGATGTTTCGCATATTCTGCAGAACTATCCATACGAGACAGTGCTTTCATCATTATTGGTTGTTTTTTGCCGAATGCCATAGTATTCTCCTATCCCTTTATTAATCTCTAATATTTTAAAAAAGGGATTCAGTCCCTAAGGTACTGAATCCCTATGTAGTTCTTTTATTCTAAATCAATTAGAATTTACCAGCTGTAGCTGCTTCCTCGATTGATACTGCTGTAGATACTGTCATACCAACCATAGGGTTGTTACCGGCACCGATAAGACCCATCATTTCTACGTGAGCAGGAACGGATGAAGATCCAGCGAACTGCGCATCTGAATGCATACGTCCCATAGTATCTGTCATACCATAAGAAGCAGGACCTGCAGCCATGTTATCAGGATGTAATGTACGTCCTGTACCACCGCCTGAAGCTACTGAGAAGTATTTCTTACCAGCTTCTAATCTTTCCTTCTTGTATGTACCAGCTACCGGATGCTGGAATCTTGTAGGATTTGTAGAGTTACCTGTGATAGATACATCTACATTTTCTTTCCACATGATAGCAACACCTTCACATACATCGTTAGCACCATAGCAGTTAACTTTTGCACGTGGGCTTTCTGCATCTTTAGAGTAGCATTTACGAGCTACTTCTTTTACTGTATTTGTGTAAGGATCATATTCTGTTTCAACGAAAGTAAAGCCGTTGATACGAGAAATAATCTGTGCAGCGTCTTTTCCAAGACCATTTAAGATAACACGAAGAGGTGTTTTACGAACCTTGTTTGCTTTTTCTGCAATACCGATAGCACCTTCAGCAGCTGCGAAAGATTCGTGACCTGCAAGGAATGCGAAACATTCTGTTTCTTCTTCCAAAAGCATTTTACCAAGGTTACCATGTCCAAGACCTACTTTACGAGTATCTGCTACAGAACCGGGAATACAGAATGCCTGAAGGCCTTCACCGATTGCAGCAGCTGCATCAGCAGCCTTACGGCAGTTTTTCTTAATTGCAATTGCAGCGCCTACTGTGTAAGCCCATTTTGCATTTTCGAAACAGATAGGCTGAATACCTTCGATTAAGTGGTATACATCAATGCCAGCTGCTTCACAAATATCTTTACATTCCTCAATAGATCCAATGCCATACTGTTTTAATACAGCTAAGATCTGAGGCTCTCTTCTTTCATATGATTCAAATAAAGCCATTGTAATATCCTCCTATTCCTTACTCTTTTCTAGGGTCAATAACGCGTACAGCATCCTGTACTCTACCATACTGACCTGAAGCTTTATCAAGTGCTGTCTGCGCATCATTGCCAGCTTTGATGAAGTCCATCATCTTGCCAAAGTTTACATATTTGTAACCAATGATTTCATCGTTTTCATCTAATGCAACACCTGTGATGTAGCCATCTGTAAGTTCAAGATATCTAGGGCCTTTAGAAAGTGTACCGTAGGTTGTACCAACCATAGAACGAGCACCTTTACCAAGATCTTCAAGACCAGCGCCGATTGCAAGACCACCTTCAGAGAAAGCAGACTGTGTACGACCATAAACGATCTGAAGGAATAATTCTCTCATAGCTGTGTTGATAGCATCACAAACAAGGTCTGTGTTAAGAGCTTCCATAACAGTAAGTCCCGGAAGAATTTCTGCAGCCATAGCAGCTGAGTGTGTCATACCGGAACAACCAATTGTTTCAACAAGTGCTTCCTGGATGATACCTTCCTTAACATTAAGAGACAACTTACATGCACCCTGCTGAGGAGCACACCAACCAATACCGTGTGTGTAACCGGAAATGTCTGTTACAGCTTTTGCCTTTACCCATTTTGCTTCTTCTGGGATAGGAGCACAACCGTGATGAACGCCCTGTGCTACTGGACACATTTCTTCAACTTCTTTTGAATAAATCATGTGAAAAAACTCCTTTCAATTTTGAAATATTATGGATGATACGAGTGTTTCATGCAAAAAGCACAAAATTCCTCTTCTATCAATCATACTTGGATTTATTCTCTCATATTTGGCAAAAAAAATCCAGTGTTTTTTCGCGGGTTTTGTCGAAAAAGCACTGGCATATTCTAAATTAAATTACTCTCTTTTTTCCGCAATTTCTGTTTTGGTTTTGTAAATAGAATTGGCGGGAATAAATCCACGAACCATAGAAGTAGGATAAATATTAGTATGCTTTCCAATTACAGTACCTGGATTTAATACGCTGTTACAACCAACCTCTACGAAATCTCCAAGCATAGCACCAAATTTCTTCAAACCAGTTTCTATATCTCCTTCTTTGGTATGTACCCAAACTAAGGTTTTGTCGGATTTTACATTGGAAGTAATGCTACCCGCACCCATATGAGATTTGTATCCTAAAATACTATCCCCAACATAGTTATAATGGGGGACCTGCACATTGTTAAATAATACAACATTTTTTAGTTCTGTAGAATTTCCTACAACCGCATGCTTGCCAACAATGGCATTCCCACGAATAAAAGCACAATGGCGAACCTCTGCTTCTTCATCAATAATACAAGGCCCATTAATATGGGCTGTGGGATAAATGGTTGCAGATTTCGCAATCCAAACATTTTCTCCACGCTTTTCAAATTTTTCTTCCGGTAAGGTATTTCCCAATTGGATAATAAAATCCTTAATTTTCGGAAGTACCTGCCAGGGATACTCTGCATCCGTAAACAATTGGGCTGCAATGGTTTCTTCCAAAGTGTAAAGCTCTGCAATCGTAACTTGTTTCATAATACTCTCCTTTTTCTTTATCCTAATCATATTCTTTAAGAATAAAATTGTGATACATACCGATATCGACTAATCATCTGATTTTGATTTCGTATGGCCTTTACCCCATTGGTACGGCGATTTACAAAATCATTTAATTTCACCAAATATTCTTCTTCTGTGATTTCTCCGTTGGCTACCATACTTAAGCCTTTTTCCCAACTGGCGGTAAGTTCCGGGTTTAACAAAGGCTTTATAGAATACATTACCACTTCGTAAATCATCTCTCCTACCTGTGTAGGGGTCAATATCTGGGTCTTTTTATTTAAGGCCAAATAGCCATTGTTCACAAGTTTATTTAAGATTTCTGCCCTGGTAGCACTGGTACCAATACCACTTCCCTTGATTTGGGCACGAAGTTCTTCGTCTTCAATCAATTGGCCTGCATTTTCCATAGCAAGAATTATGGTGCCGGAATTATACCTTTTAGGTGGGGTTGTTTCCCCTTCCTTCATTTGCAGACCGGAAATTTCGATGAGCTGTCCCTTCTTCACGGTTTCCAATAATGCCAGTAAAGAATTTCCGGTATCTTGATTTTCTTCCTTTTCGCCCTCTTTCCCCTCTTCTTTCGAAGTCTCCTTTGGTTTACTGTAGGAAGCCAATACCTTTTGATAGCCTTCTTCCTTTAATACCTTAAAGTTGGATTGGAAGGTTTCCTGCTCTAACATAACAGACAAAGTAGCCTTTTGATAAACAGCCGGATCAAAAAAGACACTTAAAAATCTACGCACAATTAAGTCATATACCTTCTTCCCTAAATCCGATACAGACTGCAAGGCTCCAAAACCTTGTCCTGTTGGAATAATGGCATAGTGATCTGTAATTTGTTTATCATTCACATATCTACTTTTAGGCAGCTTCTTTTCTCTGCCCGTCGATAGAATTTCTTCTACAAACCCTTTTGTCGGTGAATAACTTTTTAAGCCCTGTAAATTTTTTCCAATCTCTTTTGCCACAGCAGAACTTAATACTCTGGCATCTGTTCTGGGATAGGTAGTCAGCTTTTTCTCATACAGTTCCTGTACGATACGCAAGGTATCTGCTGGGGAACATTTAAAAAACTTGGAGCAATCGTTTTGTAATTCTGCCAGATTATATAATAAGGGTGGATTTTTAGTCTCCCTTTTTTTCTCAATACCGGTTATGGTGGCAAAAATCGGATAAGGATTGGATCTTTCCAAACCAGCAATAAAGCTTTCTGCCATTTCCTTTTTGGTAAAACCTACATCCTTATACAAATATGGATTTCCATAATACGCACTATTTTCTAAGCACTTCCACTCCCCTACAATTTGATTCTCCTGATAGGGAATGGTGGCTTGAATCTTATAAAAAGGCGTTTTTACAAATTCTCGGATTTCCCGTTCGCGATTCACAACCATACCTAATACGCAGGTCATAACACGGCCTACCGAGATTACCATTTTATCCTTTTTTAAGTATTCTTTAATGCCATACCCGTATTTTAATGTCAAAACGCGGGAAAAATTAATTCCCATAAGATAATCTTCTTTCGCCCGCAAATAGGCAGACGCACTTAGATTATCATAGGCACTGGCATCCTTTGCCTCTTTGATACCACGCAAGATTTCTTCTTCGGTTTGAGAATCAATCCAAATTCTTTTCAGTTTTGCAGTGCCGTTATAGCCTGCCATCTGTAAAACCAATCTTTGGATATACTCCCCCTCTCGCCCTGAGTCTCCTGCATTATAGATTACATCCACATCTTGTCTATGAAACAAAGAAGAAATGATAGAAAACTGCTGTTTCACATTTTCTATCACTTCATACTTGTACTGTTTCGGAATAAACGGCAAGGTGTCCATAGACCATTTCTGCAGTGCTTCATCATATACATGTGGATAACTCATGGTAATTAAATGACCGTAGCACCAGGTAATAATATAGTCTGAGGACTCCATATAGCCATTTTTATTTTGCATTTTTTGTTTCAGCGCAGCCGCAAATTCTCTGGCCACACTGGGTTTTTCTGTAATAATTAAACTTTTTCCCATAGAACCTCGGAAATTATGCTTCAAAAGTAATCAGCTTTATCGCTTTATTGCGACCAGCTTCTAACTGAATTGCTTCCTCAAAATTTCTGGCAAACAAATACACATAAGCTGGGCGTATCTTTGCCTGTTTAAAACAATACTGAAGCCATTCGTAGTCTTCCATGGACATACGATTCTTTTCCCAACAACAAAAGCCCGCAATGGTTTGTCCCAAATCATTTTCGCCAATGACATCAATGGTGCCTGCTTTTCCAACCCATTTTCCCATTTTTGTAAGGGGAATTGGGAGCTGTTTTCTCTGATTTTCTGCTTCTAAGTATTCCCGACACAACTGACTGAAGGAAGGTTCTGCAAATTCCATCAAAGTAGGTTCTACAAATTGTTTATAGAAAGCGGTCTCTGAATGGGATTTAAATTTAGGCATATTACCATAAATATAGCGATAATAGAAATGCACCATATGATTTTGGATCTGATAAATACCCTTTTGCGCATTGTCTCTGCCTTCTGTATCGTAAGAGAATACTTTTTCTACAATTTCCAGCTCCATCAAGTTTTTGATATATACACTTAACTTTGCCCTGGAGAATTGTGTATAGTGATATAAATCATTTAATTTGTTTTTCCCTGTAGCAAGACAATACAAAATAGTATTGTAAACATTGATTTCTCTTAATTCTTCTGAAACATATCGTTCCCCATACCCATAGAGGATAGAATTGGGATTCAGAATGGTGGAAACAATGTTTTCTTCCAAATTAACCTCATCGGAAAAGCAATTCCACAATTCCGGCACACCACCTAAGATAGAATACAAAGCAACGCTATCCTGTAAAGAGTATTTGGGATTACATTTTACAAAATCCGCATACTTTAATTCACGAATTTTTAAGAATCCTGTAATACCGGTTGCTAAACCACCCATCTTACCAATCATGGCATTTTCTACCCAGCCAATAGATGAACTACACAGTAAAATAAACAGGTTCTTCTGATGTTCGTTCATAAAGCGAGCCAAGGCATATAAAAACTCCATATCCTGCTTACACAAATTTTGGAATTCATCCAATACCAAAATCTGCTTGTATGCAGTTTCTCTTTCAAAGAATCGGAAAATATCATTATAGTCCGGAAATTCCGGCATATCCATTCCCATTTCCTGCAATTGTTGTCCCATAAACATCAAATGCTGTCTGGTAGAACAACTTACCGCCTCATAATAAAAATATTGTTTTTTTTCTAAAAAATGGCGAATTAGAGTAGTTTTTCCAATGCCTCTTTGACCATACATTACAATCATTTGGCTGCCTACTCGGTCATAATATTGATTTAAATACTGTAATTCTGATTCTCTTCCTACAAACATAAGTCCCCCTTGCGAAAACCTTCCCCTAATGAAACTTTTTAACCACGATTATTTCTTTGTAATATACCCCTGTGCCTTTAATAATTCTGCACATAATACTGCACCACCGGCTGCGCCACGAACCGTATTATGAGAAAGACCAACAAATTTGAAGTCATACACCTTATCTTCACGAATACGACCTACACTGACACCCATTCCCTTTTCATAATCCACATCCATAGATACCTGCGGTCTGTTATCTTCTTCCAAATACTGAATAAACTGCTTTGGAGCACTGGGCAGCTGTAATTCCTGAGGTACACCGGAAAAGCTTCTCAATTTTTCAATTAACTGTTCTTTCGTAGGTTTTTTTGCAAATTTTACAAATACCGCTGCAGTATGACCATTTAATACAGGTACACGAATACACTGACATGTAATGACCGGGCTGGTCGCAGGTTTAATGACGCCGTCCTCAATTTTACCCCAAATTCTAAGAGGTTCCATTTCAGATTTTTCTTCTTCTCCCCCAATGTATGGGATAATATTGCCTTCCATTTCCGGCCAGTCCTTAAAGGTTTTACCTGCACCGGAAATTGCCTGATAGGTAGTTGCAACCACTTCTACCGGCTCAAATTCTTTCCAGGCAGTTAAAACAGGTGCATAGCTTTGGATAGAACAATTGGGTTTTACTGCTACAAAGCCTCTTGTAGTGCCAAGGCGTTTTTTCTGGAAGTCGATTACCTTCATGTGCTCCGAATTGATTTCCGGCACTACCATAGGTACATCGGGAGTCCATCTATGAGCAGAGTTATTGGAAACTACAGGAGTTTCTGTTTTTGCATACTCTTCTTCGATTTTTTTAATTTCTTCTTTGGTCATATCTACTGCGGAGAATACAAAATCCACCTGAGAAGCCACAGCCTCTACTTCATTCACATTCATAACCACAATATTCTTTACAGCTTCCGGCATGGGGGTTGTCATTTTCCAACGATCACCCACTGCTTCTGCATAGGTTTTTCCTGCAGATCTGGGACTTGCTGCAATGGTAGTCACTTCAAACCAAGGATGGTTTTCCAACAAAGATATAAATCTCTGACCAACCATACCGGTTCCACCTAAAATACCAACTTTTAACTTATCACTCATGTTTCCAATCTCCTTCGTGTAAATAATATTCGTTTTTTTCTATGATTTTCTGCATTGCTTGAATCCCCGGTGCGCCGTGTGTTAAGCGTTTTTCTACACAGGTTTCCAAACTAATTGCATCATAAATATCTGCTTCAAAGGTAGGGCAAATCTTTTGCAGCTCTGCCAAAGACAATTCATCAATGGCTTTTTGATGTTCCAGTGCATATAATACCAACTGCCCTATAATCCCGTGTGCATCCCTAAAAGGCACACCTTTTTTCACCAGATAATCTGCTGCATCTGTGGCATTGGTAAAGCCCTTCATAGCAGAAACAGACATTTTATCCTTCCGAAATTCTATGGTATCCATCATCCCTGTAAATAAAGTAATGCAGCCTTTTACGGTATCAATGGCATCAAAGGTCATTTCCTTATCTTCCTGCATGTCCTTATTATAGGCAAGGGGTAATCCCTTCATAGTGGTCAGCATGCTCATCAAAGCGCCATACACGCGACCGGTCTTCCCACGAACAAGCTCTGCGATATCAGGATTCTTCTTCTGGGGCATAATACTACTACCGGTGGAATAAGCATCATCAATTTCCACAAAGCCATATTCATTGGAATTCCACAAAATCACTTCCTCTGAAAACCGGCTTAAATGCATCATAATGGTGGATAAAGCACTCAAAAATTCAATCACATAATCTCTGTCCGATACACTGTCCATACTGTTATCCGTAGGACCATAAAATCCAAGTAAGTTAGCTGTATAGTCTCGATCCAATGGATAAGTGGTTCCGGCCAAAGCTCCCGCACCTAATGGGCAATAATTTAACCGTTCATAGATGTCTCTCATTCTGCCCCGGTCTCTTTTGAACATTTCAAAATAAGCCCCTAAATGGTGGGCAAGGGTCAAAGGCTGTGCCTTCTGCAAATGGGTAAAGCCGGGCATATAGGTATCCAAATTTTCTCCCATCAAACGATGTAAAACACCTAACAGTTCCTTTAACAAGGTATCCGTTTCCTGTACCTGACTACGGATATACATACGCATATCCAACGCAACCTGATCGTTTCTGCTGCGACCGGTATGGAGCTTCTTTCCCGGATCCCCAATGCGATCAATCAGATTGGCTTCTACAAAGCTATGCACATCCTCATATTCTTCTGTAGGCACTAAAGTACCTGCTTCAACATCTTTTAAAATACCCTGTAGACCTTCCTCGATAGCCTTTTTTTCTTCTGTCGAAATTATGCCCTGCTTTTCTAACATGGCTACATGGGCTAAGCTACCGGTAATATCTTCCTTCAAAAATCGTTTATCAAAATGAATAGAAGCATTAAACTGGTATACCAATTTATCTGTATTTTTGGTGAATCGTCCACCCCACAATTGTGCCATAGGTTTATTGCCTTTCTATGCTTATCCATTCTCCTTTTCGAACACTTATATATAATAAGTGGCAAAAATTTAATTTACATTTGATACTATCATAGTTTTCCTTTCCCTGCAATATTTTGGAGATTTCTTTTTTCACCATTTTTCGAGCCAATCATACAATATAGTAAAACACGAAAGGATTCTACATGATACAATCTAATGCTTTACCGTATTTTTTGCAGGCAAAGGATTTATCCTATTCCTATCACACCTTATCCGGGGAAATCCCTGCCCTTTCAAATATATCCTTTTCCTTAAATTCCGGGGATTTTTTAGCCATTATTGGCCCCTCCGGATGTGGAAAATCTACCCTATTAAATATAATTGCCGGATTATTGGAACCAGATAGCGGCACCCTGATAACAGAAAACGATAACCCATTAAAAATTGGATATATGCTGCAGCACGATCATTTACTGAATTGGAAAACCATAGAAAAAAATGTTGCCTTAGGACCCATTATTCAAAAGAAATATACAAAGGAAATAGAGGATAAACTGGATTCATTATTATCCAAATACGGCTTATATGAATTTAAGTACAAAAAGCCTTCTGAATTATCCGGTGGGATGAGACAACGAGCGGCACTCATTCGTACTCTTGCCTTAGATCCGGATTTATTACTTTTAGACGAACCCTTCAGTGCCTTGGATTATCAAACCAGACTATCTGTTTCTGCAGATATTTCTAAAATCATAAAAGAAAATCATAAAACAGCCATACTGGTTACCCATAACCTATCGGAAGCTATCAGCATGGCAAACAAAATTATGGTACTTTCTCCCAGGCCTGCAACCATAAAACGCAATATCCCTATCCATTTAACCGTTGAGGACTCCTCCCCTCTTGGCTATCGAAACGCGAAAGAATTTAATGATTACTTCAACCTGTTATGGGAGGATTTGTGCAATGCATAATTCATCTATTTCTACCGCACAAGAGAAATTTTTAAAAACAAAAAAACGAGAACGATGTAATGTGGTATTGGGGCGTATTGTTGTAATTGTTTTGTTTCTGATACTTTGGGAATACAGCGCGAAGAAAGAATGGATTGACCCATTTTTCTTTAGCAGTCCCTCTCGTATTATTCATCTATTTATCAAAATGATCCAATCCGGTGAATTATTCCCTCACATAGGTGTCACTCTATTAGAAACTATTCTGAGTTTTATCTTATGTACGGTATTCTCTCTATTAATAGCCCTATTTTTATTATATTTTCCTAAAGTAGAAACTATTTTGGAACCTTATCTAGTAATATTGAACGCCCTTCCAAAATCTGCTCTAGCCCCTTTAATCATAGTTTGGCTTGGCACAGGAATCAAAACCATCATTATTGCGGGTATGTCTGTGGCAATATTTGGTTCCATTATTCACTTATATAATGGGTTTCAACAAGTGGATCCGGAAAAAATAAAACTCATCCAAACCCTTGGTGGTGGAAAGCGAGACATTTTACATCACATTCTTATTCCATCTACTATTCCACTCATTCTAAGCAATATGAAAGTGAACATTGGTTTATCTCTTGTAGGTGTCATCATTGGTGAATTTTTAGCCGCAAGAATCGGGCTTGGATATCTTATTTTATATGGCAGTCAGGTATTTCAATTGGATGTATTAATCCTATCTATTTTCTTGCTCTGTCTGATGGCAGGAATATTATATTTTATCGTAAATCTTATGGTAAAACTATTATCACCACAATAAAAATCTTGCCAAAATAGAAATCTGCAAGTATAATTACCTTTGCAGATTTCGCTTCCGTGGCTCAGTTGGTAGAGCAACGCATTCGTAATGCGTGGGTCAGGGGTTCGAGTCCCCTCGGGAGCTGTTATGAAAAAACGTACAAAAAAGGCTACATTCCCTTTATTTACTGGGTTTGTAGCCTTTTTCTTTTCTATACAGCATTTTTTTATCCGTTACTGTACATAATCCATACATAAGCGAAGCTCCATATAAGGTCTCACATAGGTATTTGCCACATGCACATGCGTCTCATGAACTTGATATCCTTTCAATGCATCTTCGCTCTCCAGAGTGGAATCCAACATTAAATCTGCATTGGAACTATCTAAACTATCTATCTGAACCTGAATTTCTAAAAGTCCTGGAACCACACCCTTTAGTGCCTCTAAGTGCTGTTTCACATTGGCTTTTATCTCTGCTTTTTTCTCTCCATCAAATTCTTCTTTTACTTTCCATAAAATCACATGTTTAATCATCGTTGTTCTCCTTCTTTGCAAAATTATCTACCAGATGCACATCTACTTGTGGAAATGGAATGGTTACACCGGCCTGATCTAATGCCAGTTTAATATGTTCATTCAAATAAAACTTTCCTTTCCAATAATCCTCTGTTTTTACCCAACAACGAACACCCATTAGAATAGAACTTTCGTCCAACTTTTCCACAAATACTTGATTATCTTCTCCTTGTAAGGTATATGGGCATTGAGCCATTATTGTCTGAATTACCTTTTTAGCAGTTTCTATGGAGCTACTATAAGAAATCCCAACCCCAATATCTATTCGTCTATTGGGCATATCCGTCAGGTTTGTCATAGAGCTGTTTGCCAAGGCACCGTTTGGTAAAATCACAATCCGATTATCGTAGGTAGAAAGCTTTGTATAAAAAAGTGTAATTTCTTTTACAACGCCTTCATTTTTTCCGGTATTTTCTACGATATAATCCCCTACTTTAAAAGGCTTTAATAATAAAATTAATACTCCTCCGGCAAAATTTGACAAGCTCCCCTGCAGCGCCAAACCAATGGCAACACCGGCAGAACCAAGCACTGCAATAATACTGGCAGCATCCATACCAAACCAGGAAGCAATCATAAAAATCAGGATTATGGTCAAAGCCACCTTAATAAAGGATCCTAAAAACTGTCTCACACCGATATCTGCATTGGATTTCTCCATAGATTTAATGACCACATGACGAATGCCATTGATAATTCTGCTTCCAATCCAAAATACCAACAATGCAAGAATAATACGAATGCCAAGACCTAACAATTTTTCAGGCAGGGTCTGCAAGGTTTTCTCAATAAGTCCAATATTAATTTGCCCATTTTCTTCCACAACTGCTAATAAATCCGGTAAAAAAATATTCATAGCAATCCTTTCTATGCATGCACCTTATATCGAAATACATTAAGGATTTCGCAATCTTTCTTTTCTGGTCGCAATTTTTAGCTTCGCTTCCGCTCTTAAACGATCTCTGTACAAATCAGCTTTAGCCTCTACCATACGGAAGATTTCTTCCTCTGAATAAGGAACGTACTGTAATACCAGGCAGGATAATGCAGGCACTGTCAATAAAATGGAATAGTTTCTTCCATCCCAAGGCTTTTCTGTTACCAAATATTCTTCCCCTTCGGTTTCTCCGGTACTATCCATTACAACACGATATTTCCCTTCAAAAGGAACGCCCACTCTGAAAATATCCTTTATATCCTGTGAAAAATTTGTAATATACAACAAGCAATCATCTTCGTATTGTGTGGTACGAATATAACTAACCCCACAATCCTCTCCATGTACATTGTTAATCCACTGGAAATTTGAAGCATCTTCTTTTTCCGGTACTAATGCAGGATTTTGAGCATAGTCTGCAAAACATAGAGCCTGAAACTCCTGCATTTCCTGTCGCAGCTTCTTCTCCTTCTCAGGAATCAGAGAAGCAAAATCTGCTACCTTTAAGCCGGGCTGCGAAATCCAAAATGCACACAAGGCTTTCAAGGTAAGCACTTTTTCTTTTCCGGTGCCGGGTATACTATTCCAAACTGCATTTTCTTTTTCTATCCGGAATGCATTTAAAAAGTTTTCACTATGGACATAAGACAAATGATAAATTAAAGCATTATGTCTTTGCACTCTGGAATAGGGTTCTGTACAGATATAGTGTAATAATTTTTCTTCCATATCTGTATTGAAACGATAGGTAAAGCCTAAGCCCCCCATTTGTAAATCCTTTGTTGCATTGGGCCAAATAGCAGCAATATTTCCAATCAGAATCAATTCCGGGTACATCTTAGAAGCCACACTATTACAATGCTTTACCAATTCCACGGCTTCCAGATTTTCTACCCCACCATATATATTAGGCTTCCACTCGCCGTCTTTTTTCCCATAATCTAAATACAGCATAGGAGCCAAGCTATCCATCACATACCCATCCAGGTGTAGGGTTTCAATCCAGTATAATAAATTAGACACTAATAAATTACGCTTAAAAGTACTTCTATATTCCGCTGGTCTAAAAATATTGGGATTCCACCTGGCAATCACACCAATATGATTTTTATGGAAAAATTCTACTACTGTTTGTAAAGCAGTAACTGATCCAAAATCTTTTGCGGCAAAGAATAAATTATCCTTATCTTGATAAACATTATCAAGAATAACATGGGTATTTCTCTGCGACTGTAAAATTGGCAGAATATCCTTAGCCTGCTCCAGTAAAGGAACCTCCTCTTTGAAATGTACCGGGAATGGGAAAAAGAAATCATTTTTCTTTTCATACATCCAATAAGTATCTTTTTTCCAAGTGTGGCTTTCTGTTCGTTCTCTATCAAATAAGCTATATACCTGTCTTACTACACCATCATAACCGTGGAATTGAATGGTAAATGGTTCTCGTGTAGAAACACCTGGAATGAAAATACGGAATAGATTCGTCCCCGGTTGCTTAGACATATAGTATTTCATACCCTTTAAGCAAAGTGCTACACTGGCAGAACGACGAGAATAGAACACATACTTTGTGCCCTCTATCCCATCAATGGTGGCTTCATTCGCCCCTAAGCATTCCTGCATTTTATAATGAATTCCGGACTTTAACTTTTGAATATCCTCATCTGATACGGTAAAAGTAAATTGATAAGGGTCTTCTACTAAAAGCTTTTCACCATTTTCTATTTCCACTAAAAATTGGTATTGCTTTTTTGACTTTCCTGTTACCAAAGCAGCGAAGAAACCATTTTCATCTGCAGGCTCCATGGCAGTTTTTTTGCCTGTTTCAGTCCATACAATACTTACTTTCTTTGCATCCTTAAAATAACACTGATAAAGAATTACATTATTGCCAACGGCCTGTGGCCCTAATAAAGCCTCCGGCATTTCCTCTTCTTCATATTCCAATGCCTCAATTTTAGGCCAGTTCATTAACTGATATACTTTATCTTTCATGGCAATCCCCCATTCTGATGTAAAAATCTATGAAATACTATTTCTATTTTTTTCCATAGTTACTTAAATTAACTATACATTTTGACACGTAGAAACGCAAGTGATAATATGAAACAAGATAAGATTTATGCATATTATTTTCAAGAAAAATAACAAAAAAGGAGTGATTAAAAATGACAAACGAAGATAGAGAATTTTTAAAGAAAATTACAGACTATGCAGAACAGGTAATGGGCGATATCGACCCTGAGAAGGTAAAAATTTCTGAACAAATCGAAAGACTTCGTCCTATTTTACAGGAATTGGCTATGGTCCATAAAATGCCTGTGGAAGATGTATTTATCAAATACATGGATTTGGCTACAGAAGCTGCTATGGAACGGGAACAGAAATTCAAAGAAGATTATAAGGATGTGATTGATCCGGCAGGAAATCCTACATTTTAGTCGTTCCTATTGATTTCTAAGTTAAAAATAAGAGAGTATTTTCCAATCAGTTTCGGAAAGTACTCTCTTTTTTATTCGTTTTTTTCTGTTATTTTACCACTCTCACACGGAATACACCGTCAATGGCGCGAAGCTTTGCAACAATATCCTCATTTACAGGATTCTCTAAATCCAACATACTGTAAGCATACTCGCCTCTTGATTTATTGGTCATATCGGTAATATTAATTCCATTATCCCCTAAGATCGTAGAAAACTTACCAATCATGTTTTTAATATTTTTATGAGCAATGGCAATACGACCGGCCTGTGCAGGAACACCCATATCACAATTAGGGTAGTTTACACTGTTCACAATGTTACCGTTTTCCAAATATTCTTTCAATTCCTTTACTGCCATCACTGCACAGTTATCTTCAGACTCTTCTGTGGAAGCACCTAAGTGTGGAATAACGATACAGCCCTTCTGTCCTGCTGTGGTAGGATTGGGAAAATCAGTTACATATCTACGAATCTTACCGGCTTCAATGCCTGCTAAGATCGCTTTTTCATCTGCCAACAGATCTCTGGCAAAGTTTAACAAAATCACCCCATCCTTCATTTTAGAAATGGCTTCTTCGTTAATCATACCCTTCGTACTATCCATTAATGGTACATGAACTGTGATGTAATCACATTCTGTAAAAATTTCATCTACATGGAACACATGCTTTACGGAACGGCTCAAATTCCATGCAGCATTCACAGAAACATAAGGGTCATAGCCCAATACTTCCATGCCAAGGTGTACAGCCGTATTAGCCACCTTAACACCGATGGCACCAAGGCCGATAACGCCTAATTTTTTTCCTTCAATTTCTGTTCCGGCAAATTTCTTTTTCTCTTTTTCGGTTGCCTTTGCAATATTCTCATCTGCTGCATCTTCTACTGCCCAGTTAATACCACCTACGATATCACGGCTGGCTAAAAGCATGCCTGCAATCACCAATTCCTTAACACCGTTGGCATTGGCACCTGGTGTATTAAATACCACAATTCCTTTTTCAGCACATTTATCCAAAGGAATGTTGTTTACCCCTGCACCGGCTCTGGCTACTGCCAAAAGAGAATCCGGTAAATCCATGTCATGCATAGACGCAGAACGTACCAAAATACCATCTGCATTGTCTACTGTGTTAGTTTTTACATAATTGGCATTAAAGCCATCTAACCCCACCTGTGCGATGGGATTTAAGCAATGATAATGAAACATTTCTTTCTCCTCACTGAAGTTTACATATTTTCCATTTCGAATTTTTTCATAAATTCTACTAACTTTTCTACACCCTCGATAGGCATAGCATTGTAAATAGATGCACGCATACCGCCAACTGTTCTATGACCTTTCAGGTTTTCAAAGCCGGCTTCTTTTGCTTCCTTTACAAATTTTGCATCTAAGTTGGCATCTCCTGTTACAAAAGGAACATTCATCAAAGAACGATCTTCTTTTCGTACAGTACCTTTAAACAACTTGCTTTCATCTAAGAAATCATAGAGAATCTTTGCTTTTTTCTCATTGTGTTCCTTCATTGCAGAAAGACCACCCATTTTCTTAATCCATTTAAATACCTTACCGCAGATATAAATACCATAAGCCGGAGGGGTATTATATAAGCTATCATTGTCTGCATGAATCTTATATTTTAGCATGGTAGGTGTACCGGGAAGTACATCTTCTGTAATCAAATCCTCACGAATAATTACAATAACAACACCTGCAGGTCCTACATTCTTTTGTACACCACCGTAGATAACACCATATTTTGTTACATCTACAGGCTCAGATAAGAAACAGGATGAAACATCGGATACTAAAATATGACCTTTTGTATTGGGTAAGGTTTTATATTTTGTACCGTAAATCGTGTTGTTTTCACAGATATATACATAATCTGCATCTTCCGGAATATCCAAATCAGAACAGTCAGGAATATAAGAGAAGGTTTCATCTGCAGAAGAAGCCACTTCTACTGCCTCGCCATAAATCTTTGCTTCCTGGAAAGCTTTTTTCGCCCACTGACCGGTAACAATATAAGCAGCCTTTTTATTCTTCATCAGATTCATAGGAATCATAGCAAACTGCTGGCTTGCTCCGCCCTGTAAGAACAATACTTTATAATTATCGGGAATATTCATCAGCTCACGCAAATCTGCTTCTGCTTCTTTGATAATGGTATCGTAAGCTTTCGAACGATGGCTCATCTCCATAACCGACATGCCGGTACCCTTGTAGTCTAACATTTCATCTGCAGCTTCTTTAAGTACTTCTTCAGGTAAAACTGCGGGACCTGCGGAAAAGTTATAAACTCTAGCCATTTCCTATTCCTCCTAAAATTATTATTTTTCGGCATAAACCGTTTTTCATTTTACAACCCTTTCCAGAAATCGTCAATAATAAAGCACCACCGGCGTGCCGATTTCTACCATATCAAACAATTCTTTCATCTTTGCATAGGGCATATTTACACATCCATGAGATCCTGCTGTTTTATAAATACTTCCTCCAAATTTCCCTCGCCAGGTAGCATCATGAATCCCATAATTCCCTTTGATTGGCATCCAAAAATTCACAAAAGAGGCATAGCCTTCCCCACGAAGGGTTCTATTCTTTTGCTTGTTATTTACAAAACATACCATTTGGGGTGTATTGTATTTTTTTGCCGCATTTCCGGTCACCACATCAGATTCCAATAAACAGTTTCCTTTTTCAAAATAAAACAGTTTCTGCTCTCCCATATCTACTTCAATATAGGTGTTTCCGATTACTTGTGGCTCTTTCTCGCCATCTTCAAACAACAATTCACGATGCACATCTTTCTCATCCATCAAATGATTTTTCAAAAAGCCCAGTTCTTCCTCTTGATTGATTTTACTGCCATAATTACCTTTGGTAATGGTAATTTCATTGCCATTGTGATTGGTAAAGGTATGATTGCAATAGGTATCTGTAGCTTTTGCCAGTTCTTTAATATATTCCTCTAACTTTTTTTCCTGAAACTGCAATCTATGATTTTCATCTAATACTGGCAAATATGCTTCATCTACCACTAGAAATTCTATGACTTGAGATTTTTTTAATATAAGCTCTTCTTGATAGTTTTGGAATACAATTTCTTTATCTAATAATCGGCGTAACTGAGAATAGGTATCTCGCACCAGGCTGGTTTCTTTTGTGTCTTCTAGCGATTCATAGGCCGTTTCTCGTAAATCAACCTCACTCTGAAAATTTTCTATTGCATTTTCAATAGTAGTCAAAGCAGTCTCTGCATTTAAAACCTTTGACCTACCATCCAGTAACTCATAGTTTCCCGCTCTATATCGGATTGTAACTGTTTGTGTAGAAGTATCCTGAGATTGTTTCCATAGCTTCTCATTCTTTAAGCATTGAATTAATTTTTTGGTAGAATAAGAAACTTCTGGAGTAATCCATAAATCTTTGTTAGGATTTTTTAGTTTTTCAAATAAATCTATAGGATTTTTTATACCGGAATACTCTTTTACTGCAGGATAAAAATCATAGGAAAAATCAATTGCCTCCATAGATATATATATTTTCCCTGAATCCAGTTCTATTTGGAGAGTGTCAAAACCATATAACCCATTTAATTCCTGAGATACTTCTTCCACTGTTTTTCCTGTGCAATACACTTGATTTAGCCAAGTACCAACCGGGAAACTGTTCTCATAATAAATTACCAGGCCTAAATAAATCAGACCTGGTAACAGAATCAACAATCCAAATATCCCACTAAAAAACAGTAGGGGTTTCTTCATATTAATTACCTTTTTCTTCTTTTTTCTTTAAATCTTCCGCATCAAAAGCATCTGCAATGGCTGCACCCGGTGCACACATAGGGAATACCTTATCATCTTCCGGAATAATGCAGTTTAATACTATCGGCTTTTGCAGCGCAATGGCTTTTTCAATGGCAGGGCCAACTTCTTCCATTTTGGTAACCAAAATAGCCTCACAGCCTAAGCCCTCTGCTACTTTACAGAAATCTACTCCGTCAGATAATACTGTATTAGAATAGCGTTTTCCATAGAATAAGGTCTGCCACTGACGAACCATACCCAAAACATGGTTATTGATAACCACTTGGATAATTGGAATATTATAACGGCTTGCAGTTGCAAGTTCGTTCATATTCATTCTAAAGCAACCGTCTCCACCGATGTTAATACAAATCCTATCCGGTCTACCCATTTTAGCACCAATACATGCACCCAAACCGTAGCCCATGGTACCCAAACCACCGGAAGAAAGGAAGGTACGGGGTTTTGTATAACGATAGAACTGAGATGCCCACATCTGATGCTGACCTACATCTGTGGTAATAATGGCTTCTCCTTTGGTCACTCTATCAATTTCTTCAATAATGTAAGGGCAGCTTAACTGAGACTTATCATATTTCAAAGGATAGGTCTCTTTTAATTCCTTCACATAATCTGTCCATTGACTATGATCTTGCTGCTCTAATTTTGCATTCAATGCGGTAAGAACTTCTTTCATATCTCCTACAATAGAAGCTGTGGTTTTAATGTTCTTATCAATTTCTGCAGCATCGATATCGATGTGTAACACTTTGGCATGTTCTGCAAATTTCTTGGCATTGCCAACTACACGATCCGAGAATCTTGCACCTAAAGCAATCAATAAATCACACTTGCTAACACCTAAGTTAGAAGCCTTGGTACCGTGCATACCGATCATACCGGTATATAACTCATCATATCCATCATATGCACCTTTTGCCATTAAGGTGTCACATACAGGAGCATCAATTTTCTTTGCAAACTCACGAACTTCTTCTGAGGCACCGGAAATCACGGCACCACCACCTAAATAAATAAATGGCTTTTTGCTGTTTTTAATCAAAGAAACTGCAGTATCTAAATCTGTTTCTGTGTATTTTTTAGGTAATTCTACTTTTACAGGTGTTTCTTTTTTATATTCGCATTTTGCAGCAGTCACATCCTTGGTAATATCTACTAATACAGGACCTGGACGACCGGTAGTTGCAATCTGAAACGCTCTTCGTAAGGTCTTTGCCAAAACTTTCACATCCTTGACAATAAATCCATGCTTTGTAATAGGCATAGTGACACCAGTAATATCTACCTCCTGGAAGGTATCCTTTCCAAGCATGGGAAGATTTACATTGGCAGTAATGGCTACCATAGGAACAGAGTCCATATATGCAGTAGCAATACCGGTTACCAAATTGGTAGCACCGGGACCACTGGTTGCCAAACAAACGCCTACTTTTCCGGTTGCTCTTGCATAACCGTCTGCAGCATGGCTGGCTCCCTGCTCATGGCTGGTTAAAATATGAAAAATCTCCTCCTGATGCTGATATAAGGCATCATATACATTTAAGATAGTTCCTCCGGGATACCCAAATACAGTATCTACGCCTTGTTCTTTTAAGCATTCAATTACAATTTCTGCACCTGTTAATTGCATAGGTTTTCTCCTTTTGTGTCTTGTCTATTTCAAAAACGAAATCTTATTCCTGTGGTACTCGTAAAACTGCACCAGTGTTTCCGCTGGTTACCATGGTACGATATCTATTTAAGTAGCCTGTTGTAACCTTAGGCTCTCTAGGCTGCCATTTTGCTTTTCTTTCTGCTAAAACTTCTTCTGAAACAGCCAAATTAAGCGTACATTCCGGAATATTAATCTTGATAATATCTCCCTCTTCTACCAATGCGATAGGACCACCTACAGCAGCTTCCGGAGAAACATGTCCAATAGAAGCACCACGGCTGGCACCGGAGAAACGGCCATCTGTAATTAACGCAACACTGGAGCCAAGTCCCATACCTGCAATAGCAGAAGTAGGATTTAGCATTTCTCTCATACCGGGACCACCTTTGGGTCCTTCATAACGAATTACCACTACATCACCGGCTACAATTTTACCGGATTTGATCGCATCAATGGCATCTTCTTCACATTCAAATACTCTGGCAGGACCTTCATGAACCATCATTTCTTCTACTACTGCTGAGCGTTTTACCACACTGCCATCAGGAGCAAGATTGCCCTTTAATACGGCCAGACCACCGGTTGTAGAATATGGATTATCCAAAGGTCTGATAACTTCAGGATCTTTATTTACTGCATTGGCAATATTTTCACCTACTGTTTTTCCGGTAACTGTCATACAGTCTAAATGTAGTAAATTCAGTTCTGAAAGCTGTTTCATTACGGCATACACACCACCCGCTTCATTTAAGTCTTCCATATAGGTAGGACCTGCAGGTGCTAAGTGGCAAAGATTCGGTGTTTTTGCACTAATTTCATTGGCAAAAGCAATATCAAAGTCATAGCCAATTTCATGGGCAATGGCAGGTAAATGCAACATAGAGTTTGTAGAGCAGCCTAATGCCATATCCACTGTTAACGCATTCAATACTGCCTCTTTTGTCATAATATCTCTTGGACGAATATTCTTTTCCAACAAATTCATAACTGCCATACCGGCATGTTTTGCTAATTTAATTCTTTCTGAATATACTGCAGGGATTGTGCCATTTCCACGAAGTCCCATACCCAATGCTTCTGTTAAGCAGTTCATAGAGTTTGCAGTATACATACCGGAACAGGAACCACAGGTAGGACATACCTTTTCTTCAAACTCTCTTACTTCTTCGTCTGTCATATTGCCAGCAGCATGCGCACCAACAGCCTCAAACATAGAAGATAAACTTCTCTTCTGTCCTTTTACATGGCCCGCAAGCATTGGACCACCGGATACAAATACAGTAGGTACATTGATTCTGGCAGCAGCCATCAAAAGACCGGGAACATTTTTATCACAGTTTGGTACCATAACCAAAGCGTCGAACTGATGTGCCAATGCCATACATTCTGTAGAATCTGCAATCAAATCTCTGGTAACTAAAGAATATTTCATTCCGATATGGCCCATGGCAATACCATCACATACTGCAATGGCAGGAAATACCACCGGTACACCACCGGCTTCTGCAACACCTAACTTAACTGCATTTACAATTTTATCCAAATTCATATGGCCGGGTACGATTTCATTGTAAGAGCTTACAATACCTACCATAGGCTTTCTCATTTCTTCCTCCGTAAAGCCAAGAGCATTAAAAAGACTTCTATGGGGTGCTTGCTGCATACCTAATTTTACATTATCACTTTTCATCTTATAAACCTCATTTCCATTTTATTTCTATACAAATGCATTAAATTTCTTCTACTAACAAATCACCCATCTGGGTACATCCAACCTGGTTACAGCCTTCTGACATAATATCGATGGTACGATACCCTTTTTTTAGGACAGACTTCACAGCATTTTCAATAGCTGTAGCTTCTTCATCCAGGTCAAAAGTATATTTTAACATCATGGCTGCAGAAAGAATGGTTGCAATAGGATTGGCAATATCTTTGCCGGCAATATCCGGTGCAGAACCATGACTAGGCTCATACAAACCAAATTTGGTATCATTTAGGCTGGCAGAAGCTAACATACCGATAGAACCGGTTACCATACTTGCTTCATCAGATAAGATATCTCCAAACATATTCTCCGTTAAGATAACATCAAACTGCGCAGGATCTTTCACAAGCTGCATAGCACAATTGTCTACCAACATATGCTCTACAGTCACATCCGGGTAGTCCTTTGCTACTTCATTGACCACTTTTCTCCACAATCTGGAAGAATCTAATACATTGGCCTTATCTACACTGGTTACCTTCTGTCTGCGTTTTCTGGCAATATCAAAGCCTTTGATGGCAATACGACGAATTTCTTCTTCTGTATAGGTTAAAGTATCGATAGCCTTTAACATACCATTTTCTTCAATGGTTTTTCTTTCTCCAAAATACAAGCCACCGGTAAGCTCACGCATTATCAGCATGTCAAACCCTTTCTGGCTAATTTCTTCTTTCAAAGGACAAGCTCCGGCAAGTTCCGGATACAATAAAGCAGGACGAAGGTTGGCAAATAAATTCAAAGCCTTACGAATCTTTAATAAGCCAGCCTCTGGCCTAAGACTTGGCTCTAATTTATACCAAGGTGAAGTATTGGTATCTCCACCGATGGAGCCCATTAAAACAGCATCTGCTGCTTTTGCTGTCGCAATTGCTTCCTCTGTTAAGGGTACACCATGTACATCAATAGAAGCGCCTCCCATCAAAATATCAGTAAACTGCATTTCGTGACCATATTTTTTTGCCACCGCTTCTAATACTTTCTTTGCTTCTCTCACGATTTCCGGTCCAATACCATCACCGGGAATACAAACAATGTTTAACTTCATGCTCCGCTTATCCTTTCTGAATGTATGAAAAGACAGGTTGAACCTGCCTTTCCTAAAAAATTATTGAATTCCAAAATCCTCTAAAGAAAACTGTTCTAATATTTCAAAATCATTTGAAAAATCATTGTTTTCTTCTTCCGGTTCTGACTCTGTCTCCAAAGTCTCAATTTCCTGCAAGGATTCTTCTTCCACTTCATCAGAAGCTTTCTCCTCTGTCGCATTTTGTTTCAAGGAAAGTCCAAAGCTTCCCTGGTAATCCATCTGCGACAAATCTTCTTTCAACTGCTTTAGAAATACATTCCTTTTTCCTTGGGTAAAAGAAACAATCAAAACAGAATTCTCTAACACTGCGTCATATTTTAATTTCTTTAATCTGGCAAGTGCTTCTGCTTTGGTAATCATTCGCTAGCTTTCTCCACCTGGGCAATAGCACTTTTCTGCATAGGAATACGACAATTCTTGTTATTTCCAAATTCTACAATAACAGTATCATCTTCAATATCAATAATCACGCCATAAAAACCGCTGTTGGTTAAAACACTGTCACCAACCTCTAAGGCTGCCATCATAGCGCTAACACGGTCTCTTTCTTTTTTCTGTGGTTTAATGGTTGCAAAATAAATAAAGGCAAAAATCAATACAATATATACCACCAATACTGTACCGCCCATACCGCCTGCTGTTAATAAAACTCCCATTTTAGGTTCCTCCGTTTTCTAATCCTTTAGGACTTTATAATAGTAAAGTCCAATCCATTTCATCATACACAAAAATTGTGTTTAGGACAAGTATTTTCTTAATAGTCGTCCATAACTGCTAGGAATTGGAAGCCATTCCTTCCAATTTTTTCTTTTTATAGGATGCAAATTGTCCGGCATCTAAAGCATCTCGTATTTCTTCCATCATGGTATTGTAAAAATAGAGATTATGTAATACACAAAGTCTCATGCCTAACATTTCTTTTGCTTTCAGCAAATGTCTGATATAGGCTCTGGAATATCGTCTGCAAGCAGGACAACCACACCCATCCTCGATAGGTCTCATATCCTTTTCATATTTGGCATTAAACAGATTAATTTTACCCTGATTGGTATACAAATGGCCATGTCGACCGTTTCTGCTGGGGTAAACACAATCAAAGAAATCCACACCTCGTTCTACCCCTTCCAGGATATTGGCAGGTGTTCCTACTCCCATTAGGTAAGTTGGTTTATTCACGGGTAAGAAAGGTACGGTTTCTTCCAGTACATAGTACATTTCTTCATGGGTTTCTCCCACTGCCAGACCGCCTAATGCATACCCAGGCAAATCCATCTCCGCTATCTGTTTTGCGTGTTCGATTCGGATATCTGCATACACACCACCTTGATTGATACCAAATAAGAATTGCTCCCTATTGATACAATCTTCTTGCTGTTTCAGATATTCCAAATGGGTTTTACATCGTTTCAGCCATCTTGTGGTTCGTTCTACGGAAGGTTTTACATATTCTCTGCTCGCTTTGGAAGGTGGACATTCATCAAAGGCCATGGCTATGGTAGAACCAAGATTGGATTGAATGGTCATACTTTCTTCCGGTCCCATAAATATTTTTCGTCCATCTATATGGGATTGAAAATATACCCCTTCTTCTTTGATTTTTCGAAGTCCGGACAAAGAAAATACCTGAAACCCTCCGGAATCTGTTAAGATTGGTTTGTTCCAGGACATAAACTTATGTAAGCCGCCCAGTTCTTTAATTACCTGGTCCCCTGTTCGCACATGTAAATGGTAAGTATTAGATAATTGTACCTGGGTTTTGATTTGTTCCAAATCCTCTGTAGATACCGCTCCCTTAATGGCCGCCACTGTACCCACATTCATAAAAACGGGGGTTTGAATATCTCCGTGAGGCGTATGAAAAACCCCTCGTTTTGCTCTTCCTTCTTGTTTTAATATTTGATACATTCTATTCTCTCTCAAAATCTGTTGTATAGCCAATCACTAAAAAATCTTCTTTTTTATTCCGATAAGGAATCTACAAACTCTTCCAAACAAATATTTCTTTCCCAGATTTCCTTGGCAGCAGCCTTGCCTACATAACGGAAATGCCATGGTTCATATTCTACACCTGTAATGGCTTCCTTATGAGAAGGATAACGGACAATAAAGCCATATTCATAACTATGGTCTGCCATCCATTTTCCTGCTGTGGTTTTTCCAAAGCCTTGCTGCAAACCGGAATAGGTGTCACTGGTAATATCCAGCGCAAGTCCTAACTGATGTTCACTTGCACCGGGAATCATAACAATTTGAGATGCCAATCGATAGGATTCCAAATAGGAGTATCCCTGTCTCATATAGGTACTAAGCTTCCTATCAAATAAAAACTCCTGACGGCTTAAATCTCTATATGGAGATCTTACAATCAAATTAATCCCCTCGTTTTTAGCTCCCTGCAACATTTCCAATAATTCGGGAATAATTCGTTCATCACATTTCATGGTTCCGGTAATGGTTCCCAAAGTAAAGGTATACTCCTCCGGAATAGGATGCTGCTTGTTTACCAAGATCAAATTCCAATCCTTTATAGAAAACACCGTTTGTTCTCCCGAATTTACTCCGGCAGACGCATTTTGATAAGATGCTGATTTTGCTAAAATCTCATCTACCGTATAACTATCCGCATCCCCCTCGTAAGAATACTCCACCAAATCCTCTAGGTTTACCTCTTCCCATTCGATATTTGATACGGTTTCCACCACCTGTTCGGCTTGAACCTCAGAATTCTTTTCCAATACAGGCATAGCAAAGCTACTACTTACAAAAAATACCAACACACATGTACCAATACCGATGATTTTCTTTTGACTTTGCATAATGGTGCGGAACAATCTTTGCAAAAAAATCAAGCAAATTAATTCCACCATCATAAGCGGTTTCCAGTATTTATTATTTTTTCCTTTACGAAGACACTTTTGTATCTTTTTTTCAAACCAGGTTTGCTGCATAGTTCCTCAAAATTATCTATTATAAAACGCTTGTACTTTCTCTAACTTGGCACTCATATTCATGAGTAGCGCATCTACAATGGTAATGGCAACCATAGACTCTACCACTACAACTGCTCTTGGCACAATCACCGGGTCATGCCTTCCCTGTATCTGGATTTCCAATTCTTCTACATCTCGATTAACCGTTTTCTGGGGTTGGAAAATAGAAGGTGTGGGCTTAATGTGCACACGAACCTCCACACAATCTCCATCACTGATACCGCCTAAGGTACCGCCTGCGTGATTTGTACTCTTTTCTACGCCGGATTCTGTTTTTATGAATGGGTCATTATTCTCAGAACCTTTCGTCATAGAAACCTGTATACCGTCTCCTATTTCAAAAGCTTTTACAGCTCCAATGGAAACCAAGGCCTTGGCTAAGTTTGCATCCAATTTTTCAAACACAGGATCTCCTAAGCCGACAGGTACATTTTTTACCTGACAGCACACCACACCGCCAACAGAATCCTTTTCCAATTGGCACTGACCGATGTATTCCATAGCCTGTTCATTTGCCACTGGATCTGGCATATTGGTGGGATTTTTTCCAAGTAAGGAAAAATCTAATCGTTCTCTATTTATTTGAACAGGTCCGATGGACTGGGTATATCCACAGATTTCAATGCCCATTTGTTTCAAAAGCTCTATAGCAACTGCACCTGCAGCCACTCTACCCACAGTTTCTCTTCCAGAGGATCTGCCGCCACCACGGTAGTCCCTAAAACCATATTTACTGTCAAAAGTAAAAT
The DNA here is from genome assembly GCA_024403235.1 of Lachnospiraceae bacterium. Classification (GTDB taxonomy): domain Bacteria; phylum Bacillota; class Clostridia; order Lachnospirales; family Lachnospiraceae; genus JAKSSF01. The sequence goes on along the minus strand of JAKSSF010000006.1, from coordinate 15,257 downwards.
CTGCATGACCGGGACGATACACATCCTTAATCTGACTATAATCATGAGACTTCTGTGAAGTATTTCGAACCACCATAGAAATGGGACATCCCGTAGTCTTTCCCTCAAACACGCCAGACAATATTTCCACTTGATCCGCTTCTTTTCTAGGTGTGGAAATAGAACTTTGTCCCGGTTTTCTGCGGTCCAAATAGGCTTGTACCATTTCCTCAGATAAAGGCAACCCTGCAGGGCAACCATCCACTACAACGCCTAGTGCAGGTCCATGGGATTCCCCCCAGGTTGAAATACGAAACAAATTACCGATAGACGAACCTGCCATATTACACGCCCTCCGTCAATTTATGGAAAATAATACAATTAGGTTTATCAATTCTCATTTCTTTTCCATTCATGACAAGTAAACCTTCCTTCAAATCCACATTGAAAAAAGTCATAGTATCAGATTCATGGTTTAAAGAAACCAAATGCTTGCAATCCGGGAAAAGTGCCGCATCCTTTGGATAATCTCCACTAATTGGCAAACAGAAATTCTTAGTCAATAATCCTGTTTTTTGATTGATATCATATACTACTACACTGTTATCTCCTGCATTTGAACTTACCAAATGCTTAAAATCTGCACTGAAATTCAAAGCAGAAGCCGCACTGCCGCCGGCATGGTAGTCATTTAAGGTAGAAATAGACTGAATTTTTTCAAAGTTAGGATTTCCATTCTTACATTCGTAAGTATAAACATCAACATAATTCTTCAATTCGTGGACAATATATACATATTTACCATCTTTGGTAATTTTCAAATGTCTGGGAGCAGATTCCTGTTCACTTCGAATCATATCCACTAGTTTCAATTTTCCTTTTTCATGATCAACCTGATATACATTGACATGATCCATACCCAAATCAGCAGCTAGTAAAAACCGATTATCTCTGGTCATTTTGACACAATTGATATGGGGACGGAAATTACGTTCTGCAATACTGCCTAGCCCTTTATGATAGATTTCGTCTGTAATTTTACCAACTCGTCCATCCTCTTTTAAGCGAAGTACAGTTACCTTTCCATCGTGATAGCCGGCAACAAAAAGAAGCTTATCCTCATAATCGGTAGACAAGTAGCAGCCTCTCATTCCATTAATGGAAGCTTTATTTAATTTCTGCAAATTACCGTCCGGAAGAATCTGGAAACTTTCTACACCGGTGTCTGTAATGGAATACAAAAACTTACGGTTATGACTTGTAGTCACATAAGAAGAATTGGTAATCTCCACTTCCCCTTTTTCCTGAAAGCGACCATTTTTCATATCTACATCGTAAATTTTAATTCCTGTTTTACTGTCAATTCCCATTGTATAAGTGGAAACATAGGCAACATATTTTTCTTTAGACATCCTACTCTCCTTTTTGTCCAATTCTTATCGAACCCTCTCCGGAAAACCTACTTTTTTCTGCACTTTTCGTAAGGTTTTAGTAGCATAATAGTTTGCTTTATCTGCATTTTCCTTGATGATGGAATCAATATAGGCTTTATCCTTTTCCAAACGAGCCACTTCCTCCTGAATAGGGGTCAGTACACTGGCTACCGCTTCACCAACTGCAAGCTTAAAATCTCCATAGCCCTTGCCGTCAAATTCTGCCTCTGTTTCGGCAGGTGTTTTCCCGGTACAGGTGCTATAAATATCAATCAGGTTTTTAATACCGGGCTGTTCGTCACGATAGCATACCTTTGCTTCGGAATCTGTTACCGCACGCTTAAATTTACGAATAATGGTATCTTTATCATCCATTAATAAAATGCTGTCATTAGGATTTTCGTCGGATTTACTCATCTTTTTGGTAGGATCCTGTAAACTCATAATTTTTGCGCCGGTTTTTCCAATATAAGGCTCCGGAATAGTAAATACATCTCCATAAATGGCATTAAATCTACCTGCAATATCTCTGGTGATTTCCAAATGCTGCAACTGATCTTTGCCTACCGGAACCACATCTGCCTGGTATAATAAAATGTCCGCTGCCATCAAAACCGGATAGGTAAATAAACCTGCATTGATATTATCTGCATGCTTACTGGACTTGTCCTTAAACTGGGTCATACGATTTAATTCACCCATATAGGTAAAACAGTTTAAAATCCAGGAAAGTTCCGCATGTCCGGAAACATGGGACTGATAGTAAATACAATTTTTCTTTTTATCCAAACCTGCCGCAATATATAAGGTCAACAGTCTTCTTGCTCTTTTTCGAAGCTCTGCCGGGTCCTGTCTTACGGTAATAGAATGTAAATCCACTACAGAGTAAAAGCATTCATACTCTTCGCTTAATGTTACCCAGTTTTTTAAGGCACCCAAATAGTTTCCTAAGGTTAAAGTTCCTGTTGCCTGCATACCGCTAAACAGCACTTTTTTTCCATCTATCATAACTTTGTACTCCTTTTATCTCATTTATTTCAACTAATAATGATAGCATTTTTCAAATGTCCCCGTCAACGATGGACGGGGCATTTGCTTTTTCCAGTTTGGCTCTGAACAGTTACCAAAATTTCACTTAATTCATCATTCGATTATCTTCACAGCCACAGGGCTTTGTATCCGGATAGATTGGGAAAGACGGTCTGGGCTCAATCACAGTACAGCCACAATCCTTCTCACAGAATCTTCTATGGCAACCACAACCTCTATCCTTTTTACAACAAAACATCATCAGTAAAAGCAAACAACAAGGATTCATATCTATGCCTCGCTATGTTCTTTGTTTTTATATTATGCATCTCGTTCTGGCAGGTGACATTTTTCGCGATAGTGTTTGATATACTGTTTCCAGTCTTTATCCCATTTCTTACAGCGGGGAACCACATAATACTTGATAAACAAATCTGTTTTTTCTTCCCCGTATTTATCTAATAACTCCAGGAAAAACTCCAGCATTGCCTGTGTTTTTTCATGTAAAGGCGCTTTCCCTCTGCCAAGATTATAATATTCCATGGCACTATGCTGTGTATACTGCTCTCCCTTATATACCTTACAGGCAGCGATTCGATCCATCATCATTTCTACAATGTATTTGGTAGGCATAGGTGCCGGTGCCATGCCCCCTTTAATATCCGCAGCACTGTAATCAATCCAATATTCATAATGGTGTTTATTCCGACCCTTGTGATGTAACCAGGCGGAAGAATAGCCTATGTCTTCCCGTTCTGCATTGTTCGGGCTTCTGGTACCCTGATAATATTTTGCACCTACAAAAAATTCAGAGGGGGTATACTTTGACAAGTCATGTAATAAGCCCTGTTTATATAATCCAACCCGAAAACAACCTTGCATCACAAGATATTTATGGGTACTGATTGTTTTGAGGTGCTCCCAAGCTTTTATTTTCATCTTTTATTCCTCAGCTCACAATTTGTAACAATAAAACCGTTCTTGCAGGTAGCTCTAATACTCGTTCCGATACATCAGGCTGATACGACTTCTCGGTACAATACAACTGTTTCCACTGGTTCTTTTCGCCTAATTTGGGCAATGCCAACTCCTTTTTCTCCCAGTGCATATTGAAAGCTAAATAATAGGATTTATCTCCTGTAAATAACATTGCGCCTGCTTCATCATTGTTTTGCATATTCAACTTCCAAGCTTCTGCTCCATGGAAGGATAAGAACGGGAATTCCCCTGCTCCCTTATCTGTCCCTGTTTGCTTAATAAGAGAAATCTCTTTGGATAGGGAAATCATATTTTTGACTTCTTCAAAAAAGTCTTTGTTTTTCTCCAGATTTTTCCAGTTCAACCAGGAAGTAGGATTATCCTGACAATAGGGATTATTATTCCCTTCCTGACTATTCCCAAATTCATCTCCTGCCATCAAAACAGGAATCCCTGCCGAGAACAAAACAAGCATTAAGGCATTTCGTTTTTGTTTTTCACGCAAAGCATTGATCTGTTTCTTTCTGGTAGTACCTTCCACGCCACAATTCCAGCTGGCGTTGTAAGGATTTCCATCCGTGTTATTCTCCCCATTTATGCTGTTGTGCTTACGATCATAAGTAACCAAGTCTTGCAGGGTAAAGGTATTGTAATTGGTTACAAAGCAAACATTTCCGGTTAATTTCCCTTTTTCACGCATTTTCATAAATGCGTTTTGTAAGCTTCCTGCATCTCCTTTTAAGAAATGGCGAATGGTAAACAGGTAATCTTCTTTATAGGTACAAACATGTGGATATGGACGCACCTCTTTTCCGGAATAAATTTCGTATTCCGATAGATTTTGGAAAAATAATTTTGTATTTACCAGTTCCTCACAGGTTGCCAGGAAATGAGCCGGAATATTACCTCCCATTAAACGGAACCCATCCACATGATATGCACTAACCCAGTATTTCAATACTTCTAACATAAAACCTGGTTTAATTGCTGCATCAAAATAAAATTGTAAAATCACTTCCATCCCTGCCTGGTGTAATGCTTTCACCATGTTGCGGAAAGAAATGGTGGCGTCTTTCGATCCACTGTAGGATGCTTTGGGGGCAAAATAATACCCTTTCTTAAAGCCCCAGTAATTTAATTTCACATCTTCTTCCTTGGTGGGCATTGCCAAATGAGCTGTTGCTTCTTCCATAGAAGCATAGGACATAGAAGGCTTCTCATACTCTAAAAACTCGTAACAAGGCATCAATTCCAAAGCATTCACACCCAATGCTTTCAAATAGGGAATCTTTTCCATAATTCCCTCAAAGGTACCTTTTTTCTTGACACCGGAAGAACTGTGCTTGGTAAAGCCACGGACATGAAGCTGATACATTACCATGTCCTCTAAATTGGAACGAAGCGGTGTATCCCCTTCCCAGTCAAATTCCGGTAAATAGGTACTGCCGCATAAAGACAAACTAGTTTTTACACCCCAAATCTCGTTGCCCAAAATCTTTTTTGCATATTTATCTGTAATAATACGGTCATCTTCATAAAAGTTATAGCTTAAATCCTTTACGGAAACATCCTCTACCACACAGGCAAACACATTGCCAACACGATATTTCTCTTCCCATGGGATTTTTACAGCCTCTTTATTTTTTCCGGGATATAACAATATACCACTATTCTTTTTCCCTTCGTCAAGCACTGTTAATTGAATGGTTTTTTCATCCAAAATTACTGCTCCCATAGAAATATCAATTTCATTTTTCTTTTGTCTAATCTTCATGCCGGCTCCTTGTCTTTTTGAACACAAAATATGACAAATCTATTCTACCACACATTTTGTCAAAATGGGCACATAAGTTTGATTTTTCTATTGAAAAAAAGCCCCTTGTGGTTTGCTCTTTTTTTCGTTAAAATCAAAACAGAATTGCTACCCTACAGAAAGGAATTTTCAATCAAATGGGAAATAAAAACAAACAAAATGATGAAGATATGACCGTATCCATCACAGATATGAACGATGTAACAACTACCTGTGCTATTCAAACCATTATCACCTTCAATGAGCAAGACTATATTATTCTTCTTCCAATGGATGAAAAAGGAAAAACGGATCCAGAGAACTTTTGGATTTATGGATATTCTGAGAATCCGGAAGATGTAAACGAAGAGCCCAAGCTTCGCTATTTGGAAGACGATGCGGAATATGAAATGGTAGAGGACGCTTACTACGACTACTTAGAAAATAGCGAATTTGATGAAATTACATACGAATAACAAAAGAAGTTCCCGACAAAAGAGTTTTTAATAACTCTCCTATCGGGAACTTTTTTATCTATGCTTGTTTTTTCTTTAACCATAATACTTGTGCCAAGCTGGCTGCGGAATACACAAGAATTGCAGCAATATAACGAAAATCAGAGCTACAGGTAAACTGATATTTTATTACAAAGGCAATAAATGCCAAAATAAAAGTAATATATCCGGAAAGTAAAAATGTACCTCGATACACATTGCCATTCCTAATTTCTTTTATATTCACATAGATTGTCAATATAGCACATACGAAAGCCAGTGCTATAGAAAACAAAAACGCAATTCTACAAAAGGTTAAATAAGGTTCTTCCATCCCGGCAGGCCATATTTCTGTAAAAATTGCAGTACGAAACATAATGAGCCAGGCATTGGAAGTATAGCTTGCCTTTGCAGAATGAAAAGGGAAGGACAAATTCAAGGATTTTGGAATGCCAAATTGCTCTATCCAGGACGCAAAGCCTACATACTTAAAGTCGGTTTCATCTCCTGTTGGTACACCCGGTGTCTGATGAAACAGAATAAAGTTTCGAACGGTCCACCACATGCCTATAGGCACAGTAATCAAGCCAAATACAATATACTCTTTCACACACTTTGCCCAGGTCTTATCCTTTATGGAATCTATAAAATGCATTAGCATAATCAATCCCACGGGAAACGCCATAATAGAAGCATTCAGTTTTGCACACATTCCCAGCCCAATACACAATCCGGTCAAGTACAAATACCGACTTTGAAAATTTTCCATCCAGAGAAGTCCAAAATATACGCATAGCAATTCAAACAAGGTGGAAAGCATATCGTTATTAATGGAGGCGGACATATATACCAATGACGGGTGAAAACAAAATACAGCTAAACCCAATACAATATATTTATCCTCTTGTACAAGCCTTTTCAAAATCAAATATACCACCACCATGCACATAGTGGAGAAAAACAATTCCATATACTGTACATTCTTAAATGCGGCATCGATTCCGGCTCCAAAAAAGGTAGAAATACGAAGTACCATAGCCCCTAAAACATGATTCAAAGGGGGATGATAAAATATAAAAACCTCAAAGGGATCAAAATCCGGCAGGTGTCCAAACTTTGCAATATATTCAATATATCCCAAGTGCCCTATATTAATTTTTCCATCTGTTAAGGAAGTATAATATCCAACATCATGTCCTCTTTCATAGACAGAGGTATTGATGACATAAATGAATCTTGTCAAAAATCCAAGCACCAGAATGGAAAACACTCCATAGTGTTGTTTTAATTTCTTTATCATTTGTGACCCCTCATAAAATCTGAATTACGATGTTCTTATTTTACCATATGTTTCCGCATTTTAATACTCAATCCCAATGGTTTCTTCTCCAAAGGTTTTAAAAATCGACTTTTGGCTATTTTTTTGTCTCCCTCCAAATAGGAAATAGAAAGCATACTTTTTGCCCGTGTCATTGCCACATAAAACATTCTCCGTTCTTCTTCCAGTTCGCTTTCTGTTACAGCCTGCTTATTAGGCACCTTTCCTTCATTGCAGTCAGGAAGAAAAACCTGTTCATATTCTAAGCCCTTACTGCCATGCATAGTTATAAATTGTATCCCTTCTTCATTGCCTTCCTTTTGCAGATTTTTCTCCAATTCTTCAATCATATTCTCCCACTGTTCCAAGGTGGAAAACCCCCGTAAGGATTCCTGAATATAGGCAATTCGCTCTTCTATATCGATGGTCATTTTCCCTTCTTTTTTGCCCCGCTCTATAGCATCCTTTTCATATCCCACTACCTTTCGGATGTACATACAAGCACTGTAGGGATCAAGCCTTGAAATCCTGCTATCCTGAATCCTTAAAAGTTCCAGTTTTTCTTTCATAAAAGGCTTATCCCGATAATATTTTTTTAGGTCTTCTATTGTAACAATATCATTTTGCAGCGCATTCCTATGAATGTACCGAACCGGCTTGTTCATAATCAGCACAAAGTCTTTTCGATTATGACCAGCCAAGAAATATCGTAAATAAGCTCTTACTTCTTTCCCTTCTTCACTTTGAAATATACTTTTTACTCGTTCCTTCATGATAATCGGTATGCGATGTCGAATCAGGAATTCGGCCAAAGCCATCATTTGGGTATTGGTACGAAAAATACAGGCAAAATCGCTCCAATTTAATGCCTTGTTTTTCCGACGTTCCTCCAGCATTTTAGAAAGGATCCATTGATATTCCTCTGCGGTATTGGGAAATCCTTTCAGTTCCACCGGTACGCCACCTAGTTTATTTGCCACAATATCTTTGTGAAATCTTTGCTTGTTTTCTGCAATCACCTTTATGCTGGCTTTCACTATGGTTTCCTGGCAACGGAAGTTGGTTTCCAAAAGAACCTCCCTGGCCGTTGGATAATACTTCTTAAACCCTAGCATAATCTCCGGCGAAGACCCGCGAAATCCATAAATTGCCTGGTCATCATCCCCTACCACAAACAAATTATTTCGTGGATAAGCCAACAACCTAATAATTTGAAATTGAATAGGGTTAATATCTTGAAACTCATCAATGCAAATAAAAGAGAATCGCTCTTGCCACAGTTTTCGCAAGTCCTCTCTTTTCTGTAAAAGGGCATAGGTAAGAGTGGCCATATCATCAAAATCCAATTTCCCCATGGCTCTTTTTTCTTCTTCATAGGCTTGATAAAGTTGTTGAAATTTCAAAATAGCATTTTGCTTTGTTTTTATCTCCTTGGGTACATCATTTTTATTCTTATAATAGGCAAAAACAGACAACCATTTCTCTTCATTTTCACCGGTTGCTTCTTCCTCATATAAGGGATTATTTAAAATCGTTTTGATAATTTGGTGTTTCTCTACTTCTGTTAAAATATCTTTTGTTGTATAGGAATAAGTTTGTTTTAGAATATGGAAAAATAATGCATGAAAAGTAGAAAAAGTAACTTGATTTTGATTGGTATTAGAAAGCTTTTCGAATCGTTGTTTGAGTTCTATGGTAGATGCTTTAGAGAAGGAAATTAAAAGAATTTTAGACGGATCTATTTGGCGTTCTCGGATCAGATATTCCAGACGCCGAATCATCACAAAAGTTTTACCGGAGCCAGGTCCCGCTAATACTAGCATGGGACCTTCTCCGTGTGAAATCGCTTTTGCTTGAGAGGGACTACAAGGAAGCACTTAAAAGTTCAATACCTTTCTGAATTCTCTTGATAGATTCCTCTTTTCCTAAAATCTCCATAATCTCTGTGGCACCTGCAGGTGTCATTTGTTTTCCGCTGACAGCGGTACGAATAGGCCATAATGCAAATCCATTCTTACAGCCCTTCTTCTCTACATAACCAAGTAAGGTCTGATACAGCGCATCATTACTATAATCTTCCTGTTCCTGTAAAATAGGCAACAGTTCCTGCAAAACCTCTAAAGAAGATTCTGTATTGGTTTTCATCTTTTTATGGGTATACATTGCCACATCGTATTCCGGTAATGTATCAAAGAAATCAATCAATGCAGGAATATCCGGGAAAATCTCAATTCTGGTTTTCACCATTTCCGCAATCTTTTTCAAATCCAAATCTTTTGAAATGGCTTGCTTCAAATAAGGCTCTGCCTTTTCATAGAACGCATCAAACTCCATGGCTTTGATGTATTCCCCATTCATCCATTTCAATTTTGTATAATCAAATACGGCAGGGGATTTTGACATATGATGATAGTCAAAATGTTCAATTAACTGCTGTAAAGAGAAAATCTCCTCATTCGTATCACTTGGACTCCAGCCAAGTAATGCTACGAAATTGACTACTGCTTCTGTTAAAAATCCCTGGTCAATCAAATCTTCATAAGAAGAATGTCCACATCTCTTGGAAAGCTTCTGATGGCTTTCATCTGTAATCAACGGGCAATGTACATATACCGGCACTTCCCAGCCAAAGGCTTCATACAAACGATTGTACTTAGGGGAAGAAGATAAATATTCATTACCTCGAACCACATGGGTAATTCCCATCAAATGGTCATCTACCACATTGGCAAAGTTATAGGTAGGGAATCCATCCGATTTGATTAAAATCATATCGTCAAGCTCTGCATTGTCTACCGTAATATCGCCATAAATTTCGTCCTGGAAGGTTGTAGTACCTTCTGTAGGATTGTTCTGTCGAATAACATAAGGCAAACCGGAAGCTAATTTTTCTTCTACTTCTTCCTTGGACAAGTGTAAACAATGTTTGTCATATACATTGATTTCTTTGCCTGCCACGGTACGATTTAGGGTAGCCAATCTCTCTTTATCACAGAAGCAATAATATGCCTCTCCTTTTTCAATCAACTTTTTGGCATATTCTAAATAAATACCACTTGCCTGTCTCTCACTCTGTACATAGGGGCCAAAGCCTTTGTCCTTATCCGGTCCTTCATCATGCATCAGCCCGGTTTTTTCCAGTGTACGATAAATAATATCTACCGCACCTTCTACCAAACGTTCCTGATCGGTATCTTCAATACGAAGGATAAAATCTCCTCCCTCATGCTTAGAAATCAAATACGCATATAATGCCGTTCTTAAATTTCCCACATGCATTCTCCCGGTAGGACTGGGAGCAAATCTAGTTCTGATTTTTGTCATAGGGTCTTCACTCTTCTTTCTGTCTTTTTCTAATCAGATTTTATTTCTTATCCGGCAACGCTTGATTTGCTGCCTTCTTGAAATTACTTAATTCTTTATTTGCAGTCACAATTGAAATATTGGTTCCGGCTCCTGCAACACAGCCGCCCGGACAAGCCATACCTTCAATCAGGCAGCCTTTCTTCTTTCCGGCTTTTGCTAACATCAATACTTTTTTACATTCTGCAAGACTTTCTGCATGTTCAATATTGACTTCTACACCGGGATAATACTCTCTGATAACATGCTCTATGGCATCTGCCACACCGCCTGCCACACCATACCCACGACCGGCAGAAGTTGCATCATTGATTTCATCTTTTGCTTCTACAGCAGACAAATCAATTCCCTTTGCATCAAACATACCCAAAAGTTCTTCAAAGGTAATCACAAAATCCACATCGGAACGAACGGTTCTACGAGAAGCCTCCAATTTTTTAGAAGCACAGGGTCCAATAAACACTACAGAAGCATCCGGATGTTCTGCTTTAATCACTCTCGCCGTGGCAACCATTGGAGTCAACGCATTAGAAATATTGTCGATGGTCTCTGGGAAGAATTTCTTTGCCAGCACTGACCAAGAAGGACAACAGGAAGTTAATAAAAATGGCAATTTACCGGTTGCCACCTCTTCTACATAATGCTCTGCTTCTGCTAAGGCGCCCATATCAGCTCCAATGGCAGTTTCATACACATCTGCAAAGCCTAACTCTTTTAATGCGGTCTTTAACATATCCGGTGTGACACCTGCCCCAAACTGTCCTACAAAGGCAGGCGCAACCTGCGCAATAATTTCTTTTCCGGATTGTAAAGCACGAATCAACTGGAAAATCTGAGATTTATCTGCAATGGCACCAAAAGGACAACTTACCATACATTGTCCACAGGATACACACAAATCATTATCAATGACTGCTCGTCCTTTGGAATCATTTTTAATGGCATTCACACCACAAGCAGCGGAACAAGGACGCACCTGATGGGTAATGGCATCATAAGGACATACCGCTTTACATTTACCACATTTGATACATTTTTCCTGATCAATAAAGGATTTCCCATTGACCATGGAAATAGCCCCTCTTGGACACACTTCATTACAAGGATGAGCGGTACACCCCATACATTTATTGGTCACTTCATATTTATTTTCCGGACAGGCATTACAAGCGGAAGGAATTACCTGCATTAACGGTGGCTCATAATACTTTTCCGAAATATTACTTTCCTCTAATCCTTGAGTCAAATGCACGGAACGGTTTTCCGGACGAAGGGACATACCCATTGCAAGACGAATTCTTTCTCTTACAATAGAGCGTTCTCTATACATATCTTCTCTATAATCATTTTCATTGACAATGCGATAGGGCAATTCTTCTATGTCATCAATTAAATTCGTAGAATTATAGGCAAGATTTGCCACTTCCTTAAAAACACGCCTTCTTGTTTTACGAACCTGTGTATCTAATCCTCTCATAGCCACTCCATTCCATTCGAATATTTTATTCCCATAAAACTAACCTTCTTGTAATTTTGCCAAATATTCCTGGGTAATTTTACCGGCTTTAATGGGTGTATTTATTTTTCTTTTCACATTACCCATGGTAATGATAACATCTTCTGCAATCTGATCTGTTATCTTAATATAGGCTCTCATGGCTTTCCGTTTTACACCATTTAAGCGACCAATTTCTATTTCATATAACTGATGCTCCGCAAGCTTTTGTTCCAATGCTGCTTTGATTTTTCCATACAACGGATGGTCTTCCGGATTTGACCCTTCTGTCACAAGTAAAACCTTATTTTTACCATCCTCTAGCTGCTGAATCTCTTTGACTACCTTGGCTTTATTTTGCTCCTGCTGTAACAGGCGATTATTAATCCACATCAAATCCCCAACCTGAAGGTTGGTTTTTGTTTTTCCATTGGACATAATGCTTCGCACTTCTATGCCTTCTGCTGCAAAAACATTACCGCCCACAAGCATAGATTTCTTACCGCTTGCCTTTAGAAGTCCATCTGTCTCTATATAACTATTTAAGAAATAATTTGCTTCAATATTATCCCTTGCCATTACTTTGGCGGATTCTATAAATTTCGCAACAATAGATCCACCGGCACGGATATATCCTTTTCCACCGGCATTGATACCGCAACGAATGATAACATTTCCACCGGCTTTCACAATAGCACTTTCTACAAACCCATCAATAATAATATCACCGGTTGCTTCGATAACAGCCATATCCAATACAGAGCCATGAATTTCAATAGTACCATCAAAAGAAATTCTTCCTGTATAACGGTTTACATTTCCATCTACTGTGTACACATTCCAAATATTGATGGTATAAGTCTTGTCATCACAACCTACGCAGCCTCGTTTTGTGGCAAAATAACTATTTCCATCCTCGCCACCCTTATAAAAGCCACTACCCTTATAAGGATATAAATCCACACCTTTGGTTGCAGTAATACTGTAATCGGTTACCGTTCTGCCGTTTCTGCCCTTCTCACCGGGATGATAAATCATCAATAACTGATTTGCATCCACAGAAGGAGCTACAATTGTGTTGGTATAATCTGCTCTACCATCCTCTAAGATTTGTGGTTTATTATGAGTCTCTCTCTCAAAGAAATATTCATAATAACCCGGATCACCGGGTAAAGCTTCTTCTCCCTGGGCAATCTTGTACTCCGTTCCAATTTCTCCTTCTAATACCATCTTTAAAAGAGTGGGAACCATAATACCAAAGGAAACATCATATTTATTCAAAGCTGTCTGCAGTCCACGAAGGGAATATCTGAAATTCTTATCCGTCATGGTAACATAAGCAGACATACAATCATCAGATATATGAATAATTATGCCGTATTCATCATCCGCATAGACCATTTCATGGCCTGTTGGGTTCTGATTATAACGGTTACTTAACAATAGTCTTCTAGTGTTTCGCATACTTTCCGGTGTAAAATTGGATTTTGCAAACGCACTTACATCAATCCCCTGCATTACGCCTAAACGAATTTCATGCATCTGCTCTGCAGAATAGGATGGAGCAGAAAATAAAGATATATCTACCTTGTCCTGCAATGCCAAACGAAGCACATGCATTTGCTGCCAAGTATAATATTCCTTCGCATACACATCTACCGGAATTCTGGCTATCAATCCCTTTTTAATCTCTTCTATTTGTGAGAGATTAAATCCCATATCCTTCAAGCGTTCATCATTATACTGGGTACTATATACCTCGTAATCTCCGTCCTCTTGAAAAGCTTCTGTTATGGTAGGATCCTGAAAAGTTTCTTTAATAGACCTAAATAAATCATTTAATTCAATTTCGTCAAATTGCTCACTCTGTGGAACGCTCATACGTTTTTCTCCCTCAAGTAATTCCATTCAATATCGATTTATTTTTCTCTCATAGCATATTAAACCTAGTCTACTGTATATTATCATAATACCCTTTCAAACTCAAGAAAAAAGAGAGAAAAGGCAACTGCTTTTTCTCTCTTCCAACATTTTCTATTTACTGTTTTCCGGTGGAACCAAAACCGCTTCTTTCCTCTCCGTCTAAGGCACCGATTTCCAATTCTTCAAATAGTATTTTGGGTTGGTGTTTTTGAATCCGGAACTGACAAATACGATCGTTCACCTTGATTTGTGTATCTCTAACCGCATATACAGGCATCATCAACACATCTTTACAGCTATTTTTTCCATAGCTTTCATCGATTACACCGATGGAATTGGTCTGGATTAATCCAAAGTTCTTAAAGGTGGAACTTCTGGGAGCGATAATCATTTCATACCCATCCGGTAAACTCATGCTAACTCCAAGGTTAATCAAACGGAACTCCCCTTTTTTCATCTCCACATTCTCTGCAGAGCGCAAATCTATCCAATCTGATTTCCCATCAATATAAGTTAATTTATCAATTTCTTTTGATAAATAGGTAATCTTAACTGTTTCTGCCATTTTTATCTCCATAATCCGGACAATAAACCACCGGAACCGTTTTATCAGTACTTGCTAAGGTTTTTTGTACATCAATGACCCTTTGATTAGAGCTACCCTTCCATAGAAGTTTCACATCCTTTAGCTCATTCACAAACTCCCCATCTACCAAAACATCTATATATTCCATCATGGGATAATCATAAATATCCTCCCATTCGGAACCGGTATAAAGCCAAATGGTTTTATTTGGATAGAGGGTTCTGATTTCCTGCATTAATGCCTTCACACCCAATCGATTATTGGGATGCAACGGGTCTCCTCCGGAAAAAGTAATACCGCTAATATAAGATTTTTCCAACTGATCAAAAATTTCCCCCTTGGCATCCTCATCAAATGGCAGTCCACCGTCCGGATCCCAAGTCATAGGATTTTGACATTCCTTACAACAATGGTTACAACCTGCAACCCACAATACTACACGCAAGCCATCACCGTTAAGCATGTCATCTTTCGTTATATTATGATATCTCATGACTACATAGATTTCCTTTCCGCAATTTCCGCCATTTTAGCATCATTCAGTCTGGTATCTCCATGTACACGGGAGTAAGACAAATATCCATTCATACGATCAATCTTTGTTAAGTTCTTACTACCACATTTAGGGCATACATCCATTTCCAATTCCTGATGGCCACAATCATCACAATATGCCAAAGAAAGGTTAACACCTTCATAGAAGCCCATTTCCATGGCACGATGAATCAAGGTTTTGATAGCTTCAATATTGTAATCGATAGGATACTTCACATACTGAATCTTTCCACCATTAGAAAGCTCCCAGAAACGATATTCTAAATCCTGCTTCTGGATTGGTGTAATATCTTCTGTTACATGACAGTGGAA
>JAKSSF010000059.1 GCA_024403235.1 Lachnospiraceae bacterium | reverse complement strand
GAATATGATGAAAGATTTGGAACAGAGGTAACACATCAAACATATATAATGAATCATTACATATTCCAGAGAAAACCACATATGACGTGTTAGGAACAGAGTCTATCACGATTCTTTCCATGTCAATACTTTCATATTGGATATTTTTTACTCCTGGAAAGCTATTTTTACTTTCAGCACATGAAAATAGCAAAAGGGCAATGGCCACTACGCCAAAAGAGTAATATAACTTTCTCATTAGTAACAATTAGAGTTGAAATCTTGACATTTTATATTATAGCCACTAGCACAAGTGACACCGCTATTTGTCACCAAACATTTTCTGTTAGGAGCGATTAATGCATTTGAGCATTTACAATACACATTGTTCTCTGTTTCGTTCTCTGCGAGAGCCTCAACAAGGTTAGGTATTAACGCTATCTGACGGTCATTCTGTTTTAATGAATAAAAATATAATACAATAGAACATAAAGCCATTGCTACATAAAATAAAAGTCTTTTCATAATACAAATAATTTAAATGGTTTAATAGCTATATTTATGTTCGGGAAATGGCACATATTACTACCTTAGTAGTTCCAAACCATTAAGATAAAATCGCCATATTCACACCTTAATTGCAAAAATAGTAAAATTTCTTAAAACTTGCAAATATTTCGCCTCAAACCTGGGGGGGTAACAAAAAAACTGCCATAATCACCATTTTGGGGGAAAAACAGGAAATCTATTACCAAGAATTTGAACCAACAATTACACGTTTGCTCCTATTTTAGCGTAATCCTATTCACGGGTTCGGTGTTTATCAACGAAATGCAGTTGTACTTGGAAAATAATATATTGAAGGGAAAGCAATTAACCACTTGCAGCTAGAGGGATTGAGATGACTCTTAAGGCTGTTGTTCTACGACAAAATTGAATATCTCGCTCTTGAAATCGCCCGTTTTCTGGAGAGGAAAAACCAGTGTACGTACAGTTTTATTCATTGATTTCCCTTCTTTATCAAAATAACGAGTCAAGATATTCAATTCTTCCACCATTTTCCCGTCTATGAATAACCGAGTTGCTTTATTGTCACCTTCAATGGCAATATGATGTTTACCAGGCATAACTCTATGCGTGAATTGGAATAGGTATCCATCTCTGCTAAATCCTAACATACCCTGTATAGGATCAGCCAGATAGAAAGTACTACGTAAAGAGCTTAATAGAACCGTCCCTGGCAACTCACCTTGTCCTTCTATGGTGAACGAAACCCTATAATTATAGCCTATAAATTCCTTTTTGAAATTGGAGGTTGCGCTTAGTTTTGCCAACTCCATCAGTATTCCTGGTTTCTTCATGTACAATCCTAGCTCATGTACACCTGGTGCTTCACTAAGTGCTAAACGCTGTTTGTCAAAGCTCTCAAAAGGTACGGTTATCCCACTAGCACTCCAACATTTTGCAGCCAAGGTTTGTAGAGCAGGAAAAATCCGATGGTGAATGTCGCTCACGCTGATGCCGTTCCCTACATGATCATTCCATACTGCAAACATTCCTCCTAGAATATTTGGGTCACCCTCTTCAAAAACTTCCTCTCCAATGTGTGCAGGAGTCCATTCCTTATATAGGTTTTCAATGTCCAGATAATCGTAATAGTAGCCTGCAGCAGGAACAATGTAAACCCAGCCGTCAGGAATAGATATCAAATCATACCCTAGTTTTTTCATGTCCTTAGGCTGTGCATAGCCATTATACCACGCGCTCATGATGACATTCTTTACTTTTACCGGAGTCTCTCCTTTAGCATGAGTTAAAGCTCCCCATACGCAAGCCTGCTTGCCGAAAGACTCTACATAGTTGATGTAGCGGTTGGTGAAAGCGCGGAATTTCTCCACTACCTCTGGGTCCTTATTGGAATACTCGTCGGTCCCAATGTGTACTCTGGGACCAGCAAATACGGGATCATCCCCCTCCAGGTATTCCTTCCAAAGTCCATCCATAAAAGAATAGGTTTCCGTGTTAAATAAATCCAAGTGGTCTAGGCCATATTGCTCACTGCCTAAGGATTTTTTGTAGTGAGCAAAAGCCAGGGTATGAGCAGGAGCATCAATTTCAGGGATGATCTCCACACCCAGCTTTGCAGACTCTTTAATAAAGGCGCGAAATTCTGCCTTGGAATAACTTCCATCTTCTGCAGTAAGGCCTGGATAGGTTTCACTTTCCAGACGGAAAGCAGCATAGGTCTTTTCCCAATCATTCTGGAAGAACTGCTTAAATCCATTGTCGTTCAGGTGTACCTGCAGTGTATTCATTTTGTAGTAGGACATAATCTTGACTAGGTTTTGCAAATAATCCATCGGGATATATTTTCGACCACAGTCTATCATAAAACCACGCATGCCATAGGCTGGTTCGTCTTTGATTATGCCACACGGCAAAGATTGGTCTTTAGTCTGCTCTGCTATCTGAAGCAAGGTTCTGGTGCCCCAGTACAAGCCTGTAGGTGTTGCGGCAGACAAGGAAACTCTATCCGTAGTGCTGATGGCATAAGCCTCGTTTCCTATCTTCTTACTACTCGTGAAAGAGAGTTGTATGTCTCCCCTTGTTGCTTTCCCCGTGGTTATGGCTAGTTCCTTCCCGAAAAGCAAAGCCCAGTCTTGAGCCAATAGGGTTGCAATCTGACGGAGTTCCACATATTCCTTATCGATAACAATGCGGCTGTTCGCTGTAATAGTGAGTGCCCCTTCGGCTCCTTTCCATTCTTTTATCTCTGGAATAACAAAAGGTTTAGGATTGATGGCTGCTAAATATGTGATTTGTCCCCAAAACAGTAGGCTGATTATTAGAAAACGTTTCATGCTTTTACAAATTAATTCCACCAACAGGTATTAGTAAAAAAATAATTTATAGTAAGCACTTGAGTATCTCTGCAATTTTCAGATAGCCACTCCCACTCACATAGTTCTCCATCATCATTTCTGGCGAACAGAGTGGTGTATAGATATCTACCAAGGAGGCTTTCTTGTCTTTCTTACATATAGTCTTCAGCACCTTGTTGTAGGCTTGTACCAGGGTGTCTTTCTCAGCGTCGGTGTTCCGCAATACCGTGAGTACTTGTATATGGGCTTCTGGTGCCTGTTCGTGCAGAGTTGTCAATAATTCTCGGTATTTAATCTCAAAGTTATGTATGTCCATTCTATTCTCCGCCTCCTGTGCTCCGGCATAGAGAACAACAGCTTGCGGACAAACACTATTCTCATTTCCGTGCATGAAGTGAGAAATCTGTTTCTGTATAAGAGCCATGTCTGCTCCCGGATACCCCCATCCCGTGCCGCGATTTTTTGCTCTAGGACTTCCCAGCAACTCGTGCCATTCTCCACTGTGAATCATCTCGTCGCCTATAAACACAATGTCATCTTTTTTTACCGGAAGTAGGGAAAGAGCACCCATGCGTGCACCCCAACTGTTGGTATAGCCTTCATGTATGTCTGGGAAGGTCTGTGGGTACTGGCAGGAGAAGGTGTAATCCATACCTTCGTTCAGGTAAGGGAGCAGGGTGTTGCACCAAGCCTGGTAGCCTGCAGCTTTAGGGTGAAGATCATCAAACGACCACCCAGCCTTCAAGTGCCCTTCACCATCACCCAGTAGGTTATAGAGGTCAATGAAAGTCACTCCTGCCTTGCGGCAAACAGTCTTCAACAGTTCGTTGACACCAGCAATCTTACCTCCTCTGGAGCCATTACCGCTAGGCAGTATGCTTTGTACATATACACGTGTTATAGGTGATTCTAGTTTGAATCGGTTAAGTATGGTCTGCAGGTTCTCGGCTATATGCTCACGGGACTGACCATAACCTATGTCATTGGTACCAATCATAATAAACACTTTTGCAGGATGTCCCTTTACAATAGGGTCCATATTTGCCACCATCTCATCACTCACGGCACCACTCACTCCACGGTTTACGATACGGTGATCTCCCAATGCTTCCCACCATTCGTGCATGTTGGTAATGCTGTTGCCCATCATCACAATCTGGTCAGGAAGTACAGGCAGAACACTGAAAACATTGTATCGATGGTTCCTGAATGCTAGGTCTGCTTTTAAAGTCAGTATAGGACTCAATGTCAAGAAAAGTATAAATGCTAGTTTTTTCATAGTACTACTTGTTAGTGGAACAAGGATCCATTTGGGTTTGTAATTAAATTATGTAAAAAAAGTCATGCATTTTGGCGATTTTCAAAAAACATGAGTACCCAATTATATTAGTTACTTATTTTTCGTTATGCACAACTTTATGCAAAGTACGCGAAATATCCTGAAATATGCAAGGATTTCTCAAAAGATTTGTTTCACAAACATGGGAATAGACTCATATAGGTTTTGTACAACTGTTATCTTTCCTTGAAGTCATATCATTGAGTTTGGCTGCAGAACACTTAAGTATTGATAGAGGAAACCTTCTTTCCGATAACGGTTATATTATACCAACAACCGAAGAAAGACAAATACGTTCAGTATTTATTCCTCCTACGGATGGATATTTTGTATTAAAAGTAGTTTGAACAGAAAAAATGAATTGCAAAAAAGATATACAATACAACTTCCAACCAAACCTTTAATGAACTCCTACTATTTGCAAAGGAATATAAATTTGTTGTGCATCCGTTGTGCAATAAAAAAGAAGATTTAATACAAAAGGCTGATTATGAAATATTTAAGATATCGCCAGGCACGAAGCTGTGCCCGGAGCGGGACTCGAACCCGCACGAACATTACTGCTCAAGGGATTTTAAG
>JAKSSF010000058.1 GCA_024403235.1 Lachnospiraceae bacterium | reverse complement strand
GGAGAATAGCGAGTATATTGATTTTAGATTATATGAATAGCATATTATTTTGATAATATGAGCTACACAGTTAAGTGGTTTTTTAGGATGGCAAGCGGGAATCCTCGGTTCTTCAAGTGCCGAGATGAAAGCGTAAGTCCGTTCATATGCGAAAATGATATTGGTAAAAAATGTATTAAATTGCCGGTTCGCATATATGAACGGACATTTTTAAAAAATAAAAAACGAACATACATTCGATTTCTTCTTGCCCTGAAGTTAAAACCGTGATATACTATACACATGAAAGAAAACCTAATACATTCAAGAACTTGCGTATATAATATAAACTACCATGTGGTGTGGTCTGTAAAGTACAGAAGGAAGATTTTGAACCAGGAAATTGAGGATTATCTAAAGACATTGGTTCAGGAGATTGCAAAGGATAAGGGCTTTACAGTACATCTTTTTGAAGTAGGAGAAGGTGACCATGTACATTGTTTTGTCTCTGCACCACCTAAGTTATCGGTAACAGATATTGTAAAGTACTTGAAAGGAATTACAGGCAGGAAACTTTTTGAACAATTCCCTGGAATAAGAGAGAAGTTGTGGAAGGGTCAGCTTTGGAATCATTCGTATTATGTTGAGACTATTGGTTCGGTATCTGAAGAAAATATTCGAAGATACATCGAACACCAGAGCAAATTATATTAAGGGGGAAGATTATGCTGCTATCGCGTAAGACGTTTGTAAAGCTAAACGAGAATGAATCCAATATAATCGGACATTTATGCTATGCAGCATCAAAGCTTTGGAATATATGCAACTACGAGAGAATTCATTACAAAGAACTGGGACTGGAGAAGTACCCTGACTGGTATTATCAGAAGTCACATTACAAGGACAATATGTGGTTCAAATCGTTGCCATCACAGACTGCCCAGGAGGTATGCAAGCTTCTGGATAAGTCGTGGAAGTCGTTTTATGTTTTGCAGAGAACAAAGGGAGTAGAGAATCCAAGACCGCCCAGATTTAAACAAAACGGAATGGCAGTCACATACATGCAAAATGGTATAAAGCATGAGGATGGAAAGGAAGGAATCAGACTTTCACTACCAAAGAATTTAAAGGAATATCTGAAGGAAAGGTATCAGATCAATGACAACTATCTGTTTCTTAAAAATAGACTTTTTAAGAACATTGATATGATTAAGCAGCTTCATATATATCCACCAGAGAACGGCAAATGTAAAGTGATAGTAGTATACGAAATCGAAGATGTGGAAGCACAGGCGGATAATGGGCACTATCTTTCCGTGGATTTGGGGCTTCATAATCTGATGACCTGTTATGACAGTAATGCGAAATCATTTATTATCGGGCGTAAGTATCTAAGTATATGCAGAAAATATGATAAAGAGATTTCGCGGGTGCAGGCACAATGGTCGAAGCAGCAAATCAGAAAAGGGATACATTATCCCAAACCGTCCAAGCATGTACTTAAGCTTTATCAGAAGAAAAGAGACAGCATAAAGGATTACCTTCATAAGATAACACGCAGTCTGGCAGACTACTGTATAAAGAATGAGATTCGAACAGTCATAGTTGGCGATATCAGAAATATCCGAAAAGGGACTGACCTTGGAAAGAAAACCAATCAAAAACTTCATGGACTTCCATATGACAAAATATATGGCATGCTGGAGTATAAGTTAAAGTGTGCCGGAATCCGATTCGTAAGACAGGAGGAAAGCTATACAAGTCAGTGTTCACCATATGCCGACAGGGTTTCGAAAGAAGTTGCAGAGAAGTCAAATCGGAAAGAACGGGGACTGTATCTGGTAAAGGGAGAAGTATTTAATGCGGATGCAGTAGGAGCATACAACATCATGAGAAAATATTTTGCCGTGTCCGGCATAGAAAAAGAAATGTCCGTATCCGGACTAGTTAATACAAGAATAAGAAATGTAGCTGTGTAACCCAAAAGGGTAGCAGTAGAGGTGTCATGGACGCACCACTGAATCTACGAGGCGAAGCCTCGCACATCAGATGCTCGGTAATTCAATTGCCGATGTAGTTCACAAGCAGGGAGCCGTTATGCCGGATTGGCCAATTGTCGCTTCTCCATACGCTTCCAATTGAAAAAGGTATATAAGTCATTTATTAAGAAAATTACAAAACAAACGGTTACAGAGATATAAGTCAAATCCTCAAAAGAAGCCAGACTCCAAAGTATAATCAATACAAAATCGTTGGAGGCATAAGCCAGCGCAAAGCGAGGATCCCGTTTGTAGGTAAGAAAAACCGCAAGAAAACTGGTGGTTACAGATAAAGTACCGGGCAGCAAATTAGCGGTATGAAAGAATTTAAGAATGAAATAAAACAGTAAAGTCACAAAAAAGGTGAGAGCTATCATACAGATGCCCTCGCCTTTATTAATTCTGTTTATAGCTACTTCTGATTTGTTTCCCTTAAAGGGATTTTTAAGCCAGGCAATTAAGGAAAGAATTGCCATAGGCGTAGTCATCATGAGATAAGTAATCATTTCCCCATAATAAGAAAAGGAATATGAAATGACACCGTAAATCATGCTGAAAAGAATAATTAAAAATTGTCCTACAGGATTTCCTTTGGCATTAAAAATTAATGAGGTTACACCGATCAAGGATGCAAGCAAGGTCATATAATTTGTTCTGTCAAAAAGAATAAAGGCTATAAGAATAAGGCATACGCCAAAGCTCCATAGGATTTTTTCTCCCAAGGAAAAATAGGAGAATATTTTAGTAAAACTTGTTTTTTTCATAACTATTTATATTATTGGGATTGCTTCTCACTTATTTTTGCGGTCTTCTTTTTTTGCTTGTGCTGGTACATTAATGCATCTGCTGCCTGTACCATGCTGGTTAAACTTGTATGGGGAGGTTCTGTTTCATTAACTGCATGTCCCATACTGATTTCAATAGGAATAGGGAAATGGTTTTCTTTGCTGTAGGTCTGTAAGAAATGGTCTAACTTCTTTTCTTTTTCCAAAATTTCCTGTTCTGACATGTAGGGGCCCATAACTAAAAATTCGTCACCGCCCATACGAACATGTATATCTGTATCTGCAAAAACAACACGGAGACCGTTAGCAATACCTTTTAACGCAGCATCTCCCATGTCATGGCCGTAATTATCGTTCAATGGTTTTAAATTATCCATATCTATATAAAGAATATAGATTTTTCCGTGATTCTTTTGGAAGCAATCTCCGCCAAAGGCATTATATCCAAAACGGTTATAAAGACCGGTAAGGGAATCACGAATATATAAAAACTGCAGCTTTTTGTTCATATGATTCAAAAGCTGATTTTGCCTGATATTCTCAATAGCCATAGCACAGGTTTCATTTAAGGTTCTGTGATACATTAAATCCATTATATTATTACGATATTTAAAAATACTGTAACCGGAGGTGCGTTCCTTACAATGTAGAGAGGCAAATAAAAGTAATTTGCAATCTGGGGTGTTAAATTGTTCCGGTATCAGAGTTTTGGATTTGGAAATCTGCTCGGAATCTGTCATGCTGTAAAGATCCATAATATCATCATAGCCATCAAAATCAACCTTTTCGGGGTCGGAAAGGTTGTGGTTTACAGCAATGAACATGTTGTCAATATGATAATAATAATGACATTTTACAAGTGACTGCTGATATTCTTCAAAGGAACTGTTGCCGCATAATAATTCCCGTGCTTTTCGTTGTACATCATCCAAATGGTCACGTTCAATGGTACGTGTATTTAAAAGATTGTATTTTTCAATAGTGTCAGAAGCATGAGTACAACCGCAACTGGGCGCGCAACAAAATTTGCCCGGTACATAGCAAGCAGTTTCTGTTGTTTCCTGTTTCATTAATTTATCCAAGAATTCTATGCTTCGATATCCCAATTCGTCTAAATTACGATTTACAGAGGCAATGGTTGGGTTGAAACGTTGTCCTTCTTCCAGATTGTCAAAGCCGGTAATCT
This sequence comes from Lachnospiraceae bacterium, assembly GCA_024403235.1. Lineage (GTDB taxonomy): Bacteria > Bacillota > Clostridia > Lachnospirales > Lachnospiraceae > JAKSSF01. Next base: position 1,803 of record JAKSSF010000058.1, on the reverse strand, counting down.
TAAAATCTGTCGGTGCATAGTATCCGTCCTCGGCTGCTGCCGTACAGAAACCGATTGCGGCGAAATCATTGGCGCAAATATATGCATCAGCGAAGGGGGTACCACTTTCCTTTATTTGTTTGTAGGCGTTGCCACCGGAACTTCTCATATATCCGTAATATCCAATGCTGTAGGGCTCTAAACCATGTTTCTCCAAGCAATCCTTAAAGGCTTTGGCACGCTCAACAGTATCAGGATGATTCTCCGGACCTCCTATAAAAGAAAGCTTTTTGCAATGATGTTCGGTTATCATATGTTCAACCACTTCATAGGCAGAAGTATAGTTGTCAATTCCGCAATAGGCAACGCCTTCTTTCTCTGTATCAATATTTAACAGCGGAATATTAAGGGCTTTGCATTTTGAAACAAAGTAATTCATATACTTTTCCGAATTCACACTATTATAAAAGGTCAAAACACCATCATAATCTGACACATTGGGCAAATAGAATATTTCAGCCTCCTTGGCATAATATTCTACAGTTGCCCCGTAAGCGTTAAATGCGTGAACTTGAATATCCGTATTCTCTATGTACTTTTCAATGCCACCAAGCATTCGGTCAGTATATAATTCCTGCCAAGTGCTGATGAGGAACATTACCTTACGCATAGCATCCTCCATGATTGTATATTCTTACGAAAATTGTACCACTATTAACGGAAATAAACAAGAATGATTGATATTTTTAAGGGTTTACACTACTAATGTCCAAGTATTTTCAAACCATTTCAGGTAATTTATAACAAATTCCCTGGAAACAACTTCTCCGGACAGAACCGGATAGAATAAAAGGAATAATCCAAAGCAAATTACAGCAAACAGAATTAACAGGGTAAGGAATACCTTTTTTGATACCTTTTTCTGAAGCTGTAAGAAGCAATAGCCAATCATTAACGCAATGAAAGGAACACTTGGGAAATAGTGATAAATAAAGGTACATCTGGTAATTAATATCCAAGGTAAATATTGAGCCAAATAGCCAATACACAAAAATCTTGCATTTTTATCCCTTTTCTTTGTAGCTAAATAAAGCATGAAGAAAAAGGCAAAAATTCCGCTCCACCATACCAGAGGATTTCCGAAAGCACTGATACCTCTTCGTAAGTCCTCTCCCATTTCCTTTGAATAGTAGAAAATAGGGCGTTCCATAGTAGGCCATTCATACCAAACAGAAGAATAAGGATGGGTAGCCTCCAGTTTTGAATGATAATCAAACATGCTGGCCTGATTATCCAACATTCTGGTGAGAAGTCCGCCCTCTGAATAATCCTTGAAGGGTATGTAGGAAAGAAGATAAATCATAAAAGGTATTACCACAAAGAAAATCACACAAAAACCAATGGTTTTTAAGGCATAGGGTTTGAAATTCTTTACTATTTCCTTGTGGGAAATGCCCTCTGTGTTTCCCTTTGGATTTTTCTTTGCATAACAAAATTCTCTGTAGCGCTTCCATAAGGTTAGGAAGAAAATAACTGCCAATCCTGCACCTGCATAAAAACCGGTCCATTTTGAGGCGATACCGAAACCAAAGGCTATTCCGCAGGCTCCCAAAGGAAGGAAGGTTTTCTTTAAAGCCGTATCGTAAAAGCTAAGGGTGCAATATTTGTGCATGAAGTAATACATCAAAATAACAAAGAAGGTAATAAACACATCAATGGTGGTAAGCCTGGTCTGCACAAAATGCATAAAATCAGAGGCAAAAATGAAGCTGACAAAAGCAGCGATATCCCTTCTCTTTGTAAGATTTACGCCAACCAACTAGA
>JAKSSF010000057.1 GCA_024403235.1 Lachnospiraceae bacterium | reverse complement strand
GTTTTTTTTCATAACTACCAAAGCAGAGCTATCAATGTACGAATGGCGGAGATTTCTAATCAATTTCGAATCATTGCCAATCATTTGGTAACCAACAATTACTTGCAGGATATGTCTTCTGAGGCCATTAATGCAGAGTTGGAACAGTTATCTAATCTTTACGATGGCAGAGTTCTCATTATTAACGGCAATTTCAAAGTCATGAAGGATACCTATGGAATCAGTGAAGGAAAAACCATTATTTCAGAGGAGGTTATTCGTTGCTTCAGAGGGCAGGACAGTTCCAGGTATAACAAAGAGGAAGGGTATATTGAAATGACCATTCCCATTGGAGAAAATACCACAGAGAATTGGAATGTGGGAGAAGCAGAGCTTTTGGAGGAGCAGAATCCTGTCAAAGGAGTTATGTTAACCAGTGTCAGTACAGACGGGATTGCTATGACAAGCAGTGTACTTTCCAGAAGAGGCTTTTTGGTGGAACTGTTAATGGGTATTGTGATTGTGGGTATGTCTTTGGGAATATCCTATTTATTAATCAAACCCTTTAGCAAGGTTACCAAGGCAATTGGAGAAGTGAGAGAGGGACTTCGTACAGATGCCCTTTCCGTACCGGATTATGAGGAAACAGAGCATATTGTAACCGCTTTTAATCAAGTACTGTCTCGTATGAGGGTTTTGGATGAATCCAGACAAGAGTTTGTTTCCAATGTGTCTCATGAATTAAAGACCCCATTAACTTCCATGAAGGTTTTGGCAGATTCTTTACTGATGCAGGAAGATGTGCCTTTGGAATTGTATCAGGAGTTTATGGCAGATATTGCGGCAGAAATTGATCGTGAAAATAAAATTATTACAGATTTGCTTTCTTTGGTAAAATTGGATAAAACAAAGGGAGAGTTGAATATTTCCGCTGTTGATATTAATGAACTGCTGGAATTGATTATGAAACGATTGCGTCCCATTGCTGCAAAGCAGGATGTGGAGCTTACTTTAGAAAGTGTACGGCCTGTCACCGCAGAGGTAGATGAAGTAAAGCTTACACTGGCATTTAGCAATTTGGTGGAAAACGCAGTGAAATACAATAGAGAGCATGGATTTGTCCATGTAACTGTAGACGCAGATCATCAATTCTTTACGCTGCAGGTAGCAGATTCCGGAATCGGTATTCCGGAGTCGGATTATGAACATATTTTTGAAAGATTTTATAGGGTAGATAAATCCCATTCCAGAGAAATCGGTGGTACAGGATTAGGGCTTGCCATTACCAGAAGTGTTATTTTAATGCACCGTGGAGCCATTTCTGTACAATCAAAGGAGGGAGAGGGGACAACCTTTACGGTGCGCATTCCCTTAAACTACCAGAGTAATTAAGTCATATTTTTTGGAGCAGTTTTTTATGAGAAAACATCTTACCATCAGCCTGCTTTTTTTTCTTTTATTGGCAATTTTGCCAGTAGGATGTAAAGGCGCTGTAGAAGAACATAATACCTATCAGGTGTATTATTTGAACCGGGAAGAAAGCCGTATTTTGCCTATGCCTGTTACCATTCCGGAGGCAGTGGAGAGCACGGTGGAAACTTTGTTGGCCAAGCTTCAGGAGGCACCTTCCTATTTGGAATACAAGGCACCTATTCAAAGCTTTGAATGTTTAAGTTATGAAAAACAGGGAGAGACTTTGAACTTAAATTTCAGTGAGAGTTATCGGAAATTACCACCTACCAATGAGGTGTTGATTCGGGCTGCCATTGTATATACTATGATCCAAATTCCAGGTATAGAGCATGTAGTCTTTCAGATTGGAGGAGAGGTTCTGTTTGATTCCCTGGGAAACACAGTAGGTGTTATGAATGCCTCCACTTTTTTGGATAGTACAGACTCTAATATGACAGATTACGAAGAAGGAAAGTTGGTGTTATATTTTGCCAATGTGGAAGGCACAGGACTGGTAAAGGTCAACAGAGAGCTTCGTTATAATGCCAATATTTCTTTGGACAAACTGGTGGTAGAGCAATTGATTGCAGGCCCTACAGATAAAAATGTTCATGGAGAATATACCAAAGCATTTCCGATAATCAATCCTACTACAAAGATTGTAAGTGTTACGACAAAAGACGGAATTCGTTATGTGACTGTGAGTCAGGAATTTATGAACCAAAATTATCATGTTTCCACGGATGTAGCACTTTCTGGCATTGTAAATTCCCTGGCGGAACTGCCCAATATCAATAAAGTGCAGTTTTTGGTAGAAGGGGATAGCAAATTAAATTATCAGGAAAAATATTTTTTATCTACTATTTTTGAAAGAAATTTGGACTTGCCCATTGAATCTGAATAAACAACAGACAGGCCGGGAAAGGAACTTTTTTGAAACGACCATTATGTATTTTGGCGGTTCTTTTCCTGCTTGTGGTGACCCTTCTTTTGTGTTTTGCAACGCAGAAAGAAACACCACAGGAGAAAACCGTTAGTTTGCAGGGCACACTCATAGAGAAACGGATTGGAAAAACCTATGGGGAACCTTGCTTACAATATTTGGTGAAAGAAGAGGGCAGTAAAAAGCTCTTTCTTTGCACTATTGAAAACAATCAGGATTCCTGCATTGTATCACAGCAAATCAAACTACAAGGGCAACAAAAGCCATTTATGGTTGCCACAAATCCAGGTCAGTTCGACCAACAATCCTATTACAGACAACAAGGTATTACCGGACAATTGCAAAAAGCGCAGGTATTAGGAAAACGGGGAAAGGGAAATCTTTTCAAAGAAAAACTATGGGAAATTGGGAATTGGAGCAGTGCCCAAATTATCCGTTTTATGGGAGAAGAAAAAGGCTCTGTCTTAAATGCCATTACCTTAGGACAAAAAAGTCTGATGGATGCCGAAACAAAAGAATTGTATCAGGATACTGGGATGGCCCATGTATTAGCCATTTCCGGGTTACATATTTCTTTGGCGGGAATGGGGGTATATCGTGTATTAATGTTGTTGCCCCTACCAAGAATTCTAATAACCGTATTTTGTAGTATTTTGATGCTGTCATATGGCATCATGACAGGAATGTCAGTATCCGCAAGCCGGGCAATTATCATGTTTCTAGTAATGCTCTGGGGAAAACAATTGGGAAGAACCTATGACAGTTTATCGGCATTGGCTTTTGCGTGCATTCTGCAACTTATTTTGGAACCAAGAGCCATCGCGTCAGCAGGGTTTCAGTTATCCTATATTGCAGTGCTGGGGGTAGTGCTAGTAGTTCCTACACTACAAAGTATACTGAAAATAAAAGGGAAACTGATATCGACTATACTGGTCAGCGTAGGCGTTACAATAACAATCTTACCTATTCAGTTGTTTCATTTTGGAGAATGTCCCTGGTACGGATTTTTCATGAATTTATTGATTTTACCTTTTCTATCTTTTTTGCTGGCAGGTGGATTTTTCTTGCTATTACTGTCTGCTTGCTTTCCACCGGCAGGAGTAGTACTTGCTTTTGGCTTAAAACTATTACTTGGGTATAACCAAATGGTAGGAAATCTTGGGAGTATGCTGTTTTGGAAGGATGGTCCCATTGGTAGGCCGGATTGGTGGCAGATTGTTTTGTACTATCTATGTTTGCTGGTCTTTTTGCGTATGGGATTTTTCTTCGGAAAAAATAGCGTATTTTTATGGTTACCTGTGATGGTGCTGCTCTTGACGATACATTTCCCCGGGGCTTTACGAATTGTGATGTTGGATGTGGGCCAGGGAGATGGATTTGTAATAGAAAATACCAATGGAAATGTGTATCTTATGGATAGTGGCAGCAGTAGCGTGAAAGAAGTCGGGAAATATAGGCTGTTACCATTCTTAACAAGTCAAGGCTATCACCACATTAAGGCTATTTTTTTAAGTCATGGTGATTTAGATCACTATAGCGGCATTGTGGAACTTTTACAGGAATGCAGAAAAAAAGGAATTGTGATTGAGCGAATTGTTTTTCCGGCTGCATTGCAAGGAGACGAAACCATCCGGGAAATATGTGAACTGGCAAGTAGCCAACGAATCTCTGTTGCATGGGTGAAAAAGGGGAGTGCTGTAAAAGATGGTAACCTAAACATAGCTTGCCTGTATCCAGAAGGCAAGGAGGTATTGGAGAATTCTCATTCCGCGAATATATCAGGGAATAATGCCTCTATGGTACTTCGCTTACAATACAAACAGTTTTCTATGTTATTTACCGGAGACTTGGAAGGAGAAGGAGAAGCGGTGGTAATGGAGGCTACTGATAGACATTCTGCCGGACAGCCTGTAACAGTATTAAAGGTAGCCCATCATGGCTCCAAGAATTCTACTTCGGAAGAATGGCTAAAGAAATGGCAACCAAAGCTGGCTTTGATTTCAGCGGGAGAACGCAATTCTTACGGACATCCCCATAAAGAAACTCTGGAACGGTTACAGGAAATGGGTTGTGAAATAGAGTCAACCATAGAATCCGGGGCGGTAACGCTTCGGACCAATGGAAAGTATGTGAAAGTATTTAGGGTATCCCAAAAGGAAAAATAAAAATAGACTCAATTGAAAAAGTAACTTCAAGTTACTAAGTTTTTAAAATTTTATAAAACAGAAATAAGTCATACAAATATAAAGATGGAAGATAGTCTTGCAAAGGGATTATCTTCCTTTTTGTTTTATGTAACAATGGTAATCACTTCAATAGTGTCGGGAGATGGCAGCATAACCAAGGAGGATAAACATGTCATCTTATAAATATAAACATCTGACACTAGATGATCGCATTACCATACAGAAAGCTCTTAAAGAAGGTCAGCCATTCGTGGAAATAGGTGCTCTTTTAGGTAAGAATCCATCTACTATTTCAAAAGAAGTTAAAGGTCATCTTGATTACCGAAATACAGGGACACGTTCTAGAGGCTATAACCCTTGTAAGCACAGAAGAACTTGTACAAAGCAGTATATCTGTGGTGAAGAGAACTGTGGCTTTATTAATCGCATGTGGCATGGAAAAACATACTGCTCGGAGTGTGCTTTATGCATGGTTAATTGCCCTGAATTTGAAGAAGAGAAATGCTCAAAACTAAAGAAAGCTCCATATGTCTGTAATTCATGTAAACAAGTACGTTCCTGTACTCTTTCTAAACAGTTTTATGATGCCAAGGAAGCCCATAAAGCTTATGAGAGAATCAGGTCAGATTCACGACAAGGCATTGATATAACACCAGAAGAGCTAGAGAGGCTTGATGCCATCATTTCGCCCCTTATAAAACAAGGCCAGTCAATTCATCAAATCTGCATTAACAATGCAGCCGAGATAATGGTAGATGAGCGAACCATTTATAACTACATAGATGCCGGCATACTCTCTGTTGGAAATATCGATCTTCCTAGAAAAGTACGTTATAAAAAGCGAAAATCTAAAAAGGTTGTACGCGTTGATAAGAAATGTCACATTGGACGTACCTACGATGATTTTGAAGCTTTTATGAAAGAGCATCCTGATTTTAATGTGGTGGAAATGGACTCAGTGGAAGGCTCCAGAGATTCTACAAAAGTATTGCTTACATTGTTCTTTAGAAACTGCTCTTTGATGCTTGCATACCTTAGAGAAGCTAATACTGCCAAGTCTGTTACAGAAGCTATAAACAGGCTGTATAAAGAGCTTGGACGAGAACAATTCTGCAAGATGTTTCAGGTCATCCTAGCGGACCGAGGTAGTGAATTTACAGATCCATCAGCGATAGAATTCGATGAAGAAGGTAATCGCAGAACCTATGTATTTTATTGTGATCCACAACGCCCTGATCAGAAAGGAAGCATAGAAGTAACTCATGAATTTATCAGAAGAATTATCCCAAAGAAAACTTCTTTTGCTTTTCTTACACAAGAAAAAGTTGGCCTAATGATGAGTCATATAAACTCTTATACAAGAAAGAAGCTGAGCAATCGATCAGCACATCAACTGTTCAGCTTCTTTTATGGTGAGGATACAGCTACTAAACTCAACCTAAAAGCTGTTCCTGCTAATGAAATCATACTAAAACCTGAACTATTGAAGTAAAACTACCCAAGCCATCTCCTGATAATATCGCCTATACACCAGA
>JAKSSF010000056.1 GCA_024403235.1 Lachnospiraceae bacterium | reverse complement strand
ATTGGCAATAACCCAGTTAGAAACAGTACCGTGGGCACCACTGTAGCGCTCTGCCAAGTAGGTGGCCATAGCCGCCATACAGTTAATCCCATCTTCACTTTCCCCGTTAAACATTACATAAGGAGCAGTAGAACCGCTTCGTGCCTGGGGATGCACTAACTCCGGATATTCGTGATTCATATCGTTTAAGATAATTGCTGTAGTACGAATGCCTTTGGCAGAAAGTGCACCAAAAACAATGTCATATTCCGCGATTACCTGTCCATCGATATTATAAGTCTTTCCACCATAGGTGTAATGAATGGTAGGATAATTTCCACTGGTGGTATGGCCTGTGATACGAGATAAGGGAATATTATAGGCTGCCTGCTTAATACCAAGGTCATTCAACTCTCCCCCTTTTAATCTATTAGGGTCTACCAGGATTCCTTTTTTCGTAGAAGCAGGCGTATAACGATTAATCGGTGCAATGGCTTCCGGATTGGTAATAAAACGGCTCTTGGATAATTGCACATACTGTCCATCTTTTTTGGCTGCAACTACAAATTTTTTAAATAGACGGGAATTGGCCTGCTTATTATTCAAATTCACACGGAAAGAAAACTCCGGTGTAATTTTTTGTACACGGAAGGATTCTACAGGCTCTGCAGTTTCCGGAATCTGGGTATCAAAGGTATTTAAGGCAAACAAATAAACATCTCCGTTGTCTCCACCGGGGATACCCTTTAAAGTACCCTTAACTTCTACCTGTCCTTTGTTTTCTGCGGAAATAAGACAACTTTCTATGGTAGCAAACTCAGAAATATTTTCTCCTGTAAGGGGTACTTCTTCTAGCCAAAGACTTTCCCAGGCTTTTTGCAAATTTTCAGAAACCAGTCTTCTGTCATGCACATTTTCCAACGCTTTTTGCTTCTCTTCTGCCTCTATTGTTCGACGGCGCATTTGGGCTTCGTCAACCTGATGAAAGGCTTGCAATGTATTTTGATTGGTTTGCACCTTATCTGTTTCCGTATAAAGGTAATAGGCACCTGCCATCACCCCTATAAAAAGAAGCAATAGAAAAATACGCATTCCTATGTTTTTCTTTTTTTGATTTTTTTTCTTTTTTCTCTTTTTCTTGGATATATTCTGTTTGGTCAATGATTCTCTCCCAATTTGCTTTTCTTAAAGTCACACAGAGTTTAGTGTATCATTTCTTAGCCTTTCTTCGCAAGTCAATTGGGTGTTTTTTCTGTTTTTCTTTTCGCCAAATTATGGTATACTACTTTGGGTTTAGTGATTAGCAAAATGTGTCAAAGGATAGAAAGTATGAATACAAAACGAAATTCTTTTTTATTGGTTCTGGCAGCTTTTATCTGGGGCGTGGCCTTTGTTGCCCAACGAGTGGGGGGAGATCAGGTAGGTCCTATTTCTTTTATCTGCATCCGTTCCTTTATCGGTTCTGCAGTGCTGCTGCCGGCAATTATTTTATTGGATAAAATGAAACTGACCAAACGAATTCCTGCTACAAAGGAAGAAAAGAAACTCCTTTGGAAGGGTGGTTTCTTTTGTGGCATCTGTGTCACTTTATTGACCGTTTTTCAGCAGTTAGGCTTGTACTATGGAACCCCTGCCGGGAAAGCCGGTTTTTTGACTTCCTGCTATATCGTTTTGGTACCTGTACTTGGAATTTTCTTTCACAAGAAATGTGCGTTTAAAACCTGGATTGCTGTTGCCATTACAGTAGTAGGGCTATATCTGCTTTGTATGGACGGTTCTTTGCGCATTCAATTATCTGACATTCTGGTTTTGATATGTTCTTTTATGGGAGCAATGCATATTATTTGTGTGGATTATTTTGCAGAAAAAGTAGAAGGGGTGAGAATGAGTTGCATCCAGTTCTTCGTAGCCGGCATGCTCACCTTGATTCCTATGTGCTTTTTTGAAATTCATGGCAATGGTGGAATGGGTGTATGGCTAACAGCCCTTTCCAGTTGGAATGCCTGGATTCCTTTGTTGTACGCCGGTGCCCTTTCCAGTGGTGTTGCTTATACTTTGCAAATCATCGGACAGCAGGGTGTGAATCCGGCGCTGGCTTCTCTTCTGATGAGTTTAGAATCGGTATTCTCTGTACTGGCAGGAAGTGTTCTATTACGAGAAAGAATGAATTTCCGGGAAATCGCCGGATGTGCCATTATTTTTGCGGCAGTGCTGTTGGCACAGATGCCGGAGAAGAAGAAAAATTAGTTTTTTATGTAAAAATCGGCTAGTTGCTTCGTTTTATTGATACGCTTTTATTCCCGATGTGACTCAATCCTTCATCATCGCCCGGAATGGATTAATCACAGCAGCCTCTTTTTTTAGTTCTGTCAAATGATCAATCATATACAGTTCCAGTTCTTTGATTTCTCTTTGGGTAAAGCCACTACTATCCGTTATGGTACAGGTAGGAATCGTTCCCTCTGCATACCTTGTGTCATCTTCAAACCGTACATAGGCTTTTCTTTCCCCCTCTTTTCCGGTAACTCCGGATACTAATATGTTCATAAACTTTTGCTCCATGATATATATAATTTTCTAATAAGGAAAGATTTCCACTTTATTATTTCTTATTCAATCGATATCCAATCAACGCGCCCACAATACCGCCTACTATATGTGACATATTGGAGATATTGTCTTGCAAGAACATTCCTTCAAAAACCTGCTGCCCGATGTAAATGACAGCTACTAAAATAAAACTTAATGGAATTTCTCCATCTTTAAAACTGGTAAAGGATGTGAGTAAGATAAAGGCAAAGACCACGCCACTTGCACCACATAGAGCCACATTGGGGAACAGTACATAATTTACTAACCCTGTCACAATAGCGGTGATGCCGATGACTTCAAGGATTTTTCCTGAGCCATATTTTTCTTCCAGCATAGGTCCCAATAATAAAATGTAAGACATGTTTCCGATATAATGGCTCCACCCTTCATGCCCCAACACATGGGTGAAAAAGCGCAGGTAAGTAAAAGGGGACATCATAGAGGAATGATAGGTCATAAAGAGTAATTGATTACTTACACCCACTGTAATAAAGTTAAGAACCAATGCCACCAAACTGATACATCCAAAGGTTAACACCACCGGTGCATTAAAGCTGATTTTTAATTTTTTCATGGTTTTCTTCACTTCCTTATTAAAATAGTTTTTTCAACTGATATATGCAGAGATTATCCTTGCATGATTGCCTGAATTTCTTCCAATAATCTCTCTCCAACTCCTTTTGCAAAAGGAGAACTAAGGGCTTCATATACTCCTGTTTCATAGGCTTTGGTATCTGCAATGTATAAACTATACCCATTGGTGTAGGCAACGACTTCTATCCCTTGCTCTTTTAGAGGTACGCCTAAAGTAGAAAATAGTTCTCCGGAAATTCCTATGATTTTCAAGCCTTGTATTTCCAACAGAGTAATTTTGATAGGGAACTCTTTGCGATCTCCCAATCCCTTTACTAGAGTTAAAGCCGTAACAGCACCTTCTTGTTTTGTCTGAATCAAACGAAGAGCTTGTCCTTCTATGCCCTGTTCCTTCGCCTCTTCCAAAGCCTTTTCACATTCTACTACATAAGCATTTGCTTTTTCCAAAGAAGGCAATTCTTTACAAGGGAACATTTTTACATACTGCTTAATCTGAAGGGAATGACAAACACCCAATGCTTTTTTGTTTTGCTTTGCCTCATGCAAAGCCTCCATCAGTCTTTCTGTATAAATATCAATTTGAGAAAAGGTGCTGCTTTCCCTGGTAAATCTGGTACTAATATCTCCACAGCAACTGTTCCAAAACAGTACAAGGTCTGCAGGCCATTTTTCATCTACACCACTGGGTAAATCTTTCGTGATTTCTAAATTACCAGGTCCCAAAACAGTAGGATGGCAGGCATAATTATAAATTATTACGGTTTTCCCATCTTCCCTGGTAAGTTCCAAATACAATAAGGATTTGTCCCCTTTTCTGCTAGGGTCATTTCGCTCCGTACCCACCTGTTCTACCTGGCTATGTCCTACAGAAATGGTAAAGGTCTGTTGATTTGCCAGTGCAATTTCACAGGCTTCTTTGATTTGCTCTGCACACCAATCTAAATAAGAAAGATTGGGTTCTCCAAATACATCTGTCATGCCAAAGGTATCTGTTACCCCGGCTGGGCCGGAATGGGTATGAATGGCAGTGACAAACAAATGCTCCAATGGCAAGTGCAACTCTGCTAACTGATTTTCCAGACGCTTCAAAAACAAATCATCCACTGCCAACCAGTCTAACTGGATCAAGCCAAATCGGTCTTCCCCTTTTTCAAAAATGACACATCTGCCATATAAATCATCATGGACCTTAGTGGCTTCTCTATGGGCGCGAAATCCTCCCAGTAATACGGGAAGCTTTGGTGTCAATTTACATTTGTGAAATCCCATTGTTACAGAAGTCATGGCATCCCTCCTATTGATTTTTTATTCCTTATGTTGCTTTTCCCACTGCAATTGAGAAGAGCGCTTTTTCTTCCTTAAAAAATCGACTTTAGCCGGAAATACTTCGAATTCTATCATCCTTGGCCCATCGGAACAAAAACTCTTCCTTGGCTTCTTTGGTAGGGAACGCCAATAGCAGTTCCAGTTTTACTTCTGTTTCCATTTTATTTAACTTATAATTTAGCAACTTGATTTTTTTTCAGATTCAGCTCCTCCTGTATTTCCTTCATAACCGATTCATACTGGTCGGTCGTAAGCTTAATATTGTCTCTTACGTTTTCTGCAAATACCGGATTCATTTTGTGCATTACAATTTGCATCACTATCATAATCAATGCGGCAGCAATCCCAATCCAGTAGGCCCCTGCTCCTACCGCCATACCAATGCCAGCTGTGGTCCATACACCGGCTGCCGTTGTAAGACCGCTAACAGTACTATTTTTTACAAAAATCATTCCCGTTCCCAGGAAGCCCACGCCGGATACAATTTGAGAAGCCACACGACTTGCATCATAGTCTGCCACATCCGGAAAACAGTACTTGGAAATGACCATTAATAAAGCAGCACCAAGACACACCATAGCGTGAGTTCTGGTGCCTGCACTTTTATCTCGATTCTTTCTTTCATATCCAATTACAGCACCCAATACTCCTGCCAAAAAGATACGAAATATTAATTCCAATTGAAAATAATACTCCATTTCAAACCCCATTGATACTTCTCTCTCCTTTATTTTTTTCTATTTTACAACAATCTCCTTTAAAAAAATAGCAAATTTTCCACTCCAATATGATTTCTTTCCTTGACCATAGAAACGGAAAAGAGTACTGTAAAAAAAAGGGGTTATTACCGCAAAGGAGGAAGCTATGGGTAAGCAAGAAAAAGAAATATATCGCCAGGAATTGGCCAATAGACAGATGTCCATTAAAGAAGCTGGGTTACCGGTAATCGTTATTTTGGAGGGTTGGGGAGCCTCCGGAAAAGGCAGTGCCTTAGGTTCCATTATTAAGTATATGGATCCCAGATTTTTCCGTGTTTATAACATGGATACTATGAGTGAGGACGAATTACGCAAGCCATTTTTATATCGTCATGCATTGCGTATGCCGGAAAAGGGTCAGTTTTCTTTCTTTGATGGCAGCTATATGGATGAAATCACAAAACAATATCTACAGGATAAAATTTCCAAAAAAGAGTACGAGGCAAAAGTAGATTCTATTAATCAATATGAGCGTTCTTTAAGAGATAATGGTTATTTGGTGGTGAAATTTTTCTTACATATTGATAAAAAAAGCCAAAAAGAACGTTTAGAGGTTTTATCTGCCAAAAAGAACACCGCTTGGCGTGTGACAGAAGAGGATTTGTGGCAAAATAAAAATTTTGATAAATGCAATAAGCTTTACAAGCAGTTTTTGAAAGAAACGGATACCAAATGGGCACCTTGGCATGAAATCACTGCCACAGACAAGGATGAAGTGGAAAGATATATTGCCAGCACCTTGATTTCCCGAATTGATATGGCACTCCAAAATCCTTGGGTGGCATCTATCCCGGAAAATCCTTATGAACTGGTTCAAACAGAGCCTTTGGCAAAGCTTCCTTTAAAGGATAAGACCATATCCGAAGAAGCATATAAGCAAGAAAAAGATCGAGCGGATTTATTATTAACTAAATCG
>JAKSSF010000055.1 GCA_024403235.1 Lachnospiraceae bacterium | reverse complement strand
TTACTATGCTACATAAAATTTTTGAAGGAACGGGAACTTCGCATAAAATTTAACGACCCACTTTTCGCATTTGAACTTCATTAAAAATGTTATTTTCCCCCTTCTCTTTCCCTCTTTTCCAAATACTTTTTATATTCCTCTAACAGTTTCTCCTTTTCCATTAGTTTCCACCCTTCCACATAGAAACTGTCAGAGTTCTTGAATCGTTTGAAATTGAATTTTTCACTGTAAATGGTAAGGATACGGATATAAATTATCTGCCTGATTTCTTCTGCTTGGGTGGAATGTCTATATCCGGAAAGATTACATCTTAAAAGGGTTTGGTACACCTTATTTTCCACTTCTCTTTCCATATCTATGGTAAGACCAATAAGGGCATCTTCATCCATTCTGGTAAGTAACATCAGACCATACTCCGTGAGTCGCCCATTAGAATCTAAAATATACTTTCGCTTTAGTTCATTCTTCACCCAGGTACCTCCTCATTTTCGAAAGAGCACCCTTTCGCTTCTCCCATATGGTAGTTCTTGACTTACCCAGTGCGTCTCCTATTTCCTTATCTGTTGCTCTGCCGTAGTAATAACTATGGAGTATGGTTTTCTCCAAGGAATTAAGTCTATTAAATGCTGCCACATATTTTTCTCTTTCTACCAAATATACTTCGTGACTTCCTTCTATTTTTAGGATGCTATCAAGGGTAACATCTTCTATTAAAAGTCCTTCTGTTTCCACCAGGCACTCTGTCAGTTCCACATACTCATTTGCCTTTGTTTCCCTTACAAATTCCTCTGCAGCATTTCTCATACAGGTACGGAAAAAATTACGGCTGGCCTTCTGCATATCCGAATAGTTTTCCATGTCTCTTCCTCTCGGGAAATAATCCACTTTACAAAATCTATACTCTCGTTTATTTAGAGTCTAAATAATTTTTCAATTCTTACTTAACCATATTCATCATATGCTGAACATCGCTTAATCTAAGCTGTTGATTGGTGGATTCATAAGTAATAAAAAGATTGTCTCCCAAATAAATATTGTTTTTTTGATATATATCTAATTTACGAAGATTTCTTGTAACATAATCGCTATCATTCATTTTTCCTAAATGTTCCCAATAAATGAGGCGCCGTCTACTCATCTGTAAAACCGTAAAATCAGGATAAAAAACTTCACCACTATTCATAACAACCGGGCATTCATATCGATAATGAATGTCATTTTTTGTCAGCATATTAGCAATCAAAACCTCACTCTTAGATCGCATTCTTTCCCCCAAATCCGAGTAAAATTCCGTAGTATCACTTTCTTCAAATCGTAATCCTTTATATTCTAATGACTTCCACATTTTAATATAGGTTTCATCATCTATGTTAAGCGGTGTGATTAGTCTCTTCAAGCCACTGTGCAGTTTATCATATGTATCTATTATAGAATCTTCCGATATGGAATTTTTCATTTTCTTCAATTGACATAACTCTATATCCATTGACTTGACAAGCTTTATATAATACTTCTTTTGCGCCAATTTTTTCTTGAGAGCCATCTGTTTTTTATTCAGATACACTCCTTGTTTATCCTGTGGTGTAGTTCTATTGTAATATCTGAAGTTAGTAGGTTCTGTCCCAGGTGCTATTAAAAGATTCCCTTCAGGCATAGATGCAAGCTCCTGAATTACAGACTGCTTCTGCCTTTCTAAATACTCAATTCTTTCTTCAATAAGTGGGCTGATATTGAATCTGCTAATATATCTTCTTTTTTCTTTGCTCATTTGTATCCTTTCCTTGTTTATTTATTGTTCAATTTACATATTTGATATGTTTTTACTGTTTTCTGTAAGGCAAAAGACATGCTATCGTTGTTTGCTTTACATATTCGTCGCATCTCTTTTGTTTTTATGTAAGGTGGCTAGTGCAATGCTGTCTTGTGCCTTACATATTTGCCTCATCTTTCTTATTTTAATGTAAGGTTGCTATTATGATGTCTCCTTGTGCCTTACATATTTGCCCCATCTTTCTTATTTTTATGTAAAGTGGCTAATACACTGCTGCCTTGCGCCTTACATATTTGCCTCATCTTTCTTATTTTTATGTAAGGTGGCTAATACACTGCTACGTTACACCTTACATATTTGCCTCATCTTTCTTATTTTTATGTAAGGTGACTAATACACTGCTGCCTTGCACCTTACATATTTGCCTCATCTTTCTTATTTTTATGTAAAGTGGCTAATACACTGCTGCCTTGCGCCTTACATATTTGCCTCATCTTTCTTATTTTTATGTAAGGTGACTAATACACTGCCGCCTTGCACCTTACATATTCGCCCCATTTTTCTTGCTTTTATGTAAGTCAGTAAATGCAATGCCACTAGAACCCTTACATATATCGCCATACGACATGCAAATATGTAAAAATCTGCAAATATTCTATTACTGTCAATGGAATTTATACTAGAAATACTAAATACACTAGATATACTAAATTTATTAGACACGCCTCTGCAAGAATTGCAGAGGCGCTGTAATTATAGAAATTAAGATAAATAATACATATCTAAGAAAAATTATAAAAATAAAACATGTTCAAAGCACTTAAACATGCTTATTTATTGACTAAAGCACATTTATATCTTAGCCTATCAACCAGTCGTACATTTCCTGGTATTTGCTTGCAGATACTTTCCAAGAGAAGTCTGCTGCCATAGCACGGTCAACAATCTTGTTCCATTCTCTCTTCTTGTCGTAGTAAATCTGCTCTGCGTAACGGATAGTTGCAAGCATTTCATGTGCATTGTAGTTAGTAAAGCTAAAGCCTGTACCTTTGTTTTCGTATTCGTTGTAAGGCTCTACTGTATCTTTTAAGCCACCTGTTTCACGAACAATCGGAACAGTACCATAACGAAGTGCCATTAACTGGCTCAATCCACAAGGCTCGAATAAGGATGGCATTAAGAATGCATCACAACTTGCGTAAATCTTGTGAGATTTTTCTTCAGAGTAATGAATGTTTGCACTTACTCTTCCGCCGTATTTCCATTCGAAGTGGCGGAACATATTTTCATACTGCTCTTCTCCGGTACCAAGAACTACAATCTGTACGTTATCCTGGCAAAGCTCATCCATTACATAAGCAATCAGGTCGAAGCCCTTCTGGTCTGTCAAACGAGACACGATACCGATCATAAATACCTTATCATCTTTGATTAAGCCAAGTTCTTCCTGTAATGCTCTCTTATTTTTGATTTTTTCCTTACGGAAGTTAATTGCGTTGTAATGATTTGCAATGTAAGTATCTGTTTCCGGATTGAAGGTGTCGTAGTCGATACCGTTTACAATACCACGCAAATCATTGCTTCTGGCATTTAATAAACCGTTCAAACCTTCGCCGTAGAAATCCGTTTTGATTTCTTCTGCATAAGTAGAACTTACTGTGGTAATAGCGTCTGCATATACCAAACCACCCTTTAACAGGTTCGCGTCTTTATATGCTTCCAATTTATCCGGTGCGAAATAGTAATCAGACAAACCGGTAATATCTTTCACATCCTTCACATTCCATTTACCCTGGAACTTCAAGTTGTGAATAGTCATAACTGTTTTGATATTATGGAAAAATTCATTTCCCTGGAAACGCTCATGTAAATATACAGGGATCAAACCTGTCTGCCAGTCATGGCAATGGATTAATTCCGGACGGAAACCAATGATTGGCAATGCGGATAATGCTGCTTTAGAGAAAAATGCAAATTTCTCTACTTCATATAAAACATCATCGCCATAAGGACGGAAACCACCAAAATAGCCTTCATTATCGATGAAATAGAATTTCACGCCATCGTATTCTGCTTCCAAAATACCTACATACACATTTCTCCAATGGAAATCCATATAAAAATGTGCTTTATATTGCAATTTATCCTTCCAC
This sequence comes from Lachnospiraceae bacterium, assembly GCA_024403235.1. Taxonomy (GTDB): domain Bacteria; phylum Bacillota; class Clostridia; order Lachnospirales; family Lachnospiraceae; genus JAKSSF01. The sequence goes on along the minus strand of JAKSSF010000055.1, from coordinate 2,633 downwards.
TCCTGCTTCATACAGGTATACTTTGGAAGAATGACACGAACATCATAATATTCCTTGTCTAAATCCTTTGGCAGGGAACCAACAACATCGGCCAAACCACCGGTTTTAATAAAAGGAACGCTTTCTGATGCTACAAATAAAATGTTTTTCATTTTGTACCCTCCACATATCTATGTGTTTTTCTCTTCACAACATTATAAATGATTTCTTCGGGAAATTAAAGTAAATCCCATAAAAAAAGTAAAACTAATATTGTAATCGGATGCGATCGGAAATCAGTGCAATAAACTCCGAATTGGTTGGTTTTCCTTTTCCATAGTTGATGGTATAGCCAAAAAGATTATCCAGGGTTTCCATTCTGCCTCTGCTCCAAGCCACCTCAATGGCATGCCGAATGGCTCGCTCAACCCGACTGGGTGTTGTATGGAACTTTTCCGCAATAGTAGGGTACAGCACCTTGGTAATGGCATTTAAGACCGTCATATCCTGGACTGTCATTATAATGGCTTCCCGCAAGTATTGATAGCCTTTGATATGGGCCGGCACACCTACTTCGTGAATCATGGCAGTAACTTCTTTTTCCAAGCTGACTGCCTTACTGTCTCCTTTTATCATAATGGGAAAGCCTTCCAACTGCTTCACCTCTTCCTTAGGTTCTTTTGTTTCCCCCGGAATGGTGATGTTGATTTGCAATTCCTGATTTTGTTGCATAAGATCATTCAGTATTTTTAACATTCTGTCACTATCTTTAGTTGCATTCCACTGTAACTGCTCCATAGAATCCTCCTAAATTTTTGTTTTTCTTGTTTGCCCATTATAGGGACAAACAAAAAATACTTTCAAGTGACAACCATCGCAAAATCTTCGCTAATAACAAGCATTTTTTGACCATTCGTCTTTTTTGCTGTCTGTTTTATTCGAATCAAATACTTTTTCAACGATTGTTCTGTGACCTTCTATTTATGTATGCTATGTTCCTTTTCTGTCACAGTATATACTCATTTCTTTTCGACAATTTGTTTTTTATAAATCCTATCCTAACTCCAGTAAAACCAGCACTCCGTAATAAAACAACAAGTGCAGGGGATAAAACGCATAGAAAAAGTATTTCCCCCAAGCAGTTTTCGTGCCTTTTCCTCTGGTTCCATTATACACAAGAGGAAACAGCATACCTAACGGTGCGGGCCACTCCCAGATGAAAGACAACGCCCCTACACACAACTGTCTCAAGCGATTTTCACGGGACAAATATAAGACACCTATACTAAGCACTCCATATGCGCCATAATCTGTTTCTAAAAGCTCTGCCAGATACATAAATCCACCAAAGGACACAGCAATCAAAATATATCGTATAAACAGATTTGTAAGTTCTTCTCCTTTTTTTGCAACTATCATAAAGCAAAGTCCCAAAAACAAAGTAAAAAACACATTTTGATTATTGGGATTCCATCGGGTTTGAAAGAACGCTAGGTCAAAAGGTAACTCCGAAAGTATCGCAAAACAGCCTAAAGAGATTGCATATTTTTTTACATTTCCGGTATGTAAAAATCCTTCCACCAACAAAAAACAAAATATAGGAAAAGAAACTCTTCCTATATTTCTTGTCAGTCGATACCAGGCTATGATGTTATTTCCTGTTACTGTTTGGGTGGTAATCAGTCTAAACAGAACACTGGCGCCCAGATGGTCGATGACCATGGTTAGAATGGCAATCCACTTTAATGTATTACCGGTAATACCAATCCTTGGTTTTAGCTTTTCCGTTCCATTTCTATTTTCTGTTTCTCTGTTATTTTCTATACTCTCCATATCAAATTCCATTCTTATTGTATATTAGGAACGAACTACACCAATGCAGGTGCCAATACACTGAAATTCATCCATTCGTTTTATCACAAAATCATTCCCCCGACCGTTCAGGTTCCTTAAGCGATATTGCTTCCCGTCTTCCTCAAAAGCCCGGAAAAACATTCTGACACCATTGGCAAACACCGCTCGTTCTCCGGAAACAGGAAATCGATTTTCCAATAAAATGCGATCTCCTTTACAATAAGCAGGCGCAAAATTGTTGGTGGTAATTTCAATTGCCAGATAGGCCTTTTCCTTATCCGTCTTTATTTGAATGGTATCTCCACTGTTATATTCAATCCCATCCTCTAAATTACTATTCGGAACAAGACAGGGAATGGTTTGCTTTCTCTCACTGTTTCTTTCCTCTTTCGCCGCATTGGCCTCAAATTTGGCAATGACAGAAATCATTCCTTTGCCATGCACACCACATTGACGATAATTCACCAACAAATCCTGTTCTTCCTTGGTGTAAAAATGTTCTCCTAACAGATAATTCATGGAATAATCCAGTGCCTTGGACAACTGCAACAAAGTACTACTTTTGGGATCTTTTACTTTTCCATACAGTATATTTTTTAAGGTTTCCATGGGAATTTCAGATTTATCTGCCAGCTCTTGTACGAATAACTTTTCTTCCTGCATAATTTGGCGCAATCTTTCTGCCAACATATGTATCCGTCCCCCTCTCGTTTCTCTTAATTTTCATATGATTTACAATTTCTTAAGTAAAAAATTTATTTAATTTCCCGTTTTTTCAGTTTCGGGAAGTTACTTTGAGA
>JAKSSF010000054.1 GCA_024403235.1 Lachnospiraceae bacterium | reverse complement strand
ATTTGAGTTGTTCTTCGGCGGAATCTAGCTGTGCCCGTGCAGCCTCTAATTGCGCTTTTCCAGCTGCCATTTGGGCATCTGCACTACCAAATCCTGATGCCGCTTCCATTTTTGCTTTTTCTAAATCGGCAGCGGTCATATCTTCCATACCTAATGCTGCTAATTGAGTTTTTGCTGTTTGGAGTGCTACATCATAAGTAGCTTTCTTTTGATTTAGTTCTGGTAATTGAGCACTTGCCTGCTCAAGTTGAGGAATTTGTTCTGTGTATGTAGTTTTAATTGCAACTTCCATAGGATTTGTCTCTGGTAGGCTATCAATTTTAGTTTTAACATCATCCAAAGTTGCAGTCTCAGGATTTGATAATCCTAATAGTGTGGCTACTTCTTTTAATCCCTCTTGAATACCTTTAATCGTTTCTTCTGCAAGTATTTTCTCAGCTTCATATGTTTGAATCATATCAAACAGACTATCCAACTGTGCTAAACCATCGTAGGTCTCACCCTTTTTTTGATTTAATGCAGCTGCACCCTTATCTAACTCCTGCTTAGAGTTTTCTAATGTCTCTTTCCCACTCGCAATCTCATTCCGACCATCATTCAGTTCTTTCTGACTGTCTCGTAATTTTTGTTCGTTATCCGCGATTTCCTTTTCGCCATCAACCAAATCCTGTCTGCTGTCGTTTATTTTTTTCTCGCTATCCTTCAACTGCTGCTTCGCATCTTCCAACTGCTCTAAAGCATCTGCAAAAGCATCGTCTGCTTTGGCAAGGATTTTATCATTCAAAGCATCTACTTTTTCCTGATTCAATTCCACGGAAATCGTATCTTCTACCAAACCAATAGAAGTTACTCTGGTAACACCATCCTGTCTTTCTATATAAGGAATGACTACATCTTCAACGAAGCGAGAAGTTTCCTGCATATCCTTTCCTTCGTAGCCCACTGCCAAATATACAGAAGCAAGCATATCCGTACTTAATTCCATAATATTGGGAATACCGCACTCCTCCGGCAGATAGGGTTCCACCGTATCCAATGCAGCAGACACCTTTACCATAGCAGAGTCCATATCTGTATCATCCACAAATTCCATCTGCACAATTCCATAGTTTTCATAACTCATACTATAGATATTTTTTACGCCTGTAATGGTTCCCAATGCACTTTCCATGGGTTCACACACCTGCGTTTCTACTCGCTCCGGACTGGCTCCTGGGTAGGTAGTGATTACCAGCATATATGGTAATTTGATTTCCGGCAAAAGGTCTGTTGTCATACTGGTTAAACTTACAAACCCTAAAATCAAAATCACGATTACCATTACCAACACGGTAAAAGGTTTTTTTACACTAAATTTTGAAAACATAACGCTCCTCCATAATTGATACGCTTCTTCGACCGACCAGTCGGACGGTCAAAGAGATAATTAAAATAAAACAAACTGTTTCATTTTAATTCCATAAATACTATATCTTTTGTTTTTTATATATTTAAGTAATAACCATATATCCTAATTCGCCTGGGCTGTTGCCTGGCCTGATTCAACACCGGGAAGTATCACCGGATATATGTATGATTCCTTATCTTCTCCTACCATTTCCTTAAAGCCCACGGTTGTAATCCCCGTAGTAATTTCTTTGCTCAAGGAATCGTACATTTTTACAAATATGGTGTCACCATTTTCCACATGATCAAAATTAATATCTGTCCAGTAGGCCTGATAGTCACCAAAACCAATTTTACAAATTTTCCAATGTCCACTCTCCCAGTCACCTTTGTGAAGCTTAATCATTTCCTCAATGGCAACCACTCTCGGAGAAATTTCTTTCGGTTCTGTAGAATCAATCGAAGCACCCAGTTGTAAATGATGCATATACTCGATTATTTTTTCATTTTCAACCAAATCTTTCAAAGCTTCTTCATGATTGGTACCATCCAAACCATGAGTTGAGCAGATAAATCTTTCCAAATATGGATCAAAGGTGTAAACACCGCCTAATGGGCAAAGCCCCGTAAACTGCATGGGACCAATTTCCCGTCCATTCCGTTCTAAAAGAACTTCTTCCATTTCTTTACTAATGTCTCCTAGTCCAGCATCCCCTGCTTTTACAAAATCCAAATCGTGAACCATTTCCTCATGGAGCATATCACATTCTCGTTTTTTCTCCATAAAATAGTACTTTCTTCCCACCGGTATAAGTAGCACAATTACACAAAGAATGATTGCTATAACCGTTATAGTTACTCCCCCTCTGTTATCCTTATACAGAAAAGGTGAAAATTGTTTATTATCCATGTTCATAAATATGTTTCCCCGAAAAACTTTTACAGAATTTCCTCTCCTAATCCTTTATTTATTTTTCCGACCGACTGGTCGGACGACCATTTCTATTCTACCCTTTTTTATGCAATAGTCAACCATACAATTCCATAAATACTGTAAAAATTTTGGCTATTTATTTAGACATTTTTTTGCATCAATATTCTGGGGCAAAAAACGGCGATGTTTTGGTGTTATTACCTTACATCGCCGTTTTTCACCGTATTAACTATTCAAAATAAACCACTAACTCTGCCACAGAAGAATAACTAAAATTCTTCCAGTAACATTTCCACATCGCAGTTTAATACCCTGGACAATCTTACTACATAATCCACATTAGCTTTATTGATGTCCTTTGCTTTCTGTTCATATTGCTGAATCGTTCTAATAGGGACTCCACTTTTAGCTGCCAACTGACTTTGTGAAAGTCTGGCATAACTACGCAATCGCTTTAAATTACTCTCTGTTTGAGCTGTTCTCCTAATATCATCCACTCTATCTACAAATTGAAGAATGTCCATCTCGTGATACTTTTCATACATATTCCAGTATACATCAATATCTACTCCATCGGTAATCCGCGAAAAAGATATTCCTTTGTACCACTGATAATACGCCATACTCCATCCGAGCCAGTAAGATTTATTTCTACCGATGGAATAGTATTCGGGTTTTTTCAAATCTTGAAATCCATTACTCTCCAATAAGCTATACGATAGTTCACGACCCGAATGTCCTTCTATGATAGCTGAATCTCCCCTTTCTATTCTTTTAGATATAGGAGAATTTAAAAACATATCATAAAAATCATCAAGCTTTATTCCATAAAAATGAATGCTTGTATCAAATAAAGAGCCCATTGCCTTTTGCGCTCGTGGCATTAACTCATAATCGTATGCGTTCATCGTCAGACTTTACCTCCTGTTCCAACAATGCCATCATATAAATATTTCCTTTGGTCCACGGTTCATTTCTCATTTCTTGATATTTTTTTCTAGCCTGTCGATTCCTCTCGAACTTTGCCCCATACCATTCTTCACTAAGCACTTTTTCCGCTCCAATGAATTGAAGCTTGGAAACTGCCAGTTAAATCCATCAACGTAAAATGTGGCTAATGTTTGCAAAGAAATAATGTTATTGATAAAGTCTGAAGCATAAGAAAAATAACTATCATCCGCTCTATATCCTATAATGATATCGGCATCATGATATGGCAGGGAAAAGTTTTCCTTCAAATATGCAACCGCCTCTTTTCCAAAATCAGTCAAAATATCAAAAGTCCGATTTTCCAATAAGACCGTAATCCAATGTAAAATTGAATACATCGAATCATTTAGTTGAAGAACATTTAGGCTTTCTATATCAATTTTATATGCATTACAATATCCATTACGATTGTGATCAATTGCCCACTCATTGGCAAGTACTATGTGCTCTGTGCAGTAGAATCCTCTGCCATAGTCATTATGCAACTTACCTTTTCCAAATTGGGGTTTTTCTATTCTGTGCTCCGAACCATGATATAATATCATACGCCCTCCAAACATTATACTCCTGTAGATGTACATATATTATACTCCTACGGATGCATATGTCAATCTTATAACTGAAAAAGCAGTAACTGGTGTACTACCAATTACCGCCTTTTTTACTTTTCCAAATATTTTTTTAACCTAATACCTTTCATCCCTCATAGCTATAGCACTAAAAATTTGTATTTCTCCACACTATACAGTGGAATAAAGGGAACCATGATTGGAACTGTTTTCACATAGGATTGATATTCCGGATCTGCTCCATAATTTTTATTCTGGCGCACCTCCAATCGTCGTGCACCGGAAAACATAACAAAGACAATACCTATGTAGCCAAACAATGCCAACACCCACTGCCAAACGCCATGGAAGGAGGTTACTCCCGCCACAAAGACGCCGGTCCACAAAATCAATTCTCCCAAATAATTAGGACATCTGACAAATGAAAACAATCCTTTGTCACAAAATCTCTTTGGATTTTCCTTTTTCATCTGATTCTTCTGGTAATCTGCCATAGATTCTAGAATAATACCACCAATCATCAAAATCATTCCAACAATATAGGTCGGTGTAGCTTCTATATTTCCATTTTCAAAGCGCAGAAATATGGGTGAAATCATGGCTGCGTATAACAAAGCACAAGTTATCCACAATAGGATTTTTACAAAAAATGGCATGGTAGATCCATCTTTGATTTCATTCACCATATGCTTCTGATAGCTTTTACTTTTCAACTCCCGAATCAGCAAATATCCGGACAAACGTATTCCATAAATAATAAGCACTACACTCATCAGAACAATCCATAGATTTAACCTGTCCGAAAATAGAACCAACATGGCAACACCTTGCCCTGAAATGGCAAATCCATAGCCTAAAGAAATAAAATATACATATTTGATAAATCCTGAAATACTGCAAAGCATTGCTACCGCAAATAAAATAATTAATTTAGTTATGACTGACATAAGCTTACCTCTCGTTTATCAATTATTTTTTCAAAAATAGACCCCTGGGTCAAATTCCTTTTTCCTGGCGAAGCTCTTGATACAGTTCTGCATCGGTAGCTTCTTCATAAGGCTTTCCATAAAATACCCACACTAGTCCACATGTCATGGCACCTAAAATTTTCCAGCCGATAAAAGATAAATCCAAAAGGAACGCATGCATTTTATTGCCATCCATCAGTTCTCTGCTGACTGCAAAAATTTCCTCACTGCTCATATCCGGTTCGTCTGCCAGCAAGTATGGAATCATACTATATTCATAGGCTTTGATAATTCCCGGAATGATAAATAGGAACGTCCAGAGAACCTGAAATAGGCCTTTCAAAAACATGGTTTTTACAACAGTCCAATAATTACCATTATCAAAAGCAGCGCCCAAACATCTAAGGTCACCAATGGTTTGTGTATTTTCTGAAAAGAAAAATTTACAGCCCACTTCCAAGGGTGCCAAAATAAATAGACGAATCAAGACACTTACAATGGCTACGATTAACGCAATTCCCATAATAGCTGCAAGGAAAACAAAAAAAGCTGAAGTAAAGTTTCCCCCAGTTTCTCCAATGCGATTACCGGAATTCTGCCGAACCATATTACTGGAACCTGCTGCTCCGCCACCACTGGCAGCCACTACGCCTAATATCACACCTACCAAAACACATTTCCAATAATTTGCTTTAAATCCAATTTTTCCTCTTTCCTTCAATTCTGAAATAGTCCACATAACAAGCCTCCTTATTTCTCCTGCACTTCTTTCCCACTAAGATGTTCGATTTCTATCACAAACATCTGCACTGCTTTCCCGAAAACTGCAATTTCTTCATCTACCAGTTCTTCATTGGGATAATACTTTAACGCCATTCGTTTCACCAAAGCCATCGCTTCCTCATAATTTTCCACCAAATGACATCTTCCAAAAACCACAGTGCTTTGTACGAAAGGCGCCCAAGCTTCTTCCTTAATAGATTCATTTCCATATACCGTAAAACAAACCTTATCACAGGCCTTGATTGCCTCAAGTTTATGCCCTACGGGTGCACCATGAAAATAGATTTTATTTGCTACTTCATCATAAACAAAATTAATGGGAATAGCATAAGGGTATCCCTCATCCCCATTGACCGCTAAAACGCCTCGTCGTTCATTCCGTAACAATGCTTTTGCAGTTTCTATACTGATTTCTTTTTTCTTCCTTCGTATTGGTCGAAACATATAGTATCCTCTTTTCTATTCAACACTTTATTAAAACTGGTTAAATAAAGTATACCATAAAAAAATATATTTTCCTATTTTAGTATATCCCATCACAAAGAAAAAAGAACCACACACCGTGTGATTCTTTTGAGTAGCGAGAGGGGGATTCGAACCCTCGACACTACGGGTATGAACCGTATGCTCTAGCCAACTGAGCTATCTCGCCACATGTGCTATATGTGCAAACTTTTCGAAGAAAAGTTTGTGCCCAGGATTTACGAAGTAAATCCAGAACCTGTGCAAGTTTTCCTTTGGAAAACTTGTGCTACGGATTTGCTACGCAAATCCAGAATATGTAAACTTTCCTAAAAAAGTTTAATGGGACCTACAGGGCTCGAACCTGTGACCCTCTGCTTGTAAGGCAGATGCTCTCCCAGCTGAGCTAAGATCCCAGATGATATTTCTATCAACAAATATAAATAAATTTTCTTATATCGTCAAGTGATTTCTCACTTAAACGACCCAGAACGGACTCGAACCGTCGACCTCCGCCGTGACAGGGCGGCGCTCTAACCAACTGAGCCACTAGGCCGTAATGACTCCAACGAGAATCGAACTCGTGTTACCGCCGTGAAAGGGCGATGTCTTA
>JAKSSF010000053.1 GCA_024403235.1 Lachnospiraceae bacterium | reverse complement strand
TTGTCAACACACTTTTTTTATTTTTTCAAAAAGTTTTTTGACTTGCGCGGTGGACTTTTAATATAGCATTTATTTTCCTCTATTGTCAACACTATTTTTATGATCCTATTAAGAAATGTAGCAAATAATTATACTCATATAAAATAGAAAGAAACTGGTTACTTGTGGTGTCTGTCAGGATCCTTTCGGTATAACCACCAAATAGACCTGCACTATGTAATACATATAGTAGCCAAACAAATACAATCCCTTCCAATAATCCTAATGGAATACCCACAAGACGGTCTAGAAAATGAAATATGGGTAATTTGGCAATTATCTTTATTGTCCGCAGAAAGAATCGAACTATACCATAGATTCCTGCTGTTACTGCAATCAAAATAAGTGATATGGTTACATTTTGTGTTTCGCTTTCCTGTATGCTGGCTTTCAACATAATGAAAATGGAAATTAAGAAAAGTGTTACTGACCAGGAAATAATGCCGGTTACCGTTTTCGCCATTCCACTCTTCCAACCCCGATACATCCAAAATAATAATACGGCCAGTACAATCAATAGAGTAACATTCATTTTTCTTTCCTCTATCGCAATTCTATTGTACTGATGGAGTTATCTGTTACCATAGTATATTTTCGTATGTTGCTTCCGGGAATTAACAAATTAATTCTTTCCTGAAATTGATTGTTATATTTTTCTTTTCCGGAGAATGTAAATAATTCCATCTGGGTTTCATTATATATAAGGATGGTATCATTTCGAATAATGATATCTTTAAATTCCATATCGATTTTCTGAGATGCAACACGATTACCTTTTCCATCGTATACATCCAAGCGATATTTATTTCCTTCCTGCAAATCGCCTACCAAGAGCCCTACGGATGTATCTCCTTCATACACTCCCAGTATTTCTTCCTCTAAAATAATTTCAGAAATACTTACAGGCTTTTCTTCTCCACTATAAAAACTGAGTCGTTTATCGCCTACTGCATACGCACTGCCTTTTCCTAAAAATCCGACTACAGGCATAACTACATCTCTATAATCGCTGGCACCTACCAATCGGTCCACATTGTTTTGTCCAACATCTGAATAATTGTAGAACACGATACTGGATTTTACATCGCTTCCATCTACCCCAAAATAACTTACCAAAAGAAGGTTTCCATCATTGGATAAATCCAAAGCCATAGGATAGCCTGTTTGTTGCATGCGCAATTCCGATGTAACAAGCATAGTACCTTCCTGATTGTAAAGATTGATATTGGTAATTCTTGTGTCCTCTAAAATAGTTGCAATAATTCCATTTTCCGAAACTGCCAAATCTCGAATCGGTAAATTGGTATCAATTTTCCCCTTCATCCCATGCTCATCCATAATAAATACATAATGACCATCGTAATCTGCAACCGCTACCATTTTTCCACTGATACGCAAAATAGGATTTTGCATTTCATAGGTTTCATTCCATATACTATTGCCTTTGGAATCCATAGAAAACACACCGTCTTTACTATAGGAAAGAATATTTCCGGCATAATTTACATAACGGCTGCCTGTTACCATATTTTTTTCTACCGTCGAAGTAACAATGTAGGTATTATAGGTAAGGTTTTTTAAATAGGTGTATAAAGCGCTGCCCACAACGATTGCCACAACGATTAAAGCTACTATCTGCAAAAATCTTTTTTGTCTATGCTGTTTTATTTTTTCTTCAAAACTGGCGTCATTTTCTGTAGAAAATGGACTATCCTTTTTCGGAACAAATTTTTTTATTTGTGCCATGTTTTATCCTCTTTGTATATTTTTAGGGAAGAATTAATACTTGCCCCGGCTTAATTCGATTTGCATCTTTTATCTGATTATATTCGCATATGGACTGCATGTGTGTCAAATCACCGTAGTTCTTTATGCAGATTGCTGCCAAAGTATCCCCTTCCTTTACCACATAATTCTGCAATTCTTGTTGGGTATCCTCCGGCTGTAATGTTTCTTCCTGTGGTCCTTCTTCCTGTGAAATTTCTTCCGGCGTCATGGTTTCCGGAACTTCCGGCAACTCCTCATCCATTTTCTGTACAGATTCTGTCGATGACCATTCTTCTTTTTCTTCATCCACCAAGGCAATGTCTTCCGGTTGTTTTTGTTCTTCTACAATATCCAACTGCCAATCCGAATTATTCTTTGTAGAAACCTGCTCCGCTTGTTTTAAAAAATTCCAAAAAGCAGAATAATCCATAGAAAGCAAAAAGGCACCAAAAGATAACAGCAAAACAAAACTTACCGCCACCGGAAAGGTTTTCCTTTTCTTTTTCCTTCTCCTAGGAGAATGTGAAAAAAGCATTGGCTTTTCAATAATCTCCAATGCTTCTTCCTTTGAATAAGTTTTTCTTTTTCTTTCCGGAAGCTTATCTATTCTTTCCAGTCCCTGATCCTCTTCTTCCTGAATCAGGAAATCCTGCATAGCGGGATTATCTGTATAAAAAATATAGTAGCCTTGTAATTCGATATACTTGCCTTCTACTGTGTATAAATAAATCTTATCTTGTTGTTTTTCCAGATTTCCCAAATAAGAATAGGAAGAGAAAAATCTTTCACAATCCATTGTTTTTCCTGCTCCATACACATAGTAGGCAGGAATATTTTCTTCCTTACTTTCTCCATACAATCGCATTTCCAAGTAGGCCTCTTCTTGAAAACGCTTCCAATAAGAATAGACATAATCCTCTAAATACAAGCTAACGGATGGATCTTTGTCACCCATCTGTACGATTAACTCTTTGTTCAATCTATTTCACCGCCTTTTTCTTTTCAACATAACAAATAATGAAAAAGAAAAATGACAGTTTTTGTCTAGAATATATCTAAAAATTATACAAACTTATAAATTGTGGTAGATTGGAAGTCTTTCCCGGGACCATATACTACACAGGGGAAGTTTTCTTTATGAATGGAATCGGGATAGCATTGGGTTTCTAAAGCAAGGCCGCTTCGTTTTCCATATTTCGCTCCATCTTTTCCATCCTGTTCATCTATAAAGTTACCTGCATAGAACTGGATACCTGGTAAATCTGTGTACACTTCCATAGTACGAATTGCATCAGGGGCTGTTACTGTAGCAACTTTACGAACTGCGCCTGTGTAATCATCGGTTACCCAGTTATGATCATAGCCAGCTGCAAACTGAAGCTGTTCATACTCACTATCAATCTTTTCCCCTATCAAAACACCGCCTCGCAAATCCATTGGTGTATTCTCTACAGACGCAATCTCACCTGTTGGGATACTTGCTGCATCAGCAGGCGTAAACTGAGAAGCCAGAAGGGTAATGGTGTGATCCATAATATCTCCTTCTTTATGTCCTTTTAAGTTGAAATAAGAATGGTTGGTAGGATTGATAATGGTATTTTTATCACTACAACCTTCATAGTGAATAGACAATGCATTGTCCTCTGAAAGGCTATAGGTTACCACGAATTTTTTATTCCCCGGGAATCCCATATCCATATCTTCCATTTCTATAGAAAGAATCAGACTTTCGCCTTCTGTTTTCATATCCCAGATTCTCTTATGAGAACCTTTCGCTTCATCGGAATGAAGATTGTTTTCTCCATTGTTTTTCTTCAAAGGATATTCTGTGCCATCCAAAGAAAAACTAGCACCTGCAATACGGTTTGCACTAGGTGTAATTACGGCACCGAAAAAGCTGGGATTTACTTCATATCCGCTGGCATCTTCAAAACCTAAAACCACATCTTCTACTTTTCCGTTCACATCCGGCACTAACAATTTTACTAAGTTTGCACCGTAATTTGTAATGGATGCCTGCATACCATTTTTATTCTCTAAAGTGACTAAGTATACTTCTTGTCCGTTAACTGTTCCAAATACTTCTTTTTTCATTGTATATTTCCCCTTCAAAATTCTATTACAGTTCTATTCTACCTTCTAAAGCACGAAGTAAGGTTACCTCATCAATGTATTCCAAATCGCCTCCTACAGGAACACCACTGGCGATTCTTGTCACCTTCACCCCGGTAGGTTTCACCAATTTGCTAATGTACATGGCTGTGGTTTCCCCTTCCAAACTGGAATTGGTGGCAATGATAACTTCCTTTACATTTCCTTCCAGGCGCTGCATCAGTTCTTTGAGTTTTATATCATTAGGACCAACGCCAATCATGGGAGAAATAGCTCCGTGAAGCACATGATACACACCTTCATATTTCTGTGTTTTTTCATAGGCTGCCAAATCCCTGGTGTTTTCCAAAACCATAATGGTGCTATGGTCTCGTTTTGCACTGGCACAAATAGGGCAAATCTCTTGGTCCGTCAAGGTATAACATTCCTTACAATATTGTACATGCTCCTTGGCGTCCAAAATGGTGTTAGCCAATCTTTGTACCTTACCCTTTGGCATATTGATCAAATGAAAAGCCAAGCGAGCTGCGGATTTTTCTCCGATGCCCGGAAGAGCAGCTAATTCTGAAATTAATTGATTAATATATCCGCTATATAAATCCATTAGAAGGGCAAGCCTCCGGTCATTCTTCCCATCATTTCCTGACTTGCTGCATCTGCCATTCTAAGGGCTTCATTGGCTGCAGTTAAAATCAAATCTTCTAACATTTCTACATCGTCCGGATCTACTACTTCTTTGTCAATCGCTACTTTTGTGATGACTTTTTTACCGGTTACTGTAACTTCCACTGCACCACCACCGGTTTTGGCACTGAATTCCTTTTCTTCCAATGCCTTCTGATTTTCTTCCATCTGTCTCTGCATTCTCTGTGCCTGCTTCATCAGATTGTTCATGTTTCCGGGCATACCCATGCCACCTGGAAATCCACCTTTTCTTGCCATACTTTCTCTCCTATTCTTCTTCTATTTCTATATTTATCATCTTAAACAGATCAACATAGTCTCTCTCATTTGCTTCATTTTGACCACGCACCTGCACAATAACCTTTACCTCTTTTTCAATCGCTTCGGCAATCAATCGTTCCACTTCTTTTACATTTTCTTCCTGCTGCAAAAGATCGGAACTATATCCATCCTCTACAACCATCACCAGCTGGTTGTCTCCTCCCAGGGAAAGTTTTACTGTTTTTAAAACACTTTTCAAAGCTCCATCTGCCATGCCGGCAATACTGGGCCACCGGCTCACCACCTGTTTAATATCTTCCGGAATGGCTGTTGGTAATACCACCGGTGGTTTGGCCTCCTGTGCAGTGGGTTGAGACGCATCCTGAGTTCTGGCAACTAATACTCCGTCTTCCATTTTGCGCTCCAAATCCCGCACTCTGTCCCAAATACTATCGTCTTGTTTTTCCATTGCAGGAACACACAACTTGATAAAAGCAATCTCCACCAAAACTCTTTTTTGTGTAGCAAATTTAATCTGATTAGAAAGCTCTGAAAATACACGGATGTAGCGTAAAATCGTTTGCAGCTCTATTCGGTTGGCAGTTTCCTGCAAGGCCAGAATATTTTCTCTGCTCATGTCCACTACTTCTTCAATATTATCGGAAGTTTTGGCTAACATGAGAGAACGCAAATACCACACAAAATCTGTCACAAACTGGGGCAATTCTCTACCCTGTAAAATGATTTCATCTAATAATTTGATAACGCCTGTTACATTGGCGTCCAAGATCAAATTCAAACAATCGGAAAATACTTTGGTATCCAAAGCCCCTAATACTTCCAATACCTTTTCGTAGGTAAGCACTTCTCCATAGTGAAAGGCCAAACACTGATCCAATAAACTTAGTGCATCTCTCATAGAGCCGTCTGCGGTTTTGGCAATATAACGAAGGGCTTTTTCTTCCACTTCCATCTGTTCTATTGCCATTAGTTCCTGCAACCTGTCTACAATAGTTTGAATGGTAATTCTCTTAAAATCATACCGTTGGCAACGAGACAGAATGGTAATGGGAATAGACTGTACCTCTGTTGTGGCAAAAATAAAAATCACATAGGAAGGGGGTTCCTCTAAGGTTTTGAGCAACGCATTAAAAGCCGCATTGGTAATCATATGGGCTTCGTCAATGATATAAACCTTATATTTTCCTTCCGCCGGAGAATAAGAAACCTCTTCCACAATCTGTCGAATATTGTCTACACCGTTGTTACTGGCCGCATCGATTTCGATTACATTCATGCTGGCTCCTGCTGCAATTGCTTTACAACTGGGGCAGACACCACAGGGATTTCCATCCTGCGGATTTTCACAGTTTACGGTTTTGGCCAAAAGTTTTGCTAAGGTAGTTTTACCTGTACCTCTGGTTCCACAAAAAAGATAGGCATGTCCGATACGTTCTGCCATAATCTGATTTTTTAAGGTAGTAACAATGTGTTCCTGCCCTTTTACATCCTTAAAATTATCCGGACGAAATTTCCGATACAACGCCGTATACGACATGCCTATTACACTCCTGTTATATTACAACACTACTATTTAGTCACCAAAACTGATGCCTAACATTTTTGCTTCTTTAATAATAGTAGAATCAGGCTCTACCATTTTTAATTTTCCGGCTACATCTGCCAAAGGAACCTTCACGATTTCTCTGTTCTTATAGCCTACCATGAAGCCATATTCTCCTTCTAAAATCAATCTACCTGCTTCTGCACCAAGGCGACTTGCAAATACACGATCATAAGGACAAGGGCTACCACCACGCTGGGTATGTCCGGGAACAGTTACGCGTACTTCCTTTCCTGTAATCTCCTGAATCTTTTCTGCGATTTCATAGGAAACAGATGGATACTTGTAGTTTTTCATCTTTTCCTTGTATTCTTTCTTAGAAAGAGCTGCATCTTCTTTAGAGATAGCGCCTTCTGCAACTGCTAAAATAGTGAACTTACTGCCATTTTTTGCTCTCTTCTCAATGGCTGCCGCAACTTTTTTGATATCATAAGGAATTTCAGGAATCAGGATAATATCTGCTCCACCTGCCATACCGGCATTTAATGTCAAATATCCAACCTTATGTCCCATAACTTCTACGATAAATACACGACCATGGCTGCTGGCTGTAGTATGAATGCAATCTATACAATCTGTTGCAATGTTTACTGCACTCTGGAAACCAAAGGTCATATCTGTTCCATACAAATCGTTATCGATAGTCTTTGGTAATGTAATTACATTTAAACCTTCTTCTCTCAAAAGATTGGCTGTTTTATGGGTTCCGTTACCACCTAAAACAACTAAGCAGTCCAAACGCAGTTTGTAATAATTCTGTTTCATGGCTTCTACTTTATTTAAGCCATTTTCATCCGGATCTTTAATGGTCTTAAAAGGAGTTCTACTACTACCTAAAATGGTGCCACCTTTTGTTAAGATACCGGAAAAATCTTTGCTGGTCAGCATCTGGAAGTTTCCGTAAATCAATCCTCTATAGCCCTCTAAGAAACCATAGATTTCTACATCCTCACCGCTATTGGACAAAGATTTTACAACGCCTCTCATAGCAGCATTTAATGCCTGGCAATCGCCACCGCTGGTAAGCATACCAATTCGTTTCATAAATAACCCTCCTATTTGCATTTATTTTGTAGGATTTTTATACCCCAAATCCTATCGTCACTTCTTTTATTTTACTCTATTTTGAATGCTTTCTCAATATTCTGGACAAATTTTAATGGGCATGTACAACAGAGGACCAGTCGGAAATTCCTATAATACTTTTGGCGAACTCTGCCACACTTTTTCCTTCCGGGGTATCAATCTTTTTATATACATTGTAAGCCATCTTCCGCCCACCTCCGCTGGTGGTAATTCCAAAGGCTAAGCCCTGTGCCACCTCTACCGGGGAATCGGTTTCACGATTTAACAAGAAACCATTGATATGACTATTGGCTTCCACGATAAAATAGGCATAGGCGATTGCGGCGGCCTGGACTGCTTCCCCACCGGAGGAAGAGGTAAAGCCCTGCTCAGACAGCAATACATGTCTGGGTTCCCCGTTGTCCATCAGGTTGTCTTCCCGACACAGATAATCCGTTACCACATGCACATTTGCCATATTTACCATGGCGGTATCTACACTATCCACGGTTAATTTTTTGAAATAAGCTCCCGTATTCCAAAAAGCAGCATTAGTCAAAGGAACGGGGTAGGGATGGTAAGCCAACTGCCAGTCAATATTTCCTTTTTCTTTGATTTGCTTATTAAACACATCGATAATATCTCTGGCATCGTAGTTTCCACTATTGGCAAGATTACGATTCCAGGTCTGATCCAATGGCATATAGATTTCTGCCGCAGAGTTCACCGCTTTGATGGCATTGTAGAATACGCGGAAGGCCTTTGCATAGGCATCCGTATAGGTATTTACATCTGTATAGGCCATATAATTCCATTCTTTTCTGGCATTGATTTCATTGGCAATAACCCAATTGGATATTTTACCATGCTTCTCACCTGAATAACGATCAGCCAAAAAGCTTCCCACTGCTGCCAATAATTCAACACCTTCATCCGTTGCTCCGTTAAACATATAATATGGGCATACACCTTTGCTTCTTGCCTCTGGATGAATTAAGTCTATATAATTATAGTTATAGTCATTTAAAAT
>JAKSSF010000052.1 GCA_024403235.1 Lachnospiraceae bacterium | reverse complement strand
TTCTATATATTTATTATAATATATGAGTTCATAATACACCAAGAACAAATTATAATCCCTTCCAAACCTCATTCCAATAGCAACAAATTTTTATAGCCTTCTCCGTATATTTCCGAAGCTTTGCTTTCGATAATGAAAGCCTGTGCATCCTCCATCCTTACAATTTCTTCTACCTTGGGTCCCATTCTTTTTTGTACAACAACAAGCATTATTTCTTTCGTCGTTCCACTCCAGGCCCCTTTTCCCTCCAAAAATGTACATCCCACTTCCAGTTCATTCATTAAACGTTTGGCAATGATTTGGTGGTGATTAGTAATAATGTGAAAGAGTTTCGCCTCATCCGATCCGTAAATAATGTAGTCTACAGCCTTATCGCTTACAAAGACTGTTAAAAGAGCATACAATGTCAAATTGATATTGTGGAGGAGCAGACCGGTTGCACCTACTACCAATGCATCCAGACACAATAGGAGAAAACCTGCTTTCAGATGTCGATACCGCAAACGCAAAAGCCTTACAATGATGTCCGTACCTCCCGTTGCACCACCTGCTCGAAAAATCAAACCAATGCCAATAGCTAAAAGGATGCCACCTGCCAGGCTTGAAAGCAGAAGATCCTCTGTTACTGCCCCTAAGGGTGCAAATACATTTACACAAAGTGAAGTAGCCAAAACAGAATACATGGTTTTTATCAGAAAAGATCCACCGAGCTTACACACTCCAACAATTAAAATCGGGATATTAATCAAAAAATATAGGGTTCCTGTCTGCAAGGGAATCATTCTGCTGAAAATCATTGCCACGCCTGTAATTCCACCGGGGCTGATGTTACAGGGATCTAAAAACAGGCTGATACCCATACCATAAAATACCGCTGCCAGCGTAATCAATCCGTAATCTTCCAGTCGTTTTATTCTCTTTTTTGCTTGCATAATCCTTCCTTTTTCTTCTCACAAATCAGTCCAAAGTGCACCAGTGCCTTATAAATTCCGTCTTCACGTACTGTCCCGGTCACATAATCCGCCACCTTTTTCACGTAATCAGGAGCACTGCCCATAGCAACACCAATGCCCGCCTTTTCAATAATTCTTAGGTCATTTTGTGCATCTCCGAAGCAAATAGTCTCCTCCGGACGGATTGCAAGAGCCTTACAAATGGCTTTCATGCCGGCATCTTTTCCGCACACACGACAATTTACATCCACGACGCTTTTACCCCATCGAAACAATTCACAATCGGGCATAGCCTCCATCAAGACCTGCTCTTCCTCCTCCGTAATAAAAGGAATGACCTGCAGAATGGTTCTATCTTCCAGATGCTCAATATCCTTCACCTCCGGAACCTTCGTTCCTATTCTGGCCTGTTCCTCTATGATTCTTTCATCTATCAGATTGGTGTACATTTGATTCTCTTCAAAAAAAATGCAGCTTCTACTGTATTGCTGCAGGAAGTCCTTTAAAGCCTTCAGACTTTGTTTCGAAATCTGCACGCAGGATATAGTATCTCCATGGTACTCACACAACTGTCCATTAATGTAAATACCTCCATCAAATTCCAAATCGGCAATCAGATTTTCCTGGACCACTTCCAACGGATGCCTTCCGGTTGACAAAAAAGTCCGAATTCCGTTGCTCGATAAGTTTTCCAATGCTGTATACAGGCTTTCGGGAATATAGTGCGTTTTTTCTTCTGCCAGAGTACCATCAATATCAAAAAAAGCGGCTTTTATCAGCTCCCCTCCGCACATGGCAATTGACGGTATTTTTCCGAAGTCTTCTATCAGCAAATCTGCACTGCTCTGATCAAATCCAAATCGCTGATCCTTAAGGGCCACAACGCGCACTCCCGCCCGATTTGCTGCCTGAATGCCATAGGTCGAGTCTTCTATAATCAGGCATTCCTCTTTTTTTCTGGAAAGCTTATGCATGGTATATTGATAAATTTCCGGATCCGGTTTGCTGCGTTCAAACTGCTCTCCACTTACAATGACATCAAAATATTCCCGTATCTCACATTGCTTTAATACGGTGGTTATATTTTCCAGACTGCTGGAGGAAGCCAATGCGATTTGAAATCCCATATTTTTCAGTTTTACCAGCACTTCTTGCACCTGTGGTCGAAGAATATCCGGATAATACACCTGACATCCTAAATATAAATCCCGAAGTTCCTGTTGGAACTCCGGGTCTTCTATATTTCTTTTCAATACTTCTGCAAGATATTTTTTTCCTTCTTCTCCGCTTATTCCCACAAGTGGAAACAAGGATTTTCTTGTAATCCAGGGGTATTTTCGATGCAGAACCTCATATTGATAATTCAAATAAACAATTTCACTGTCAATCAACACCCCATCCATGTCAAAGATTACTGCTCTTATCCTGTTCATCAGATACCATCCTCTTCATCCATTGTATCCACAGATGGAACGTTCAGAATAAAGCAGCCCATATTTTCTCTCCCGGATTCCAGAATTTCTTCTGCTAAGGTATCCAGACTATCTACTTCATCGCCGGTAACATTCCTCATTGCCGCATCCATAAGCATGGCTGCACTGGACCCGCCAAAGACACGTATATTGGGTCTTGATACACTTAAGGTGGCTGCTTTATTGTAAGGTGTCCCCCCCGTAAGATCCGCAAATACCAGGGTTGGAACAGCCGCATATTGATCCATTGCCTTTTCCAAATCAGCTTCCAATTCTTCTAAAGCCATTCCCTCTGTAAAAGGAACCGCTATAACCTCTACATCATTTCCTGCAAGCATTTTGACATTTTCCTTCATACCGTTGGCAAATCCGCCGTGACCGGTAACAATAATTCCCATCATTTTTTTCTCCTTTCACTACATTTCAAAAAAAGCCGGGAGAAGATCCCGGCGAATTTTAATTGTTATATACATCGAATTCATATCGATGCGATGAACCATCCAGATATTCTTTACTAAGGTCAATCGGCCGATCCATTTCATCATAAACAAGATTTTTTACATACATAATCGGCGAACCTTTGGCAATCTCCAAAGTGGTCGCGATTTCGTCTGTTGCAAGAATGGCTGCCATGGTTCGATGCGATCGAACAATATGTGTATGATACACTTCATTCAAGATCCTATATAACGAGTTCTCTTCGAAATTGTATTGCTCAATTCCCGGGAATGCAGTTTCCGGCACATAATTTTCTACAAGAACAAAAGGTTTTTCCTGAACATATCTCATACGAATAATGTGATAGCACCTATCCTGCTCTGTAAGTCCCAGCATGGAAAATAGGTTTTCATCATAGGTTGCCCACTCTGCTTTTATCAAAACAGTTTTATGTTTCAGACCCATCGCACCCATTTCCTGTGCAAAACTCATCTGTTTATTGATATATCGACCCCGATTATCCGGTGTTTTTACAAACGTTCCCTTTCCTCTCTGTCTTTCCACATACCCTGCCTCAATTAGTGCACTATATGCCTGTCGTGCAACCGGCCGGGAAATATCATATGTTTCACAAAGTTCTTCTTCCGTTGGTAATTTGGACCCATATGGGAACTGTCCATTCAATATACACTCCAAAATACCTTTTCTCAGTTGTTCATATAAAGGTAACGCACTCGCCTTATTTAAATAAATTCCATTTGTCTTTTCCATACTGCCGCATTTCCGTTTTACCAAATCATAAGCAGCGCCTCAAACGGTTATGATTGTATTTTCGTACCGAAACCGCCCTGATTCATACAATTCTGAGCTGATATGGACTGTCCCAATACAATAGCTCTTTTTAAAAGTTCCTCAGGCATTCGTTTCCCCTTCTTCCATCCCAGTCTCATCAATTCACAGGAAAAGGCTGCAAGAAAGGAATCCCCAGCACCCATTGTATCATAGGCATCCACTTTATGTGTATACATTTTCAGAATTTTTACACCATTTGAAATCAATTGCCACTCACTTCCCATAGTCGCTAGAACATGTACCACACCTCGTTCATGAAGGGGAGCACAAAAATCTTCAAACTCTTTTTCGGAAATCGGACTTAAGGAAAACATCGCCAGATCCATCTCATGACAGACCAAATCATAATACTCCCTGGTCTGGTATTTATCCTTTTCCCCAAAATCATACACAAAAACCGAAGGCAGTTTTTCTACTGCTGCAATCTGTTCTGCCATCTTTGCATTACAGCTGGAAACAATAATATCGGCGGTTTTCAAATAGCTGATTTCTCTTCTATCTAACTGTATAGGTCCCACCCAGGTATCACCAGTTAGTACACCTATAAAACTTCGTTCTCCATTTACAACCTGATAGTTACATACCTTTGTTGTTTTCCCCGGAATCGTCGGACAATGTGCAAAGCCAACCTTGTTCTTTCTCAGCGACGTTTTTAAGCTTTTCGCAAATCCATCTTCGCCAAAGGCTCCCAGGTATTCGGCTTCTACTCCCTGATGTGCAGCATGAACGGATACATTAATAGCGTTTCCTCCCGGAAAGGATTCCTCTGTATTCTGATAGTAATCTATACAATTATCTCCTAATGCTATCAGTTTCATACTAGTAGTTCTCTTTTCTGTAATATCTGCGAATATCTAAACTATGTCCGGTAATCTCTTCAATATTTTTGCTGATACGCTGCAAAACTGCAGCCATCACAACCGGACTGAGCAAGCCTCTGAATTCCGGACTTATTCCCGGCAGTTCATAATCCATACAGTCGAAACAGGTGAGCTTTTTAGTGTGCTGTGACGCAAATGCCTTTACACGCTCGTCCAGTTCTCTGGTAGGACCTTCTGTCAGTAAAAGCGTAGTACATACGTCGTCCTCTAATAATTCCAGCGTGCCATGAAAAAATTCCGGACTGGATACACTTTTTGTTCGTATCCACTGACTTTCTTCTAACACACACATACTGTAGGAATATGCTGTAGGCCACAAATCTCCGGAACCAATCCAGATGTTATAGGGTTCTTTATGATAATCCAATGCGTATTTTCTACACTTTTCATCTGCCTGTTTACGCACCTGTGCCAGTGCATAAGCAAGCCCCTTTAACTCGTCGGCAAATTTCGGATACGCAGAAAAGTCACCATTTCTGTATAAAATACGTCCGATCAATAAATAAAACACCAACTCCTGAGGGCGTCCTTCCCCATAAACAATCGTATCATCACATATCTTTTCCAAAACAGAATCCGCTTTTCCAACAACAGCTACCAGATGAACACCCTTTTTTTTCAACCAGTTAGCAGCTTCAACTGTTTCCGCTGTATCTCCGGATTTAGACGTTAAAAAAGCAACCGTTTTTTCTCCTATACGATTGCAGCCTCCCAGTAATAATTCTGCTGACAAAATGTTTTCTACCGGAAGCTTGGACATATTACGAATATAAAAAGCGAAGGGATCCAACATCGCCTGAGAGCCACCGCTGGAAGTAAACAGCAGTAGGTCAAAGCCTTTGTCATAAAGTCGATCCGCAATCTCTTCTATTTTTTCTCTTTGGCGATAAATAATTTCACCGTTTTCTATAATTGTTTTTTCATCAAAATTTACCATAATTCTCGCTCCTCTTATTCTCATGGCTTAGCGCCCCCAAATAGGGGGCACCAAACAACACATTTCGTATTAAATTCGATATTATAAAATACCGAAGAAGGAAAAAACGATGGAACATGCAATAACCAATAAAATCAATTTAATGGTATTTACATTTTTCTTTTTGAAAAGCCAATATAAAAGGAAGACAATTCCTAATGGCAGAATGCTTGGCAGGATAGAGTCGAAAATACCCTGTACAGATACACTTGCAATCACCAGGCTTTCCGGAAAAGCAAAGGATACATAACTTGGAATCAAACCGCCAACTACCATAACGCCAAGAATTCCGGCTGCTTTTGTAAGTGCTGCTGCGTTATCACCAATAAATTTAATACTGCTAACACCTGCATTATAGCCCAGATGTACAAACCAGATTCGGCTCAGAATAGCTGTAACTGCCCAAAATACTATATAAAAGATGGGACCCAAAGCACTTCCCTGAGAGGCCAGTGAACAACAGATGGATGCAATAATTGGCATTGCTGTATACCACCACATCGCATCTCCCAGTCCGGCAAGCGGTCCAAAAAGACCGGTCTTTAAGCTGTGAATCAATGCACGATCCTGGTGTGCTTCTTCCATGGATACAATAAGGCCCTGCAGAATAGCTGCCATATGTGGCTCTGTATTTATGAAATCCAGGTTATTTTCCATGGCTTCAGCCATTTCTTTATTGTCATTGCCATGAATTTTTCGGAAGCATTTCGTCATACCATAGCAAAAACCAATTGCCTGCATTCTTTCAAAACTGAAACAGCACTGCTCCGCCATGGAACGAACTGCCATTTCATTTAAATCTTTTTTTGTAATCTTATTAGATGCCATCTTCATAATCTCCTTCCTCTTTTTCAGTGGAAGTACCTGTCTGTTTATTCATCTCAACATCTCGGTTAAATCCCACAAATGCGATACAGCCTGCAATAATAGCAACCGGCAGAATATTTGCACAGTTACAAATAATCATAATTGCAAATCCAGCCAACAAATAAGCAGCATTTTCTTTTTTCAGCATAACTACCAGCAACAGTGCAAGACCTACTGCAGGCATCAAACCGCCGGCAACTTCAAATCCATGCACAAGCCATTCCGGGAAGCTCTCTACGAACATTCTGATACCACCCTGGAATGCATAAACGGAAAGAAATGCAGCCAAGGCAAATAATCCGGAATACAAAAACCAGGCATAGTACATAATACGAGCAATTTTTTTCTCGTCACCTGCAGCTGCTGCTTTATCAACAGCCGGTAAAAAGCCTGCATAAAAGGTGTTTGTTGCAGTTCCAATCCACTGTCCGATTAATGCAAAAGGAACTGCCAGTCCAAGAGCTGTTGCCACATCACATCCCGTAGTGTGCGCCAGAACTGTTGTCATCAGACCTGCAAAAAGCGGATCCGGAGGAACCGTTCCACCGACCGTTAACAGACCTAAATAAGAAAGCTCTGCTACCGCTCCGGCTTCCAGTCCGAGTTTCACATCCCCCAGAATAATGCCTGTAAAGAAGGCTACAACCAAAGGTCGAAACCACATGAATGTTTCCATGTGCTTGTCCATTGCACAGATAAAAACCACTAATGCAATCAGCAAGCCTTGAATAAGTGTAATTTGCATGATACTTCTTCTCCTTTTCGTATCGTTTTATTTCCTTTGTCAGTTCCACTTCTGACAATCAGGTTCTTATTTATCAAAATCTATTTTTCGATCTCCCGGTGCAATTTGAATGTAAACATCCACTCCCTTGCTTCGAATGGCCCGAAGATCTTCTTTGTCCTTATCATCCATATAAACATGTGTATCACCTGTTATAACTTTACCTGGTGCCACATGCATATTTCCTATACATAATTTATCGATTGGGACATTACCCTCTACTAACTTTCTTGCATTTTCCGGTGTTCGTACCACCAAAAAAATATGCTGCGATGGGGATGCCTTATGAATGACGGCGATTGTTTTTTCCAATGTAAAGAATCGTATTCCGCAGCCTGCACTTTTCGCTGTTGCACTCATTAAACTCTGTTGTATTGGGTCTTCTGCTGCTAAATCATCTGCAACCACAATCAGATTGCAGCCTGCCAAAGCACTGGTCCACGCTACCCCTACCTGGCCATGTACTAGTCGATTGTCAATTCTTGTCAACAAAATATCTGGCATTTCCTTTTCCTCCTTCTTCCCTTGCTACCATTTTGTTGTTTTATTATTATGTCATATTGTAATGACAATATAACTAATATGTGTTATCATGTCAATAGTTCTGATAAAATTCCACAAAAAAATGGATATGTTCAGAATAAATTACAGCAAACTATATAGATATGTAAGGAGTAAAACATGGAAAAAGAGAAAAAAGTTACAATGCAGGACTATATTGCATCCTGCCCGGAATTTATTCGCAAGAATGTAGCATCCAGCGAGGAGCTGACTGCTCCCTTCGTAAAAGAGTATCTGGAAGGCGGCTATGAATCCATTTGGATTATTGCATGCGGTTCCTCCTCCAATGGTTCCCTATGTGCTCGTCAATTCATCCGAAGACATTTGAAATGTGAAGTTAAAATTGTTACACCTTTCCAGTTCGTAGCAAGTGAACATGATTTTACAGATAAGGATATGCTTGTCGTTGTTTCACAGAGTGGATATAGTCTAAATGCTCTAGATGCGGTTAAAGTCATCCATCAAGCCGGTCGACGAGCTCTTGGTCTCACCGGTGATTTGAATAGCGATTTAGCTAAAGAATGTGATGTAGTTGCTAATTATGGGGTAGGCCGGGAAACAGTTGGCTATGTAACAAGAGGCGTCACCACTCTTGCACTTTTCTTTATGTTATTTGCAGTGGATGCAGCCTTTAAGAAGGGCTTAAAAACAGCCGAAGAGGTTCAGCAAATGCGCCAGCAGTTTTTCATTGCGGCAGACTGTAATGAAAAAGCCTATGTTTCTGTGGAAGCTTTTATCACCAAGCACTTCCGTGGCCTTTCCGGCATGACGAATGCATATGTGTGCGGCGTCGGTGCCAATATAGGGACAGCAAGCGAAGGTGCCCTCAAATTTGGTGAAACCATCTCCATCCCTACCGGTGTTTATGAAATTGAAGAGTATATTCATGGCCCCAATATTCAGATGACCCCTCGCTATAGCGTTTTTCTGATTGATGGAGGTGAAGGATCTCAGCGTATTCAGCAGATTTTTGAAGCAACAAAAATTGTCACCCCAAATGTCTATCTGATTACAAATGATTCCTCCTATATAGACGACAACGTATTTTGCGTTCCCTCCGATCTTCCGGAAGAAATGACTCCGTTATGCTTCCTTCCTTTCTTCCAAACCATTGCATATAGAATTACAGAAGAACTGAACCGTTGGGATAAACATCCTCTGCAGCGTAAGATGGAAAAGGCTTGTTCTTCTAAATCTCAGAACTATATTAACAGCCCTTTTAGTGAAGACACTCCAGGACGTCGTAGATAATGTGGAGGGAACCATGGCATTTTTTTCAGCAGTTTTTTTTAGCATCTCAGCCATAGATTACCTTTTTGATAATCGTTTGGGATTAGGTGAACCATTTAAACAAGGATTAACAACCATTGTAGAATTGATGCTGGTAATGACAGGATTCATGGCCTTAACTCCCTGGATTGCACTGCATATATCGCCTTTAGTCAGTCCTTTTTTCGCTTCCTTTGGATGTGATCCCTCTTTATTTGCCGGTATAATTCTGGCGCCGGACACTGGAGGGGCGGTTCTTGCAAAGGAAATCGCTTTGAATTCCGAAGCCGGTCTGTTTAATGGTATGATTGTCGCCTCTTTCCTGGGTGACATGATTTGTGGCGGCATTCCCATGGCCTTAATGAAAGTTAGAGGATCTCAATGTGCCGCTGCTGTTAAAGGATTACTTTTTGCTTTTGTTGTACTTCCTTTTGCGATTCTGATTACGGGAGCACTCTGTGGATTTTCATTTTTGATGATGTGGAAAAATACCTGGCCAGTGGCTATTTTTGCCGTAATCCTTATGCTTTTGTTTCGCTTTTTCAGCAGCGCCATGGTTCCCTTTTTTTCCGGATTTTCGCTTGTTCTCCGCAGCATTTCGATATTTGGCTTTTGTCTTAGTGTGATACAGGAATCCACTGGAATAGTCTGGCTTTCCGGACTTACCCCGCTGCAGGAAATATTTCCGGTAATATGTCAAATAGGTGTTTTTTTAGGTGGGATTCTTCCCTTCTTTTCACTTGTTCAAAGATTATTAAAGCGACCATTGACTGCATTAAGTAAAAAACTCCACGTCCAATCCAAGTCTATATCTGATCTGGTGATTACGACTGCTAATCATGTACCGGTTCTTCTGTCTCTGGATCAGTTAGAGGAAAGCGAAATAACCTTTGTGGTGGCTTATGCAATGCTTTGTTCTTTTACCATCGGTGATTTTCTGGCTTTCGCGCTGCAATATGCACCAACGATTGCCTTACCAATGATGTTTGGCCGCCTGATTTCCGGTTTTCTGGTTCTTGCAGTAATAGCAACCCTACGCCGCATTTCTCAAAAAGAAAAAAAGCAAGGCATATCGCCTGACGCAAGCACATAAGATAGACTATCCATTTCGTTTGCAGTCCTAAATGCAAGAACACCCTGGCGTTCTTGCTGGGGGATACGGTCAGCGTGCTGACATTTTCATCTGCGCATCCCTGCAATCCGTGGGCGGCTTTTTATCTCAATGGGAGGCTTCTACGACAAGATTAACACCCTTTGGAATTATCCAAAGGGTGTTTTAATTTTGAA
>JAKSSF010000051.1 GCA_024403235.1 Lachnospiraceae bacterium | reverse complement strand
AAATAAAGTAGTGCTAATAACAAAAAATGTCAAACAAAAATTGCAAAAAATGGGTATGAGGCAGTAAAAAATTCTCATACCTATATTCATCGAATAAAAGAAATGCTGGGGAGATATTAAAAGAAAATGCTACATGGTCTGACCGTGTAGCATTTTTGTTTTCTATTCCATCACCACCATGACCTTACAGAAATCCTCTGTTTTGTCACGCATAATATGAAGTCCTTTCTCCAAATCCTTTAAAGGCAATCTGTGGGAAATATAATTTTCCGGTGCAATCTCTTTCTTTGCCAATAGGTCGATGACATACTCCCAGTCACTGGTACCAAAAGCTTCTGTAGTTGGTCCAGGGAAAAAGGAAGAATTCCAAGTCCCGAATAACTTCATCTGATACTTTAACACCTTCCAATAAATCATCTTATCCATAGATAAATCGGAAAAAGGATTACCAATCAAGCAGATAGAGCCACCTGGTGCGATACTATCTACCGCTTGCTCTATGGTATCATTTCTGCCTACGGCTTCAAAATACACATCAGCTCCCACACCACCGGTTTTCTCTATAATCCACTCTTTTACCTTTCCGGTTCTGCTATCGAAGCACTGATTTCCTGGGATCCCAGCTTTTAATACCTGCTGCAACTGAAAATCCTTGTTTCCTATGGCAAGAATATTTTTGAATCCTCTGTTTTGTAGAAACATCACTAAGAACTGTCCGATAGCGCCCAATCCACATACCACAATCCAATCAGACTCTTTGATAGATACTTTTCGCATGGCGTGAATGGCTACTGCCATAGGTTCCAGCATGGCTGCCTGTTCATAGGTCACCCCTTCCGGAAGTGCTACCAGATTGGATACAGGTGCCACCACATATTCCGCAAAAGCTCCGTCCGTTCTGGACCCCAAATAATTGTAATTACTACACATCTCATAGTAGCCCTTCTTACAAGACAAGCAGGTATTACAAGGCATCAAGGGAAATGCACCAACAGCTTTTCCAAGCCAAGCAGAATCCACTTCTTCTCCTAAAGCAACTACCTGACCTGAAAATTCGTGTCCGGGAGTCAAAGGCATCACATGGGCACCATTTTGGTAAATGCGGGGAATGTCTGATCCACAAATTCCAACCGCCTTTACCACTAAAAGAACCTCTCCTTTTCCGGGCGTGGGGTTCTCTATTTCTTCCAAACGAATATCATTGACTTTATGTAATCTCCAGGCGTACATATCTATACCCCTTTCTCGCTATGGTTTACGATTTCTCGAAAGCGTTCCAAATCTGCTGCCGTTGTAATTTTAAAATTTCTCTCATCTCCCGGAATCATCACCATCTCCAAACCAGCTAATATGGCCGGCTCTGTGGAACCATTGATTGCTAAAATCTCCTCTGGAAGCAATCTTACATTAGCCTCCCAATAAGGACCTATCGGAAATATTTCCGGAGCTTGCCCGGCAAATATGGTTTTTCGATCTAATAATTTAGAGATATGTTTGCCATCTTCACTACAATATACCGTATCCTTCATAGGTAAAACCGGCATTACACCATGGATAGTTGGAGCATCAGCTGACGCAACCTTATCCTGCATCGCTATAAAGCAGCGATGAATCAAATCCTGGGATAGTAAAGGTCTTGCTGCATCATGAATCAAGACCGCATCTGTATCAGACGCATATTGCCTAATGGATTCTAATCCATTGTAAATCGATAGTTGCCTGGTTTTTCCAGGTAGAGAAAACCCGCGAAATTTCCCTTCCGGATCCGCTGCACCTAACCATACTTGAATCTGGGACTGCCAAGTGGTATCTGCCACAATTTGTATCCCATCAATATCCGAGCTTTTGGACAGCGTTTCCAAGCAATAGGCAATGATAGGTTTTTTATTTACTTCTAAATACTGTTTGGGGATATCCGCTCCCAAACGAGACCCGGTACCCCCAGATAATACAAGTGCTATATTCATCGTACCATCCACTCTTCCACAGTTCTGCTAGCACTGGAAATCATAACCCCAATCTTGTGCAACTTTCTCGGGTCATTTAGATAAGGCAGTGCATACTGCATTTCTTCTATCTGTTCCAATGCTTCTTTTGCGCTTTTATCTAACTTAAATTCAAAGATGAATATATCTGTATTCGTTTCTATAATAACATCTGCTCTACCCTTGCTATTTTGTTTTTCAATCAGCGTGGTGTAACAAGTTAGCAATCGGTTAATCAGATAAAAGGTATAGGAAAAATGTGTTTCAAAATCTTTCGCACGTTCATCCTTATTTGCTTCATAAGGAATAGAAGAAAGAAATTCTCTGAATCCGTCTCTAATACCATCTAAATCTCCTCGCTGCAGCATACAATGCCAATTTTTAATATAAAAATTTATCTCTGTTTCCCAGATTCTAAAATAACTATTGGCAATTAAAGTCACAAAACTCTTCTGCACTTCGTGATTGGGGAAATCTAAATAATATTCATGAAATTTTTTATCGTAGCCTTTGATAGTCAGATAGCCACTCTGATATAGCATTGCCAAAGGATCTTCTTTATCTGCTCGGTAGTCTACAAAGTAATCCGTTGTATAAGGCTTCTCCAGGAGTTTCTGCACATTTACTGCTTTTCCTTCCAAAAGCTTCACCAGATAAGTAGGGGTTCCACTGCGGTACCAATAATTTTCTATCTGTAATCTAGCAAATGCATTCATAATACTGAAAGGATTGTAGATATCCTTCATTTTGTTGCTGAAATGATACCCATCGTACTGTTTTTTTAATTTAGCCTTTATCTCTTCTGTCGTACACTCATACTCCTTGGCCATTTCTTCAATAGGTTCTGCGAAATACTGATATAACTCTTCTTCTGTGATTCCACAAAGCGCATCAAAGTAACTATCCATACTAATATCATAGGGCTGATTAAATCCAGAAAATACGGATATTTGGCTAAACTTGGTCACACCAGTCAACAGGACGAAACGAAGATGCTCATCCACTGCTTTAAAAGTACTGTAAAACCCTTTTAAAGTATTCCGATTCTTCTCTTCCATCTCTGTCCCAAGGACATCCAACATGGGTTTATCGTATTCGTCAATCAAAACTACCGCTTTGTGACCGGTCTTCACTTCTGCTTGCTGTAACACATGGGCAAAACGATCACTTAATGTATGTAAGGCTTCATCCTTGCCGTAGGTTCGTTCCCATATACCCACATATCCTTCCAGCTTGTACTGCAATTCATTGGGTTCTGCATAATTTCCTGCCGCAAAATCAATCTTAAAAATCGGATACTTTTCCCAATTTTTTTCCAGACTTTCGATCTTCAGTCCTTTAAATAATTCCTTTTTCCCGGAGAAATATGCATCTAAGGTACTTATCAACAGAGATTTTCCAAACCGTCTGGGGCGTGAGAGAAAACACACATGATTCTTGGCTAACTTATATACTAAATCTGTTTTATCAACATATACACATTCTCTCTCAATAATCGTTTGAAAGGTCTGCATCCCAATTGTATACTGCATATCGTCTCCTTTCCCTGTTTCGATGTTAGCTAAATACGCACTTTCTGTTTCATAAAAATTTACCATATTACTCTCCTTCCTTTTTACTGCCAAAATTGGCAAAGCAAATGCAGGAATCGGGCAAATTCTTTGTATTTCTGTTCTTCCTGCATTTCAATAAATAGTTGAATTGTAAGCAGGAATTTCAGATTATTCAGAAACACAGATGTGTACTTAGACTGTCTCATGACATTGAAAAACTGCTTATAGAGAGATTATATACTTCTCCATAAGCAGTTGCAAGTAGTTTTATTGTTCTATACAAATATTCGTTTTTTCGTCTTTCAAACTATCTTTCCAAGGCTACCACTACTTCAATAAAAGCGTAAATTCCTGTTCTGTCATTTCTATCTTTCGTAAAACTTTCGTTATTCGGATTGAAGTATGTCCCCATAGATTCAACCTTCCTTTCCAAGTTAAAAAACTCTCTATTTATTCAGCCTCATTTTCATCAAGCTGAACTAAGCAAACATCCACTTGAGTTTCCGCAAATTGTAGTTGTAGAATGGCAAAATCTTCCCCAAGTATCAGCCAGCTGGTTTTTGGCTGGAAAAAGGTTACATCTGTGTAATTCTCAAACGCTCAAAAAGTGGGAACTGTACAATACATTTTGTTCCCAGTTCCCACTTTTCCATATGCAATCATAGCATTAATCTATTTTTTTACTTACAACATAGCATTTCTTCTTATAAAAAGCCATTCCGTATCCGACAATATCCTTTATCTTTAATGCTTTTAACTTCTGATAATACTGTTTATCACATATTTGATTTATTGCACCTTCGGCTTCTTGCTCCAGCTGTAGTTCCGAATCGGATGCCTTTATCTCGATTATGTATGCAGTTCTTTTCTTGTCAAATGGTCTTAGTTGAATGTCATATCTACCGTTTCCTGCTTCTCTGTTTGATTCAATTTCATAATAATTATCTAGTAATGCAATTAATCCAAGCAGCATTCCATGATAAAAGCTCTCTGTAGCAGTGTCGTAAAAGCTCACTATTGCCATCAGCAAACGGTTCATTTCCATCTCCAGTTTTTTTGCATCATTAGATATCAATGCTTGTTGTAATGCAATTGCACTTCCTTTTGTTATTATAGAACTAAGCTTTGCTACAATCTCTTTATGATATGCCACCTTCACTTCTTTGTTAGGAATATACACATTTCCGTAAGCATTTCCATCCAATAACAGATTAGAATCATCAACCGTTAGGTAGCCCGCCATAAGAAGAAAGCTATAAATACTAGCTGGATTGCTTTTTATTTCAGGATATACAACCGCTGTATCTATATATGTCCCAACTCTATTATCTTCTAAAAGCAAATATAGATTTTCGATTGCCTCTTCTGAAGCGTTCTCTAATATTTCACTAATAATGGAGTTGCTTCCTGTAGCTTGCCAGTAAGCCTGAATTCTGCCATTTGCATCCACAAAGCTTAATACTGACCATGGATTATAGACCTCCACCCCTCCAAAATGATATCCGTCGTACCATTCTTTCACCAATGAAATTTTATCTCCATAACCGTAATCTTTTAAAATTTTCTTTACTTCAGCTTCTGTAAATCCAAAGTAAGAATTATATCTTTCCTCTAGAATAGAATTTACATTTAGATTGTTAAGCCCGCTAAATATGCTTTCTTTTGCAACTCTAAGAATTCCCGTCATAAAGGCCCTTTCCAGATTTGTATTATCCTTCAGTCCTCCAGACAAAAAGTTCCTCATAAAATTAATTACTTGATCATAATATCCTTTTATATAGCCTTGTTGAATGGGTGTATCGTACTCATCTATTAGTACTACTACCTTTTCTTTGTAATGTATTCTCAAAAACTCTATTAACTGCCCAAGCATGGCCGGCATAATAGCATTTTCTATTTCTCCAGATAACATCTTTTGGAAAAACGCTTTTCCTGAGACTGACAGCCTTTCACTATCTAGCAAATAGCCATGTCTTCTATATTCAGACTGGATCAAAAGCTTCAAATTCAAAAATGTCTCTTCCCAAGTATCAAACTTTACATCCTTAAAAGAGAAAAAAACAACCGGATATTTACCTTGTTGTTTCCTATACTTTTCGTGACACCATACCCTAGTCCCTTCAAAATATACACTTGTATCATCCTTTGTTTTTTCAAAAAATGTTTTAAGCATATCTATGTTCAAAGATTTCCCGAATCTACGTGGTCTTGTAAATAAGACTACCAGCGGTTTGTGTTCTAAAAGCTCGCAAATCAACCCCGTCTTATCTACATAATAATACTCACTGACCGCTCTTTTATAATCCGATATTCCAACAGGAAGAGGTTTCTTATTCCCAGTTCCCACTTTTACATTCAGATTCTCCTTGGGTATCTTCCAACGATATCCCTCTTTCACAGCACCTAAAATCTCTCCATGTTGACACATATAATTTATTCTGCGTTTTGAAACGCCCATAATTTCTGCAGCTTTCACCGATGATATATATTCCACATCAATTCTCCCCACATAGGATATTCTGATTCTTATTATACCCGGAAAGTGGGAACTGTACAACATATTTTATTCCCAGTTCCCACTTTATAAATAATTATTCTCAAGCGGGAAGAATATGAATTTGTTTTCTACCTATGATTTATCGTTCTGCTTTACCTAGCCAGAAAGGTTCTCCCGTTAAATGGTGTGTATTAAAATAATTAAAACCACCATTTTCACTACCTTTTTGACCGATTAATCCTGTTTGTCCTAAACCAAATAGATATTCTACATCTTCTGGATTGGAGTACCACTCCACAAGTCTCCAACCAACCGTAGAAAAATATCCGCCATTACCGCTCCAACCATATTGCACATACTCCGGTGTTAATCTTCTTGCAATTATACTAATGTCACCCATCATACTCTCCTTTGTTCATATATACTAGTCGCTAACTTCAACAATAAATGCATACGCTGTAACCTCTCCATTAAACATAATTGCGACAGGCACCTCCTTCGTCGCCTTTTCAATCACATCCTCTCCGTAATCCTCTATAAATTTTTCAATGATTGCCTCTGTCTTCTTTAGAGCTTTTTCAAAAGAATCAAACAATGTTAAACATAATAATTCGGGATCTTCCTCGCATGGAATTCTGATCAATTCTACAACGCCGTACATATCCCCTCCTGTATTTATTATTTTTCGTTGCAATACGACTATTCGTAGTTTAATGCAAAAAAATTGGCATGTCAATAATAACATACCACTTTTGCATTATTCTTCGGTTACTGACAGCGCTTCTACATACCCAAAAAGTCTATTGTATTTTGATTTAGAGAGCTTTCTTATGCTGTCAATTAAAATATATTCCTCTGTTGATTTGTTAACAATCAAATAATCTGGTTTTTCGTACTTATCACTTTCCGTTCCAGACAAGATATCATACGGAGTAACGCCTAGCACCTGACAAATAATCATAATTTTATCGGAAGACGGATTTACCTTCTTGTTTTTCCAATCACTTATAGTACTTTGTGGAATTCCTGTTTTCTCAGAGAATTCTTTCTGAGTCATCCCCATGTCCTGTAATAACCCAAATACACGTTCATATATCTGCATATACTTTTCACTCCATCTCGACTGTAGATACCGTAATAAGCAGGAATTTCAGATTATTCAGAAACACAGATGCGTACTCAGACAGTCTAATGACATTGAAAAACTGCTTATAGAGAGATTATATACTTCTCCATAAGCAGTTGCAAGTAGTTTTATGATTCTATAGAAATATTCGATTTTTCGTTTTTTCACTAGAGTCACGAATAAAATGCCATCATCAAAACTCTAGCTGTCTGATTTTTTGTATGGTCTCTCCATAAGGCTTATCCTTCCCAAACAAAAGAGTGGTACCTAACACAAAGCCATACATGCCTTTAGGTGCATATTCGCGGATACGTTCTGCGCTGCAGGCGCCATCCCAAATCAACTCAAAGTCCATTCCCATTTCCTGTTTCAGTGCCAACAGTTTGTCGATTTTTTTTCCTACATAGGGCAAATACATCTGTCCAGCGTTTCCGGGATTAACGGACATGACCAAAACTCGTTTTACAATACGCAGCATTTCCATAATGGTCTCCACGGAAGTACCAGGATTAATAGCAATGCCGGGTACCAGACCTGCATCTATCACCTTCTGCAAGGTAGTGGAAGGATGATACTCTGCCTCTGGATGAATATAAATAGTATCTCCCTTTTTCAAACTATTAATAAATAAATGAATATTGTTATTGGGATGCTCTACCATAAGATGTACATCTAATGGCTTTGTAGTCGCAGAAGAAATGTATTTCATATCATTTAGGGACATAGCATAATTTGGTACATATCGCCCATCCATAATATCAATATGAAAGGCATCTATTCCACCTGCCTCCAGCTCTCTTACTTCTTTTTCCAAATTTCCATAATTGGCACACATCATCGATGCAGTTAATTTAAAATCCATAGATTTTGTCCTCAAATTTTAATCTTTTGCTATTTTACCGTAAAAATAGGCTATCACACTTTTTTTAGATTGACCACCAAATTTTTTCACAATCCTTTATTCTTCTGTCAAAACATGCACATTTTGTATCATAATAGGCATTTTTACCGCTTGACAAAGTTGAACAAGGCTACTGGAATCGCCATAATATGCGTCAGCTAATATAATCGCACGGTCTAAATCCGGTGTATCATCTAATATGCCAAAATCTTGTTCTTTATACCAATCAAAAAGCTTCTGATAGGTACTCAAAAGAGCGGGCCGCATAGAACGGATGGTTGATTCCAGCAAAGGATGGGGACGCCATAACAGCACTACAGCTTCTGTTATATGTTGAAAAAAGCCAAACACATCCTGCATCTTTTGCAGCATCGCTTCCGAATCCTGTAAGAAAGCAGCGATACTGGTATTATATAAAATCACTTTCTTTCTGGAGCCATCCGCACAATATAATTTTGCTTGCCAAGAAGTAGGAATTTCTAAATCTTCTTTGCGAGTATTTTTTAGTTTCTCCAATTTTGGAGAACCGGTACCCTTTATTTTCTGTTCCCAGTAAAATCTGGTATCTTCTCCCAAAAACTGTACCAGGTTTTCAATATAGCACCGACGCATATTTTCGGATTGTACAATTACTTCATGGGCGTGAAAAACACCAGGTGTTCTGGCAAAGCCTGAAAGAGCTTCTATAGAAGCCTGATTATGAGGATTCGGCTCTGCTAATACAAAATAAGGAATATACACCAACTTTTTTGTATATTCCTTTAATTTAGATGCATAAAAATCCGGATGTACAGAGGTTACATAATTGCCTCCGTCATAAGGGTTATGTATGTAAATACAGTCCGGCTGCAATTCAGCCAAATCAATATCTTGATAGGAAACAATGGGCAAATGCTTAGGATATTGATCTCCTTCATAGTGATAGGTCTGCAAGCTTCCATCCGGTGCTTTATCAAAGTATGGAATAGGCATAATATAAGCATCCCAATCCGGATCCTTTTCATACTGCTGCCAAACTGCTTCCAACGAATCCCACATAGAAGCCTTATAGGGTAAAAACACAGCTGCTTTCCTACAAGAAATCTCACGCAAAAAACAGTCCTTGGCATTCCATAAGGACTGTTTTAAACAATTACATACTTCATCTATTGAATCTGTGTTCTCACTAGATAAAGCCTGATGCAAGGCATAGAGATACTCACAATACTCTTCCAGAAAATGCACAGTATTGGTTCCCTCACCGCAGCATTCTTCTATGGATTGTCCTATCTGGATGGCTACATTTTGGCAGTCTTCCAATAGGAAAAACGTTTTTTCTAAATCGTTTTGGCACACGTTTTCTTCTATTGTAGGTGAAGTTTGCTCCAAAGTCTTTAACAACAAATGGAGTTGACTATTGATTAGTTTATTCATCTTATTTCTCTAAATCAACCATAACGCTTACTTATTATCTTCCAAACACTCTTCATATAACTGAATATACTTCTGCTTAGTAATCTCGTTTTGTTTTTTCATGTTATCATCTAACCAACCACCATTGAAATAATGAATAGACCTAGTATTGATTGTCTCATTCAATATTCCCGACATATAATCATATGGTTGGAAATAATCATAACCATAAATATTCATTCCATTAACGCACTGTGTGTCTCCATTCAATTCATAACCTGCATCAATAGCCACATTTGTATCATAATAACCGCAGGTATTCCTATTAGGATTTCCGTCTTTGTCAATATAGAATATATTTTGGCGAGCATCTAAAAATTTTTTTATCATAGGATGTCCTTTTACAGCACCACTACATCCTCCAAAATTTAACACTTGCCATTTTTCTACTCCTACAAATGCTTCTTGATTTCTTAATAAATCAAGACTCTTTAAAAGTTGAACATCCGTATCTAAATAAAACCCACCATAATTATACAATATATCCAAACGAGCATAATCAGGTACAAATCCATATGCTTTATTTTCATATGCTTGTTTCATATATGGGTGTTTATTGATATCATAATTTCTTTCATTCCACTCAATAATTTCATAATCGGGACACAATCTCCTCCAAGAATCTATACATTTCTTCAAATTATCAGGAATAGGATTCCCTCCTAGCCACATGTAATGGATAATTTTAGGAATTAGAGGCTTATCACTTAATACAGGGGAACCTCCTGTTTTATTTGAACACATATTATGTATACACATCATAGGCATAATGTAGGCTGTCATATTGTGTGTACATTCCATTTTTTCAAGCTGATCTTTAACCGCGAAAAACCTGCTAATATTTATTAAGATAATAGTATTATCCCCACATTGACCTAAATACTCTGGCGACCTTATTACATATTTTTGGTTATTAATCTCAATGAGCTTATCCCATTTTTTAGAATCATTATCTAAATAGCAATCTAAATACTGTAACAACTTATATTTCCGGAGAATTTCAGGAACAGTGATTTGCCCAACAACGCCAGCACCGAACATTATGATTTTTTTATTATCTTTTCTGATATTTTCAGCCATTTCTTCAAAACCACAACATTTCATTATCATTCACAATCACCAATCTTCCATTCCCAATCCCCAATC
>JAKSSF010000050.1 GCA_024403235.1 Lachnospiraceae bacterium | reverse complement strand
CTTCACGGAGCAGAAGAAGGCTTTCCTCTTCCGGGCTTCCGTCCTGCGCACCGACGGAAACGGTCAGTGTCACATACAGCGTTTCTCCCGCGCCGACATCGGCAGAGGTTTCCCACATATCGGCGTTCCGGAACAGGGTCATCCCCGGCAGAGAGCACGCGAGTGCGATCACGGCGTCATCTGCCTGCACTTCTCTGCCCTCCACATCGTCACTTCCGCCTGTCAGACGCAGACGGGAACAAAATTCATCGGGAATGATTTCCGCCGCCGCAAAATGCGCGGGACCCGGAGACGGGATGCCGAACTCCCACGCCTCTGTTTTTCTCGGACTTCCGCGCAGAATGAGCGCAAGTGGCGCATGGATGGGATGTTCCGAGCGGTTTTTCAGCGCAAGGAACAGGATACATCCGTTTCTTTGGGGCGGAAGAAGCGTCAGAGAGGACGCCTCCCAATCTCCGTACATACCGGAACGCCGGATCATGTTCGGAAGCCACATCCATTCCCGGCCCGGGATCAATTCGCCGTCAACGGCGAGAGACGCGGCAAAGCCCGTCGCCGACCACGGACAGCTTTGCAGACAGCGCACGCTGCACGCTTCCTCCTCCGGGGTCAGCACCGAGGTACGGTCGCCCGCGATTCCGATATCCCTCGGATTCAGGACACTGTCCTCCCCATGGAAACGAAACGGGTTTTCCGAAAACGCACGGTTATCAAACAATCCAGCCGGATTCATAAAAACACCCCTTTCCGGCAGCAGTCATTTCTCATTGAAAAGCTCCATCAGCTCCTCACAGCCGGATGTGATCTTCCCGTGGATCGACTCGATCGCCGAAACGATCGGCAGGTTGGCTTCGATATTGCTGATCAGCTTCTTATTCATATCGCCGAAATTATAGATATATCCGAAATCCAGCATCAGTCCTTTCAACAAATATTCCGGACTTTTCAAAAGCACGGTAATGTATTGCCCGAAAGAAACCATATCCGGAATAAATTTTAAATTTACCGTCTCTAAAATAAATTTTCTTGCCCCATGCTCCCCTGTCTCAAAAATCACACCATAATTGGCGGTTATTTCTGAAGATGCCATAAAGGAATTACAGATTGTAAAAATAATGGGTATCAAAAACAGGAATGAGAAGCCTGCTAAAAAGATTGCTAGGATGGCAAGGCGTATTGTTTTTTTCTTTTTTTTCATACACTTAACCTTCCATATCTTTTCCAAAATGATTCTCTGTCAAAAAGAGTATTCCGATTAAAACCAACATAAAAAGCGACATAATAATAGCTGCTGCCGACAATTTCTGATAGTCCAGGGATCGAAAGGTATTATTCATAAAATGTTGCAGAAGATATAAGGAATCGTATGGATAATCTCCTGTCAACAAATATACCTCTCGGAATATTTTAAAGGAATTAATCAAAGACATAATGGTTACAAATAAAATCGTAGATGACAAATATCGTAACTTAATATGCCAGAAAATCTGAAAGTTATTGGCACTCTCTAACACCGCCACTTCTAAGACCTCTTTGGGAATACTGCTAATGGCAGCCATAAACAATATCATGTTATACCCCAGATTCTTCCAAACAAATAAAATCACCAACACGAAGGGAGCATATTCTGATTTTAACCAATCGATTTTATCGGATCCCCAAAGTGCAGTCCACTGATTAACCACACCATTATAGTGAAACAGTACCTGCCAAATCAAAACGACAGAAGCAGTAGGCACCATCATAGGACTTAACAGAAATGTTCTGAAATAACTTTTGTAAGGAATCGCCTTATCCAGCTGAAAGGCCAAAAACAAAGACAACACCACAGCCAGTGGCACCGCTGTAAAGGAAAACTTAAAGGTGTTTGCAGCCGCCAATCGAAAGGCCTGGTTTTGCACTACTCGAACAAAGTTATCAAAAAGCACAAATTCTTTTTGAATGGGATTATTTATAACGGAATAATAAATGACTACTAAAAACGGAAGTAAGAAAAACACCGTCACGCCCAAAATACTAGGCAACAAAAAAAGACCACTCTTCCATCGAATATCAATGTTATCAGCGCCGGCCTTTTTTCTCCGTTTTCTCGCAGTCTTTTGCTTATGAAAATCTATTTTTTGCAAGTTACTTATTTACTTCTCTTTCTCAATATCTAGTGGTTTTACTTCCTATTATTATGCCATATATAGGGTATATTCTGCAACACATATATACCATAAAAGTATTAAGATTTTATGAAATTTCTGTCTGTTTTAGTAATATTTCCCACCAATTTTCTCGGAAATCTTTTTTTTACATAA
The DNA here is from genome assembly GCA_024403235.1 of Lachnospiraceae bacterium. GTDB lineage: Bacteria > Bacillota > Clostridia > Lachnospirales > Lachnospiraceae > JAKSSF01. The sequence continues at coordinate 9,623 of JAKSSF010000050.1, read as the reverse complement.
TCTATTTACATAAAACCTTTACGATAGCAACAATCCAATTTGGTAGTTATTATTTTTAAAATTGACTAGTTGAGTTTTTTATGAAAATTCTCAAACATTTTTTATACTTTTCACAAAAAATATTGTGGATAACTCAGATTCGCGATTTTTTCAAAGAAATCCACCATTTCCACATAGTTATCCACAGATTTTTGCATGTAAATAGTGAATAAGTACTCTGTCGATTCACTAAAACTGCGTGTCAGTTTTCTTGATTTTTATACTTTTTATAGTTCTAGGCACATTTTTTGTTATTTTATACTTCAAAATTATGTAATCTTTATCCTTTTTAGTTACACTTTTTAAGAAAAACTCTTCCAAAAGTTTTTCGTTTCTTTACCAATGGTGTCTTTTGTGCAAATCTGATAGTTTTCCCACTCTCTTGGAAATAGCTGCTTATACCCTGCTTGAAGGAAGCGTTCATCTAAAAGCGCTACCACTCCAATATCCTCCGTGGTACGGATGACTCGACCTGCTGCCTGCAACACCTTATTCATTCCGGGATACTGATAGGCATAGGCAAATCCGTCCAATCCTCTATCTTCAAAATACTGCTTTAATAATTCCCGTTCTCCACATACTAAGGGTAATCCTGTTCCAATTAGAATTGCTCCTATCAAGGAATCCTTTTTCAAATCAATTCCTTCACCAAAAATCCCCCCTAATACACAGAATCCAATTAAACTTTTTTTCTCATATTCAATTGGTATATTCACAATGGTTTCCAAATCCAATTCTGGATTTCCACGAAAGGCTTGTAAAAACTGTTCCCTTTCCTCTTCCGCCATATTTACTTTTTGCACCAGGCATTCTTCCTTTTCCGCTTCCCAAAACTCCTCTTGATACAAATCATAAAGTTTTTGCAGCATTTGATAGGATGGCAAAAATACCATATAATTGCCTTCCTTCGCTGAGACGATTTGTTTGATATAGATTGCCATTTTCCGATATTCTTCGATATCTCTTCTTCGATATCGACTGGTTACATCTCTTGCTACAAAAATTCCTCTATGTTCTTTTGAGAATGAAGAAGGTGCATACACTTCAAAATCTTCTGCCTCTCCTCCCAACAATTTCTTATAATACTGAATTGGCAACAGGGTTGCAGAAAATAAAATACTGCTTCGTCCTTTTTGCATACATTCTGCCAACTGTTTGGATGGATCTACGCAGAATAATCGCAGTAAAAAGCTTCCATCCTCCTGCATTTGGGTATAGGTTACATATCCACTGTCTTTGTTTTCATACATCAAGAGAAAATGAGAAAGTTGAAAGTAAAATTCTAATACTTCTGTACGAACTTCTCCCTCCTCATGATTTTCCAAATACTCCACACAAGTATCTGATAATCGTAAGAGCTGCATCACAAAGCTTTCTATAGAATTCAAGACCTGCAGTTTTCCTGTTATCTTTTTAAAGCCAAGCAATTCTCTATTACATTTTTCCAATTGATTTGCCATTTTTTTGTGATAAGGCTGAACCGTCTTTTTTAATTCCAGAAAATCTTCCTTTCGCAAAGAAGCAGAATACATTTCCCGCCCTCTGTCTACCAGATTATGGGCTTCGTCAATTAGAAAGATATAGTCCTCCTTTTTTCCTTCTGCAAAGAACCGTTTTAAGGCCACATGGGGGTCAAAGAGATAATTATAATCTCCGATTATGGCATCAGAGAACAAACTCACATCTAACCCAAATTCGAAGGGACACAGTTGGTATTTTCTAGCATATTCCTCAATGATTTCCCTGCTAAACACAGGCTCTGTAGTAATGAGTTCATATAGAGCCTCATTTACCCTATTCCAATGTCCTTTTGCATAGGGACAGTCCACCGGATTACAATTCACTTCCTCTGCAAAACAAATCTTTTCTTTTGCTGTCAAAACGATGGTTTTAAATTGCAAGCCCTGTTCCCGTAATAAAACAATACAGTCTTCTGCAACAGTTCTGGTGATGGTCTTTGCTGTTAAATAAAATAACCGATTGGCCTGCTCCTCTCCCATTGCCTTTAAGGAAGGGAACACAGTAGATAAGGTTTTCCCTACTCCCGTAGGTGCCTCCAAAAATAACTTTTTCTGATGATAAATAGTACGATACACATGGCCTGCCAGTTCTCTTTGCCCCTCTCTGTACGAATAGGGAAACTGTAATGCCTTTAAAGATGCCTGTCTGACTTTTCTCCAATCCACCTGATAATCCAGCCATTTCTTGTATTCCTCTAAAAGGCTAAAAAACCATTCTGTTATCTCTGCTGCAGTATAATGCTCATGGAAATACTTTACTTCTTCTGTTTCCATATGACAGTAGGTAATACGAAGACTGATTTTTTCCATTGCGTGATTTAAAACATACATTGCGGCATAACATCTTGCCTGTGCCAAATGTACCTCCTCGGCATGACCGATTTTCTGCAATTCCCTGTAGGTTCCCTTTATCTCATCAATAGTAACGGTATCCTCTCTGGTAATCACGCCATCTGCTCTGCCATCCAGTAAAAATGCATATTCCTGCCAGTCCATACAGTAAGACAAGGGCACCTCTGCCTCATACTCAGATCCCATTCGTCTCTGAATCATACGGTGAATTCTCCCGCCCTCCTGCATGGCATTTTCGCTGCCACTTCTTTTTCTATTGTCAATATCTCCACTCCGCAGTAAAAATTCCACTACACCACGGACAGAACTTTTCAATATCATTTTTTCTGCCATTTTACTATCCTTTAGCGATGGAACCATTATCCCATTTCCTATCTCTATCATATAAAAATCTTTCTTTTTTGCCTAGTTTTTCTTTCCAAATACCTATAGAAAACCGTATACAAATCATTGACAGTTTTCCCTAAACTGCTATATGATAAAAAGGTGTGAAAACACAAATTTAATCAGATTTTATAAGGAGCATAGAGTGCTTTATGAGTACCACAAAAATACCTTCTAATTATCATTCGGCTTTAAATCTTCATGACACACAGATTGGGATTAAAACCGTAAAAGACTTTTTTCAAAAACAATTATCCGATCATTTGAATCTACTTCGTGTATCTGCACCCTTGTTTGTAGAACCAAGCTCCGGATTAAATGATAACTTGAACGGTGTAGAAAGACCGGTTACCTTTGACATTCGTCAGTTCCCCGGTGAAGACGCAGAAATCGTGCATTCTTTAGCAAAATGGAAACGCTTTGCTTTACAAAAATATGGTTTCCAGTATGGAGAAGGCCTTTATACAGATATGAGTGCTATTCGTCGTGATGAAGATACCGATAATATTCATTCTATCTATGTTGACCAGTGGGATTGGGAAAAAATCATCCGTAAAGAAGATCGTAATATGGATACCTTAAAGGATGTCGTTAAGACTGTTTATAAAGCATTGCGCAAGACAGAAAAATTTATGGCAATCCAGTACGATTACATTGAAGAAATCTTACCACACGATATCTTCTTCATCACTACGCAAGAATTAGAGGATATGTTCCCGGAATATACTCCTAAGGAAAGAGAGTATTATATCGCCAAAGCAAAAGGTGCTGTATGCGTTATGCAGATTGGTGACAAATTAGAGTCCGGGGAACCTCATGATGGCAGAGCTCCCGATTATGATGATTGGGCATTAAATGCAGATATTGTTGTATATTATCCTGTTTTGGATATCGCTTTAGAATTATCTTCTATGGGCATTCGTGTAGACGAAAACAGTTTAATGTCTCAGTTAGAAAAGGCAGGCTGTATGGAACGAGCAAACCTCCCATTCCAGAAGGCAATTCTAAACAAAGAGCTTCCTTACACCATCGGCGGTGGTATTGGTCAGTCCCGTATTTGTATGTTCTTCTTAAGAAAAGCACATATTGGAGAAGTACAATGTTCTCTTTGGGATCCCAAGGATAAAGCCGCATGTGAAGCAGCCGGTATCAACTTACTATAAAAAAATGTCCTTAAAGGTTTTTCCTTTAAGGACTTTTTTATGGATTGTATAACTATATTGAAAATCACTATTTGATTGTGTTTATGAAAAAGGAGAAATTCATTATGTATATTCGACGCGCAAAAGAAACCGATATGGATGGACTAAATCGCTTATTACATCAGGTAAATATGGTGCATTATCTTGGGCGTCCTGATTTATTTAAGCCCGGAAAGAAGTATCGAGATGAAGAATTAGTAGAAATCATCCATAACGATAACACTCCCATATTTGTGGCTGTAGATGAAAAAGAATATATGTTAGGATATTGTTTCTGCATCTACCAACAGCATATAAATAACAATCTTTTAACTGATATTAAAACCCTTTATATTGACGATTTATGTGTGGATGAAGTTTGCCGTGGACAACATGTAGGAAAAAGTCTTTACGAATATGTAAAAGCTTTTGCCAAAGAAGAAGGCTTTTATAATCTCACCTTAAATGTGTGGTCATTAAACCCTTCTGCCATGAAATTCTACGAAGCCTGCGGATTACAGCCACAAAAAATCGGGATGGAAACCATTTTATAAGTTCCATCCCGATTCTGACATTGCAATATTTTGCTAATTCATAAAGGTAAGTATCACTCTATATATAATTGGTATTAGCAGGGCTGGAAGCATATTTCCAACCCTGAATTTTTTTCCAAATCCAATATTGATTCCCACACAAAAAATCAAAGCAGAACCAATAAAGGATAAATCATTGATAACAGCCTCACTGACAAAACTTCCTGCAAAAGCCGCCACCAAAGTAATAGAACCCTGATATACAAAAATGGAGACTGCTGAGAACACCGCTCCCATACCATAGGTAGAAGCAAAAACCACAACAATAATCATATCCAATACAGCTTTGGCAGCTAACATAGAATAATTACCGCTTATTCCGTCCTCTATAGAGCCTACAATAGCCATTGCACCTACACAGATAATCAAAGATACATTGACAAAACCATCTACAAATTTTGCGTCCTTTTCCGCCTTAACAGCCTTCTTTATCTTTTCCCCCAAGAGATCCATTTTGGACTCAATATCCAACCATTCTCCGAGAATAGAGCCTATAACAAAAGAAAAAATCAGTAACATAGAACCTGTGGTAGTAATGCCTCCATCTTGTTCTATTATCAACATTTTGGATAGCACACCTGCAGCACCAATAAAAATGGTTGCCACACAGCAGGCCTGCATCAAAATATCCTGTAAGGATTTTTTTAATCCATTTTTCAAAAAAAGACCAATGATGCCACCTAAAATAACACCACCGGTATTTAACAGTGTTCCTATTCCAATCATTTTTTTATTACTTCGCTTTCTATTTCCCAGTTCTTTCATTTGAGATTATCCACTCCAAGTGAATATCTCTACAATTCACTAGAAATCAATACTCTTTTCTCATTAGTTCTGATTCATGGACATATTCTTCAATTCCTGCAACAGATCCAAATCACTCTGCATTACCTTAAAGTTAGTAGTCATATTCTGCCCACTTGGCTTTGTCACTGAAATTTCTATTACAGTGCCTTCTTCTACACCGCCTTGAAATACGGCCTTTAAAAAGGCACCAAACTTTGGATGATTTCTATCAAAAGTGGCTTTTGCCTGCATCATTTTCATAATTGCTGCTGGATTCATACTCATATTGTAATTTCCTTTCTCTTTTCAGCTTATCCATAATTCCTACAGAAGCTGTTTATATCATTTCTTATTTATTTTTTACACATTCATTGGCTTTGTCACATCTATCCAACCGATTGACTGAGAAAGTTCTACCAATTCTTCTTCATGTAACTCTACTGCACTGTTTCCGCTACCACAAGCAGGATAAATGGGATCATACTGTTTTAGAGAAATATCCATATACACCTGAACCCCTTCTTTGATTCCAAATGGACATACACCACCTACTGCATGACCGATAAGTTCCTCCACTTCTTCCCTGGTAAGCATTTTTGCTTTGGTGGAAAACTGCTGTTTATATTTCGAATTATCAATCTTCACATCCCCTGCACAGACAATCATAACTGGCTTTTCATTGACCATAAAAGTCAGAGATTTTGCAATATTTCCCGGATTAGTTCCAACTGCTATAGCAGCTAATTCCACTGTCGCGCTACTTTGCTCAAACACTTTTATTCTATCTCCATATCCTTTATCGGATACATAAGAACTGGCTAAGTCAAAAGACATATCTTTCCTCCAATTTTTGAATCTTAATCATTTTTAAATACTGGTCACAAATCGTAACGCAAGAATATGCCAAGTGTTGACACAACCTGGCATATTTCTCTATTGTTATTTTACTATTTAATCTGATGCAACTCGTACTGTCTTGTTCCAAGACCAATCTTTTCACCATGGTCTAAGCAAGACTCCCACTCGGTATCCGGATGGGTCATATGGAAATGATCATGGTGCTCGTCATTTCCCATCGCCTTTACATTATCATCTAAGATACTACCTCTCATTACCGGCATCTGATTACACAAATCCGCACATGCCTGATCCAGTGCAATAGGATCAAAACTAACTAACATACCAACATTTGGAATAATCGGTATATCATTTTCAGAATGGCAGTCACAATTCGGAGATACATCACAAATTAATGAAATATGGAAGCAAGGACGATCTTTACATACAGCCAAACTGTACTCTGCCATCTTATAATTCAGTACAGCAATAGAATCCGCAAAGTCAGCATCAATCACATCTTTCGGACAAACCGCAAGACAACGACCACAGCCAACACATTTATCATGATCAATCGTTGCTTTTCCATTTTCAATAATAGGTGCTCCGTGGGCACAGATTCTGGAACATGCGCCACAGCCTACACAACCACTTTGGTCAACACTGGGTTTTCCTTCACAGTGCTGCTCCATTTTACCAGCACGAGATCCACACCCCATACCGATATTTTTTATAGTACCACCAAAGCCTGTCATTTCATGCCCCTTAAAATGTGTTAAAGAGATAAAAACATCTGCATCCATAATAGCCTGTCCGATTTTTGCCTCTTTTACATATTCTCCATTGATAGGAACCAATGCCTCATCAGTTCCCTTTAGACCATCTCCGATGATTACATGGCATCCGGTCTGTAAGGGGGAAAAGCCATTCACATAAGCAGTATCCAAATGATCTAAGGCATTCTTTCTACTTCCTACATATAATGTATTACAATCTGTTAAAAAGGCTTTTCCACCTAATTCTTTTACATAATCTGCAACTACTTTTGCATAATTGGGTCTAAGGAAAGAAAGATTCCCATATTCTCCAAAATGAATCTTAATTGCTGCGTACTTATCTGTAAAATCAATTTGTTCAAATCCTGCTGTTTTCATCAAACGATGTAATTTCTGCAATAAATTCTCATGTGGTGTTGCTTTAAAGGTTGTAAAGTATACTTGTGATTTTTCCATTTTTCTCCTTTTCTCATTGGAAAGCTTGGTTTATGGTTACTTAATTATTCTAAAAGAGCAGATGGATTTTAATATTTATCATCCACCATACCAAATTGCTTCAAATAAGAAAACCAATTCTCTGTAATTTCTAATATCCCCTCATATCCCGGATGCGTCAAATCCTGTGAAATAAAAGCAGGCTTATTGAGCAAAGACAATCCCGAAATAAAATGTACATTATTATGACTATCTAAATCTGATTGTACTATATTTTCTACAAAACCTCTATACCGTTTTACTTTTTCTCCCATTTCTCCTTGCTCATGATTGAAATAAATATCTGTGATAAAGATTGGTCTTGTTTCTTCCTTTAAAATATTGGTAAATTTTTTTAGCCTTTCCTGACATAAGGCATCCTCTTGCTTAATCATATTGATTCCTAATTCAAAAGTTGCAAAATCCCATTCCTTGTTATTAACAATAAAACAAGCAACTGCTTCTTCCATATGGGCACTGGCAGCAAACCCTAAATTACGATAATCAATTCTGCCCCTTTGTGCAATACGAAAAGGATAAGAAAGGGTTGGTGCATAACACAAGGAACCATGTGTTATAGAAGAACCATATGCCAAATATGTTTTTTGTGGTAATTGATCTTTTCTAGGTGGTACTACCTCTCCCTCGATTCCTATATAAGTAACTTTTCCAAAAGGTAAAATTACCCTTACAACTTCGGGATCCAAAGACAATCTTTCTTTTTGAGTCACTTGCTTCATTAACTCCATATTGTTTGGTTTCTCTATTTCCCAGCAAGTGATATCTTTGGTAATAACCTTTGAGGAATTCGTACAACCGGCCTGAATACTTCCATAATATAAATATCCAACCTGCGCAACCGATTCCATCGTATTCTCGGCTTTTAAATACAATTTTACACTAGGGCTTTTCATAACAAAACGCAACTCAACACCGGTAGCATCTTTTCCTGTAATGTTTTGCAGATTCTCATCACAGGTTTCAATTATAGACTTTGGCAAACGCCACAAGGTATAGCCCCCATCGCCCTCTTCTATATCTTCTATATTGTGAAACTCTATATTATCAAAAATCATTTTGGTGTTTTCCTAAATTATTTTTTTATTTTGAAAGAACCACATACCATTTATTTCCTGTCTTCTTCGTTTCTATTCCTTTTATACTTTGAATATATTTCGAAAATTTAGAATACCCAGAATCTTTATATCTAAAATTAGGAAATTGTTTCAAAAGTTCTTGACCTAATGCTCCTAATTCAATTTTATTCTTGGCACATTCTAATATAAATGTCTCTATATCATTAGATACATTTATTTTTTTATCTTGATTTTTTCTTGTGATATATGCAGTACTTCCCTCAATTTTTACTATATATTTTGTATCCTCTTCAATGAACATTCTAAATAGAGTATATCCATAATTTCTTTCATCAAAGTCTGGAAACTCTCTTTGCAACCTACTTTTAGCAGATCCCATATTCAACATTTCACCACTATTTTCTGCTTGCTGAAGCATATAATTTAATGCTTTCTTTATATCCGGCAGCGGCGTAATAGCACTATCCGAACAACTTTCTTCTTCCTCTTCATCTTCACTGATTTTATCTAAATACTTGTATTCATTACAAGCATTAATAAATGTTTTAGAGGCATTACTCTTTCCCATACCAACCACTTTTTTACCACCTTCACGTAATCGACTAGCAAGTCTGGTAAAATCGCTATCAGAAGTAACTATACAAAAAACATCTGCTGTTCCTTGAAATAAAAAATCCATAGCATCAATAACAAGCATAATATCAGAAGCATTTTTTGATGCAGTATATCTTGCCTGATGAATAGGAACAATAGCATATTCCAATCCCTTTTTTGACCATTCAGACATACCTTTATTTGAGAAATCACCATACATTCTTTGCACAGCAATATCCCCATATTGATTTAATTCTTTAAAGACTGCATCAACATATTGCACACTGGTATTTTCCGCATCAATTAAAACCGCTATTCTCTCACTCATAAATGTCCTCGAAAAAAAAACTATAAAAAATACAATGTAAATAAAATATACTTTAATATATAAAAAATGCATGAAACAAAAATTTCATGCATTAATTTACTGCCGCAGACCGGAATCGAACCGGTACGGGAGTATAAGTCCCGCAGGATTTTAAGTCCTGTG
>JAKSSF010000005.1 GCA_024403235.1 Lachnospiraceae bacterium | reverse complement strand
AAGTATTTGCTGAAGGTAAAGATATTTACTGTGCTTCTGCTTCACAAATGTTTGGGATTCCTGTCGAAAAGCATGGTGTAAATTCTCACCTCAGACAAAAGGGCAAAATTGCTGAACTTGCACTTGGCTACGGCGGATCCGTAGGTGCTCTGAAATCTATGGGAGCTTTAGATATGGGATTAACAGAGGAAGAACTACAGCCACTGGTTGATTCCTGGCGTAATTCTAATCCTATGATCACAGCCTTCTGGTGGAATGTTGATAATGCAGTAAAGACTGCCATCAAGAAACGCATTCCTACTGAAGTAAACGGAGTCCACTTCTGTTATAAAAGTGGCATGCTCCTCATCAAGCTTCCTTCCGGCAGAGTGCTCAGCTACGTCAAGCCTAAGATTGGCGAAAACAGATTCGGCGGCGAATCCGTCACCTATGAAGGTATTGGCTCCACCAAGAAATGGGAACGCATCGAATCCTACGGTCCGAAGTTTGTAGAGAATATCGTACAAGCAGTTTCCAGGGACCTTCTCTGCTATGCTATGCACAACCTCTCTGATCAGCAGATATGCGGTCATGTTCATGATGAGCTTATTATTGAATGTCCTGAAGATGTTGATGTCAACAGCATCACTTCTGTCATGGGACAGTCCCCTGCCTGGATGCCGGATATCCTGATCAGAGGCGATGGCTACGAGACCAAATTTTATAAAAAAGATTAAAAAGATAGCGGTCTCCGGTACTATGCCAGAGGCCGCTGATTTTTAATTAATTCTCTACTCCCATCACTGCATTACAAGCACTTTCATAACTTTCATACTGTTGCAGATTACGTAAAACAGCCTGCAATTTCTTACGCCTACTATTGAGAGTGCCACTATTTGGTAGAATATAAATTCCTTCTTTGTTATTTTGGCAATAATCTATCCAACTCTCAGTAAGTATTCTTGTATGCTCTACTACAAGCAAATGCGCAGGATCTTCAGAATCGTACCTTGGAATTACTTTGTACGGCAATGTGTGTATATGCCTTTTTCCAAATCCTCCATCAGGTTGAAAATCTTTGATAGCTTCATTTAACGCAGTACTATTAATCATGCCTGTAATAAATAACGCTTCCTCTTCACTTGATGCAACATACCAATATAGTGTCTGATCAATAATCAACTTCGATAAATCATACTTCTCCAAATCAATGTATGCAGCACAAGGATTGGAGCCCCCAGCATTTGATAATACCAACCATCTCCCTGATGAGAAATTCTGTTTATATAATTTGCCATAAATATTTATCTTATCTACAAGCAACTCATATAATGATATTCCCGTTCCAGATTCTATTTCTTCAAATACCTTCGCTGTGGAAGGATTCATCAGTGCAATATCATCTGCCATAATTGGTTTCCATATACCTTTTTCTTTAACCCCTGGAATAAGAGCTTTTGCCGGTTCAGACAGAATAAAAGGCGATAAATGCTTTGAAATAAAACAATCATACATATACTTATCGTCAAATCCATTAACCTCAATATCATTCCCTATATTTTTCTTACTCTCACTAATAAGATAGAACAACTCTGAGGTTTTCTCTATTTTCTCTATTTTCCAAGATCCATTGCCCTGTTTTGTATATGTATGGAAAAGTGCAGTTCTTGGGAATACATCTGCACCTTGGTTAAACATCCACGGTTCCGCATTAATGAGATCAATAACATCAGCATCTGAACCTCGGTTTGTCCAAGCAGATCGTTTTCCTTGTACGTTTAATGTATATTCACATTCTTCATATTGATTGATTTCGGTATAATTTCTACCAATCAAAGGATATACTGTAGCATCATCCGTTTTCTTTCCACCCAATACTATTGCTTTATTTTTAAATGTAGTAATCGGCAATTCCCAAATTGTATCTATACTGGTACCAATTTGCGAATACGATGATAAATATTTTTCTCTTCTTAATGGCTCATGGTTATATCCGCTCATAAGACTGCCTGGCATAACACACAACCACTTTCCTTCGTCTTTCAAATATTTATCAACTGCTGCTAGCAAGAAAGTTGATGCCAATTCCATATGAAGATGCGCTGCACCTGGAGGTTTTATACCGAGCTTATCATTTTTTTCTAGTAAAGTCTTTTTATATGGATTATCAGCTAATTTACTCATAGCTAACCACGGCGGATTAGAAATAATGCAATTAAACTGATGCTCAACTAATCCTGGTCGATAACTATTATTCAAAATAAAATGCCAAATACCATTTCTTCCTTCTCTTTGAAGTCTCTCCAATTGTAGAACGAGTGCGTAAGCCGATACTCTCTGTGCCTGCTCTTCTTCTTTGGATTGACGCACATTTGCCTCCATTTCTATTGCGGAAACCAAATTATCTAACTGATTATCAGACAATTCCGTTTCTTTATTCATTGCTCTAACCATCGCTAATTTATAACATTTAGACATAAACGAATCAAATGTATTTCTGTGCTTAGCATTCACCATATATGACGGAATATCTACACGATTACCATCAAAATGCAATCTCAAAACACCTTGATTATCATCTGACAAATCATGTGAAACCGGTGTGGCAACGAATAGTGAATCAGCGTGATAAACTGGAATTATAATAGTCCCTCTATGTAATGGGAACAAATCCTTCATTGACATTACCCAGTTTACCTTTGCAAGCATCACAGCAAGTGGATCTATGTCGAATCCCATTGTACAAGAAAAAACAATATCATCTTTTTCTTGTGAATAACTATCTATATCAATCCCATATTTTTTTCTCACTGCTTTAATTGTTTCTATAAGAAAAACGCCAGATCCACAACACATATCCAACATTCTTGGAGATTCACTGATTTCACCCAAAACTTTTTCGGCCATATGACTCGCGACCCAATGAGGTGTAAAATCTTGTCCCAATAGTAATCGATGCTCTCGTTTTGATAATTGTGCAAGGAGTTCACCAAAAATATCTTCAACAGGTACTAATTTGAAATCATAACATGACAGCTGCTCTTGCACTTGTCGAATAGTTGGAATAATAAGTTCAACATACGGACTATTATTCAACCACCCAAAATAATCATAGTCTACCAGATTCATAATGTTTCTTTGTTCAAAATATTTTCCGTTTAATATTTCCTTAATCTCATCATCACTTGAAATCAAAGAATTTTCGCTTATAATATTTGCACAAATAACCTTAGCAACTGTAACAAGATAATATTCATTAACATATGTTTCTTCGGAGAAAGCACCATAATCCGATGCACCTAAATATGCAACAAAATTCTGCCACACACTTTTAATTAACTCAGCGTATACATTTTTTTCAGACATAGCTGTATTAACCACCGATTTAAAGTTCTCAATCCTCTTTCTATAGAAAATACTTTCAGTACCAAAATCCAAAGACAGCGCTTTTGCATTCAGTATTCTTGATGATGACCTGTTTAAATACTTTTGAGTGAAATTTTCAAATCTAGTAAATTCTAAATCACTGTTTAAGGACAGATCTATACTATCTTCCTCTATTAATTTAATATCCTCAGCTCCATATAGTCTGCTTTCATCTTTATTTCCAACAATTTCTATTTTATATCCATACCATCTTACAGTATCGGACAAAATTCCCAGAATTTCATTATAGTCTATCCCCATGTTGCATAAAGCAGCACAATATTCCCGAACCTGATAATATCCCTCATCAAAAATAGCTTTGATAGTAAGATTCTTTTCATATTCTATTGCAGTTTTACCAACAACGGAGTCTGCAAATCCATGTCTTGACTTTCCAGTAGAGCTCGAAAAATGCATATAAGTTTCCGTACCCATCACGTGTTCTTGGACCCACCATGGATTTTCAGGAAAAATAGATGGTAAATGTGCTGATAAGATGTGTCGAAGCTTATCCTCTACTGATCCATTATTTATTTCATTTTGTGCCAACTGCACAAAATCTTTCAATTCAGTTTTGTTCATATAGCACCTCTTTCTACTAATTTTTTTTCGAGTAATATTGCGAATTGTTTACTTATTTCTTCCGTATTATTTCCAAATTGACTAAAGAGCTGTTCATCTATCAACTTTCTAACATAATCAAAGTTACTTTCATCATTCAATAGTTGCTTTCCTAATTCTGATAATCTATTTTGTATATTTGCAGTTAATCTAGGAAATAATACTCTCCTGACTTGGTTCGCCTCTATTTTCAATGCGCCTCCACCCATCCTTGTACCTATCAATTCCATGTAACACTTAAACCAGGTGGAGTTTAACAAAGCAAACATAGTCATATTATCTATAGTACCTGTATTCCACAGTGTAATAAAATTAGCATCAACAACAACGTTGCGACAGTCATTATCTACATAAAGACATTCCGCTGTTTTACCACAAAGTCTTGATATACAAAGGTCTGGCTCATGCCTTTTTTGAAGTTTTGGTAACATATACCAAAATCTTAAATATCCATTTTGACTTCTTTTCTCATTTGGTTTCACCGCAGATAAGTCGCAATATCTTTTCTCCTTTTTGGGGATATTATATTCTTCTCCGCAACGTATATACGCATCAACTTCAGAATCCAGAATCCTATACTGATCACTTACCTCTGATGCAAGTTTTCCAATGTCACTAGGAGCCACAGCGTCAGCAAAATACAGTACGCATTTTTTCAAATACGTACTTTTTATACACAATCCTGGCACTTCATTTCTGTTTTGTATCGCCATCCTTATATTCTCAGCTGACGTGGTAATCTTTTTATTATTCCATGAACGTGTTTGAATTATGACTTGTCCAGACTGTCTATCATTCATTAATACATTCGCATAGAAAAACTCATTTGCACCCGTTCTTAGACCTTGTCCAACATACCAACCCATTTCCTCAAGGTTTAAGATATCGTATCTATCCCCTATTATTGATGCCAATTCATTTGGAAGAACATTTTTATCCTTTGTTACATCTTTATCCTCTTCTATAACCCAACTCATTTCGTTTAAATGCATTTCCAAATTATAAAAAAGTCGTTTAGTATCTAAAGAAGCACCATAAATACCGGAATCCCTGACATTTACATTAGCGTTAAGAATAGATTTAACAGCATCTATTCCCATTTTTCCTTTGTATTTAAGCCGATCGACAAGAGATTCGCATCCAAGTAAAGTTTTTCCCGCTTCTAATATATATGTACATCCAGTACATTCGCTATATGGCAATACACGCTCCCTTTTTCTGGCAATAACTAAGCAAGTACGCACAGATGCATTATCGAACCAAACAGAGTCAACATCTTTTACTACTGTTAATATTTCAAATGTTTTTATCAGTAAATAGTGGATAGGTAGTGCATAATCTCTATTTAACCAAGTTTCAGGAACTACCATTGCTAAATATCCCTGCTTTTTTGTTATTAAAGCACACAGAATCCATGACGGCACAGCCATATCTGCCAAACCCGAATACTTTTCAGCTATATTAAAAAACAATCTGCGCTCATCGTCATTAATATGTGAAGCATTCAGAATTAGCTCTTTTAATTGACTTCTTATTTCATCTCCTGTAGGCAAACCGTAATCGCCATTACTGTTTAGCAGCTGATATCTAACATATGGGGGATTTGTTATGACCAAATCCCAATCACAAAAATTGAGAATATCATCCGCTTCAAACGCACTCTTATCAAAAATTTCTGCCATTGGGATCCTTTTTCTGCAATCAACTGTAGCCTTATGGTCAATATCTATTCCACATATTTTTTTTATTGATGGAATTCCCCTATAAACGGCCTCCAACATATCCCCATTGCCAACCATCGGATCGATTGCAGTTTTTATACTAGCAGTTTCCGGCAGTAAAGCTAATAAAGTATTGGCTATAGTTGTTCCGGAGAAATATTGTCCATATCTTTTTTTTCTTACATCATCCGTTAACTGCTCCATTAACAGTATAATCCCTCCTAAAATTTCTAATTACTATATATGCGTCTTTTGCATCATATGAAATTTTAATGCCCTTTTTTAAGCACTCATTCACATATAAAGAATATATTCTTCTTTCATCAAATTCTGTATCAGGAATATGTTCTTCGAGAATCTTAAAAATTATATCCATATTATCATCAAGATTAGCTCTATTAATTGATGTTTTCTTTAACAGTAATATCGGATCGCCCTGCACAGAATCACAAGATACAATTTGTTTAAAGCTAGCCTGCTCCTTATCCAAAATATTAGCTTGCTGAACCTCTAACGATGAACTACTAATAACATTTTCAAAAGCCTGCCAGACTTCTGCTTTTGCAGCATGAAATACTACAACTGCTGATGCATCAGTTTTCATAACTCTGTGTATTTCAGAAAAAACATCTTTCAACATAATTTTATAATCATCCAATGTTTTATTCTGTGATTCACTTATAATAATCTCATCCACGCGATTAGTCACTTTATCTAACCAAAGCTCATTTATCTGATTTACCTCAGCGTAAGGAATAAAATCTCCAAAAGGAGGATCTGTGAATATCATATCTATACTTCCATCTTCATCTACTAAGTGCTGAGATGATTGATTTCTTACTTCAAAGCTACCTGTGCAATCCTGAAGTAGTCTATATGCTTCTGCAAGAGGTTTGGCTTTTCTTGCTAATCCTAACAATATATTTTTTTCTACAGGTAGCTTGCTGATATAAAGGACACCACTCTGTGCACCTGTAAGCACAAAATCTTTAGACGCTTTTTTTGCAACAACTCTCGTCATTAATGTACAGTGAGACGCATTATAACTTAATAACATCAATCTAAGAGCATCTTTTACACTATCAGCATAATCATTGGTCATTTCCCAAAGCTGATGCATAATCATAAAATTTCTTTTGGTATAAAATTGATGCAAATATTCTATTCCAAAATGATATCCGTTTCGATGTAATTCGCCCCATTTTATTTTCTTAGGAATAATTGAAGATGAATCAATGTCAATATCTTCAACTAATTGCATATCTTCTTGTTCTGCAGCACGATCCCAGTTTTTACCATCGGTACTCCCATATATCCACGCAGGAATACGTTTTTTTCGCTTACACATCTTTCTCAAAATAGGATCACTGTAATCTTCAATAGCATAATCCATCTCATCAATAATGGACTCTTTTCCACAGTTCGGGCACTTAACTAATTTGTTAAATTTTACTGGATTTCTTTCCACTCCAGCATCAAAATACGAAACTTCCTTCTTACAATTTCCACAAATCAAAATTTCAGACCAAATGACGTGACGTATGTACCCCTCTTTCCCGTCAGGATCAGTTGCTCTATAGTATTTTCCGAGTTTTTCTTCAGCTTTTTTTACAAAGTCATTTACTGCTTTCTTAAATTCTTTTTCTTTTAGACGATTTGTTATTGTCTTTGCAGCAAACCAACCATAAGTTCCTATTTCATATCCTATCGCATTTCTTGCACCCCATTCAGGACTAAGTCCAAGCTCCTGCGATAAACTTAACATTCTATCAGTAGGCTTTTCACATAATAGTGCTGCAATACCAGTACTTCCACTTCCTCCAAAGGTATCTAATACAACGTCTCCTGGTTTAGTCATGCTCGCAATATACACCGCAATCGATTCGGGAGAAATTTTTGTAGGATATGAAAAAGCATTAAAAAAAGCTCCCGACCTCGTTGATGGCAAAGGCTTTTCAAATATTTTTATTACATCATTCATCATATATAAGTACCGTCCTTATAAGCTATTATATATTTTTACATGTCCCAAAAAACGGACTTAATCACCAGGATTTTCCTAGTCATTTTTTTCATTACCTGGTATTATTTCCATAATGTCGCTTACATCGCACTTCAAGGCGACGCATATCTTAGCAATTATTTCTGTATTAACATTTTCGTTCTTACCAAGTTTAGTTATGGAAGCCGCGCTAATTCCTGCTAATTCCTGCAGATCTTTTTTCTTCATATCTCTGTCAATTAATAATTTCCATAAGTTTTTATAACTGATAGCCATGTACATTAACCTCCATCATGACGACAATGAATTCTAGCTAAACTATGTCTCTTCTAATATATCATCAAACTCGCTTTTTTTCAAGTTTCATTCTTGCGAACGCAAGATTAATCGTGCAATCACTTGAAAAAAACTCCATTTTCTGATATTATTAGATTTGTTAATTTATGTCTAAATCCCGTTCAGAAATGAGAGGTGTTATATATGATTTTTATTAGCGGTGTTCATGGAGTCGGCAAATCCTATTTCTGTGATATGGTAAAGCACGCCATTGATCTTAATGCTTACTCTGCAAGTACATTGATTTCAGAAAAGAAAAGATCTGGATTTTCCAGTGATAAACTGATTCCAGACATTGATGATAACCAGCAATATCTCTTACAGGCCGTTGATGAATTGCGTGCTACAGAAGGCAACTTTATTTTAGATGGTCATTTTTGCCTTCTTAATGCTGAAGGACAAGTTCAGAGAATTGTATTTGATACTTTCACTACACTTAAGCCAGAGGCTATACTCTTGCTTACAGAAGAACCAGAAGTAATCGCGGATCGCCGCCGTTCAAGAGATAATCGTGAAGTCTCTACGGAAAGCATCAAAGAATTTCAGGATTCTGAAGAAGCTTATGCAAAAGAAGTAGCCGAAGCCATTGGTGCAAAACTCTTTATTTCCAAAGGTTCCTCAGACTTAGTAAAAGCTATAGAATTTATCAAATCATGTTAGGAGGATGATTATGCCAGGAAAATTTTCTTTACGCCGTTTTTCGGATATTGATTTAAATGATCCATTTTTCGATTCATTAAAAAACGACTATCAAGGTTCTGTAAAAACATCCGAATTTACAACTTGGTTCAATAATAAAGCTATAGAAGGACGAACAGCTCTCGTATTTAACGACGATGAAGGTCTTGGTGCTTTTATCGCTATTAAAGCCGAAGCTGAAGCGATTGAACTTGATGAATTAACAATGCCATCAATCCAAAGGCTAAAGATATGCACTTTCTTAATTTCTCCACGCTATCGAGGCCAGCGCCTCGGAGAAGGAGCCTTGGGACTTGTCCTTTGGAAATGGCAGCAATTCGGATATAAAGAAGTATATGTAACTGTTTTCGAGTCTCACAACGACTTAATCAGTCAGTTAGAAAAATTTGGATTCAAACTTATTGGACATCGTGATGGAGAATGTGTATACGTTAAAAGCCGTGATGCTATTGACTACTCAGATCCATATAAATCCTTCCCATTTATCACGCCAAACTATGACGAAGCGGGTTACCTTGTTGTGAACGATTATTTTCATGACACGCTGTTTCCATATTCAGAATTAAGAAGAAATACTACACCCAAGGTGATTCTTGATGTAAGTAATGGTCTTTCAAAAACCTATATTGGCGCACCCACATCACAGTTGGGCTTCAAAGCTGGGGATCCAGTTTTTGTATATCGAAAACACACTGGTTCAGGAAGCAAAGGGTATAATTCATGCGTAACTACTTACTGCATGGTTAAAGACGTTGTACAGGTTAAGGAACGTGGAAAAGCGCTCTTAACCTATGCCGAATATCTTTCTCGTATAGGAAATAAATCCGTTTATGAACCTCTTGAACTTGAAAACCAGTATAACAACAATAGCAATTTGGTACTTATTGAATTAGTCTATTACGGTTTCTTTGGTGGAGGCAAAAACATTAATTGGGTTTGGTTAAAAAACAATGATTGCTGGGGCGACACATATCCAACCTCGGTCAAGCTCTCTCATGAGCAATTCAATAAAATATTAAAGGCAGGTAATGTGGATGTCAGCAATGTTATTATCGATTAAACCCGAATATGCTCAACGCATAATTGATGGTACAAAACAATTTGAATTTAGAACTCGTAGATGTCGAGAAGATATAACCAAAATAATCTTCTACTCTACTGTTCCGGAAAGTGCTGTTGTTGGAGAAGCCGAGATTGAAGAAGTTCTTGTCGGCGCTCCATCAACAATCTGGGAAAAAACCAAACATGCCGCAGGAATTCCCAGAAGTTTTTTCAGACAATACTATAAAGGACGACCTCAGGCTGTTGCCTATAAATTAAAAAATGTAATCGCATACGATAAGCCTAAAGCCTTGTCTGATTATGGAATCACACATGTTCCACAGTCATTTATTTACATTGAAGATGAGCCATGCTAAAACGCATGGCTTTCTTTATTGACATTTCAATTTTTCTATGTTAAACTAATTCGCAGATAAGCGAAGTAGCTAATTCGCGTAGAAAGGAGTTTTACTATGACAGGCGATTTTGGAAAATTCATTAACGAAAAACGTCTCGGACGAGGTCCTGCCGGTGGTGATATCCTCTTAAAGGATATTGCAAAAGCGATGGGCACCACAGCAACTTATTTATCAGATATCATTAAAGGAAGACGTAACCCTCCTGAAATGAATCTTCTTCTTAAGATTGCAGAAATATTGCAGCTTACTGATGAAGAAAAGGCTGAGATGTTTGATTTAGCAGGTCGTGAACGTAATGAAGCTGCTCCAGATCTTCCAGAGTATATTATGGACGAGAGTATTCCTCACGTTCGTGCTGCTCTCCGTAGAGCCAGCGATAAAAATCTCGGTGATGATTTCTGGAAACACGTTCTCGAAGAGATTGATAAGAAGGGATAAACATGACGAAAGAACAGTATTTAAGCTCACTTGTCCCAAGAATGTATAAGAGCCAATTCGACGACAAGGCAAGCGAAATTCTATCTAAGTTCTGTCCAGAAGCACTTGAAAGACCTATGGCAGTTCCTATTGAACAAATTGCTACAGAGAAGCTTCATCTAAAAATCATAGAATACAGCCTCTCTGAAGATCTGAGCATTCTTGGTCAAATGTGTTTTACAGACGGTTTAGTTGAAATCTACGATCCCCAAGAGGATGAATATCGAGAAATCCAGGTTGAGGCTCAGACAATGATTATCGATCCCGATACTTACTTAAAACGCAATCATGGAAGCAAAAGAAATACTATCTCTCATGAATGCGTTCATTGGATTTTTCACAGGAACTATTTTCTGGCACTGGAGGCATTTGAAAAGGACCGCGCAATAGCATATAAATGCCCTATCAATCCCAAAGATGAAAACTACAAAGATGTATGGGATGACATTGACTGGCTGGAATGGCAAGCCAACGGAATTGCACCTAGAATTCTTATGCCACAAGAAACCGTTGAAGAAGCTTTTCAGATGATTATCGAAAGAAGCAAAAAGAATCCTTTTGTTTCTGCCGGATTTATTTCTAAATCCAAATGGATACTGGAACAGTTTGCAGGGTTCTATCAAGTATCTCAAACCTCAGCCGCAATACGTCTCACGGAGCTTGGCCTCCTCTCTTAATTACAGATCAGCTCCTATTTTTTTAATCTAATACTTCGCTAATAAGCGTAGTCGCTAATTGACGAATTTACAGAAAGGAGGTTCTATGCAGGATATAAAAGACTGCAAGGGTCGCCTCACATGTAGAGGTGACGCATTAACAGGCTTGGTTGAATCCTTATATAAAGGTCAACTAACAAGCACCATTCTATCTCCCGGTGAAGTATTTACCATCGAGAGACAGGGTGTAATAACCGAAGTTCTCAGAACCGGTTATAACACGTTCAGCGTAAGAAGCTACGAAAAAGCTTCGTAAATAAAATCTACTAAACTAATCCGCAGAGCTGCATGACGGCCGTGATAGTTACTTAATCCAAGTACTATCCCGGTCGTCTTCTGTTTCTACGGATGTTCGGCTTCTGCGGATCACAAATCCAAAGGAGACGAACAAAATGAAAAATCAAAATGTATCACAGACAACCAATGACAACCATAACTACGATAACAGACGTAGTTACAACAATCTTCCTCTTCACGAAGGAGAATTCGGTGTATGGTAATCTATTCCAACTCTATTTATTATTGCGGTTCTGTCCATTTTTCTTCCCCTTTGCGCTTTTTGTATTTGATTTTTCCATTGCATCACATACAGCATCCGTTATCCATTGCGACACATTTCTATGTGAATCTTTAGCTAATATTTTAATTTGATCAGCTATTTCTTCATCAAGTGATATATTAACTCGTTTTTTCATGAACAACCTCACTTTCAAGAACTATACACACATTATACGTCAATCGTGTGTATAGCACAAGTTCAAATAATAGTCAATGCTGTTCTTGATATATCATGATTTTATCCAGAATTACATTGACCATTTTCCAAAATACTTTTCTACGAAAATAAAAAAGATACAGTTTCGATTCCTGTATCTTTTAACGATTGAGCTAACAATTTAACGATTTACCCTAATCTTTTAACGATTACTTCGAACAATTTAACGATTCTCAGAAAGCCTGTAAAATAAGGATTCTTGAAATATTGCCACCATTTACATCACATTGACCATCAAACGTTTTAACGATACCTCTGAGCCCATAATGAAACTATCATCATGACATTTTCATTTTACATTCCGTCATTCGTAGTAATACCGTAGTCAAAGTGTTATTCGTCTGCCACGATATGCCAAATTTTGCCGCGATACAGGCAAATAAAGGCTTTCAAGCCTCCGTCCTGCCGTGGCAGATGAATAAGATTTTTATCATTTCCGGCCTCTTACTTTCTCAAAATATCGGTGTTGTTTTCTATACTTCTGTTGCAAAGCATTTGAATTTCTCTCCCAAAATACACCATCCGCATAACCTTGAATAGTTGTGTCGGAATCTGCCATTTCCAATCTTTTTTCTGCCCAGACACAATACTGTTCGTTTTGCTCTATGCCAATATAATGTCTGCCTAATTTTTTTGCAGTTACCGACGTGGAACCTGAACCTAAAAAGGGATCTAATATTACATCTCCCGAATTAGAACTTGCCAGTATCAGCTTGGCCAAAAGTTTTTCCGGTTTTTGTGTGGGATGGGCTGTATTTTCAGGCATAGACCAATAGGGAATGGAAATATCGTCCCAAAAATTAGATGGATATGTATTTCTAAAATCACCCTGTTCTGTTTCCTCCCAATCTTTTGGTTTCCCATCAACCTTATAGGGTGCTAACACTTTTCTTCTTATTTTTACATCTTCCACATTGAATGTGTAAGTCTTCGAATTAGTGGCAAACCAGATATCTTCCATACCATTTTTCCAATTGGAAAGGGCCCCTCTTCCCTTTTCTCTTTGCCATGTGATTCTGTTTTGTACATGGAAATGTCGCTTTAATACCATTCCAATTGCTAAACTTGACTGCCAATCGCAACACACATAAATAGTGGCAGCATCTTTCAAAAGTGGAGTAACCAAAGAAACCCAATTTTCCGTATATTCCTCATACAGTTCATCGGAAGTTTTATTAAACTTATTTCCGTGAAAATTTTTATCCAGATTATAGGGTGGGTCTACGATCAATAAGTCTACTGATTTTTCCGGCAATAATCGTAACGTTTCTAATGTATCACCCAATATTGTTCTATCAAGAACCGTATCTAAATTAACTTTTTCCGAAACAGTAATACATCTTTCAAGATATTCTCCGCCCTCTTCCACTGACATATCAATTGTCTTATTTCTATCTGCCTTCATAATCCTTCCTTTACATATACTTTTCTGCCGCAAATTCTATATTTCCAGCTTTACAAAAATCATTTGGCTCCTTTTATGTTCATCAATCTACATAGGGTTTATCAGATATTTTTTCTTTCTTATCACCTGCATTACTATCATCGATCTATATTACAACCTGGTGGTCCATTTGGAGCAGTCCCAAACCTTGGAAGCTAAGCCTTCATAAAACTCCGGTTCGTGGCAGACCATCAATATACTACCTTTGTATTCTGTTAATGCTCGTTTCAGTTCTGCTTTAGCATCCACATCCAGGTGGTTTGTAGGTTCGTCCAACAGTAAAATATTGGTTTCCCGGTTGATTAGTTTACATAATCTTACTTTTGCCTGCTCCCCACCGCTGAGCACTCTTACCTGGCTTTCAATATGTTTTGTGGTTAAGCCGCATTTTGCCAGAGCAGAACGAACTTCATATTGAGTGAAACCGGGGAATTCCTTCCACAGTTCTTCGATACAGGTGGTGGTAATGGACTGGTCCATTTCCTGTTCAAAATAGCCGATTTCCAGATAATCTCCAAGCTCCACTGAGCCTTCCAGAGAAGGAATTAGTCCAAGAATGTATTTTAACAAAGTGGTTTTTCCAATACCGTTTGCACCAGTTAAGACAATTTTGTCTCCTCTTTCCATTTCCAGATTTAGTGGGGAAGATAGGGGATCCTCATACCCTATTACCAAATCCTTAGTCTGGAAAATATAACGGCTGGGCGTTCTGGCAATTTTAAAATGAAATTCCGGTTTGGGTTTCTCTGCTGCCAACTCAATGACTTCCATATTGTCCAATTTCTTTTGTCTGGACATAGCCATATTTCTGGTAGCCACTCTGGCTTTGTTTCTGGCCACAAAATCCTTTAAGTCCGCAATTTCTTTCTGTTGTTTGTTATAAGCTGCTTCCAGCTGAGACTTTTTCATCTCGTAGACTTCCCGGAACTTGTCATAATCTCCCACATAGCGAGTCAGCTCCTTATTGTCCATATGATAAATCAAATTGATAACACTATTTAAGAAAGGAATGTCATGAGAAATCAAAATAAAGGCATTTTCATACTCATTCAAATATCGTTTCAGCCATTCAATGTGCTCTGCGTCCAAATAGTTGGTTAGCTCGTCTAACAGCAGAATATCCGGTTTTTCTAATAACAATTTCCCCATCAAAACCTTGGTTCTCTGGCCACCGCTCAAGTCCGTCACATCTTTATCCAGGCCCAAATCCAATAATCCTAAAGCCCTAGCAATTTCTTCTACTTTGGCATCTATCATATAAAAGTCATGCATGGTCAAAAGATCCTGTAAGGTTCCCGCTTCTGCCAAAAGCTCGTCCATCTGCTCCGGATCTGCTTCTCCTAGCTTTTCATAAATACCATTCATTTCCGCTTCCATTTCATACAAGAATTCAAAAGCGGAGGCCAAGACGCTGCCAATGGTCATCCCTTTTTCCAAAGCGGTATGCTGGTCTAAATAGCCTACGCGAACCTTTTTTGCCCACTCTACCTTGCCTTCATCCGGCTGCAGCTTTCCTGTAATAATATTCATAAAGGTGGATTTTCCTTCTCCATTGGCACCGATTAGGCCAATGTGCTCACCTTTTAACAATCGAAAGGACACATCAGAAAAAATTTCTCTATCTCCAAAGCCGTGGCTAAGATGTTCTACATTTAAAATACTCATAAGCTTTTCCTTTTCTATTCATAACATACTTTGTAGCTGTTAAGAATTTATCATACTCAAACACCTATCGTATATAGGAAAACCTTAAATTTTTCCAAACTTCCTCTCAGAAATCGCATTTCTTTAGAAAAATAGCCCTTTTATTCATTTTTCTAAAGACAAATAAATAAAAATAAGGTAATATGAAAATGTTGGGCTTTCCTTTTTCTTCTACCTATTTATGGGAGAAAAAGAGAGAAAATATAGGTATCCCTTTATAAAGAAAGGATAAAAAAATGTCCATTTATGAATTTTTTTCATTACTCGGGGGTGTAGGACTTTTCCTGGTGGGTATGAGCATCATGTCCTCCGGATTAAAAAATGCTTGCGGTGACAACCTGCAAACCATTTTGGAACATGCTACCAAAAACAAGCTTGTGGCTGTTATGGCCGGCTTGGGAATGACCGTCTTGGTGCAAAGTTCTTCCGCTACTGATGTAATGGTTATTGGTTTTGTTAACTCCGGTCTGATGAACCTTTCACAGGCTATCGGCGTAATCATGGGTGCCAACATCGGTACCACTATTACCGCCCAAATCACAGCTTTTAACTTAAGTTCTTACACACCTTTGCTTTTATTCATCGGTGCAGTGATGTGGTTGTTCATTAAAAAGACCTTACTGAAGCATGTGGGAAGCATTATCATGGGCTTCGGTATGTTGTTTGCAGGTATTACCATGATTAAGGCAGCTATTGCTCCTTTGTCACAGTCTGCAGCCTTTATCCAGTTCATCTCTACCTTAAGTAATCCTGCATTGGCTGTACTGTTTGGTATTGGTTTTACGGCTTTGTTACAGAGTTCCTCTTCGTCCATCGTTATCTTCCAGGCTTTTGCAGTGCAAGGGCTTCTGAATTATGACGGTGCCGTGTACTTGGCAATCGGTGCTGCCATCGGCTCTGTAACTCCTAACTTATTAGCTTCCTTAACCGCTAACAGAAATGGTAAGAGAACCGCTGTATTGAATCTTTTATTCAACTTGATTCGTGCCACTTTACTGATTGTATTGATTAACCTATTCCCATTGCGTCAGATGATTTGTTCTCTGTCTCCCGGCGATATTGGTCGTCAGATAGCGAATACACACACCATCTTCTCTATTATTGCTGTTTTAGTGGAATTACCATTTGCCGGATTTATTGTAAAATTATCCGAGAAAATTATTCCTGTCCTGCCTGAAGAAGGCGAGATGTTGAAGGACCGTACTCTTGTATACATGACACAGTTAACACACATCCCTCCTTCTGTAGCAGTAAAACAAACGCAGTTGGAAATCGTTCGAATGGGTCGCATTGCAGTGAAAAATCTGCAGCGAGCTTTGGATTGTTTCTTTGACTATGATCCGGCAATCGTGGAATCCGTACATACTCATGAAGAGACTGTCAATGTATTAAACCACTCCATCGCCTCTGCTATGTTGCAGTTACGTACTTTGGATTTGGATCCTCATCAGATGCGCCGTGTGTCTATGATGACCATTGCTGTTACTGATATTGAACGTTTATCTGACCACGCAGAAAACATTGCAGAATATATTGAAGAATTGACAAACAAGAAAGTTGCCATTTCAGATATAGCCGTTAAAGAATTGACCCAAATGGCAAAAGACACTATGGCTGCCGTAAATCTTGGTTTGGAGATTTTTGCTACAGAAGACTATTCGAAATTAGATGAAATCGAGCGGTTGGAACAAATCGTAGATGGTCATGAAAAAGATTTAATTCACAACCATGTAGAGCGATTCATGAACAGCCAGTGTAATCCTTTGGGTGGTGTTATTTTCTCCGATCTGGTTACGGATTTAGAGCGTTGTTCTGACCATGCCATTAACTTAGCGTATGCCTTAAAAGAGCGTCCCGGTGAAGTAATCAAATAATTGGTTTATTTTTCAAATAAATAATCAGAATATAGCAGTTCTGCATATTGTATTTATGCAGAACTGTTTTTTCGAAAGATTTTTTGGAAACTAATTTTCTTTAGAAAACAAATATCGCGTAGAAAGGAATTCTTATGATTTATTCCAATGTTTTAGAGGCTATAGGCCATACTCCCATGATTCAGTTATCTTCTCGTATGGTGGATGAGGATAGCGCCAGAATTTTAGTAAAGTTTGAATGTTTAAATGTGGGCGGCAGTATTAAAACCAGAACTGCCTACAATATGATTTGCGACGCAGAAAAGCGTGGTGTCTTAAAACCGGATTCTATTATTGTAGAGCCTACCAGTGGTAATCAGGGAATTGGGTTGGCATTAGTGAGCGCTGTAAAAGGCTATGAAACCATTATCATTATGCCGGATTCTGTTAGTCAGGAACGGAGACTTTTAGTAGAGCATTATGGTGCAAAAGTCATTCTGGTTCATGATGCCGGTAATATTGGGGATTGTATTGAAGAATGTACCAAAAAAGCTTCTCAAATGGCTGCTGAAAATCCTAAGGTATTCGTTCCCCAGCAGTTTGAAAATCCTGCCAATCCGATGGTCCACAGACATCATACAGGCTTAGAAATTTTAGAACAGGTGGCTGGTCCCATTGACGGCTTTTGCTCCGGTATCGGTACCGGCGGTACCATTACAGGCATTGGAGAAACCTTAAAGGCCGTTAATCCGGATATTGAAATCTGGGCTGTGGAACCGGAGAATGCAGCTATTTTAGCAGGTGGTAATATTGGAACTCATATTCAGATGGGTATTGGAGACGGTGTAATCCCACCTGTATTGAATTTGGATATTTATAAACATATTCAGATTATTACAGATGAAGAAGCTTTGGAAACATCCAAGAATCTGGCAAAACTGGAAGGTTTGATGTGCGGTATTTCCAGTGGTACCAATGTGGCTGCTGCCATTAAACTGGCAAAGAAATTAGGGAAAGGAAAAACAGTGGTTACAGTTCTTCCGGATACTGCAGAAAGATACTTCTCTACACCACTGTTTGAATAAACTTTCTTTATAAGGCATCTGATAGCAGATACCATTCGCTTGAATAAGCTCTGTCAGGAACTAATATCCATCAAAAAATAAGTTCCATCAGAAAATATAATAGAGGCTGATGTAATAAATAAATCAGTAAGGAATGTTTTCCAAGAAAAATAAAGGGAATCCACAGTTTTTGTCTGGATTCTCTTTTTTGTGCGTTTTTTTCTGTGGAAAAAGAATTTCCATATCTGGTTCTGATTCCATATAGAAAATACCCTGTCAAATATAAGAAAAACCAAGGCAAAATGGAAAAATAATCGGTGGAATAAAAGCCTGGGAAAGGAAAACCCAACAGAGTGCTGAAATAGTTTCCATAGAGATTTCTTGGCAACGCCATCCTCTGGAAAAAGAAAAGATTCAGATATCCCTTGTTAACCGAATAGGTGCTTACAAAGAGTAAAAAGGCACCTATCGCTCCCACAACAGGGTGAATTTTTTGTAAGGTTCTGTGACAGGGAATCAGCAACAGCATAGATAGTCCTATACAGGTTAATATGCCAAACACTACACGATTTTCCGGCATAAAAATAAGGGTTACCGCCGTCACCAAGGCTCCACCCAAAAAAACTTCCAGGCCACGCTTAAACTGATGTCTGCCAAGCTGCCAACAAAAACCGGACAGCAAAATAAAACTCCAGCAAATACTTTGCTGCCAGAAAAAGCCTGGCATTCCCTGATACCAAGGCATGGTCTTTCCGTACATATAGTTCAAATCCCAGGTTCCGTGAAATAAAATCATGCTAAATAGGGTAATCCCACGCAGAATATCCAATTCCGGTATTCTGTTTTTGACCGGGCGGGAATTTTGATATGTAGTTTTTTCATCGGAAAGATTTCCTGCAAGAAAATCTTTTCTTTCCGACGAGAAAATTTTGGTTTTGCCGAAATGACATGTCATATTGCAAGAAAATCTTCCTTTTCTGTCGTTTTCACTTTTTCTTATATTTGGATGTATCCTGTAAATTCGACTTTTTTATCCTTAAATATACTCATTTTGCCGGTGCAATTCTGGGGCTTCATATTGATCCATAAAATCCTCCCCCAGGTAAATTTTTTCCCGACAAAAATCGATAGCATCCAACATGGTAAACACCGATACGATTCGATCGATTTTTAATCCCGGAATCAGGTTCATCACCTCCATAGGGAATTTATCTCCTATCACGATATGCTCTGAGAAAAAGTTCTCATAGTCCAACAAATCTCTGGGATGGGGTTTTAAAATGACGGTACGATTTTCCCCATAGGTTGCAATTATATCTGAAAAAATGCGTTTTCTGGTTTCCAAATCACATAAGGGCTCCGTCAGAACCAATAGGGTTTCTTTTCCTTCCGGAATCTGCTTTAACTGTTCCTCCAATTTAGAAAAATGTTCCAAAAACAGAGTGGCTATCAAGGATTTATCCTCTTCTCGTACTGCTTCTACCAATTCCCGTCTGGACTTTTCAATATATTTAGGACAAGGATAGGCTAAAATAGAGATGTCATTTACTTCCATATCCAAACAATATTTGGAATATCCATTTTGGATAAAAATCAGATTTTTAGAAGCCAGGTAAGCCTTTAACCCAAAATGTCCTCGATTATCATAGCGGGCTGTATCATAAGAACTAATGCAGTTTAAGCCATCCTCCAAGGCGTGATAATTAATTTTTTTATAAGCCAGATAATAGCCAATGGGGTCTGAATCACAAAATACATAAATATCCTGATACTCTTTAAAATTCACCGGTATATAGGGCTCCTGCAATTTTCCAAAGAGCTTGGTATAGCGGATTCTGGCTAGCATATTGAAGAAAATATTTCCCCGATCCTTGTGATATTTCATCAGTTCCGGGAAAAAAGTATCTTCTTTTTCTTCGAATAATACTACCTGCTCAAATAACCCACAGTTTTTGGCCCGTTCCTGTAAATTTCCAAAATCATTGGACATGGTACTTAATACCAAAGTAGCATGCCCCCGCTTTTCCAGAGGCAAGGCACATTCTTTTAATACAGCAATATATACATGGTAAAAGGTATGGCATACATAAATGCGTTCTTTTTTCATATGGCTTTTCCAATCCTTTTTCTACGACTTTAAATTACTTTATTCCGGTTTTTTCGCGTCTTTTCTCTCACATCATACCAAATAATTTAGTTTCAATGCAATCTTATATCGTGTATAATATCCCTTGTAGAACGAAAACCAGTATACATTCTATCTTGGAGTTATCTATGGAAAAATTACAAACTCCCTTTTACCGTATCAAGGAAAAGGATCTTGCTTACGATATTGGACTATTACAATCTTCCCTGGAAAAGCATTGGGGGAAGAATTATATTATGGGGTATTCTGTAAAAACCAATTCTCTGCCCTGGTTACTGAACCATCTGAAGGAAGCAGGGTTTTATGGAGAGGTGGTTTCCGACCAGGAATATTTGTTATGTCAGCGCCTGGGATATGCCAAACAGCATATGATTTATAATGGTCCCATCAAGGATAAAGCCATTTTTCAACAGGTACTTATAGACGGTGCTATCTTAAATATGGACTCCAACTACGAATTGGACTGGTTGGAAGTATTTAGCAAGGAAAACCCTTCCAAGCAGTTTTCTGTGGGGCTCCGGGTCAATTGTGATATTGCCAGCCTTTGTCCTACAGAACAGTTAGTGGAGGAAGAAGGGGGGCGCTTTGGGTATTGCTATGAAAACGGCCATTTAGGCGCTGCTATCGCCAGGATTCAGGCCCTGCCCAATGTAACCTTAGCAGGCTTTCACCTCCACTCTTCTACCCAATCCAGAACTGTAACCGTATATGGTGCTCTGGCCCAGGTGGCTTGTAACCTGGCAAAGGAATACGGATTGGATTTAGCCTATGTGGATATGGGAGGCGGTTATTTTGGTGGTAGAGCGGACAAGCCTTCTTATCCGGACTATTTTGCTGAAATCTGCAAGGTGTTAAAAACCCAGTTCGATCCGAAAAAAACAACCATCATTGCAGAACCGGGAGTGTCCTTGATTTCCAGAGCAACTACCTTTGAAACCTCTGTTATCGATACCAAAGAGATTCGCAACCATACCTTTGTGGTAACGGACGGCAGTCGTGTAAACTTAAACCCCCAGGTCACCAGACATGTATATCCCCATCATATGGAATACAGTTCTGATCCTGCAGCCAGAAAAACTTTGCCCAGTCAATGGATTTGTGGTGCTACCTGTATGGAGTATGACCGATTATTTGAAGAAATAAACGGACCTCAGTTAATTCCCGGAGACCGCGTGATTTATGATACTGCCGGTGGATATACGATTTGTCTTACTCCTTTGTTTATTCATTATTTTCCTGCCGTGTATATTGAAAAAGAAGACGGCTCTATTTTTACTGCCAGAGAACCTTGGACCAATGAAGAATACCTGGCAAAGAATTATTGGTAAAGTATTTTTCAAAATCTTTTGAACGGAGTACAGCATGAAAAAAGAATTTCAAATCGGAAAACGCACCATCAGTCAAACTTCTCCTGTATTTATTGTGGCAGAGATTTCTGCCAATCATAATCAAGACTATGGACGGGCTTTAGAAATCTTGCATGCAGCAAAAGAAGCCGGTGCAGATGCCGTAAAACTGCAAACCTATACAGCAGATACCATTACCATCGATTGCGATGACCCTTGTTTCCAAATTACCCAGGGTACGATTTGGGATGGAACTACTTTATATAAATTATACCAGCAGGCCTATACCCCTTGGGAATGGCAGCCAAAGCTGATGGAAGAAGCCACAAAGCTTGGTTTAGAATGCTTTTCTTCTCCCTTTGATTTTACTTCTGTAGATTTTTTGGAAGAAATGAAGGTGCCGGCTTACAAAATTGCTTCTTATGAAATCAATGATATTCCTTTGATTCGTAAGATTGCGAAACTCCATAAACCAATCATATTTGCTACCGGCATTGCCTATCCGGAAGATATTGAAAGAGCTTTGGCAGTCTGCAAAGAAGAAGGCAACGAAGAAATCATTTTATTAAAATGTGTTTCTTCTTATCCCACTCCCTATGAGGCAGTAAACTTAAATGTGATTCCTACCTTAGCCAAAACCTATGACTGTTTGGTAGGTATTTCGGACCATACCTTAGGTACCATTGTGTCTGCAGGCTCTGTAGCTCTGGGCACCAAAATGGTAGAAAAACATTTGACCTTAAAGCGATCTGACGGTGGTCCGGATGGTGCTTTTTCTATGGAACCAGCAGAATTTGCAGAAATGGTGCAGCAAATCCGTATTATGGAAAAAGCCCTTGGCAGTTCAGAGTATGTACTAACCGATACCCAGAAATTAGAGCATGAAGGCTCCCGCTCTTTATTTGTGGTAAAGGATATTGCAAAAGGGGAAGTCCTTACTCCGGAAAATATCCGTTCTATTCGTCCCGGTAACGGGCTCCATACTATGTACTACGAAGAAGTGTTGGGCAAAACTGCCTGCAAAGATTTGAAGAAAGGAACTCCCTTAGCATGGGAACTGATTCAATAGTATATTTTCGTGTTGATGCCAATCAAACCATAGCCTCCGGTCATATGATGCGTTGTAAATCCATTGCTACTGCATTGGTAGAAGATGGCGCAAGGGTTTGCTTTCTGCTTTCCGATTCGGAAAGTATCCCTTACTTAGAGCAAGAGGACTCTTCTTTCCCTTATCAGCTGCTTTCTACAGGATCCTTGACAAGTCCTATGGAGGAGGTTCCCGAAATGGCGAAGGTACTTCTCTCTGGCAAGAAAGATTGCGGCTCTATTCCGCTTTTGGTGGTGGACTCTTATTTTGTGACCCAGAACTATTTCCAAGCCTTAAAAGACCATGCGAAGTTGGTCTATTTAGATGACTTGCGACAATTTGATCCAAAAGTAGATTTACTGATCAACTACGATGTGATTCCAGCGGACCGTAGGGCGGAATATACAGACTTTTACCACAATCCCGGGATTTGCCTATTGGGAGAACAATACACCCCTTTACGGCCCCAATTTGCAGCTTCTACTGTATCCTCTACAGAAACAGAAGAAAGCGTAAGGCAAGACTGTACTGCTTTGTTTTTCTCCACCGGCGGAAGTGATCCATTGAACTTTTGTGAAGACTTTTTAGCCACTGTTTTACCGATGTTTCCAACACTTACGATCCATCTTTTGGTAGGGAGCTTTTTTACCACCGGAGACATTCTTATGGAGTTGGCAAAAAAATATTCTACTCTGGTACTGCATCAAAATGTTACCCAGATGGCTGCTCTTATGAAAGCATGTGACCTGGCTTTTTCCGCTGCAGGTACCACCCTTTACGAACTTTGTGCTACTGGTGTGGCAAGCTATAGCTTTACCTTGGCAGATAACCAACTGCCTACTGCAACACAGCTTGCGGAAATTGATTGTATTCCTTATTTGGGAGACATTCGTAGTGAAAAACAGCAGGTGCTTTCCCAAATGGTACAGATTTTACAGGAAATGGCTCAGGAGAATTCCTATGAAAAAAGAAAGACTATGCACCAAAAGATGCATAGCCATATAGACGGGTTAGGGGCAAAGCGTATTGCCAGGGCGCTACTCTCCCTCAATAAATAATCGTTTTAACTGTGCTATCCAGTCTGCAATCTGGGTAGCACTTTTTTCATGCACATCTAAGATAAAAAAGCCGCGTCCCATAAGAGAATGGCCATCCACAACGGGACCCAAATGGTCTCCCGCTTGAATCTGACAATTCCATTGCAATAGCCTTCCCTCAAATAGGGCATTTACCTGTTCCTTGGAAGGAATCTGCCGGACCATACCCTCCATATCAAAATAGTGGATCATGTAGTCTTTGGTTTCTCCGGGCTGGAACTTTTCTTCTCCTGTCATACGATACAAAAGATAACTTTCTGCCGGATCAATACCGGTACATAAAGGGGTAAATAAATTGTGTAAATTATGGCCCGAAGGTCTGGCGGATACTTCAATGGCAAAGGGTCCCTTTTCTCCGTACATAATGTCTCCGTGAAGTAAACAGTCCTGTAAGCCTAAGCACTCTATTACCTGCTCCATATAAGCTTTGATTTCCTGATAGACAGGTTGGTCCGGCATGACTGCCCGGTAAGATACTGCCTGTCTGGCTGGGAGCGGGGTATTTTCTTTGGCTCGAAGCAAAATAAAATAGGTCTTGTTTTGGGTCACAGCCATATCCACCCCATATTCCTGACCGGGAATCAATTCTTCTAAAATATAACTTTCTTCTCCAATTTCCGACAAAACCCCTGGGAATTCTTCTTTCTTCTCCAGGGAATAAATTCCGCGGCTTCCGGAACCATAACGAGGCTTTAAGATAGCCGGATAAGATACTGTTTTACTTTTCTCTATGACTTGCTGTTCTTTTTCTTTTGTGCCATCCTGTTCTATCAAAAAGCAGTGACAGGGACGAAGCCCTTTTCCCTGCAGTTTGATATGAAAAGTATATTTATCGGTACAACCTACCGCCATTTGCTTACTGATTCCAGGCAAATGCAAGGCATCGTTGACTGCTCCAATGGTGGTTAAAAACCGACCAATTGGCACCGTCAAAACACAATCCACCTGTGCTTCTTTCACCGCCTGAATGGTTTCTTCTTCCCGGGAGATATCCACCACCTTCGGAATATCTGCAAAGATTAATCCTTTGGCCTTTGGATTGCCATCCAGCGCCACTATCTCAATATGATGTTTTTTTGCAATTTCAATGGTATGAATGGCTTCTTCACTTGCTCCAATGATAGCAGCTCTCATAGGCTCTCCTTCGGCATTTTTCTTCGATGATTAAATCTGCTCTTTCCACAAACGATATTTCAGCTCTGCCAGCTTCCAATCTGTCAGGGTATCAATATCCTGCACTTCCAATTCTGATACCACAATAGGCAAATAGCCTTCCTCCAGGTTTCCTTTGGTTTCCCGGAAACGCTTTACCTCATAGGCATAAAACTGACCACAATCGTGATACATTTTTTCCAAATCCTGGGAACGCTTTAGGGCATTTTCCGGATAACAGTAGCGCAGTTTCTTATCCTCTCCGATAGACATACCTCGTTGGGGTGGGAAAGAAAAATCTACCACCGGCATAGCCCCTGCAGCCTTATTCTCTACCAAAAGTTCCAAAGCCTTTTGCAGTTTCTCCGGTGTTACAAAGGGAGCTGTGGGATATAAACAAACCAAGTAGTCAAAGGTTTGTCCCCGTTTCTCATATTCTTCCAAAACCTCCAACAGCACTTCATCGGTAGTGGCATAATCGTTAGCATTTTGGGCACTTCTCATAAAGGGCACCTTGGCCCCTGCTTTCATAGCAATGGCTGCAATCTCCTCATCATCGGTGGAAACCATTACCTCATCAAACAAATTAGATTGTAATGCAGCCTCAATGGAATACACCAAAATAGGTTTTCCCAAAAACTCTTTTTTATTTTTCCCCGGTATTCGTTTACTGCCGCCTCTGGCTGTAATCACCGCTAGTGCTTTCATTTTCATTCCTCTTTCTACTGTTGTAGGGTACTCAGATAATTTTGATTTAGCGTTTTACCCCACGAATTTTGATGCGATAGAACCACAAAAGCTTATAGTAAAGTAAAAATAGTAAGGTGCTTTTTTGCTGCATCTTAATCAACTTTTTCTCTTCATCATGAGTTCTTTCCAAATAATAGGGATTGCTTTGGAAGGTAGGAAAATACTGTTTCATTTCCTCTCCCATTTTTTTCACAAAAGAATACCGAACTTTATTGTTTCCAGCCAAATAAGTGAACAAAGTATTCACAAAAAACAGCACCGTAAAACTGTACTCCAGTTCCGGATGAAATTCCTCATAATAGTCAAATTTTTTCGCCTGAGCTATCATTTCCCTGGCTGCTGCCATACGATCCTGACAACGCTCTACAGAAATAGTATGAACTGTAGATGCCTGATGCTGATAGTAATAATACATTGGCTCTTCAATATATTCAAAATGGTTAGCCAAAATAATATAGGAATTTCCAAGGGCATTATCTTCATAAAAAATATGCTCCGGGAAAAACAACTGTTGCGCTAAGATACGCTCTCTTTTATAAATTTTCACAACCAGGCTGCCCCCATCTAAAATCAGGCTTTTTCGTTTCTCATGGTCTAAAACACCAGCCTGCTCTTTTTTATTATTGGGCACATTTTTTCCTACTTTGAAGGAATGCTCTTCTGTTAGACAATAATCACAGCCTACCAAATCAGCACCGGTTTCTTCGGCCTTTTGGATTAGTTTTTCATACATGTCCGGAGTAATCCAGTCGTCACTGTCAATAAAGCCAATCCATTCCCCTGTGGCCAGTTTTAAGCCAATATTTTTGGCCCCACCCTGACGTTTGTTTTCCGGAGAGTGAATAGCTTTCACTTTTTCCGGATAGTCTTTTTCATAACGCTGTAAAATTGCAAAGGAATTATCCGTAGAGCAATCGTCCACTGCAATAATTTCATAGTCAGAAATGGTTTGATTTACCAAGGAATCCAGACAATATTCTAATTTTCCATCTGCTGCCATATTATAAACCGGCACAATGACACTAAGTTTCATATTTCCTTACGGGTAGTTCCCGTTATCCTTCTATTTTTCGGCAACGCTTTTATTTTGCGTATCTTGCGATAACCTTATTTACCGCATGAATCACATCTTCTACATCCTGGTCTGTCATACTGTAGTACAGTGGTAAACTAAGCATTTCTGCATAGAGCTTTTCTGCTTTCGGACACAGGCCTTTTTCATAGCCCAGCTTC
Source organism: Lachnospiraceae bacterium (assembly GCA_024403235.1). GTDB lineage: Bacteria > Bacillota > Clostridia > Lachnospirales > Lachnospiraceae > JAKSSF01. Next base: position 70,344 of record JAKSSF010000005.1, on the reverse strand, counting down.
TGATAATAAGGGAAATAATAGGTAGGAATATAATGCACATTACACATAATATTTTCCCCTGCCAGGGCATCAAAAATACCTCTTCTATCCGTAGTTAATGTTTCCGGTTTGATGCGTAAAATATACAAATGTCTGGTGGTATCGGATTCCGGTATTTCCTGCTGCACGAAAATCTGGGGCAGTTTCTCAAATGCCGCATTGTATTTTGCTACAATTTCTTTTCTTCTGGCAGAAAACAGGGGTAATTTATCCAGCTGGCTAATCAGTAGTGCAGCCTGCATATCCGTCATACGATAATTGTAGCCCAAATCTACCTGCTCATAATACCAGCCTCCATCCGGCTCTTTGCTCATAAGGGCAGGATCTCTGGTAATACCATGGGCTCGAAACAGTAACAGTTTCTGATATAAATCTTCTCTATTGGTAAGCACCGCACCGCCTTCTCCGGAGGTTACGGTTTTTACAGGATGAAAGCTTAAAGTAGTCATATCTGCAATAGAACCATTGGGCTTTCCTTTATATTTGGTACCGATGACATGGGCACCATCTTCAATTAACAATGCCCCATGTTTATGGCAAAGTTCCAACAAATCCTCTTCTTCAATAGACTGTCCGGTGTAGGAAACCCCTACAACAGCCTTGGTATTTTCCGTAATCTTTTCTGCTACCTGTTTGGGGTCTATATTGTAGGTTTTTTCATTGATATCCGCAAAAACCGGTTTTGCACCACAGTACAAAGCGCAGTTAGCACTGGCGGCAAAGGTAATGGGTGTGGTGATGACTTCATCTCCGGGACCAACTCCTGCTGCCAAACAGGCAATATGAAGGGCTGCTGTACCATTGCTGCAAACCACCGCGTATTTTGCTCCGGTTACCTGGCAAAGCTTTTCTTCCAATTCCCCAATCTTTGGTCCACAAGTTAAATAATCGCTTTTTAAGACATCTACCACAGCCTGAATATCTGCATCGTCAATATACTGATGTCCATAATATAATTTGGTATCTCTAACCGGGGTGCCCCCTTCAATCGCTAATTTTTCCATCTTTCCTCCTACAAGAAAAAGCCTGGCATATGCCAGGCTTTCCACATGCCTATTTTTCTAAATCAACATCCTTTAACAATGCACGAATCTCTTCTACTGTTAACCATTCTGTGTTATTTCCTGAGCTATAAGAGAAGCCTTCCGGTACTTTCTTTCCTGCTGGGTTGGGTTTTTGTTTTTCATTCCAAACCATCTGGGGATATACAATAAAGTGTTTGTCAAATTCATAGGTTGTCATAGAATCTTCTACAGTAACCATAATTTCATGGAGTTTTTCTCCTTCTCGAATACCAACCTCCGGCATGTTACATCCAGGAAGCATAGCCTCTGCTAAATCAGTAATTTTGAAGGAAGGAATCTTACTGATAAAGGTTTCTCCACCGGTAGCTTCTTCCAATGCCTTAATGACTAACTCTACCCCCTGGGTTAAACTAATCCAGAAACGAGTCATACGATAATCCGTAATAGGTAATTCTGTACCACCATTCTTGATAATATTATGGAAAAACGGAATAACAGAGCCACGGCTACCGGCTACATTTCCATACCGAACGATGGAGAAATTAATATCTTTATGGCCTGCATAAGCATTGGCCGCAATAAACAATTTATCAGATACCAATTTGGTACCACCATACAGGTTTACCGGATTTACGGCTTTATCCGTAGATAGTGCCACTACTTTTTTCACACTACCGTCCAAGGCAGCTTCAATAATATTCATAGCACCATTAATATTGGTCTTAATAGCCTCATTTGGATTGTATTCACAAGCAGGCACCTGTTTCATAGCGGCTGCATGAATCACATAATCTACTCCTTCAAAGGCTCTTCTCAAACGGTCCAAATCCCGTACATCGCCAATAAAGAATCGTAATTTATCTGCATAAGCCTTAAATTCATTGGCCATCATCCACTGCTTAAATTCATCTCTGGAATAGATAATGATTTTCTTTGGCTCATAATGCTCTAATACATATTTGGTAAAGCATTTTCCAAAGGAACCGGTTCCTCCGGTAATTAAAATGGTTTTATTATTTAACATGGTTTCCTCCCAAGTTTTTGAAATCATTTTGCCTAAATTCTATGAAAATTGTATAACACACTAATCTTATCAAGTATAGCATATTGGCTGTAGATTTGTAAATCTTCGTTACAAATCTACATCCCTTTCCAAATCGCTGGTTTTCTATAGAAATACCTTTTTTAACGATCCAGACCCTTTGCTTTTTGATGCAAGGAGCGAACCGTTTTGGGAGCTATTGTAAGCAGTAACAAATACACCTTATTTTTTCCCGTTAAAAAGGGATTGGTTAAGGTTTCCCCTAGATTATTGCGCAAGTATTTTTTCACCTTTTGATAAAAATCATTTTCTCCTGTCATCTGACTAACAGGGATGTGTAACATATAATCCAATCTTTGGAACAGACCAAAACGCTTTGCCTGTTTCTTTAAGGCTGGATACTTTCTTTCCACCAGGTCATTTACATAGTCTGCATGGTCTACAATGTCCATAAACACCCTGGAAAACTCATTTTTATTTTCTTTTCTGGTATTACTGCCAATGCGATAAAACACATGATAGGCTTGCTTTGGCAGTATCACTATGCCGGAGATTTCTTCCAGGACCTGCAATAACAGGAAAAAGTCTTCATTCAGTTTTCCCTCCGGAAAGGCTTTGTCTGCCAAAATCTCTTTGGCTATGAGTTTGGTACAAAAAGAGCAATCTCCCCGATGCAGTAACAGCTCTTCCAAAAATGCTTCTGCAGAAGAGACCGTGATTTCCTTGGGTGGCGTACACACATCCGGCATTTTCTGTCCCTTTTCGTCAATTTCATCTCTGGAAATCTGAGCAATCTTTACCTCATATTGCTGTATGGCCTGATACAAGCTTTCATACATATCCGGCTCAATGAAATCATCGCTGTCAATAAACCCAAGATAGGCTCCTTTTGCTTCCTTAATGCCAAGATTTCTGGCGGAAGAAGAGCCACCGTTTGGTTTATGCAATACTCGAATTCTGGCATCTTCCTTGGCTAATTGGTCACATAATTCTCCACTGCCATCTGTAGAGCCATCGTCTACCAGTAAGATTTCCAATTCCCGTAAGGTTTGATTTTGAATACTTTTGACACATTTTTCCAGGTAGGGTTTGGTATTGTATACGGGTACGATTACAGAGAGTAATGGCCCTCTGACCCCGTCCCCCTGGTCCAAATTTTTTTCCATATAGTGTCTCCTATTTGGGGCGAATGCAAGGTGCCTTACTAAAGGGACCGCTCTCCCAGGTGGGAAGTGTACCCTGTAAAAAGCCCTCATAAAACTGCAATAAACGACCTGCCGCGGTTTCCGCATTCCACTCTGTGGCAATGGTTCCATAAGCGGCAGTTCCTAAGGTCTTTATTCTTTCTTTATGATCGAATACAGAAAGCACTTGTTCTTCCATGCTTTCGTAGGTTTTATCATACAATAATCCGTTTTTCCCGTGGGTAATCAAATAGGGGGCTGCCCCTACTGCTACATTGGTAATTTCCACGCAGGCAGAGTTCATGGCTTCATTCACTACTGCCCCCCAGCCTTCTAAATGATTGCTGGTAAAAATATGAATGTGGCATTGTTCCATGATTTGACGCACCTTTTCCGGCGCCTGAAAGCCGTAAAAAGTGATATTTTCTTCTACTTGCAAGGCCTTTGCCTGAGCTTTTAAGCTTTCCTCCAGTTCTCCGCCTCCTACCATGTGAAGATGAAAGGGATAGCCTTTTTTCTGTAAGGAAGCTGCCAATTGGAGCATGTACTCGGGATGCTTTAAGGGAATAAATCTACCTGCCCATACCAATTGTATTTTTGCGTCCGGTGCAGATATATCCGGCTTTTTGGCAAGTTGTTCTTCCAAAGAACAAGGACTTGTCTGCGGGAAATATCCAAAACGATACATTTTTCCCGGATAGGCCCCAACCAAATGAAAATCACTTGCTACATAAGCACCTGCACAAAGCAGATAAACAGGGTCCTTCCGATATCTGGTATGATCCTGATACTTATGCACCAATCCTCGGGGGGAAATGGCTTTCCACTGCCCCTCTCTATATAAGCGTTCGCTAATACGAATGGTAAACTTTCTCTGCTGCAAACGAGGTGTGATCAAATCTTCCCGTTCCATCCAACCTACCAGTACAATATCACTGGTATCCAATAAGTCTTTACAAAGCTCCGGCTCTTTTTCCAGTTCCACCAAGTAAGGAACCGAACCTTCTTCCACAGACCAACCCATGGCTTTTCGTTCCGCTTCCATAGGCTCAGTCTGAATAAAATGATAGTCAGATCCAACTAATGTATATAACGCATTGGAAAAGGGAATTTGATGATGATTGATGTAATTGGAAATCATGGTAATTTTCATAAACCAATCTCCTGATACATAGCCAAAAGCTTTCTATAATTATTGATCCCATTGTGAGCCTTTTTGGCTTTGATTTGGCCCTTCGCACCTAAATTTTGTGCCAATTCATCCTGCTGCCATAGACGGATAATAGCCTCCGCCAATGCCTCTGTATTTCCGGGGGCATATAAAATCCCCTCTTTTTCTGTTTCCACCATAGATGGAATTCCACCGACTGTAGGTGCCACTACAGGTACCCCCAGAAGCATGGCTTCTGCCACAGAATTGGGAGAATTTTCCAAAGAAGAAGCACAAACAAAGGTATGGCAATTTAAGTATGCCTGTTTCATTTGCTCCGCTTCCAATTTTCCTAAAAATCGAATTTTTTCTTCCAATCGGTTTTCTTGCATTACCTTTCTCAAATAGGCTCCATAGGCAGAAATTTTGAGTTTTTCTTTTATGGTATGAAACTGTACCAGACTATTGCCGGCTACCGTAACGGTAGTATCCGGAAATTGCTGCAAAATCTTTGGCAGAGCCTGCAACAGATAATGAAAGCCTTTCAAAGGATAATCTGCCTGGCTAAAGAAAATGCTATGCTTTTTGCAGCTTTCCAAAGACCAATTTCCGGTATAAAAACAGCTCCGCATGGTCTCATGCATAGGATGATACTGTACCTTTGGATTCATTTCTAAGGCTGCATCTTTATCAAACTGGGTACGACCGGTAACATGGCCGGTAAGAGCTATGGATTCCTTTTCCCGTTCCCCACGGATCCGGAATTTTTCCTGTTGCTCCAAAAGACTATCTTTCTTTAACCAGTCCCGGAATGTTCTTTTTTGTTGTATTTCTTTTGGCAAATCTGCCATATAGGCTTTGGCACATAGACTAATAATGCCCTGCAATCCCACTAAAGATTTTTCCGGTTTTCCAAAGGCTTTTAAGGCTGCCAGTGTATGTCCATATTCGGTGCCAAATATATGTAGGACATAGGGCGAAAAGTGGTCAAAAATCTCTGCAAACCGTTGCTCCAATCCTGTTTCGTAGCATTCCGGATGGACCGTATCCTCTGTAAAATCATAAAGACATACTTCTTTTTCTCCCACCTGCAGTTTGGTACCCATATGTCTAGCAGGTCCATTGGTGGGAAAGCATACCCCCAGGGTTTCCACTTCCGGTTCCTGTATCAGTTGTTCCAATATGCCGGATATCCATCCTTCTTTTACGCTGCCGGGTAATCCCAATTTTTCCCCCAGGATCGGCGGTAAAATATTGCATACCCACAATATACGCATTGCCATAGTGAATTCTTTCTGTTTTCGTTACTTTACTCTTTTTATTGTTCTTCTCTTTTATATACAAAACTTTTGATCCCATTATACCATTTGGAAAATCTGGGATCTTCCGCCAAAAAGGTACGCAAAGGTGCCAAAGTTACTGCCATAATCAAACGATATTTTTTTGCCTTTTCCCCTAGATACCGGTCTGTAATTTCCCGATGTTCCAGGGCAGATTGGATCCGATTTTCCTTGGTTTCCGAAAATCCCCCACCTTCATAAGAAGAAATGATAATGGGCAAATGGGTACACTCTGCTTTCTCTTCATAGACACAATACAAGAAATGTTCATAGTCCGCTCTAACCACATATTTCGTGTCATACCCTCTGTTCTCAAACAGGCGATGCTCATAAAAACAAACCTGATGGCAGGGTACATTACGAAAGCAGGTAAAATCATCAATGCCCGGTGCGGAAGAAACCACCGCTCGCTGTAATTGATTGTACTGATCTCCATAATAGATTTGCAGACTACTTTTGGGAACAATAGATGCTGCTACCTTTCCCAACACAGTACTGTCATACAGATAATCCCCACAGTTTAAGAACAGCAGATAGGAGCCACAGGCTTCTTTCACTGCCTGATTCATGGCGTCGTATATGCTACTGTCCTTTTCTCTTACCAATCTGATCTGAGGATACTCTTCCATATACTTTTTGGACTGTAAATCCTCTATGGATCCATCTGTACTGCCGCCGTCCTTGATAATAATCTCATAGTCGGTATAGCTTTGCTGTAAAATACTTTGTATGGTTTTTTCTAACTTATCTCCCGGGTTTAAGCAAACTACCAGGATACTAAAAAATTTCTCCAGCATTTAAAAAATCCTTTTCATAGAAAAGCCAGGACTTATAGGGTAGGATACGAACACCCTCCTGGTTTCCGGTTTTTAAAAATAATGCAAAATACAATAAAGCCAAAACAATTAAAACAACCATCGCCCATTTCCGCTTCTTTTCTTCGGTAATTCGATTTACCAGTGCAGGCAATAATAAAATATGGGAAGTGGTCAGATAATATCCAATTCGGCCTACCAAAGGCAAATAAGAAGCACAGGTATAAAGTAAAATGGCCAATATATTCAATCGGAAATAAAATTCCAGTTCTTCGTCACCTGCAATATAATTTTTATAGCATAGGAGCGCTGCCAATAGCACTACAATACATCTTCCTAAACTCATAGCATTTGCCAAGAAGCCTGTGCCCTGCTCCAAATAGATGGTGTCCACATAGGAAGGGTAAAGACGGAGAGCCACTTCCATCACCAAGCCTCGCCCGAACGCCACTGCAATGGCTAATACGCCTAAGCAAGCCATTTGCCATTTTTTCCATTTCTGTCTGGCAATCCAGTATAGTGGAATCACCACCAACACGGATTTATGTAAAAATGCGGTAAGTCCAATCAACAGCACAAATTTTACATACTGCTTTTTTAATACAAAACGATAGGCATACATGGTAATGGCCAGCGCCAAATAAAATCGTACTGTGTTAAAGGTACGAAAATAGATGCCCAAGGTCATAAATAGAAAAAATGCCAGGGGGAAATTCTCACTTTGCTCATATAAAACTTTCAGATATAAAGCAATGGTAAGAGCCCCAAATACAGCAAACACCAATAAATAGTTCTCTCCGCCGGAAAGCAGACACAAAAACTTTACAATAGCATTAAACAAGGGCTCTGTTACCACATATCCCCCTACATAAATCTCATGAATAGTATCTACATAGGTACCGTAATCGTTTCCCACCTCTAAGCGAAGGGCAGAAAGCAAAAACAGAACACAAAAAATAGCAAGCAGACAAAGGGTCCCAAACCCCTGTCTGCGTGTCAAAGTCTTTGTTCTAAAATTATGATTTTCTGTTTGTCTGATTTGGTACGCAAGACCTATAGTCACTGCTGTTACCAACAGATATAACATCATATCGATTCTCCTACAATGTCTTATTTTGCTGCCTCTGCAAATCCCTGTTTCATTAAGTCATATGCCTTTTTTCTGGGAATTTCCTGACACATTACCTTGCCATGGGCCAATAAAAAGCGAAGGGCCCAAAGATGACGAAATTTTCCATACAGATGATAATATAACACTCCACGATCAAAGAAAAACTTCTCTGTATATCCATGAAACCAGGTAGATGGGCGTACCTCTTCTTTGCCAAGGCTAATAGGTACTGCAACAATCTTCAGATGGTTTCGTAAACAATCCATTAAAAACAGGCTATCCTCTCCATTACTATATTTGGCGCCACCACCAAACAATAGAGAAAAGGTTACATTGGCCTTATGCAGCTTTTCCCGTCTTACTGCAAAGCTGTAGGTAGGATATCTGCCACAGTTATAAAAATGAATGGCATGCTCCTTGGTAGTATGGTAGGTGGCTCTCTCTTCTGTCACCTCCATATTAAACAACAGCATATCTACATCCGGTCTCTCCGCAAAGGCTTGTAAAATCTTCTCTCCATAGCCTTCTTCATAGACAATGTCTTCATCAGAAAATACTACTATATCTCCCCTAGCACGAAGCAGGGCATTGTTTCTGGACAAGCCTACTCCCCGTTCCCGAAAGGAGTAACAACGAATGGTATGGCCTTTATGAGTATATTCCTGATAGGCATTTTCTTCACATTGATTGATAATAATGGCATCTGTCTCTAAATGCATGCGCTCTGCCAGCGTTTGTGTCTCCTGACCAACAGCTGCCACCAATGTTTCCACTGTCATAACTTCTATCCTGTCTGATCTCATTCCTTATTTCTGTTCATAAAACTTCAAAAAAGCATCCGGCACTTCTGTAATAACGCACCCTTTGAAGGAACAGCCTTGTAAAGCAAACTGTTGTAAAATACGCTCCAATCTTTTTCCGGTTACCTTTCCAAAAGGAAGCTTCATCACCAATCCCTGCTGGTCTCTTAACGCATCAAACGGCACGGTTTCCAAAGAAGTATCTGCATTCCAGTAGGTAATAGGGATCTGTTCTCCAATCATCCTGGTAATGTTTTCTTCCAAAAGCCGGCTTTCTTTCTCATCCTGTTGCAGGGTTTCATAGCCTAAGAAAAGAAGATCGCTATATTGTTTCATATCCCCTAAGGTATATACTGTATCATTTAAGACTGCTGTAAAAGCCAACCAGAAAAATCCTGCCAAGAACCCTAAAATAGCCCCTAATAAAGCCGCATTGGCTGTTTTGGTATGTTTCGCCACTACCACTGCAGGAATCTGATTCCAACATTCTATTTGAGAAAGCATGTCCACTTTCTGTGGGAAGTTTTCTAGCGCCATAGTGTAACTTTCTGCGATTGCATTGGCAACTTCCGCAGAAGCATTCTGCACATGTACCGTCAACACCCGGTAATCTCCTAACATTTCCCCGGCAACCGATTCCCGGATCTGCTCTTTGGTATAGCCCGCCGGCAACTGTTCTAATGCAGCATCTACCAAAATATCCTGTCGCAAAATGGTATCCCAGGTATAGGCATTGTAGTAATCATCTGCATTTTCAAATTCCTCGAAATTAAAGGTAATATAATAGTCCCCCGTGGTCTGGTACAAAGGCTCTCCATCGGTAACAGAAGTTACCGTTTTGTAGCCTATGGCAAAAAGAATTGCGCCCACCACAGCAGATACCACAATCCACACTATTTTCTTTTTCCAAAGGAAGAATAGACGCTTCAAATCCAGGTCTTCTTCCATCCATGCTTTTTGTTCCATATACTTTTCCCAACCAGGATTATTTTGTTTTATCCTGGGTATTTTTCAAGGCTGTGGTTTGACTGCTTTCCACACCTTCCGTGCTCTCCGGTTTAAATAAAATCTTCAAGGTCAACATCATTAATTTAATATCTAACCAGAAAGAATAGTTTTCAATATAAGTCAAATCCAATTTTAGCTTATCATAAGGGGTAGTATTGTATTTCCCATACACCTGAGCATATCCTGCAAGTCCTGCCTTTACCTTCATACGAAGGGCAAACTCCGGCATTTCCTTCATATAATCTGCAATTATGGAAGGTCGTTCCGGTCTGGGACCAATGAAGGACATATCCCCTTTTAAGATATTATAGAGCTGGGGTAATTCATCAATACGCACCGCACGAATGAATTTTCCAATAGGTGTAATACGGCCATCCCCTTTGGAAGCCAATCTGGCTACACCGTCTTTTTCTGCATCCACCTTCATACTGCGGAATTTGTAAATCTCAAATTCTCTGCCATTTTCCGTACAGCGAATCTGTTTGTATAAAACCGGGCCTTTATCATACATATAGATGGCAATGGCCGTAATCAACTGAATAGGGGAAGAAAGCACCGTTAAAATCAGTGCACAAACCAAATCCAATAGCCGCTTTGCAATCCGTTGTTCAATCTTCAAGGAATATTCTCTGGTTAACAAAATTGGCGTATCAAATAAATGGAGTTGATCCGTTCCTTTAATCAATACATCCGGAATCTTAGGCATCATATAGATACGAATGGAATGGCTGTAACAATACTTTAACAAAAGATTTCTGTATTCTGTAGGAATATCCCACAATACAATAGATTTATAGCCATCCGCTTCCATTTTTTTCTCAATGGATTCTATTCCCTGGTCTATGGAAATGCACTCCTGGACAATAAATTTATCCGGTCTGCTGGCAAATTTATTGGTAATATCCTGGATGGAGCGTTCCCCGTGAATTAACAAAAGGCGTCTGGGTGGAAAGGCTTTTCGATACAGTAACTGGCAAAGATTTACCCAAAGAATCACAAACACAATTTGTGTACCTGTCATCATCACCAAAGGCTCTGCGTGAACCAGCTTTACTTCAATAATGGAAAACTGTAAATAGGTGATTACATTGACACAAACTAATGAAAAAATCTGGGAAAATGCCACATCCATAGGCTTCAAATAGCCGATTTTCATTCCCCCATAGGTGCCATTAAAGAAAAACAGCAACAGGAAATAAATAAAGGCCATTAAAATATGTCCCCAAAAATACAAATGAATATTGTACATCAATTTCATATGATAGGCAGAAATCCAGGTATATAAATAAATGCCTGCCAAAAGAACAATGCCCAGAAATGACATACACAATATGCATAATCGTTTGATTGAATCTTTTTTATCCATAGGTGATTAAACTCTCCTTAAGGTAGCCCGCACTGCCCACTGGATCAAGTACCAGGCAGAGCTTACTACACTCAGTTCTCCAATTTCTCGGTATAAATGCCAAATACGGCGAATGGCTTCCAGTTTATTGGAAGATAGGGATTTCGCCGGTCTTCTATACACAGCCAGGGTTTCATTTAACCCATAAGCCACATATCCTGCCTTTAAAATCTGCCACCAGGTGGCGGTATCTTCACTTTTGATGATTGGCATTTGGATCAGGTCTTTCGATATTTTTTCTGTATCCAATAACACCGTAGTGGTAAAAATAATGGTTCTGGAAAGAGCCTGTTGATAAACAAGGGTTTCCGGTACCTGTACCACTTTTCCTGTCCCTACTCCATTAGCATCTCCAAATTCATAGGCAGTAAACACAAAGCCGGCATTTTTTTCCTTCAGAAAAGCCAACTCTTTTTCCAATTTTTCCGGTGCCCAAATATCATCTGCATCTAAAAAAGCAATGTATCTGCCTTTTGCTGCCATAAGTCCCCTATTCCTGGCTTTGGCTGCTCCCCCATTTTCCGGGAGATTTATCAAATGAATCCTTGGATCGGGATGGTTTTCTAAGTATTGCCTGATGACTGTTTCACTTTGGTCTTTGGAGCAGTCATTGACCAATAAAAGTTCCCAATCCCTGTAGGTTTGTCGTGTTACATTTTCTATGGTTTCTGTTAGATAGGCTGCCGCATTGTACACCGGCACAATAATACTAATCATAACCAGTTCCTACAATTCTTCCTTTACCAAATAAATAGGTCTTTTCTTTACTTCCATATAGGTCTTGGATAAGTACTGTCCCACGATTCCCAGACAGAATAACTGTACCCCGCTTACCAGGGACAAAATACAAATCATGGAAGGCCATCCCCCTACTGGGTCACCCCAAACAAGGGTTTTCACTATAATCACAATAATCAAAATAAAGGCCAGGAAACAAAATACCACACCCATTAATGCGGCAAAGGCCAAAGGTGCTGTGGAAAATGCGGTAATCCCTTCGATGGAATATAAAAATAGTTTCCAGAAATTCCACTTGGTTTCCCCATGCAGTCTTTCTACATTTTCAAACTCAATCCACTTAGTCTCAAAGCCTACCCAACCAAAAATCCCCTTGGTAAAACGGTTATATTCTGTCATAGAAAGAATGGCATCCACTACGGGACGCTTCATCAGACGATAATCTCTGGCCCCATCTACAATTTCTGTCTTAGAAATTTTATTCATCAGCTTATAAAACATTCTGGCAAAGAAAGAACGAATGGGGGGTTCTCCTTTTCTGGTCACTCTTCTTGTGGCTACGGAGTCATATCCCTCCTCCAGATAAGAAAACATTTCCGGCAATAGAGATGGTGGATCCTGTAAATCCGCATCCATCATTACTACATAGTCCCCTTTGGATTTTTGAAATCCGGCATAAATACCTGCTTCTTTTCCAAAATTTCTGGAAAAAGAAATCAAATGTACTCTTTCATCTTTTTCGTGTAAGGCACAGACTTCTTCTACTGTTTTATCTTTGGATCCATCGTCCACATATAGGATTTCTAACTCTAAATTTTTTTCTTGAAAAAAGGAGGCATTTTTCATCAATTCCTGATAAAAATAAGCCACATTTTCTTCCTCGTTGTAACAAGGAACGATTACACTTAATAAAGCCATATTTTCACATATCCTTATGCACTACTTTTTTTGATACAGGAGATAATGCTCTGAAGTACCGGTCAAGGCGAATTTTCCTACCTTTTCCGGAAAATCCTCATACACTTCTATTATAATCGAATTACAGTCATAAAGTCCAGCCATGTTCACAATATCCTGCATACAGGAAGCCGGATTCTTACAGGCTTCGTAGAGCTGATACATATCCGGCTCATAGCCATCTGCAATACCCAAATCCATAGCTGGGGTATACAAATCCCTACCATAGAGAAATTTCACATTTTCCAATCTGCCTTCTATGGCATTTTGGGCTTTTTCTTCTGCAATGATAGTCAGTTCCTTATCCCCTAAATCTTTCACCAAATGATAGGCTTCCTGTCCCACATTGGGTATCTTTGTCATACCAAAGCAGCTTCCTGCCAATGCAAAAATCACTACTGCAGCAATGACAAACTGTTTTTTTTGTTTCTCCTTTTCTAAGGTCTGATAAAGCAGGGTTCCTGCCAAAGGTAAAAGGATTCCCAGTTGCAAAACACCTGTCCAGTTTTCCAGTTGAGACAAGGGTGGAAATTTCCTTCCCAAAATCTGTACCACAAAGGGATTACAAAAAAACAACACAGCAACCAGTATTCCATAGAATACAAGATACTTTTGTGTCTGCCCTTTCCATAGTTTAGGAAAGAAAAGCAATACAAATAGGATCAGCAAAAGACTTCCGTAGGCTCCCAGAGGACGCCATCCAAAAAAGGTTTCTAGCATGACATTTTCCCTCCTTTGCGATACATCAAGGCCGCCATAGTTCCCAACACCGTAGCAATACCTAAAATGATAAAGCCCTTATATAAGGGGGCTAAAAACAAAGACGCGGCCAAACAAAGTAACATGCGAAGGATCTTTGAAATCACACCGGTTGTATCTGTCTGGGTGTGCTTTCTCTGGCAGAACTGTCCAATATTCCATAAAATTTCCGGTAAAAGCACTAACATACAAATGGCTTCTCCTGTGTAACCGGCCTGTAATAGATTATAGCCGCTGATTAAAGAAAACCAATCGGAAGAAAGGAAAAAACATTCCCACAATACTACAAATACCCACTGTCCTTCTTCCCGCTCCGGAAAGAGCCATTTGGCATATTTTATAGATAGAAAAAGAGATGACAGCATTGTCAGAATAGTGCCGTAGATTCGCACTACAACAGTTATTTTTTCCAAACTAAAAAGCCCTATACTGCCATAGAAAAAGGGAAGGGTAACCAGTTTTCTGGATAAAATCATTCCCAACTCCAGTTCTCTTCCGGTTAACGGATGTACTTGGTTCATGGTATTGGTCTGCAAACTGGTTCTGGCAGTTTCCACCAACAAATCTACAGGAACTTCGTAAGAATGTGCAAAAATGCGTATCAGAAGTCCTAGAAAGCCAATGAAAGCCGCTATCTTTAACCACTGCAATTTCTTGTCCTGCTTTAGAAATAAGTCTTTCCAGACTCCTATTCTACCAATAGATTTTCGCTGTAGGATCAGACATATCCCACCCAATAGAAGCATAATAGCCCAAAATAGATACACAGCAAGACGAAAGGACAGATGCATCATCTGGGCTACAAAAAACAATGCCCCTTGCAAACAAAAAAGGAAAAAGAAACCGGTTAGCCAACTCTGGGTAAAACCCGTCTCTTTTCCCTTCCATATATTCTCTATTACTGCTCCTATGGCTACACACAGGAGACTGATTATTACTACACCAACCATACTGTTTTACATCCTATTTAATGCTGATTTACTAGGCTAGTGTACCACAATCAGGCAATAAAGTCCAAATGAACTTTGTCCGCTATACGGGCAATGTACTCACTGTTTGTAGGGCGATTTCTCCCTTGTTCTTTGGAATAGCCAAAGAGCATGTCAAACATCTCCGGATTGCCTCTTTCCCAAGAAACCTCGATGGCATTTCGAATGGCACGTTCTACCTTTTGATCTGAAGTATGATACCGCTTTGCAATATCCGGATACAATAATTTTGTAACCGATCCCACCAGTTCCATATCCTGGGAAGTCATCAAAATTGCTTCCCGCAAATAATGATACCCTTTCAAATGGGCGGGAACACCCAATTCCAACATATATTTGGTAATATGCTTGGTTAGGGTAATTCTATACTGCTGTTCTTCCGTTTTCATTTTGGTCTCCTTTACATTGGTTTCATAGAATAATTCGTCAGTATTCCTACCACTATCTTACCTATGTCAGTTTCCAAAGTAAAAGCATTTCATGCCCAAAATTCAGAAGCCTTTCGACAGCTTTTTATTGTGCTTTATATCGAAATCCCTCTTGTAATGTATTGCCTCGCATTTCAAAGGGATAGGTGGTATAGGGAACAGAAGGGAAGGCATAATAGCCCGCCTGTCCGTACTCCAGGGGAACAAAAAACTCTGTTTCTCCCACAAAAAAGGATTCCATTTCTCCCCCACTATAATCCTGTTGCAGGAGATAATAAGGTTGTTTTGCCTGGCGCAAGATATCCTCTGCCAAATTCCAGCCTTTATAGACCAAAAACATACTAAGGAGTACCGCAAAAACAGCCGGTACTTTGTTTTGTAACTTCAAATTCCAATTGGTTGCTTTCCAAATTTCCAAGCAAAAACCTGCCGTCAAAAACGGAAAAGCCAAGATATAAATATATCCATATCGTACCAAAGGGGTACCAAGCTGCCAGGTTAAATAGCCCATAATACAAGTAAATTCCGGTAAAATGAAAGCTGTGAGATATCTATTTTGCAGATGCTTTTTCTTTTCCCAAAAGAATGCAAATACAGATGCTCCCATTCCCACAAATACGCTACCTACAGAGCCAATTACCCATAGCTTTTCTAAAGATTTTAATGCCAGAAACCAGGCCGGAAACCACTGAGAAATGGGCGTATTTTTTAATGCCACCTGTCTGAAGCCTTTGGCATACGCCTTGATTTCTTCTGCGTCATACTGTAAATCTCCAATAGGTAACTTCCAGTCAAAATGAAACCAATCTATTTTATCCAAGGGATATACCAAATATCCGGAAAGGATAATATTTCTCAAAAAATAGGGCAAAATTGCCAAAAATCCCATGCCAATAAAAAGCCCAATATGTTTCCACTGTTTTTCTTTGCATAGCAGATAAGCGGGTTTTATCAGTAGTAATAAAAAGATGCCGGTAGACAGCTTCACACTGACTGCTACCACTAAAAAGACACATAACAAACTATAGGGAATGTATCTTTTTTCTCCTGCTTCCTCCAATTCCAACCATCGAATTAGGACGAAGAACAGAAATAACATGGCGAAATAATCGGAAGAAGGTGACACCATTTCCGTATAAATCATGGAGAGATAAAACAGCAGAGCAATTTTTACAAAATCCAACGCGGATATCTTTTTGCTTCGAAATACGCCAAACACCTGGAACCCTTTTCTGGCAGAAAGATAGACCAAAAATCCTGCTACTGCATGGAAGGATTGTCCTCCTAAGAAATGGAAGCTGTATAACGCATTTAAGGGAAACACAGCACTATTATAGGCCAGTCTGGTATGTAAATTCACCAGTCCCGGTACTACGCCATAGGTTTCAATCCAGTGAATTGCCTGGGCGTGATACAGCCCTGTATCCATATGCTGATAGCCTCTGCTGGCACCATAAGCCACCACCAGAACCAAGAGAAGTTCTCCCGTGTAACTAAGGATACTATTTTCCTCTCTAAAGGCTTTCCATATTTGTTTCCCTTGTTCCTTGTTGTAATAGAAGCCTAAGCCGGTCAGGATACAAAGTAAAAGGTTGGCAATCAAACCCACTCCGCTAAACAAACTAAAATATTGTGCGTAGACTGTGGCAATGGCCAGTCCCGCAAAACAAAGGCTGAAGGGAGACAAGGTATACTGCAATATTTTCCTGGTCGCATAGGAAAATCCCAGCCCAAGTCCCAATGTGGTAATCCCAATATACAGAAAAATCAAAATAACAGAAAGCATACCCATCTCCTTTCCCAAATTTTCCAATAATTTATAGTTTCCCTATTTCCTAAAATATATTATACTAAGAAAGGAACTTTAGGGGGAATATAGAATGAATTTCTTTACAGAATTATTTGCAAATCAAATATTTATGTCAGCCTTTATCGGCTGGTTTGTTGCACAGGTATTAAAAACATTAATTCATCTGTGGTTTCATAAAGAATTTGTGGCAGAACGGCTCATTGGCAGTGGGGGAATGCCCAGTTCTCACTCCTCTACCGTATGTGCCATGGCTACCTCAACCGCTATATTATATGGTGCCGGCAGCTTTGAGTTTGCTGTCACGGTCTTTTTTGCCATTATCGTGATGCACGATGCTATGGGTGTCCGTCAGGAAACCGGAAAGCAGGCAAAAATCTTAAATGAATTTCTGGCCATGTTTTCTACCACGGAAAATAATTTTACAGAAGAAAAGCTAAAAGAATTTGTAGGGCACACTCCTTTACAGGTTCTGATGGGTGGCTTATTAGGCATTCTCATTGGCTTACTCTATTGTCTGTAAAAATTATTTCAGCACATATAAGTCGCAATACAATAATTCCCGCACTTTCTGCAATTCGGAGAGGGCGGGATTTTCTTTTTCCAGCTCTTCCATTACCCTCATAGCCTCTTCCATTCTGGAAGCATACACATATATTTCCTTTGCCTCCAGTAATTTTTTATCCTGAATGGGCGAAGTATCTGCCAGATTCACAAAATAAATCTCCTGATACTGCATCAATTCTTCCGCTTCATCCCAAATCATCCACTGATTGTTTGGACTATATAAGTATAATACGGTACTATCCTGATGTTCTTTGGCAAAAGCCACCTGGTCTTTATCTTTCGGATATAAAAACTGTACCTCTCCTTTGGAAAGGGCAAAAAGCTGGCAAATTACTATGATAGCTGTAGTTGCCCAAAGGCCCATCTCCTGTATCCTTACCTTTCCTTCTCGTAATGGAAAATATGCAAGTATTTTTTCCCAAAAGGTGTCTAAAATCCACAATACCACCAAAGGAATCAAGCCATACACCGGCAGTTCATAGCGATTGGCTTCTTCTGCATTTAAAAGTGCCGTTTTGGCTACAATCAAGAAATAGCCGGCACAAATGAAAAGTAAAAAATATAGTTTTTTATAGTTTTCCCAATGGTCCCTAAAGTTACCCAGTTTTGCTGTTTTCGTTTTCTGGAAAAAAATACAGGTCAAGGCTAAAACCAATATAAGAAGCAGTATCAGATACAGACTTCCGCCAAAGGTAAAGCGATTCAATAATTCTCCAAAAAAGCCTATTCTCATACCTGTATTGCTAACACTGCCAAACTCCGCAATAGCTTCCGGCCCACGATAGCCTCTGAAAATATGAGATACACATGCAGGATAATATAAAACACCTGTTATCATTCCTAAAATCACTGTAAGGCCATACCAAAGAGTCGTGAAAAATCGTTTTTCTATCAGCCATACTGTCAAACAGGTAAAAGCAGCTACAAAGAATAGGAATACAGCAAAATAATAGTGGGTCATAAATCCCAAGAATACTAATACAAATAAGCTAATACATTGCCAGGTTCCTACCCACTTTTTTGTTTCCATTGCTTTCAAATGCCATAGCACCAGTAAAAAGCACCACACTGTCAAAAGCATATACATACGAATAAAGGTGATTCCACTGATAACCCCCGGCTGAAAGCCAAAAAGAAGGCAAGCCCAAAGCCCTAGAGAAGCCTCCTTTTTACAGGTGTTTCCGATACAATATAGTAGGACAAAGGCAAGTAAAAAACATATCAGGTTAATGGATAATCCAATCCACTTGCTAAACACTCCTGGGAATATAGAGCAAACCGTATGTAAAATGTAATAATACAGGGGTGGATGGACATCAAAGGTTTGCATTAGCTTTACCACATCATACCTAAACCCTTCTCCCGGCAATGCCATAAATTCGCTTTTGATTTCTTCTGTAGGTTTCCACTCTCTGTCTGTAGGTACCAAACCATAGGTCACATTAGAAGAGTAATAAGAATAATACTCATCATAATGATAGCCTTGTTTTTGCATACAAAAATATGATGCCGCAATAAATTGCAGCACCATAATCAGTCCTAATACTATCCAAATTTGTTTTTTTCTCTTTGTCATATAGGCTCTCCTTTTTGGGGTAGCTCTAAACAAAAGTTCAAGTGTGTTTAGCCTAAAAGTTCTTTCATATAGACTGCAATGGCATCCTGCCAAGGTGCAAACATATGGCCGTTTGTCATCTTAAACATACGATTTTCCAAGATAGAATTGGCAGGCCTTTTTGCCTGGGCCGGATAGTCTGCTAAATACTGGGCAGTGGTAACATCTTCCACTACTGTGGATTTTCCTGCCAGGCGGAAAATTTCTCTGGCAAAATCAGCCCAACTGCAGCTTCCTTCACAGGTAGCATGGAACAATCCATAATTATCACTAAAAAGCAAAGAGTCAATAGCTTTGGTTAATTCCGCCGTACTGGTAGGGGTTCCTAACTGGTCATTTACCACACGAACCTTATTATTATTTTCGGAAATCCGTAACATGGTTTTAGCGAAATTCTTTCCATCCCCATATAACCAGGCAGTACGCAAAATAAAATAACGATGAGACAGGCTCTGCACATATTGCTCTGCAGCTTCCTTTGTAAGACCATACACACTCTGTGGATTGGTTCTGTCCGTCTCATAATAAGGTCCATTTTCACGCATACCGTCAAACACATAGTCTGTAGATACATGGACAATTTTAGCACCTGTTTCTTCTGCCGCAATAGCCAGATTTCTGGCGCCGATGGTATTTACCTTAAAGGCAATATCCTGATTGGTTTCACAGGCATCTACTGCGGTATAGGCAGCGCAATTTAAGATGGCATAGGGTTTTACTTTCTTTGCCAGTTCCATGACTGCATCCACATTGGTAATATCCAATTCCTCTACATCTGTTTTGATTAGGGAGAGATCTTCTCTGCCAGCATAAAACTGTCCCACAGCTCTTCCCAACTGTCCATTTGCTCCGGTAATAATAATCTTTTTCATATTTCTACCTTTTTAAGAAAAAGGGAACTACCTAAGCAGTTCCCTTCTTTTGTTGTGTATTAGTTTTCAAAAGAGAAGGTGTCACCATCTTCTACAATACAAATCATGGTTTTACCTGTGTTCAAGGTAATTTCATCCCCATTATCATCATAATAATGTGTAGAACCATAATCTGAAGTCTTCTTCCAATTTACATGGATTCCTTTTCCATTGGTGAAGTACCAACCATCTCTGGTGGTATCTGCACACTGGAATGCCAAATAGCCTTTTGCATCACGCACTTCATGATAGGTAAACTGCACGATAACATTCTTAAATGCTAACTGTTTGTTAGTAGCAGCATCCATATGAGCACCGCCTGAAGGAGCCTGGCTTCTGTAGTATAAGCCATCTGCTTCGTCATAAGTAAATTTGCTCTTGGTTACCGGATAGGCATCTGCCATATCGATAACTTTCGCATCTTTTGCTTCTGCATACTGTTCCAAAGTGTTCGGATTAGACTTTGTGGTAAACAAGAAGTGATGGTCATCTAATTTCTCACTTCTAGGCTCCATAGAGTAACCCAAACGATTTGCTTCTTTTACAATGTCAGCACCATCTAAATATAAGTTCTGTGGTGCAGAACGGTCTGTAGTTCTGTAGAATGCTCCACTTGGTGCAGTTAAAGCGTTGATATTATTGGTTTCTTTACGACCGATTACTTCATCGATGTAGAAAGGACCACCTGCATGAATGTAGATACAATCATACTCAAATGCCCAATATACAAAGTAATCACGACAGCTACGGATATTACCAACTCGTTCCAAGCCTGTCCAGTCTCCAAAGACTGCCATTAAACGAGTAATTTCACCTTCTACAAGGCATTCATATAAAATATCCGCATTGGAAATATTATACTGAGGGATAGTAGATTTATCATTGGGAATCATAACTGCCAAAGGTCTTCCCTTGCCGATTTCCTCTTTTACCCATTCATTGGTCAAAGGAGAACGCACCATACCTTCTTCCGGTGGAACATCATCATCTACTTCTTCTGTTACTTCTTCTTCCTCTTCAACATCTGTAACCTCTTCAATTACTTCTTCCACTACTGCAGCAGGCTCTTCCTTTTTGCCACAGCCAAATAAAAGAAGGGAACAACTAGCAGCAATTAACGCTAGTACACTAATTCTTTTCATCTTTTTCTCTCCTAATGCATCTTTTTAATGTAGTCAACTGTTAGAGTATAACACATCCTCTGTTAACAGTCATTAACAATTTTGTAATATTTTCTTTTTTTCTTATTTATTTCCCAAACCCAAACGATTCACTGCAGAGAAAATCGCACGAACGGAAGCTCTTGTAATATTGGAGCTTACGCCTACACCGTAGGTTACGCTGCCGGTATTGGTATCCAGCAGGTGAATATAAGCTGCTGCCTGAGAGTTGGAACCGGACTGCAACGCATGCTCTTCGTAATCCAAAATCTTGATGTCCAAATCCAAGGCTTCCTGTAAACCTCTCTTTACCGCATCGATAGGACCGTTACCAACTGCTTCAAACTGCTTTTCTACACCATGGTCTGTATAGGTTACGATAACCTTGGTATCGAAAGCAGTCTTTACTTCGTGGCTTAAATCGATCATCTGCAATTTGCGGAAGTGGATAGGTTCTTTCTGGTTCAAGTATTCTGCACGGAAGCTGTCCATAATCTGTTCCGGAGATACCTCTCCCTGTGTTTCTGAAATTTTCTGTATTACATTGGCAAACTCTTTATGCATACCTTTTGGTAGCTTGAATCCAAAGTAAGTATCCATAATAAAGGCTACGCCACCTTTTCCAGACTGAGAATTGATACGAACGATAGGCTCGTATTCTCGTCCAATATCTGAAGGATCGATTGGCAAATAGGGCACCTGCCAATAGGGATTGTTGCGTTCCTTCATGGCTTTTACGCCCTTATTAATAGCATCCTGGTGGGAACCGGAGAAGGCAGTAAATACCAGTTTACCTGCGTAAGGGTGACGAGGGTGGATCGGTATCTTACAGCATCGTTCATACATTTCAATAATTTCATTAATATGTTCAATGGCAAGTTCCGGATTGATACCCTGAGAAAACATATTGTAAGCAATTGTCATAATATCCACATTACCGGTTCTTTCCCCGTTTCCAAAAAGCGTACCTTCTACACGGTCTGCACCTGCCAAAAGAGCAAGTTCTGCTGCTGCCACACCGGTACCTCTGTCATTATGTGGATGGACACTTAAGATAATGCTATCACGATCTTCAAAATGATTACTCATCCATTCAATCTGGTCCGCATATACATTGGGAGTGGTCATTTCTACGGTAGAAGGAAGATTAATGATAATCGGATTTTCCTTGGTTGCACCCCAGGTTTTCTGCACTGCTGTACAGATTTCCAAAGCATACTCTACCTCTGTACCGGTAAAGCTTTCCGGAGAATATTCCAAAATGATTTCTCCCGGGAAATTCTTTGCACGCTCTTTTACCATCTTAGTGCCTTCAATGGCAATCTGGGTAATCTGATCTTTTTCCATGTTAAATACAACATCTCTCTGTAAAACAGAGGTAGAATTGTAAATATGCACGATGGCTTTCTTAATTCCTTTGATAGACTCAAAGGTTCTGTCAATCAATTCCTCGCGACACTGGGTTAATACCTGTACACATACATCATCCGGAATTAATTTCCGATCTACTAACTGTCTTAAGAAATCAAACTCAATCTGGCTGGCTGCAGGGAAACCAATCTCAATTTCCTTAAAACCCATTTTAATCAGGTATTCGAACATTTCAATTTTTTCGTGTACCACCATGGGATCAATTAAAGCCTGATTACCATCTCTTAAGTCTACACTACACCAAACAGGGGCCTTTTCGATTTCTTTATTTGGCCACTGTCTTTCCGGATAATGTAAAACGGGATTTCTTTTATATCTCTTGTAATTTAACATCTATTTGTCCTCCTATCTTTTTTCCAAAAAAAGCCCACCTAAGACAGGTGGGCTTTGTGTATCTTTTTATATTTTATTCACCAAGTCCGTTTTCAATTGCGGAAACCAGAGCCTGTAAAGCTTCTGCTTCATCTACACCTTCACACACGAACTCAATTTCATCTCCACACTTGACACAAGCGCCTAAGACACTTAACACACTTTTTGCATTGGCAATGCTGTCTTTATGATTAAACGTTATATGCGATTTGTATTTTACAGCTTCCTTACATAGGATACCTGCTGGTCTTAGGTGTAGTCCTGTTGGGTTCTTAATGACTACCTTTTGGCTTACCATATTTTTACTATACCTCCAAATTTATGGGCAGTGTTCCATAATCCCTTTCTATGATACCATACTCCCCCTTTTTGCTCAAGAAATTTCTTCTTATAGCATGGTATTCTGGATTAAATCTGCCAGTTTTTTTGCTTCTTCTTCAATAACCTTCTGATCTTTTCCCTCTATCATAACACGAACTTTGGGTTCTGTTCCGGAAGGACGAATCAATACACGACCTTCTCCATTGAACATTTCCTCCAACTTCTGAATTGCTTTTGCAATTTCAGGATAGTCCATATAATTTTCTTTTTTATGATTGGGCACCTTTGCATTCACCAATGCCTGTGGCAATACAGTCATAATTTCTGATAATTCTGATAAAGGCTTTCCGGTATCTACCATAACCTGTAATAAATGCAGGGCAGATAACAAGCCATCCCCTGTTGTATTTTCATCTAAGAAAATAACATGACCGGATTGTTCTCCTCCCAGGCTGGCACCGATTTCTTTCATTCTTTCCAATACATAACGATCTCCAACCTTGGTGCGTTCGATTTCAATGCCCTGTTTTTGACCCATTAAGGTAAATCCAAGGTTACTCATAACAGTAGCCACAATCACATTTTTCTTCAGAGAGCCTTTCCCCTTCATGTGATTGCCAACAATAGCCATAATCTGGTCTCCATCCACCATAGTACCATTTTCATCTACTGCCAAAAGTCTGTCTGCATCTCCATCAAAGGCCAAACCAACCTGAGCCTTTTCAAATACCACTCTGGCCTGTAATTCTTCCATATGGGTAGAACCGCAATTGGCATTAATATTGGTACCATCCGGGTTATTATGGATTGCAATCACTGTAGCACCTAATTCTTTTAAGGCTTCTACAGAAGTGTAATGGGAAGCCCCTTCTGCACAGTCTACCACAATTTTTAAGTTAGACAAATCTACCGGCACAGACTGTACTGCATGATTAATATATTCTTCTCTGGCATCATTACGATATTTTACTTTTCCTACTCCGGAACCGGTAGGGAATTTAATGCCTTTCATATCGCTACGAATCAATGCCTCAATTTCATCTTCCATTTCATCCGGTAATTTATAGCCCTCCCCATCAAAGAATTTAATACCATTAAATTCTACCGGATTATGAGAAGCAGAAATGACTACGCCTGCATCTACTTTATATTTTTTTGTTAAATAGGCAACTGCCGGGGTTGGTAATACACCAACATAGACTGCATTGGCGCCTACACTACAGGCGCCTGCCATTAAAGCATTTGCTAACATATCTCCGGAAATTCTAGTATCGCAGCCAACCATAATAGTAGGTTTATGCTGTTTTTCTTTGGTTAGGACATAGGCTCCTGCCATACCAAGCTGCATTGCTAACTGAGGAGTCAATTCTTCATTGGCAACCCCTCTTACGCCGTCTGTTCCAAATAATCTAGCCATTTTTTATACTCCTTTTAATACAACATATATTTTTAATGGGTGATGTACCCGAACCCCATCCGGCAAGTTCAAAGCAATGTCTGCCAGATAGGTTCCGTCATAGGATTCTTCCCCAATCATATTTTCTTTTTCCAACAAAGCATCTACATCTACAAAGGCACTCAATTCTGATTCGGACAGGTTCTGTACAACAGACTGTAATCCAATCAAATATAGTACCGCATCCTCCGGCAAGCCTCGCATAGATGCTTCATAGCCTTCCGGAACATTGCTTAAGGTAATACTGTCTTCTGTCAAAGGCACTTCCATAGTGATTTCTTTTTCTACTGCAACAGATGCTGTAATCAAACCGCTTTCTGCCGGACCTCCTAATATGACTCCATCCGGTAAATAATTCTTAATATCAATGGTGGATACCACATCCGATACTGCACCCTGCAGATTCATTGCTCCATCAACGCTAATCTCAGAAACCGTTTTCAACACAGCAGGTTTTGCTGCAACTAAAATAGTAGAAGGTTCCACCGTTACCTCAGAAGATGCCATAAATCCACTTTCGGGAGTTCCTTCTGTAGAAACCGTTACCGGAACAGCCTTGGTGGTGAGAATTGTTGCGCTACCCTGTACCTGTGTAATATTCATACTCAAACGATTGTCAGAAATGCGTTCATTGTCCTGATTGTATAATTCAATAGGCAACAGCATACTAACATCTTCAGAAGCCCCATCCACATTAAAGGTAACAACAGCTTTTTCTACCTTTTCCACAAGGGATTCCGGACCGGAAATGGTCAACGCATTTTGTTCTGTGGTGGTTCTTCCCAACAAATATCCTTTGGCAGGACTATTTTTGATTTCCACAGAAATCTTTTTCTGTACACGAATAATATCTTCCAACTGTACAGAAACATAGGTATGATCCGGACGCATTGCTTCGATACTACTGCTGCTTCCTGATTTTCCTGTATTTAATTTAATAGGCACCTGATTGTCTGCAGTCAGTTCATTTAAGTCTGCAGTAGCAATAATATCACTGGCAGAAAATCCATCCAACATAGATCTGCTGGCACGAACGGATACTACCACACTATCTGTATCGCCCAATACTTCCACATATTTTCCAGCGTTGGTCATTACAGACATATTTAACAGCTGTACATTTACAGTATAGGAACGGCTTTGATAGGGATCGTTAATATTAATCGAAATGAGCCATAGGCCAATGGCAAACAAAACCGCAAATATTTTCAGGCTTAAGTTTTTGGTTAATTTTTCCTTCAAATCTGATTCCTTCTTTTCATAAACAAGCGATTTTTCTTTTCTTCTACAGGTTTATGCTGAATGCTCTGTAATTTCATTTCTACTTCTTCCGCTCTCAGTCCACGGAAAAGCTCTCCTCGATAGGCAATACTAACTTTGCCGGTTTCCTCGGAAACAATCACAGTCATAGAATCTGTCGCTTCAGAAATACCCACACCGGCACGGTGTCTGGTACCCAAATCTTTACTTAAACGCATATTATCTGACAAAGGTAAATAGCAGGTTGCAGAAGTAATTCGGTCTCCCCTAATAATGACAGCACCGTCATGCAAAGGGGTATTATGTTCAAAAATATTAATTAATAATTGACTGCTAACCAAACCATCTACCGCAATTCCGGTATTTTCATATTCGGATAAATTATCTTCCTGCTGTACCACAATCAATGCTCCGGTTTTTACCCTGCCCATCTCAGTACAAGCTTTGCTAATTTCCCGAATGGTCTGATCAGAAAACAGACCTTCCTCAGATTTTCCTAAATCCCAGGGAATAAGAGAGGCCAGATAATTTCGTTTTCCTAAGGTTTCCAAAGCACGCCGCAGTTCTGGCTGCAATACGACAATGAAAGCGATAATGGCTAAAGAAAATACATTTCTGGCTATCCATACAATGGTAGTCATATCCAATATTACGGCAATCAAAAATATTACCAAAAGAACTACAATTCCCTTCAATAAGGACCATGCTTTGGTGTTACGAATCCACACCAAAATCTGGTAAATGAGAAAGGAAATGATTAATATTTCAAGAATATCAATAATGCCAACGGAGGGTATATGAAGATTTGTTAAGTTGTTGTCTACAAAATGTCTGATTTGTTCCATATTTTACCCATCTTTTTCATGAAACTGTTAGATTGAATCCCAGGTTTCTTCCTCATCCTGCTCTACTATTCTGGTACGACTTACACCATTAGAAGTTTTAATAGTAGTAGGCTGCTTCGGTGCAGCAGTGGTAGTTTTTCTCTGGGTATGAATCTTTTTCACCCTTTTTTCCTGGGGTGCCATCACAATCTTCGGTACAGCCTTTACATAATAGTAATAATCATCATCTTCAAACTGTACCCGTTCTGTCCTACTGTAATCTAAATTCAAAGACAGGAACTGCACCACCTTTGCCAAACATCCGGATATCAAACTCCCCAACAAAATACCCAAAATAGACAAATGTAAATCAAAAATCAGTTCTCCCACCAACAAAATCACTGCATTGGTTAAAATACCTGCAATAATTGCAATCGTCCAGGCATGGTCCATACTCATACGGCGAATCATATAAACCACCAATATTGTAATGGCAAAGGAAATAATGGTAATCATCATGGCCTTATTATCCATCAAGCCATCAATCATTAGTCGGAATCTTTGAGAAGTATTCTCCGCATTTACTCCTGTCAACAATGTCATATTATCAGAAGCAAATTTCATCAGATAATACACAATTACCCCACAGGTACAAGAAATCATGGAAACAGGACTAGCTAATAATCCCAAAGCTACCGGAATCAGATAAGGAATCCGGAGTCCAAATAAAAGGGGTAACAGTAACACCACCAATCCATCCTTCGGTGTAAAGCGGAAATATAGTAAAAAGATTAAGAGAAATACAGCCAATGCTACTACTGCACATTCTAATGCAAGGGCATAAAAATGAGCCAGCATAAAGCCTGCCGCAAAAAGCACCGCAACACTCCAAGGCAAAAATGAACAAAACAAAGCTGCCATCAAAGGAATGGCAAATCCACTAATAGCCTGCATATATCCCATCATGCTATTAATCAAAATAAATGAAATCAATGCCAATAAAAACTTCAATACAGGCTTTATATATATTTCATATTTGCTATAAAAATTTTTTATATACTCTTTGGCTTCCAGCAAACCAGCCATACCATTCTCCTTGTTTCTAATCTTATGTATCTCAAATTAATGATAGTAAAAAACAGACATGCGTTTTAAATTGCCAAAAAACTTTTTGATTTTGCCTTTGGCTTTATTATAGCGAATCGCATATACCACATAGG
Source organism: Lachnospiraceae bacterium (assembly GCA_024403235.1). GTDB lineage: Bacteria > Bacillota > Clostridia > Lachnospirales > Lachnospiraceae > JAKSSF01. The sequence continues at coordinate 42,610 of JAKSSF010000005.1, read as the reverse complement.
TAATTAACACAAAAACACCCGTAAACACCAGATACAATATTAGAACCAGACGGGTAAATTGAAACATATCCATTTTATAAATATCTTTCATAAATATTTCAAAATCATAAAAGATATATAGGGCGAAAAGAATCACAAAACTAACGGTAGCAGACACAATGGACTTCAAAATCTGCAGGCTAATATAATCGCTACGAAAATAGCCCGTGATTGCTTTGTCTTTTTTCCCTTCGCCTGCTTCGTATACCGCCATTTTGGTCATCAATTTGATTCGTTCTTCGTTGACCATATTTGGTACCTTTTCCCTTTTTAGAAATCCTTATTTGAAACGCATTCTAGGACCATTGGATTTGTTAGCCTCTGCTGCCTGTCTTGCTGCCAACTGAGAACTGATACTATTTTTGGCTGCATTCAGACTACCTGCCATTTCCAATTTGCATTCATCACAATAGCGTCCGCTTTTAATGATTTTACCACAGCGTTCACAACCAAGTCCGATAGAAGCAGTATCTGTAAATTCCAATCTTTCTTCGCGAATCCACTGATGAATCTGCTGTGGATCCACTTCACATTCCTCTGCCACCTCAGGAATGCCTGCTCCCTTATGCTCCTGCACATATTTTTTTACGACCTGAAATTTTTCTTCCAATTCTTCTCTGCAAGAAGGACAAAGGTGTGGTCCTGCAATATAATTAAATAATCTTCGACAATTTTTACAATTTCTTACATTCATGTTGTAACCTCCTAAAAATTCGACATATTATGTACCACAAGACAAAGCCAGCACAAAAATTTTTTCTGCCCCAGCTGTTTTCAAAAGGGCTGCGATGGTATCCACTGTGGCCCCCGTAGTATAAATATCATCGATAAGTATAATCGTTTTTAATTTTACATCATTTCCCCGTATTTTGAAAGCCTTTTTCAAATTATTTTGCCGTGCATTTCCTTCTACATTTTTCATCGGCTTTGTATTTTTTACACGGAAAACAGTCTTTTTCCATACCGGAATTTGCAGTATTTTCCCGATTTCTTCTGCCAATATTTCTGCTTGATTAAAGCCTCTTTTTCGCTTTCTTTTCCGATGTAAGGGTACCGGGATCAAAGCATCCGGATGAATTCTTTTGATATAGTTTTCAAAATACTCTGCCATTTCCCGTCCGAAAAAGGCCCCATATTCTTTCCTGCCGCCATATTTATAGCGGTAAATGGAAAGCCGTACATAACGGTAGGGGTAAAGCGCCCTGGCTTGATCGAAGGCATGGGGCCGCATTTTACAATCCTGGCAATACTCTTCCTCTTCTTTTACCGGTTTTCCACATTTGCAGCAAACAGTAGCACCGATATACTGTATGGTCTGTTTGCAGGTTTTATGACAGCCCTTTTCCCCAAAAGGTAACACACCGTCACAGATAGCACATCTTCTAGGATATAAAATATCCAATACTAAGCAGTTTCTCAAATAGCTCCTTTCACTTCTCCTCTCATTTCTCGTATGGTCCTGCTCAGTCCCGAGTAGCGTTTGTTCTCTTCTACATTTGCAATCATTTCCTTTACGGTCTGACTGCTGCCTAAAATGGTAACACATTGTTTTGCCCTGGTAACACCCGTATAAAACAAATTGCGATTGAATAGTTGTTTGGGGCCACCTAGCAAGGGAAGGATTACTGCCGGATATTCACTTCCCTGAGATTTATGTATGGTAAGGGCATAGGCCAATTCCAATTCTTCCAAAAGAGCAAAGGGATATTGTACCAGTCTGGCATCATCAAATTCCACAATAAGAAGATGATTTGCCGGTTGGATTTCCTTAATTACACCAATATCACCATTAAACACGCCTACTCCTTTATCCACCGGAATACCATAGGAACTGACAATTTCCCACTCCATTTGATAATTATTTCGGATTTGCATCACCTTATCCCCCTGTCGGAAAATCACTTCTCCCCGTTCAATCTGGGGTTTTTCCGGTGACTGGGGATTACAGTACTGCTGCAAAATAGGATTTAAACTTGCCACCCCCAGAGGCCCTTTTTTCATAGGTGTAAGGACCTGAATTTCCATAGGATCCACTTTCAAATAAGGGGGTAATTTTTCCAGAATCAGCTCCAGCATATGCTTGTAAATCACCTGAGGGTTGCTTCGCTCCAAAAAGAAAAAATCCTTACTTTTATTTTCCAAAGAAATATCCATGCCCTGTTGAATTTTATGGGCATTGACTACAATATCACTACCTTCCGACTGTCGATGAATGGTATGTAACTCTACTACTGGGAAGATACCGCTTTCCATCACATCCTGCAACACTCTTCCCGGACCTACGGAGGGAAGCTGATTCACATCTCCTACCAAAATCAATCTGGTTCCGGGACTGATTGCTTTCAAAAGAGCTTGAAATAAAAACATATCTACCATAGACATTTCATCAATGATAACTACATCTACTTCTAATGGATTCTCTTCATTTCTTTCAAACCGGGCACCACCGCCGCTTTCCTCCTCCACTTTCCCATTGAGTTCCAATAATCGATGTATGGTGCTGGCTTCAAACCCGGTTGCCTCTGTCATTCTTTTGGCAGCTCTGCCTGTTGGTGCGGCTAACACCAAGTCCAGCCCTTCTTGTTCAAAGTATTGAATCATGGTATTGATGGTGGTGGTTTTTCCCGTTCCCGGTCCACCGGTTAACAAAAGAATACTGTTTGTTACGGCCATTTTGACCGCTTTCGTCTGGTATTCGTCTAATTCCATTTTGTTGATGCGAGCCAATTGTTCTATTTTCTTTTGAATTCGATTCATCTGTGCTTCATAATGAAACTTGTCCTTTTCCGAATCAAATTGATTTTCTTCCATAGTAGAAAAACGATCTAAAAGTAATCTTGCACACTGCAGCTGTGCCCAGTACATTTTGGCAGAATAGACCAAGGTAGTATCCTGTTCTTCCTTTAGCACCACCTTTTTCTCCATGGATAGATTTTTCATTTGCAGTTCTACCTGCTCTAAGCTCACCTGCAAAAGGCTTGCTGCATTTCGAAGCAAAATATCCTTCGGCAAATACACATGGCCTTCCCCACCGGCTAACAACAAGGTATATAAAATACCACTTTTCACCCGGTAATCTGAATCCGTTTTTACACCCATTTTGGCAGCAATTTCATCTGCCATCTTAAAACCAATCCCAGAAATATCCTCAGCCAGTCTGTAAGGATTTTCCCTTAATATGGGATACATAGTGGTGCCATATCGATCATAAATTTTTACTGCAACAGTATTGGAAATGCCATATTGCTGTAAAAAAAGCATCGCTTGTCGGAGTTCCTTCTTCTCCTCCATTTGTCCACAAATATCCCTGGCAATTCTTTCGCTAATACCTTTGACCTCTGTCAATCGCTCCGGTTCTTCTTCGATAATGCGAAAGCTATCCTCTCCAAAACGGTCTACGATTTTTTTTGCCAAAGCAGGTCCAATCCCTTTGATAGCCCCGCTGCCCAAATACCTTTCCACACTAAGAGAATCCTCCGGTGGCAATAGTTCAAATCTGCCAATTCGAATTTGTGGTCCATAGGAAGAGTTTTCTTCTACTTCTCCCCATACCTTGATATTTTCTCCCTGATTTAATGCAGGCAGCTTCCCTACACAAATCACTTCTTTCCCTTCGGAAATCATAGAGATTACAGTATAACCGGTTTCGTCTTTTCGATATACAATATGATCAATATAGCCTTTTACTTCTTCCATACTTCTCTCTTACAACACAAGGATAGCCGAAAACCTTAGGTTTCCGGCTATCTATTTTTAAGTATCTGATAAAATCATCCCATATTCTGGATTTGCTGCGCAAATCCTAGGCACTAACTTTTCGTTGAAAAGTTAGCGCATATTCTTCATATTCTCATACAACATCTGGGCAATGCCTAGACCATTTTTTTCAGTAGACTGGGCTGCCAAATCCTGAATAGCGGTTCCCTTAAAATAATCTACTAAGTTGGAATTTGGAGTGGTGCTGTCATCTGCTTTGATCACAGTCTTATCCATCTGCTTAAAGACCTGTTCCAAAAAGTAAGCTTCAAATTGCTTACACACATCCATCAATTCTTCATCCGTGGCATTGGAATAGTCTTTACTGGTTACATTTTCCATTTTTTTATTTAATGCATCTTTTGCCTGGGTATTCAGATATTGATTATAGGTACTTGTAATGCCTGAAAAATCCATCTATTGACCTCTATCTAACTTCTTTTATTCATTCATAGTTCTACGTACTTCGGATTAACTAATCCCATTAACGTTTCAACTGATTTGCCTGCTGTAACATTTCATCTGTTGTGGTAATGGCTTTTGCATTCATTTCATAAGCTCGTTGTGCCACAATCAAATTTACCATTTCATCCGCTACCTGTACACCGGAACCTTCCAAATAGCCCTGACGGATTTTACTTTTGCGCACATCATCGTTATCTGTTTCACTAATAGCAGGTCCACTGGCTGGGCTTACGGTATATAAGGTACTGTCTGCCTTTGTTAACCCGGAGGGGTTATTAAACTGCCACAATCCAATGGTCACACCGATAGGCTGTGGATTGTTCTGTTCATCCGGATAGCAGATACTGCCATCTGCAGTAACTGTAATGTTACTGGTAATATATTCATTGGACAATACAATGGTTTTTCCTTCTGTATCCAAAACAGGAAGTCCGTCGCTATTGGCCAACATAATTCTGCCCCCACCTGCTGTGGTAAAGGTAAAGTTACCATTTCTGGTAAAATATCTTTGTCCGTCTTCTCCTCTTACTGAGAAAAAGCCATCCCCCTCAACAGCAAAAGCGGTATCGCTTTCCGATGCCAACATAGGCCCCTGTCTAAACAAAGAAGTAATTGCAGAATTTCGTACACCTAAACCAACCTGTGCGCTAACCGGCTTGTTCTCTCCGTTCGCTGTTGTGGTTTTGGTTTGCATTGTCTGATAAAGCAAAGACTTAAACTCTGCTACTTCCGCTTTATATCCTGTGGTATTTACATTTGCCAGGTTATTGGCAATGGTATCTACATTTGTCTGCTGGGCAATCATACCGGTTGCGGCTGTCCATAAAGATCTTACCATATTTCTATTCCTCCCCTATACGGCTTTAGACTTTTCCAAGCTGGTTTGCTGCAATATCCAAGGTGCTGTCAAAGGTCTGAATCATTTTTTGATTGGTCTCATAAGCACGGGATACAGAAATCATTTCCACCATTTCGGATACTACCTGCACATTGGCCATCTCCAAATAGCCGGATACTACTTTGTAGTCAGTATCTTCTTTCATCTGGGCGCCTCTTACCGGCTCATAGTAGTTTTCCCCGTAATGCTTCAGATAATTGTAATCTTCGAAATCTGTCACTCGAATGGTATCAATCAATTCTCCATCTTGAGAAATATTTCCCTGGCTGTCAATAGCAGAAAGCTTTAACGGATCCACCTGAATGCGTCCGTTTTCTCCCATCACATAATCTCCGTCCTTGGTTACCAAATAGCCCTGTTTATTAACCGTAAAAGAACCATCTCTGGTATATTTCAAAGAGGTTTCTCCTGCTTTATTGGTAAACTGAATGGTAAAGAACCCCGGACCGGAAAGAGCCATATCATAGGTATTGTCTGTTAGTCTAAAAGAACCCTGTCCAAAATCGGTATAATTTTCTCCTACTTTCACGCCAAGAGATACTCTACCCATGTTACGATGTAAGCCGGCATATTCGGAACTGTCTTTAATTTTCACTGCCAACACTTCGTCAAAGGACTGGCTGGTAGCTCCTTCTTTTTTAAAGCCCGCAGTATCTGCATTGGCCAGGTTGTTGGTCAATACATCCATACGATTCTGTTCATTTATCATACCGGTGTAGGCAGTATATAAGCCTTTTAACATGGTCTATCTCCTTGCTTTTTCAAATCCTATTCATCTCTGTAGCCTGACAGGAATTCTACATAGCGGCCTGTTCCGATGGCTACTGCAGTCATAGGATCTTCTGCTGTCATGGTATTAATACCTGTCTTATCAAAAATCAAATCTTCTAAGCCACGAAGTAAACTACCGCCACCTGTCAAAACAATACCTCTATCAGCAATGTCTGCTGCAAGTTCCGGTGGAGTTTTTTCTAAAACACCATGAATGGCTTCTACGATTTGAGATGTGGTATCCCGTAAAGCTTCTTCTGTCTCTTCAGAGGATACCTTTACTGTCTTTGGAAGACCTGTTACCAGGTTTCGACCTCGAACATCCATATAATCAGGTTCTGCTCTCTTAAATGCAGAACCAATTTTGATTTTAATATCTTCTGCTGTTCTTTCACCAATCAATAGATTGTGTTTTTTACGCATGTAACGAACGATTGCTTCGTCAAAATCATCTCCGGCAATTTTAATGGAGGCACTTACTACCGTACCGCCCAAAGAGATTACTGCGATATCACTGGTACCACCACCGATATCTACTATCATATTTCCACAAGGCTTAGAAATGTCGATACCTGCACCGATAGCTGCTGCAATAGGCTCTTCGATAATAGAAACATCTCTTGCACCTGCCTGGTAGGTTGCATCTTCAACGGCCTTTTTCTCTACTTCTGTAACACCACTGGGTACACATACCGCAATACGGGGTTTTCTCAAAGTCTTTCTTCCCAATGCTTTTTGGATAAAATACTTCATCATTTTTTCTGTTACAGTGTAATCTGAAATAACACCCTGTCTCAAAGGTCTTACTGCAACAATGTTGCCCGGTGTTCTACCAAGCATCAAACGAGCATCTTCCCCAATGGCTTTAATTTTGTTTGTATCCCGATCAAAGGCTACAACGGAGGGTTCTTTTAATACCACTCCTTTTCCTCTGATATATACTAAAATGCTGGCTGTACCTAAGTCGATACCAATGTCTGTAAACTGCATTTCTTTCCCCTTTCAATCCTTTCTATCTACTGTAGTATAAGGGAGATATTCCTAAAATATCCCACTCTACAATTCCTATTCATACATAGTCAATTATATACGAAGTATTTCTATTTTGAAAGGGGGTTTATAAAAAGTTCATAAAACAAATATATAAAAAGCGCAAGCATAAAAGATTCCCTTCTACACTTACGCTTCCATGCACTCTAAAGCCTTTATCGGCTTTTTTATACCTTTTCTTTATACCCTATTGTAATTAATTAAGCAGCCTTTCAAAATAATCTGGCGTTCTTCGTCTGTTAGTTCACCCATGGTTAAATCAAAAGCTACCAGGTTTTCGCCTTTTACTGCGTATGCCTTAATCACGCTATCTTTATTTTCAACCGCCTGTCTGATACCCGGGAAGAATACATAATCCAGATTCTGGAAGGGTAATTCTCCTGCCGGAATTAACAAGGGAAGCATACCCCAGTTAATCAGGTTAGAACGGTATCTCTTGGTAGCATATTCATTGGCAATATTTGCCCAACCACCTAATACCTTCTGGCAACTGGCAGCCTGCTCTCTAGCAGAACCGTCACCCGGTTTTACGGCGAAAATGGTAGAACCAAATCCCATATTGCCTTCTCCAGCTTGTGGGAACTGTTTCTGAACAGTTGCCATAATTTCTTTCAATTCCGGTTTTGCTTCTAAAGGACATTTGCCTTCCATCACTGCCTTTTGGGCTACCTGAATATCCTTTGCAAGGCCTACATATTTGGGATCCTTTCTGGATAAGGTAAACTCTGCTAAGCCCAAAGGATTGGAACGATAAGAAGAAGTTTCTCCGGAAGGAATTAATTCGTCTGTGGTGGTAACAGGATCATGGATTTCAGAAACCACTCGTAACAACAGATTTTCCGGTAACGCTGTCATTGCCGGCCAGTCCTTAATATTAGGACCAAATTTAATCTCTGTATCCGGATCTGCTACTCCTTTGGAATCAAATACTCGGTTTGCATAAATCTTGGAATCAAAATGATATTTATATTTTCCAAGGTCTCCATCAAATTCCGTAGCAGGAGTTAAATAGCCTTTGTTTGCAGCTGTTGCCGCAATAGAGCGAGCGTCCATTAAAGCTACAGATGCAATCTGACCGGACTGTAGCTTAGATCCCTCACGATTAGGGAAGTTACGTGTAGAATGGCGAATGGAAAATGCATTATTGGCCGGGGTATCTCCTGCACCGAAGCAAGGCCCGCAGAATGCAGTTTTCAAAATTGCACCGGTTTCCATTAAGCTGGCTGCGCATCCATTTTTAATCAATTCCATATAGATAGGTGTAGAAGCAGGATATACACTTAAGGTAAATTCGTCTGCGCCAATGTATTGTCCCTTCAAAATATCTGCTGCAGCACAAATATTTTCAAAGCCACCGCCGGCACAACCTGCAATAATACCCTGATCTACATATAATTTTCCATTTCTTACTTTGTCTCGAAGAGAATAGTCCACGGCACCATCTAAACTAACCAAGGCGCGTTTTTCTACTTCTGCCAATACATCCTCCAGATTTGCATTTACCTCTTCGATGGTATAGGTATTACTTGGATGGAAGGGCATTGCAATCATAGGCTTGATTTTACTCAAATCTACAATCAACATACCATCATAGTATGCCACCTGCCCCGGCTGAAGCATTTTATAGTCTTCTTTTCTGCCATGAATTTCATAGAATTCTTCTACCTGTTCATCGGTTTGCCAAATAGAAGAAAGGCAAGTGGTTTCTGTGGTCATAACATCCACACCGATGCGGAAATCCGGACTAAGAGAAGCCACACCCGGTCCTACAAATTCCATCACTTTATTTTTTACATATCCGTTGCCAAATACCTCACCAATGATAGCAAGAGCAACGTCCTGAGGACCAACTCCCTTTTGCACTTCACCTGTCAAATACACAGCCACTACCCCGGGCATGTTAATATCATAGGTTTGGTTCAAAAGCTGTTTTACAAGTTCCGGACCACCTTCACCCATAGCCATAGTACCTAACGCACCATATCGGGTATGGGAATCTGATCCTAAAATCATTTTGCCACCACCAGCTAACATTTCTCTGGCGAACTGATGGATAACAGCCTGATGAGGAGGTACATATACACCACCATATTTCTTTGCGCAGGTCAAACCAAACATGTGATCATCTTCATTAATGGTTCCTCCTACCGCACACAAAGAGTTATGACAGTTGGTAAGTACATAGGGAATGGGGAATTTTTCCAAACCTGAAGCTCTGGCAGTCTGAATAATACCAACAAAGGTAATATCATGACTGGTTAACTTATCAAATTTGATTTTTAACTTGTCCATATTGCCGGAAGTATTATGGGATTCCAAAATAGAATAGGCAATGGTTTCTTTTTTCGCAGCCTCTTTGGTAGTTTCTTTCCCAGTCTGCTGTTTTACTTTCTGGATTGCTTCTCCATCTTCCGGAATAATTTCTGTTCCATTGACTAGATATGCACCTGTTTGTAATGCCTGAATCATGGGGGTTTCCTCCTGTTCTTATTTCACTATATGTTCCAAAAAATCCATAAGCCCCACCCCCAAAAGAGGTGAGGCTGTTATAATGGAATATTACTTATTTTTTCTTTCCTTTCGCAGGTGCAGGAATGACAACTTTGTCCAAGTGCCAGATTTCATCTACATACTGCTGGATTGTTCTATCAGATGTAAACTTACCGGAGCAAGCTACATTTAAGATTGCGCTCTTTGCCCAACCTGCTTCATCTTTGTAAGCAGCCTCTACCTTTTTCTGTGCTTCTGCATAAGCCTTGAAGTCTTTTAAGATAAAGTAACGGTCTGCTACTGAAGTAGACTGTGTATTTAACAAAGAGTTGTAAAGGGTACGGAATCTTTCCGGATCGTTAGGAGCGTAAGTTCCGTTAATTAACTGCATCAATACCTTACGAATATCTGCGTCGTTATTGAAGATATCCATAGGATTGTAACCGCCATGGTTTTCGTAGTTAATAACTTCATCAGAACTTAAGCCGAAGATAAATGCATTTTCTGCACCAACTTCTTCTACGATTTCCACATTAGCACCATCCATAGTACCTAATGTAAGAGCACCGTTTAACATGAACTTCATGTTACCTGTACCGGAAGCTTCTTTACTTGCTGTAGAAATCTGTTCAGATACATCTGCCGCCGCAAAAATCATTTCTGCATTAGATACACGATAGTTTTCGATAAATACTACTTTAATCTTTCCATTGATAGATTCGTCATTATTGATTACATCTGCAACAGAGTTGATTAACTTAATAGTCATTTTTGCATTGTAGTAACCAGCTGCTGCCTTAGCACCAAAGATGAATGTTCTTGGATAGAATTCCATATCCGGATGTTCTTTGATTTCATTATACAAGTACATAACATGTAAAATGTTTAATAACTGTCTCTTGTACTCATGTAATCTCTTAACCTGTACATCGAAGATAGAACGAGGATCTACTTCTACCCCATTGTGCTCCAAGATGTACTGTGCAAGGCGAACCTTATTCTGGTATTTAATGTTCATGAATTCCTGCTGTGCTTTTTCGTCATCAGCATAGACACGAAGTTTGCTAATCTTTGGAAGGTCTGTAATCCAGTCTGCACCCACATGAGCTGTTACCCAGTCAGCTAATAATGGATTACCGTGTAATAAGAATCTTCTCTGAGTAATACCGTTTGTCTTATTATTGAATTTCTCAGGCATCATTTCATAGAAATCTTTTAATTCCTGGTTCTTTAAGATTTCTGTATGCAATCTTGCAACACCGTTTACAGAGTAGCCGGCAGCGATTGCCAAATGTGCCATTTTAACCTGTCCATCATAAATGATAGCCATTTTGCGAACCTTTTCATGGTTACCAGGATATTTCTGTTCAATCTGTGCTACGAAACGACGATTGATTTCTTCCACAATCTGGTAAACTCTAGGAAGTAATCTAGAGAATAATTCGATTGGCCATTTTTCCAATGCTTCTGACATAATGGTATGATTTGTGTAAGCACAGGTCTTGGTTGTTACTTCCCATGCTTCATCCCATGTCAAATAGTGTTCATCCATTAAGATTCTCATCAATTCTGCTACTGCTACGGTAGGATGAGTATCATTTAACTGGAAGGTTACCTTCTCATGGAACTTACGAACATCGTCGTGTGTTCTCAAATATTTTGCTACAGCTTCCTGTACAGATGCAGAAATGAAGAAGTACTGCTGTTTCAAACGAAGTTCTTTACCTGCATAATGGTTATCATTTGGATATAAAACTTCTACAATGTTTCTTGCCAGGTTTTCCTGTTCAACTGCCTTATGATAATCCCCTTTATCAAAAGAATCTAACTGGAAGCACTCTACCGGTGCTGCATCCCAAATACGTAAAGTATTTACAATACCATTGCCATAACCTACGATTGGTAAGTCATAAGGAATCGCTCTAACAGACTGATAATTTTCCTGTGTAAATACATTTCTGCCATTCTCATCTACATGGACGGCTACATTTCCACCGAATTTAACAACCTTAGTATACTCCGGTCTGCGAAGTTCAAATGGATTGCCATCTGCTAACCAGTTATCCGGTACTTCAATCTGGTAACCATCTCTGATTTCCTGTTTGAACATACCATAACGATAACGGATACCACAGCCATATGCCTGATATCCAAGGGTTGCAAGAGAGTCTAAGAAACAAGCTGCAAGTCTTCCTAAACCACCATTACCTAAAGCTGCATCCGGTTCCTGATCTTCTACAACATTTAAATCTAAGCCCAATTCATCTAAAGCCTCGATTACAGGCTTATATGCCTGCAAATTGATAATATTATTGCCAAGTGCTCTACCCATTAAGAACTCCATGGACATATAATATACCATTTTAGGATCCTGTTTTTCGTACTGTTTCTGGCTTTCTAACCAGTGATCTACGATCTGATCCTTAATAGAATACGCAACTGCAGTAAAAATCTGCTGATCTGTTGCTTCCTCCAAGCTCTTACGGTACAAGGTTTTGATATTGTACTGCACGCTTCTTTTAAACAATTCTTTGTCGAATTTTGTCATAAATGATGTGTTGTTCGCCATCTTCTCCTCCTATACTGTTACACAAGTAACTCCTATAGTAACATTTTCCCCGTTAACATTCCACTGTTTCTTTGTAGTTCCCTCTTCTGTATATACAAAAGTATCTGCTAATACTTTGCCACCAATGGTTGCTTCATTGTTCTTCACAATGTTTTCTACTTTTTCATTTCCACTAATGGAAACTTTGATATGGTCCATTACCTCAAAGTCAGCTTCTTTACGCATGGTCTGGATTTTGCTGATTACTTCGTATACAAAGCCTTCCTCTAATAAAGCGTCTGAAAGGTTGGTATCCAGTACCACAGTTGTGTCTCTGTCTGCTTCTGTTACAAAGCCGGCTTTCTGTGCCACATCTATCAAAAGGTCTTCTTCTGTAAGAGCTACTTCCGCATCTCCTACCATAAACTTCAAAGCACGTTCTGCTTTTAACTGCTTCATAGCCTCTGTACCATCTACTTCTTCCAAATACTTCTTAATGCCACCAAGCTGTTTGCCATATTTAGGTCCTACGGTACGAAGCTGTGGCTTGAAGCTATAGCTGGTTAAATCACTAATATCTTCTTTGAAAAGAACTTCCTTTACATTCAATTCATCTTCAATAATTGCCTTGAAATACTCATCTAAAACTGCAGCAGCTTTTACATACATAGTACCTATTGGCTGACGGTTTTTGATATTGGCCGTATTACGAGCTGCACGGCCCATAACTACAATATTCAAAGCCTCTTCCATGCTGTCTTCCAGCTTCTTGTCTACCCATGCTTTATTTGCTACAGGGAAATCACATAAATGAATAGATTCCGGTGCACTCTTATCCAGGCTTCTTACCATATTCTGGTAAATTTCCTCTGTCATGAAAGGAACCATAGGTGCTGCTGCCTTAGAGATTTCTACCAAAGCAGTATATAAGGTCATATAAGCATTGATCTTATCCTGTTCCATACCCTTTGCCCAGAAACGTTCTCTACAACGGCGTACATACCAGTTACTCATTTCATCCACAAAATTATCCAGTACTCTGGCTGCTTCCGGAATACGATAGTTGTTTAAATTGTTATCTACTTCTTCAATAGCTGTATTTAACTTAGACAATAGCCACTTATCCATAACAGGCAGTTTGTCATATTCTAAGCTATACTTGGTAGCATCAAAACCATCAATGTTCGCATAGAGAATGAAGAATGCATAGGTATTCCAAAGAGTGCCTAAGAATTTTCTCTGTCCTTCCTGCACTGCCTTACCATGGAAACGGTTTGGTAACCAAGGTGCGGAATTGATGTAGAAATACCAACGGATGGCATCTGCACCGTAAGTAGCCAATGCATCAAAGGGATCTACTGCATTGCCTTTGGACTTACTCATCTTCTGTCCGTTTTCATCCTGTACATGGCCTAATACAATAACATTCTCAAAAGGAGATTTGTTAAAAAGTAAAGTAGATTCTGCCATTAAGGAATAGAACCAGCCTCTGGTCTGATCCACTGCTTCAGAAATAAACTGTGCAGGGAACTGGCTCTCAAACAATTCTTTATTTTCAAATGGATAATGATGCTGTGCAAAAGGCATAGCCCCTGAATCAAACCAACAGTCAATTACTTCCGGCACACGCTTCATGGTCTTACCACACTTTGGACAGGTGCAGGTAATCTCATCAATGTATGGTCTGTGTAACTCTACTGTTTTAGCAGCTTCATTTCCACTTAGTTTTTCCAAATCTTCTCTGGAACCGATGGCTTCCTGATGACCACAGTCTTCACATTCCCAGATATTCAAAGGTGTACCCCAATATCTGTTTCTGGAAATACCCCAGTCCTGAATATTCTCTAACCAGTTACCGAAACGACCTTCCCCGATAGATTCCGGAATCCAGTTAACAGTTTTATTATTACGAACCAGATCATCTCTTACTGCTGTCATTTTGATGAACCAGGATTCTCTTGCATAGTAAATCAGTGGAGTATCACATCTCCAGCAGAATGGATAATCATGTTCAAATTTAGGCGCGTCGAAAAGCTTTCCTTCTTTGTCCAGATCTACCAAAATGTCTTTATCTGCGTCTTTTACAAACTTGCCGGCATAAGGAGTATCCTCTGTCATATTACCTTTTCCATCCACGAACTGAATGAAAGGTAAATCGTAAGTACGACCAACACGAGCATCGTCCTCACCAAAGGCAGGCGCAATGTGTACGATACCGGTACCATCTGACATGGTGACATAGCTGTCACAAGTTACAAAATGGGCTTTCTTATGCTGTTTTTCTGCTACTGTACCAGCACAGGCAAATAAAGGCTCATATTCCTTATTCTCTAAATCCTTACCTACATAGGTCTCTAATACTTCGTAAGCAGCTTTACCTTCTTCACCCAATTTACCAAGCACCTGATCCAGCAGAGCCTTTGCCATATAATAGGTATACCCATCTGCCGCCTTTACCTTGCAGTAGGTCTCTTCCGGATTAACACAAAGAGCGGTATTACTCGGTAAAGTCCAAGGCGTGGTGGTCCATGCTAAGAAGTAAGCATCTTCCCCAACCACCTTAAAACGCACTACTGCAGAGCGTTCTTTTACAGCTTTATATCCCTGGGCTACTTCGTGAGAAGAAAGAGGGGTACCACAACGAGGACAGTAAGGTACAATCTTAAAGCCTTTGTATAACAAACCTTTCTTCCAAATTTCTTTTAACGCCCACCATTCAGACTCAATAAAATTGTCATGATAGGTTACGTAAGGGTTATCCATATCTGCCCAGAAACCAACGGTGCCTGAGAAATCTTCCCACATGCCTTTGTATTTCCAAACACTTTCCTTACATTTTGTAATGAAAGGATCCAAACCATATTCTTCAATCTGCTCTTTCCCATCTAAGCCAAGAAGTTTTTCTACTTCCAATTCTACCGGAAGCCCGTGGGTATCCCAGCCAGCTTTTCTAGGTACCATATAGCCTTTCATGGTACGGTATCTGGGAATCATATCCTTGATAACACGGGTCAGGACATGGCCAATATGAGGCTTTCCATTGGCTGTAGGAGGTCCGTCATAAAAAGTATAGGTAGGACCTTCCTTACGGCTATCCATACTTTTTTCAAAAATGTTGTTTTCCTGCCAAAACTTTAAGGTTTCTTTTTCTCTGTCCACAAAGTTTAGGGTGTTGTCGACTTTTTGATACATAACTTATCCTTTCTTATTTTGTTGAAATAAAGAACAAAGAGCGTTCTACGCTCTTTGCGCGCCCGTGCGGGCACGTCAGTGCAACTACCTCTCCGCGCGGGTCGCATCCTGCCGGAGGCATTTTTATTGAATTTCAATAAAAAAACCCCGTCCTGTAAGAGGACGAGGCAATACTCGTTATACCACCAATTACATCGTACATATCTTGTATATACGCTCTCCGGATAACGGTAGAGAACCGGCCTGGCTTACTACATTTCAGCTGGCTGCTCAGAAGTGATTTTCCTATCTGCTTCTACTCCCATCGGGCTTACACCCTTCCCGACTCGCTGTAGGTTTCAAAAACAAAGTACTGTCTTCGTCATTGCATTGCTATGATATGCTACACCTAAGCCGATTTTTTGTCAAGTTTTTTATAATAAAGGAGCGATTAAACGGAATATGCTATACCACATCCTTACCCATAGACGTCTGGGCGTTTGATATTTTTGTGTTACTTCATTACTAATTTGCAAGATTGCCTGAAAATCCTCCTCCATTTTTTGGATTTCTTCCAACTCCGCCAGCAACACTCCATTTTCAAAATGCAGATAAAGACTGCGATAATCTAAATTTATGGTACCAATAATGGCCATATTCCCATCACAAATGACTTCCTTGGCATGCAAAAATCCAGGCGTATATTCAAAAATCCGTACTCCTGACTTGGCCAATCCATGATAATAGGACTTAGTGATGCGATTCACCAGTTTTTTATCCGGAATGCCAGGTGTTACCAAGATGACTTCCACGCCTCTTTTGACTGCCAGTTCCAGTTCCTTACTCATTTCATCCGTAATCATCAAATAGGGCGTTGTGATATGAACATAAGATTTGGCTGTCTTCACCAAATTCAAATAGGCATTCTCGCCCGTTCGTTCTCCATCTAAAGGACTACAACCAAAGGGCTGCACAAAGCCTTGCTCCCATACTTCTTTTGTAGTTTCCTGTCTCTTGGGGAAGTATTTTTGATAAAATCCGGGACTGCAAATCTGGTCGGTTTCTCTTGCCACATTCCACAGTTCCAGAAAAAGGGCTGTAAAAGAATTGACTGCTTCCCCTTCTAAACGGATACCGGTATCCTTCCAATGACCATAGGGGTGCACTTTATTAAAATATTCTTCTGCCAGATTATAACCACCGGTATACCCAACTTTCCCATCAATAACTGTAATTTTACGATGATCCCGATGATTCATAAACATCTTCAAAAATGGAATCACAGGATTAAAAATGCGGCAATCCACGCCGGCTTTCTTCATACGAAGTACAAAGGCAGGGGTCAAAAATCCCATACTGCCTACATCATCATAGAGAATTCTAACTTCTACCCCCTCTTTCACCTTTTGTTCCAAAATGGCTTTCATTTTGCCAAAGCTTTCGCCATCCTCAATGGCGTGATATTCCAAAAAGATAAACTCTTTTGCCTGTTTCATATCCTCTATTTGTTGTAAAAAGCCTTCTTCCGCCTGCCCGAAAAAGGTCACTTTTGTATGCTTATATAGGGGATACTTTTCATACTTTTGGAGGTAATAAAAGGAGCCGTAAGCCGTGGATTTTTGCACATTTTCTTCAGAAAGAAAGGATTCTTCTCCAGACAAATTTTTCCATAAGGTTTCCTTAATCTGCCCATATCGTTTCTTGACTCTGTGGTTTAAGCCGGAGCGTCCCAAAAGGAAATATAAACTTACTCCCAGCAAAGGGAATGTCAAAATCAACATAATCCAAGGCATTTTCAGGGCATTGTTTTTGGGGTTACTGTACAGGGCCAAAACCAGAATAAAGGCACTTATTTCTATCAGTAAAGAAAGGGGCGCATAGATGCGTTGTAACCTGACAATGCCAAGTACAATCCATACTACCTGTAACAGTACAGATATTCCTACAAAGGTGACCCGTCCCACACTACCGGAGCCTATTTTTGATTGTTTATTTTTATGGGGATGATCCATTGGATTGCCTCCTTTCTTTCGTCATGTTGCATAGGATAATCTTCCCACTCTTTTTTCAAAAAACAAGTCATTTCCCAAAAAATTCCTAAGAATTTAGGAAATTTTAAGAAAAGAAACAGAAGATTTTTATAAACAATAATGGTATAATGTTAAGATAGAATTTGGAAAAAAGGAGAAAAGCATTGTATACAATTATTACAGATTCTGCAACAGATTTACCTCGTTCTTACATTGAAGAACATAATCTACACGTAATTCCTACTCCGGTAGTCATTGACAATGTAGACTACCTGGATGGTAAAACAATTTTTACAGAAGATTTTTATAAAATATTAGATGATACCAGCAGAGATATTAAGACCTATCATATTAATCCTGCTATGTTCGAAGAAGCCTTTTTACCCTATGCACAAAAAGGAGAAACCGTGATTTATATCTGCTTCTCCACCGGTATTGCAGGTACCTTCAATGCAGCCAATATTGCGAAACAAAATATTCTGGAAGACTATCCGGATTTTGATTTGACCATTGTGGACAGCAAATGTGCTTCCTTGGGCTTTGGTTTATTGGTAAAGCTTTTATTAGAGTATCAGGCAAAGGGTGCTACCAAGGAGCAGATTATTGAAGCTGCTGAATTCTATCGGGGACACATCAAACATATTGTTACCGTAAATACTCTGGCGTATTTGGTAAAGGGCGGTCGCCTTTCTAAGTTCAAAGGCACCTTAGCAGAGACCTTAGATATGAAGCCCATTATTACAGTAGATGAAAACGGTGCTTTGGAAGTTCTGCGAACAGTTCGTGGGCGTAAAAAAGCCATGAAAACCTTAATTGATTATGCCAAAGAGCATGGCGTAGATATGGATACCCAGACTGTTGGCTTCGTGCATGCAGAAGATCCGGAAAGTCTGGACTTCTTAGTAAGTCATGCTACAGAAAGTCTTGGTATTACCGATACCTTTATTTCTACCATGGGTTGTGCCATCGGTGCGCATACCGGTCGTGGCTGTATCGCTATGGTATTCTTAGATTGTAAAGATCCTTACAAATAAGACATAAAACATATCTTATATAGCAACAAAAGCTTGCAAGAAATTGCAAGCTTTTGTTAATTTGTCTCATTTTTGTTTGACATATTCTATTTCATTTTTTCCCATACCTGTAAATAGGTGCCTTCTTTGCTGTGAATAGTCCATTCCTGTAATTTGGAAAATCCTTCTAAAGGCGCCAATTTGTCTCCATGCTCTTTGTTGTGCGTATAGAGAATGACTTTGCCTCCCGGCACCAGATGGGTCGCGGCCTTTCCCCAGAATTTTTCATACAGCTGATAAATATCTAAAGGTGTTGTCTTTCCCTGGGCAAAAGGCATATTGGTGAAGATTTCATCAAAAAGATATTCATGGGTAAAATCAAAAAAGTTTCGATTGATGAAGTGCACAATCTGTCCTGCTGCCTCTGTATTTTCCTTTGCCTTTTCTATGGCAAGCCCCAGGGTATCCAATCCATAAGAAGTATTGGCAGGGATTCTTTTTTGCCTTTCAATAAGCATGGTACCTACGCCACAAAAGGGATCTAACACCTGCGCAGATTCTGCCATATATTCTTTGGCAAGTTCTACCAAAAGTGCTGCCGTTACAGGCTTAATACTAACCGGTAAATATTCTTTGCGATAGGAAAACCTGGTATCTTCCAGGGTACCAAGTTTTACCATGGCATTTAAGCTTCCGTTTTTTGTTTCTACCAGTCGAAGCTCCCATTCATAGTCCGCAGGGGAACAGATCCAATTTCGCTTAGAGCCTTTTTCCAAAGCAGCGGAGAGTTTTTTTAAGAAAGCATTCTTTTCTTTTCCCTCCTGCTTGGATTTGTATTCCACTCGAAAATAAAATGGTCCCGGTTCTTTATGATTTTTTTCTAAAAATTCTGCCAATCCGGACTGTAAAATTTTTTCTGCCGCCTGCATGGGATCTGCGGCCACAGTCTTCATACCCGGCACTAAAAACAACATTTCACTCCAGGTACGGATTTCCTGCAGCGTTTTAATCTGGGCGTTAGGTAAACGAATACCTGCAGAGAGTACTTTGGCGTCATAGGTTTGTATGGTTTCTTCCGCCTTTAGTTGTTCCAACAGGGCAGGCAACTGTCTACGATTTCCCAACAGGAGAATATCGTATGCTTTTCCATACCCGGTAAAGGTGTGATGGGTTCGTCCAAACAGCTTTACATACAACCCCTCCAACGCAGAAAGTTCTTCATAAAAATGCTTTGCTTCCTCTTCTTTGGGGATACTGCTTTCCAGTTCTTCTTTTCTATTTTTTATGCTTGTCTTATAGTCTGTTATATTCAGATTTTCCATGGCAACAAGGTATGCACTTTTTACAAAAAGAGTGGTTTCCTTTTCATAGGCAGACCAAAGGGCAGACAACAAATCCTGGCGCTTCAAATCCCCAATCAAAAGGGCTGCATTTTTCCTGGTTTTGGCATCTTCTGCCCTTAACAGTTCCTGCAAGCACTGTCCGTCCTCTTTCCAAAGTGCCTGGGCCTTTTCCAGTTCTCCGGTAGATTTGATTTTTTCCCGAAACTGACTTAGGCTCTTTCGTACATCCTGATTCTGTTTTATCTGTTGGTATAATGCTTTCAAAAGTATTCCTCTACTGTTCCAGTTGTTTTCCCAAAAACCCTGCTGCTGACTGGGTTAATTTTTGTTCCACTTCTCCCATTTTACGCTTGTTATCTGATTCCAACAAGATAACAGAGCCAATCACATCTCCCTCGCTGATAATGGGACAAATGGCTTCATGGTGAATATCCTCTCCCATAGACTCCATAACAGGAATAAACTTATAATCCCCTTTGGAAGCCAGCACGCTATCTCTGCGCTTCATTTTTTCTTCCAGTTCATGACTGATATTTTTGCCAACGGTAGATTTCATTCCACCTGCTGCAGCCACAAATCTGTCTCGATCTGTAATCAGGGCAATTCTGCCTGAAACCTGGCTTAAGCTATCTGCGTACTGTTTGGCAAAGGTAGACATTTCCCCAATCGGAGAGTACTTTTTCAAAATAATCTCTCCTTCTCTATCGGTATAGATTTCCAAAGGATCACTTTCTCTAATCTTCAGGGTTCGTCTGATTTCTTTCGGAATTACCACACGACCCAAATCATCTATTCGTCTTACAATTCCTGTTGCTCTCACAATGTTTCCTCCATTTCTTTTTCCCTTATTATGCGAAACTATTGGAAGAATTATGCATTGTAAAAGAATCTGTAATGATAGATAATCCAATTCCAATCACAGACTGTTTAAAAACGTCGGTACTTAATGAGCAAAGTATTTGCGAATTTAGTACCGCTACGTTTTTAACAAGCGAGAGCGCGTCTGTGATGGATTTGGATTATCTATCCATAGATCTTTAGCAAAGCAACCATCTTTCTGGCAATTTTGTAAATAGGGCCTTCCAGTTCTTTTCTGGCATTTTGTAGTTCTTTGCGGATTTCGATATGCTGTGGACAATGCTTTTCACAAAGGCCACAGGAAACACAGTTGGAAGCTGCAGCAGATTCTTTGCGCATTGCGGTGCACATGATGTAAGATGACAGGGCGTCTATTTTCCCTTCTGAATAGCGCAAATTATAGGCCGCAAAGGTACCGGGAATGTCTACCCCCTTAGGGCAAGGCATACAGTAACGGCAACCGGTACAGCCTACCTTCATTTTGGAATTGATTGCTGCCACCACAGAGTGAAGCATATCTTCTTCTGCAGAGCTTAATTCCCCTACCTGTACGCTGGATGCAGTTGCTAGATTTTCGTGCAACATTTCCATGCTGTTCATACCGGACAGAACACAGGTAACCTGAGGCTGATTCCACAACCAACGGAAAGCCCATTCTGCAGGAGTCCGTTTGATAGCATAGGTGTCAAAGATATGCAGTGCCTCTTTGGGTAATTTGGTTACCAGTTTTCCGCCTCGTAAGGGCTCCATAATTACCACCGGCAATCCTTTTGCGTTAGCATGCATCAATCCCGTTCTACCGGCCTGAGAATGCTCGTCCATATAGTTATATTGAATTTGACAGAAATCCCAATCATAGGCATCTATTAACTGACAGAACATATCAGAATTACCATGATAAGAAAATCCAATCTGACGAATTTTTCCCTGGGTTTTCTTTTCTTCCAGCCATTCCAAAATGCCAAGACCTTTTAATTTCTCCCAGGTCTGCACATCATTTAGCATGTGCATCAGATAGTAGTCAATATAATCCGTTTTTAAGCGTTTACACTGCTCTACAAAATACTTTTCCAAGCCCTCTTTATTCTTAATCAGGTAATGGGGCAGTTTTGTGGCTATATTTACTTTTTCTCGAATTTTATTCTTTTCTAATATGGTGCCAAGTGCTTCTTCGCTTCCGGGATAGATATAGGCGGTGTCGTAATAATTTACCCCAGACTTGAATGCAGCCATAATTTGTTCTTCTGCAGCCTGCATATCAATCTTGGCTCCGTTTTTTACAAAACGCATACAACCAAAGCCTAAAATAGAGATTTCATTTCCATATCTGTCTTTTCTGTAATTCATCTGTTTCCCCTTTGTTTTATGACCTCTTCCAATCGTTTTTCATACTTCTTTAGTGTACTATAGTTAGACTACACTAGCAACCAAGGATTTCCCTTCCGAGAAACAATCAATGAATTACCGCCTTATACCATTTAGCAGCCTCTGCTTGATACTTTTTTGCCACTTCCATCAATTCCTCATACTGTACTTTTGCACGATTTAATTGTGTTTCTATTTTATCCTTTTGTTGGATTATTTTTTGGGTATTCTCCTGTAGCTGTATGACTTGTGTCTTCATTTGTTCTTTTTCTTCTTCCAGTTTGCTTTGCTCTTGCATTAGCGTTTCAATTTCCTGTGCCATACTTTGATTTTGTCCCCGCAGTAGTTCATATTCTTCTGCCAGTCGTTGGTATTCCATTTCATATTTTTCCGCATTATTTCTATAATCGTTTCCAAAAAAATCCATCATAGATTTCCTACAGCTCTAATAGATACTGTTTCTGGTCTTTTTTCTTATATATGGTCACACCTTCCGAAATAGAACATAATATAGTACAAAGAAAACAAGGAAATTACACTATGGCAAAATGTAAATGTAAAGGAAATCCCCGTATTGCCAGCAATGTGGTGCAATCTATGAAGAAGGATCCTTGTAAAGGCTGCTTTGATATATGCAATACTCCCTTATACGGAGATCCCAATATGCTGGGAGTCTATACCCCACTAATTTATGATGAAATCGGCGTCAATTTATGTGCAACTTTCAATGTTGGTACAGATATCCCAACCACCTTTCCTTCGGCTTCAAAAGCAACCATTCGGGTATTGAATGCAGCCTATACCTATGGTCCGGGCACCGGCAATGTTACCTTGGAAAACATTGATCGCAGGAAAAACTGCTACAGGGTTACCTTATCCAATCTGACGATTACCTTTTTGCTGCAATTATATGATAGTTCCTGTCATCTATTAACTACCCTGTTTCCCACTGCGGTATATTTACCGTCTGATATTACAGCACCTACTTATGACGAAGATACCAATCCAAGTTCTATCGAATTAGAACTGTATGCCCCTTATGGCATTACCTATGATGCCACCACCACGCCACCTGCACCAAGATTAAATTTTGTTGGAGAAACCACTACAACCAATCGGTTATCACAAGGTGTAAACCTCTTTGCCTTCGGAAAGGTTTTGGATTTGTCTGTTGCAGATAGCAATATCACCGTGGGACTAACTTTAGTATTACAAAGCTTATATTATGCCGGATATAAAATACGCTCTCATGGAAAAATTGATATTCCAAAAGGCAGCATTATTACTCCGGAAAATTCTGAATGCATGAAGTTTGTTGCAGGTGATTTGTTGAATCTGTCCATTAAACCACTGGATTTGGGGGATTATAAACACGAAGAAGAGTACAAAACAGATTGCGAAAAAGAAGTAGGCTACGAGAACTGCTGTCCCAGTGACCAAAGCTGATTATTTCTGATGAATAAGTGCCGCAAGGCGCACATTAAAAAAGCCCACTCTATGGATTACCATAAAGTGGGCTTACTCTTGTCTTAAATTAGATTATCTACCAAACTGGCAGTCGTTGTTACCAGATGTTGTAATCCACATTTCAAGCATGTTAATAGGATCGTTGAAGTCAGCAATCCAACCTTCACGACAGAAGTCGAAGTTACCATTCTTACGCTCTTCAAGGAATACATTCCAATCCTGCTGCTGAATAGTCATTTCGATACCGATTGCTGCGAAATCCTGCTGCATAGATTCAGCAACTGCAACATGGCCTGTACCATCGTTTGTTAAGTATTCGATAGAGATTGGTGTAGATGCGGAAAGCATACCATCTTCATCAAATTCGTAACCAGCTGCTTTTAATAAAGTACGAGCATTTTCTACAGTTGTGTCATAATCGTTGTTGATTGCATATGGATCATAGTAACCTTCTGCAACAGGCTCTGTTTTGAAGATGCCACCGTTACCATCTGCCATACCTAAAGGAATATAAGCATTTGCTGCAACCTGACCTGTCTGACCAATGTTTTCACAGATGTAATCACGGTCAATTAACAGAGAGAATGCTTTACGCATACAAGCTGCTTCTTCAGGTGTTTTGCCATCGAAAAGTGAGCTCTTGCAGTTAAATGCAGCATAGTATGTACCTAATTCATCAACGATGAAGAATTCAGGATTTTCATCTGCAAGTAATGTAGCGATTTCGTCTGTGGGAACAGTATCGATAAAGTCTACGTCACCAGCATTGTAAGCTGCGTAAATAGCTGTATCATCTGCTGAAAGCATGAACTCTAATTTTTCTACAGTTACCTTATCAGCATCATACCAGTAAGGGTTCTTTTCATATGTCATAGAGGTGTCATGGTTCCATGCTGTACATACATAAGCACCGTTTGAAACGAAGCCAGCTTCTGTACACCAGCTACCTGGTTCATCACTTGTGCTGTTAGCTTCTACATAAGCTTTGCAAACAGGATAGAAGGTAGGGAATGCCATTAAGTCTTCCATATATGCACAAGGTGCAGATAATGTGAACTCTAAAGTAAGGTCATCTAAAGCGATTACCTGAAGATCGCCTTCTTCATAACCAGCAAAGCCTGAGAACATGTATTCATAGTCAGCTGCTGTTGCAGAATCAACTGCTCTCTTCCAAGAGTATTCGAAGTCTGCTGCAGTTAAGTCAGAACCATCTGACCATTTTAAGCCTTCTTTTAAGGTAACAGTATATGTAAGACCATCATCTGTTACAACATATTCTTCTGCACATGCAGGTACTGTTTTACCTTCTGCATTGTAGGTATATAAACCTGAGAAAGAGTTTGCTGCAAGACAAGCACCATCTACTGATGAGTTTAATGCAGGATCTAAGTAATCAGGTTCAGAAGCAAGGTTCAAACGTAATGTTTTTTCGCCATTGCTCATAGTTGCATACATGAAGAATTTTGTAGCAAAAGCATTTGCATAAATGCCATCTACATAATCTTTCTGCATGTAAATATCATTGTAGTAGTACAAAGGAACTACACAATAGTTGGACATTAAAATGTCCTCTGCATCATGCATTAATTTTGTTCTGGTTGCGTAATCTGTCTCAGATTTGATCTGAGCGATCAACTGGTTGTATGTTTCCCAATCTGCAACAGGATCAATGAAAGCATCGCTTACAAGATCTGCTGCTGAAGCATCATCTGCTAATGCTTCTACGTCTGCTGCTTCTGTAGCAGCATCGTCTGTTGTTTCTGCTGCTGGAGCGCCTGCATTATTGCTGCCACAACCGATGGCTGCAATGCAAAGAACGCCTGCCAGTAACAAAGCAAGTTTCTTTTTCACAATTTTTCCTCCTTTTATAGTGAATAATCTATGACAAACGTTTCTTACCGATTATGGCAAGCAACGAAATGTCCATTTCCTCTGTCCGTCAATTCCGGACAAACCTGAGCGCACTGCTCTGTAGCATATTTACATCTGGTTCTAAATGGGCAGCCTGTAGGCATGTGTAAAGGACTGGGCACATCCCCTTCCAATACGATTCTCTGTCTTGCTTTTGTAATCTTGGGATCCGGAATAGGAACCGCAGAAAGCAAAGACTGTGTATAAGGATGTACCGGTTCGTTGCATAACTCGTCCGCATCTGCAACTTCTACCAATTTACCCAAATACATAACCGCAATACGGTCTGAAATATGCTGTACTACCAGCAGGTCATGGGCGATGAATAAATAGGCTACACCCAATCTCTCCTGTAATTCTTCAAACATATTGATTACCTGGGCCTGAATGGACACATCCAATGCAGATACAGGTTCATCGCAGACAATAAACTTTGGATCTACTGCCAATGCTCTGGCAATACCAATACGCTGTCTCTGTCCACCGGAAAATTCATGGGCATATCTGGTAGCATGTTCTGCGTTCAGACCAACAGTTTCCATAAGAGATAAAATCTTATCTCTTCTCTCTGCCCTGGTGCTGTAAAGCTTATGTACATCCAAAGGCTCCCCAATAATATCCTCTACTGTCATACGAGGATTCAGAGAAGAATAGGGATCCTGGAATACCATCTGCATTTTTTTACGCATGGCAGTAATATTTTTGCTGGTAACTTCTTCTCCATCAAAAATAATCTTACCATCTGTAGGCTCATATAAATGTAACAATGTACGACCTACCGTAGTTTTACCACAGCCTGACTCCCCAACCAAACCTAAGGTCTGACCATGTTTAATGGTAAAGGATACATCATCTACTGCCTTTAAATCCAACAGTTTCCAACCATTACGAACTTTGAAATACTGTTTCAGGTGTTGCACTTCTAAAATATTCTCACTCATTTACAACACCTCCGTTCTTTTCCATATATGCATCTCTGATGTTTAACCAGCAGGATGCCATATGGTCTTCGTTTATAGTAGATTCCTGGGGCTGTTCTGTCAAACAAATTTTCATTGCCTGATCACATCTGGTACAGAAGGAACAACCTTTTGGAAGATTTAACATATTGATAGGAGTACCTGTAATTGGCTCCAATTTTTTACCCATATTATTGACATTTGGAATGGAACGAAGCAAGCCTTTTGTATATTCGTGCTTCGGATTGTAGAAGATTTCTTCCGCAGTTCCTCGTTCACATACTCTACCGCCATACATAACGATGATGTTATCACACATTTCTGCAATAACACCCAAATCATGGGTTACCAAAAGCACTGCCATTCCCATCTTCTTTTGCAGATCCTGAATCTGCTCCAGAATCTGAGCCTGAATGGTTACATCCAATGCTGTGGTAGGTTCGTCTGCGATCAAAATATCCGGTTCGCAAGCCAGTGCCATAGCAATCATAACACGCTGACGCATACCACCGGATAATTCGTAAGGATACTGTTTCAGACGCTTGGTAGGCTCATTGATTCCTACTAATTCCAACATTTCCACCGCACGATCCCAGGCAACCTTGCCTTTTTTATCGGTATGTAAGGTGATTGCTTCTAAAAGCTGATTTCCAATGGTAAATACAGGATTCAAGCTGGTCATAGGATCCTGGAAAATGATAGAACAACATTTCCCACGAAAATCTCTCATTTGCTTTTCATCCCAGGTAGTTAAGTCCTGTCCTTTGTATAAAATCTTGCCTCCGGAGATATTTCCGTTGCCTGCTAAGATTTGCATAATAGAGTAAGCAGACACGCTCTTTCCAGAACCGGATTCGCCTACAATACCTAACATTTCACCACGGTCAATATCAAAGGAAACACCATTTACTGCTGATACAATACCAGCATCTGTTTTAAAAGATGTGTGTAAATCCTGCACACTTAATAAAATTTCGCTCATCAAATTTCCCTCTTTATCATTTCAATCCTGTTACTTACTCTTTAACTTTGGATCAAAGGCATCACGCAAACCGTCTCCCAAAAGATTTAAGCTTAATACAATTAAACAAATCATCAGTGCTGGGAATACCAGTTTATATGGATAACTTTGTAAACCTTCTCTGGCTGAATTTGCCAAAGAACCTAAGGATGGCATAGGTGCCTGTACACCTAAACCAACGAAACTTAAGTAACTTTCTGTAAAGATTGCAGAGGGAATCTGCAATGCAGTAGAAATAATAATAACAGATAAACAGTTCGGTAAAATATGTTTTCTGATAATATGTCCCGGCTTAGCTCCAATGGAACGAGCAGCCAAAATATATTCGTTCTCCTTAATGGATAAAATCTGTGCTCGAATCAGACGGGCCATACCTACCCAATATAACAATCCGAATACAATGAACAAGGAAACCATGTTGCTGCCCATCATTGCCAGGAAGGAACCGGACTTAAACACTAAAATCTGTGATAATACAACGGATAGTAATATAACCACCAGCATATCCGGTAAGGAATATATAATATCTACGATACGCATCATTATCAAATCCGGTCGTCCACCGGCATATCCCGAGATACTACCATAGATCAAACCAATAATTAAAACAATGATACTTGCAAAGAAGCCAACTACAAGAGATACACGGGTTCCGTAGATCACACGAATAAAGTAATCTCTACACTGTTCATCGGTTCCAAAAATATGGGGGAAACGATAATTTCCTTTTGCTATGTATGCCTGCTCTGCTTTACTGTATTCAAACGGAGCCAGATTCTTTGCACCTTTATCTCGTTTTCCTTCTACAGATAAAATTTCCTGATAACTGTAAGGCACAAAATGGGGTGCTACAATAATCAATGCCATAATCAAACACAAAACAGCAATGGAACCAACTGCCAAAGGGTTCTTGAAAAGCTTCCGCATACCATCCTTAAAAAAGGTGGTACTTTCACTCATAACATCCTGTTGTCTCTTCTCTTCCTCGGTTGCCTTTTCAAACTTCGATAAATCCAACTGCATACTGAGGATCTGCTTATCAGGGGTTTTATTTAAATCATATCCAGCCATGCTTTCTCCTCCTATTCAAACTTAATTCTTGGATCTACCAGTTTGTAAAGTAAATCACAAATAAGATTTGCTACAACCATCAAAGTGGCAAGGAAAATAGTGGTTGCCATAATCATAGTGTAATCTCTATTGGAAATGGCGCTAACGAATTTGGAACCAATACCACCTACAGTGAAGACTGTTTCTACAACCATAGAACCGGTAATAATATAAGCAATCTGAGGGCCAGCATAGGTAATAACCGGTAACAGGGAATTACGAAGGGCATGCTTGAAAATCACTTTCCATTTCTTCACACCTTTTGCTTTTGCCGTACGGATATAATCCTGGCTTAGGGCATCCAACATGCTGGTCTTTGCCAAACGAGTGGTATAGGCCATAGGATAGGCTGCCAGAGAAATAACCGGCAACACATAGTTGGTACTATTGGCCGACCAAACAGGCACCCAGCCTAACTTGATACTAAATACCAATAACAGCAAAGTAGCCAACACGAAGCTGGGTACTGCTGTAAACAATGTAGAGAAAAAGATAATAATACGATCCGGTAAGCGATTACGCATCAGGGCTGCAAAACTACCTAACACAGTTCCGCAAATCAGCGCCACCGTAATAGCCATCAAACCTAATCTGCAAGAAATCGGGAAAGATTCTGAAAGAATATCCACAATATCTCTTCCGTTTTTCAAACTAACTCCCAAATCTCCTTTTAACAGTCCCTTCATATATAGGAAGAACTGCACAACCAGTGGCTTGTCCAAATTATATCTGGCATTTAATGCTTCAATGGTTGCCGGGCTCAATGCTTTTTCTTTGTTGAAAGGTCCACCCGGAATGGCATTCATCAAAAAGAATGTGATGATGCAAATGAGAAGCACCGTCAGGATGGCCAACAATATTCGCTTGATAACATATCTGGTCATAATACTACCCCTTTATAATTCGTCTTTTTTTGCTAATCTTGACTATTATGCCACAAATGTGTACTATTTTGCAAGTTTCTTTCTGTGACACCCCTTTATCTTATCGCATTTTATGCTTCTTTTTTTGCGGAAAGATTCAACTTTTTGATCAAAACCAACGCTAAAATAGTCATCAACACACCAGTCAACAAGGATACTGCTGCGTTCTTTACAAAGCCTGCAATAATGTAATTGATGAAGGAAATACATGCTACTAAAATTGCGTAAGGCAACTGTGTACTAACATGATTTACATGGTTACACTGGGCTCCCGCAGAGGCCATAATGGTGGTATCTGAAATAGGTGAGCAATGGTCACCACATACCGCACCAGCCATACATGCTGAAATGGCAATAATCATCATGGTATAATCGGTGCTCTGGAATACATTTACAACGATGGGAATTAAAATACCAAAGGTTCCCCAGGAGGTTCCGGTTGCAAATGCCAACAAAGCAGCAATTACAAAAATAATAGCCGGTAAGAAAGAAGTAAATCCGGAAGCATAATTGTTTACAATGTATTCTACATATTCTTTTGCTCCCAAGCTATCTGTCATGCTCTTTAAGGTCCATGCAAAGGTTAAAATCAAGATAGCAGGTACCATGGCTTTAAAGCCTTCTACCAAACAATCCATACAATCCTTGAAAGGAAGTATGTGGCGAGATAAATAAAATACAATATTGATAATCAAAGCGATAGAAGAACCAATTACCAAACCAACAGATGCGTCAGAATTTGCAAAGGCTTCTACAAAGTTAGTACCGGAGAAGAAACCACCGGTGTAAATCATTCCCAATACACAGGAAATGATTAAAACAAAAATAGGAAGTACCAAATCAATTACTTTGCCATTGCTGCTGATTGCTGCTTTTTCAATACTATCATCAGTGGGCTTTTCCATAGCTTCTTTTTCATACTGGGCCATAGAACCAAAGTCGATATTCATAACAACCAAACCAATCATAAATACCAAAGTCAATAAGGCATAAAAGTTATAAGGAATGGCTTTTACAAATAGGCTAAGTCCATCTGTTCCATCTACGAAACCGGTAACTGCTGCTGCCCAAGAAGAAATGGGTGCAATAATACAAACCGGTGCAGCTGTTGCATCAATTAAAAAAGCTAATTTTTCTCTGGAAATCTTATGTTTTTCTGTAACAGGGAACATAACGCTACCTACTGTTAAGCAGTTAAAATAGTCGTCGATAAAAATAATCATTCCTAAAATAATGGTTACAAGCTGGGCACCTACACGGCTTTTAATATGCTCCTGTGCCCATTTACCAAAAGCAGCAGAACCGCCTGCTTTGTTCATCAAGCATACTGTAGTTCCCAAAATTACCAAGAAAATCAGGATACCTACATTCCAGCTATCAGATAATACAGAGATAAATCCATCATTAATGACATGAAGCATGGTTGCTTCTAAATTGAAGTTTGCGAAGAACAAACCTCCCATTACAATACCTACAAATAAGGAACTGTAAACTTCTTTTGTAATCAATGCCAAAACAATGGCAATAATTGGGGGCACTAAAGCCCAAAATGTTGCGTACATTTTTCACTCCTCTTTTCTTTCGTATAGTAACGCTCTATTATATCATTACTTTACTACAATAGCGTAACAGCGCCATTTTCGCAATCTTTTTTTGATTTACGCAAAAAATTCCGGCAGATTTCTGCCGGAATTCTCTTACTGATATATTGGGATTATGAATAACTTCCTGTGTCAATATCTTCTGCTCCACAGTGAGCCTTATGCAATGCTTTCAAATCAAACATTTCATCTACAATTGTTTTTGCTTTCTTTTCTGCCCGCAACTGTTTCGCCAACCAATCATTGCTACGATCTTCTAAATCCAAACTAATCTGAGAAAGTTTTGGACGCATCTCCCGTTGAAATTCTTCTTCCGCCGCCTGTCTTCTTGCACTTTTTGTCTGTGCAGGTTTTACAGAAGCACGGCCCCCTGTCTGTCTGGAGGAAGGTGTAGGTATTCTTGTCTTTTCCACGGTCTTTCGAATGGTTTTTGCTTTGTTCTTTTTCGCATTACTACGGATGATCACAGAAAAAATAAATCCATAAAAGCAAATTGCCGCAAATACACTTAGGATTTCCATGCTTACCGGTTCCCTTTCTTCGGTATTATTGTTTTACAGTTTCTGCCAATGCCGCTACGGTTCCGGAAAGAGAAGCAATCTCACTGGGCACAATTAACTTGGTAGCATTGCCGTTTGCCATTTCGATAGCTGCCTTATATTGCTCTAACTGTAGATATTCTTTACTAGGTACTGCTTCATTGATTAATCGAATACCTTCTGCTCTAGCCTTTTGAATGGTCAGTAAGGCTTCTGCTTCACCGGCAGCTTCACGGATACGCTGCTCTTTAATGGCATCTGCTCGTAAAATAGCTGCCTCTTTTTCACCTTCTGCCAAAGTAATGGCAGACTGCTTTTTACCTTCTGCAGTCAGAATGGCTTCACGCTTTTCACGCTCAGCTTTCATCTGTTTTTCCATAGATTCCTGAATACTCTTAGGAGGCTGGATATTTTTTACTTCCACACGGCTAACCTTAATGCCCCACTTATCTGTTGCGGTATCCAAAATCTCCGTAATCTGTCCGTTGATACTGTCTCTGGAAGTAAGGGTTTCATCCAAAGTCATGCTACCAATAATGTTACGAAGAGTTGTTGCAGATAAGTTTTCAATGGCTGCAATCGGTCTTTCTACGCCGTAGGTAAACAATTTTGCATCAAAAATTTCAAAAAATACAACGGAGTCAACCATCATGGTAACATTATCCTTGGTAATAACAGGCTGTGGTTCAAAGTCTGCCACCTGTTCCTTCAAAGATACCTTTTTCGCAACTCTTGCGATAATCGGAATTTTAAAATGTAATCCTGCATCCCAGCTTGCATGATACTGTCCTAAAAGTTCTACTACCCATTGATTTGCCTGGGGTACAATGCAAATACAACGAATTGCTACAGCAAAAATAATAATCAATAAAATCAAAAATACAACTGGTCCAAACATAAATCGTTCCTCATCCTTTCGTATCATTTATATGTGAAATACTTACTTCCTATACTATAACTTTTTTCCCATTTCTATTCAAGAAAGGATTGCTAAACAACCCTTAACTTTTTTTGAATTTTTTCTAAAGATTTTATCCTAAAGTGAGAGACAGATAGCCCAGTTCCTGCATATCTTGTTCCTTACCGGAGGGACACAAAAGCATGCCACCTTTATTGGCATAATGCAGTCTGTTTTTTCCTTCCTGTTGACAAAGAAATACAAATACCTTTTCCCGGAATTCGTTTAAAATATTACATTCTACTACTTCTATCTCTTCTAGAATATGGTACATCAAAAAACCATATGGGGTCTCCAACACCTTGCCGCCTGTAAAAAGACATTCTTCCAAAGCATATCCACAGTGGGCTTCGTCCCAGGAAATATAGGGTTTCTCTTCCCAACAAATTTCTCTGCTTTTTAAAAATCTTTGTGTCAATTCCGGTGTGACCTGAGTATGGAAGATGTAGCCTTCTCCTTCTATCGGCTCAGTCGGTATATCCTGTAACTGATAGGTCCATTCTTCCTTTTGAAAAGCTTTTTGAAAACCAAGATTCTGATAAAATCCTTCCAATTCTTCTGTGGCTGCACATAACATCAAAGGCTTTCCTGTGTTTTTCAGGATATGAGTGATCAACTGTCCTGCATAACCCATTCCTCTATATAGAGGATTTGTCGCCACAGCATATAAATATAACACCCGTTTTTCTTCTCTGCCATTATAGTTTTTATATACAGTAGGAAAAATACTGGTCATAGAAACAATGTTTCCATCCTGCCACAGACAAAGCATATTGTTTTCCTGCCACTTATTTTCCCAGTAAAAATCAATATACTTTTGGGAATCTCCAAAGCAGGATTTCCATAACTCGGTAATGGTCTCTCTATCTTGTTTGGTGGCATACACAAAGGGACTTTCTTTTACAATGTGTTTTACCAGCAACTGCTCCGGATAATAGGACAGTTTGGCTTTTCGAAGCCCCATATCTCCCGTATCCTCTTCCCTGTTTACCCAGGTAAATTCCGGGTGGTGGAGAACAAATTGCTGATTGATGATTTGATAGGCACCCTGAATTTGGGAATTGGCTTTTTCAAAATGTACCAAAAGGGTATCTGCATTCAGCCGTTCTCCAATGGTAAAGGCCACTACCTTCCCTTCTCTTCGGATTAATCCGCCAAAAAATTTTAATTTCTCAAAATGCACCAACGCTCTTTGCAAAGCCTTCTTTTCTGCTTCCAGTTCAGACTGATTTTCTTTCCGAAGAGCCTCTTCAAATTCTCCATTTAGCTCCTCCTGCCGCTTTAACCATTCCAGTTCCAGTTCCCAGCATTCTTCTAAATTTTCTCTTTGCAATGCCTCATAGGTCCAGGCACCGCCCTCTTCAAAACGGTGAATGTGATTTCTTTTGGAAGACAATTTTTTCCCAGTTAGGGTTGCCAGCTTCTCCCTGGAATACACATAGTCGAAAATATCTCTGTTGGGTTCTATCTCAAAGCAACCCGGAAAGGCTTCCTCCAGTTCCTTTCGTTGTGTTGTTGTAATCCCCCAAAAACATAAGGGCCTTCCTTCCTGATAACAGATTTTCTGTAAGCATTTCACGCCCAGCACACGAACCGCTTTTTCCTGATGTAAGGGATAGGCATACCAGGTCTCGCCATTTACTTCATAGGCAAGCAAAAGACAATCCTCCATCCAGGCAATTTTTGCTTTATAGGTATCTTTCCAAAGCCAATTGGTGGCAAAGCCCATACTGGGACTTTCGATATACAGTTGTTTTTCTTTTTTTACAAAACAATCGCGATCCGATAAGGTCAGATCGCGAAAGCTGATTTTATGGGTCATATCTTACCTGATTTCTTTAAT
Source organism: Lachnospiraceae bacterium (assembly GCA_024403235.1). Classification (GTDB taxonomy): domain Bacteria; phylum Bacillota; class Clostridia; order Lachnospirales; family Lachnospiraceae; genus JAKSSF01. Next base: position 8,481 of record JAKSSF010000005.1, on the reverse strand, counting down.
CCAATTCTTTTTCTGCTTTTAGGATAAATCCGTCCTTCGCCTCTATTTCATAATCATATTCATAGCCTGCTGCCTCGAATTCTATCTCATACACCATTCTACCATGTTCCCTGTCTAATTGACACTTGAATTTCCGAACTGCATTTTCTGTCAGACCTGCGTGCTGCAGTGCAATGGTTCTAGCGCTGTCTTCTCCTATAACCGTATCGGACACAGCAGTAGACTGAGAAATGTTATCCGGCTGTGTTTTTTCTGCCGGTAAAAAGCCCGGTGACTGCTGTACAGGATTTCCTTCCGGCTGTTTCTCAACCAATTTTCCTTCTTTTTCCAGTTTCAGAATTTCTCCCGTAGCGGCATTGATATCCAGTTCATACTCTACCCCTTGTGCAAAAAATTCCATTTCATAGACAAAGGTACCTTTTTCCCAATCATATTCAATATGATAGCCACTGATTTGTTCCTCTGTCAAAGACAAATTCTGCAAAACAATCTCTTTGGCTGCGTCTTCTCCAATGTAGGCTTTTTCGCTGGCGGTTCCACTGGATTGTAATTTTTCCAAAGGAGTGGCTGCAGTTTGCTGCATTAAGTTTAATTCATGAATGGACAAATCAGACAAATCCTCAAAGGTATATTTGTCCGTACCGGCTACCATTTCCTGCACCATTTTGGCTTTTCCTACAGACATCTGATGAGACGATGCCAGGGACTGCAGAGATTCGTCCGGCTGCAGGGTTTGGCTTAAAATAGACCCCGCAAAAGCTTCCTGCTGCAACACCTCTTCCAATACCTTTGTAATATGCTGCTGTACGGTCTGGTTGGTTGCCGTATCCTGTCCTTCTACGCTAACCAAAATAGAATTAGCAATCTCGTTCAGGTAACCGCTGCGAAGCATGGAACCTAATAAGGCATTGACTGTTACCTCCAGACTACTGCCCTTAAAATCCATGGTACCGATGACTTTTTTCCCGTCCTCATTTAAGGGTACTACTTCCAAAACCTTCTCTTTTTGATTCATATGAATGGCAATACTGGGATTTACATCTAAGGATACCTGGGTCGCTACCCTATAATTCATACGATACAAATTGGTGCCAAAGGCTCCTCCTACAAATAGTACTAAGGCTGCTGCCAGTGCCATTATACCGGTTACCAATGTATTTTTTTGTCTTTTATTTTCTACCATAACAATCTCCTTCCCTTTCTCTGTTTTACTTTTGGAAAGGAGTGCTTCAAACTGATTGGGTGCCAGTTTTTCAAAGGCTTCCCGAATTTGATTTTCTATGTTTTTCATGCCTGTCTCCTTCCTACTTTACCGAATCATCCCTTAGTTTTTCTTTCAATTTCTTCAGTGCACGATTGTATTTCGAAAGGACTGTGGGTAGAGCAAGACCCATTAGGGCTGCAATTTCCCGATGTTTCATACCGGATATGGTATGTAACAGTAAAATCTGCTGTTCTTCTTCCTTTAACTGCTTTAAGCAATAAGAAATAACTTCTTTATTTTCTACCGATAGGGTTTCCTTATTTTCCAGATATAAATCCAGTTCTTCCCAAGGCCTTGGGTCAAAACGGCTTTGTTCTCTGATACGCTGTAAGCAGTGATTTTTGGTAATGGTAATCACCCAGGCCATAGGTTTACCGGTAGAATGATACTTACCGGCTGCGGAGTAAATACTTAAATAGGTTTCCTGCATTACATCCTCAGCCTCATAAGGATTTTTTAGGATAGAAAGGGCATAGGCAAACACTGCTCCTTTGGTGTCTTTGTAAAAAGCCTCCAAAGCACCGGTGTCATGCTGCGCCATTCTTCCTAACAGCATATCCAGTTTTGCATCCCTATGATAGGTTCCCTGCAGAGTAGATACGAAATATAGCATTGTTTCTGTCCTTTCTAATCTATTAATGCAATAGAAAAGGATTTTATTGCAAAAATTTTTTAATTTTCAAATAAATATCTAAAATAATCCTGTTGCAGTACCCCTTTGGTGTATGCAATTTTATTTTTTACAAGATTATGAATTCCTTTTTCATAGCCTTCCGGTATCACCGTATCCTCTGTTTTTTTCTGAAAGCCTTTCCCAGGCATATAGGTGCCTAGTTCTGTTTTCCAAGCATAGCCTAAGGTAAAGGCTACCGGTAATCTATCGGAAAAAACATCTCTTCCGGGCAAAAGTCTGGAATCAAATTCTACCCCAAATAAATTACAAAGGGTTGGTAAAATATCCATGCTGGTGGTAGGAGTGTCTACTACGATTGGCTCTTTTTCTTCCAAACAGCCGCTCCATAAAATCAGTCGATTATGATCTCTTTCCCAGTCATTGGTAATAGGATAGCCATATAATTCCGAAAGATTTTTACTTTCTTCATTATCCTGATCCAAGCCATAAGGGAAGTGATCTGTGCTGATTACTACTACCGTATCATCCGCTATTCCTTCTTTTTCCAAGGTTTCCAGCAAATAGGCCATGGCATTTTCCAATTCCTGCTGTGCTCCCAGATACACCTTGATAGGATCTGAATAGGGCAAGTCCTTTACCACATCCCAGTTTTTTCTGGCCATAGCATTTTTCTCATAGGTATATAGGCTGTGACCACTGACGGTCATGTAATAGATGTTAAAAGGCTGTTTCTCTACATATGTAGGAAAAGTTCCTTCCAACATTTCCAAGTCACTTTGTGGCCAAACAGGACTTAATACCGATTCCAACCCATTTCCATTCCCCATATAACCATCTGAATAGCCTAAGTTAATATGGGTTTTGTGTCTGTCATAAAAGGTATAACTATTATTATGATAGGCTTTCCCATAATAGCCCTCTTCCGTCAAGCGAGAAGCCATGGTAATCCAGTTGTTGTGGGTTTCTGTTTCTCTGATGGATTTACCTCCTAACCCGGGAAGCATACCGAAAAGATTGGCGTATTCTCCTCCGGTAGTGCCGGCAGAGCTGGGTTGATAATAATCTGTGAATTGAATTCCTTTGGTAGCCATACGATATAAAGTAGGCGTTCTATTTTCATCAATTACTTCTGCGCTAAAGGCCTCTGCTGTTAGAAAAATTAGATTTTTCCCTTTGAATAACCCAGTCATGGAATTCTTGCAAGAGGCTTCCTGGGACTGCACATATTGATCCAAGGCAGTAAAATCTCCCCCGCCTTTTTGGGAAAGAGCAGCCCAATCAAACTCCATTTGATTTTTTTCTGCTTCGAAATACATAGGGAATTGATTGGTATCCTGTAACATTGGTTCTTCGGTAGTTTCTGCATCTACTAAGTCTTCTGAAATATCTTCAGAAACCTGTGTCTCCAAAGCCGATATCTCTTCTTTTTGTTCTTCCCCTACTACCAAATCCGGTTCTGCTTCTATCTCAAAGGTAACAGGCTCAGACTTTGCAAAAACTGCAGTTTTTATATCCAGTCCCACACCGGTTATCAATCCAAAATCTGCAACCGCAGTTTGATAATTGTAGGCAGAAGACAAAAATCCCCTATCGTTTTTATTTCCTAAAATAAGCAAAAAGGCCAAGATATATATGATTCCACCGGCAAGACCTGTTCTACGCCAGGAAAAGGTACTCTTTTTCCAAGCCGTTTTCCCTTTTTTCTCTAAAAAAAACCAAAGACCTAGGGGAAGGAAAAATAAAATCAAGTGAGAGATCCCCTGAAAAGAAAAAAGTAGATAAAATCCGTCTCCGCCGAAATCCAATATAGCCCCTTTTGCTCCCGCTGTAAGGGTATTAAAATCATAAAACACCTGGAAAATACAATATAGAAAATACATGAAAAAATAAAATGCAGAAAGTACTCCCAAAAGAACACCCTGCACTATTTTTTGATGCTTTTGCTTGGAAAATACATGACTAATAGACAGAAATATTCCACCCATTCCTATAGAAAAAAGCATAATATAAATGCCATAATGGGACAGAAAATTCCCTTTGGCGGAAAAAGACAAGACCATTTCCATATAGAGAATGGTCAATGGAAAAAATACCAATTCCCAAGGGGAAATGGTATTGTAGTTTTTCTTGTTGCTTGCGGAAACGGAAGTAGACTTTGTCTTAGCCATCGTTTGCTGCTGTGACTGTGGCTTAGCCGTAGCTGGTTGCGGCTTGGCCACAGTCGGCTGTGATTTAACCGCTTTCGGCTGTGGTTTACTCGCCTTCGGCATTTCCTCTATAGGAGCCGACTTTACCGGTTTCTGCTTTTGATATGCAATTTGTTTTTGTTGTTTCTTTTTTTGACGACGATTCATAAATAAGTTTTTTGGTTCAGTTCCGGCTTTCTTCTAGGTTCTTGTAAATTTCCCTTATTTTACCACAAAAGGAACTATCTCACCAATTTTTATTTTTCCTTGCAATGGCAAGATGAACAGCCGGAAGCGGGACATCCCATACAGGCTCTCCCTTTCTTTTTTTCTTTCCAAATATAAAAGCATGCAGATCCCACTGATACAATCAATATTGCAATAATTATAATATTTATCATTTTTTTCTCCTAATAATCTGGTTAGTTTTGTCTAACTACATTTAGATTACTCTAGTAAGCAAAGTTTGTCAAGATAAACCAAAATCTATGAAAAACATTATGAAAAGCAATAGTCGGATTTCAAAAAAGGAAAGCCGTAATCCATTGTATTTTCTAGGATGACGGCTTCTTGCATTATTTGTTTCTTCTATCCATTTCGCTGTTTCTATTGGTTTTGTGTTACTCAAATTCCACGGTACCGGTAGGTTTCGGTGTAAAGTCATACAGTACACGATTGATACCAGGAACTTCATGAGTAATACGATCCGTAATATGGCACATCAACGCATACGGAATATTCTCAACCGTTGCTGTCATAACATCTGTTGTATTGATTGCACGAACGATACAGCACCACTCGAAGGCTCTCTTATCATTCTTGATACCTGTAGATTTAAAATCCGGAACAACAGTAAAGTACTGCCATACTTTTCCGGCAAGACCGTTCTTCTCAAATTCCTCGCGAAGAATGGCATCAGACTCACGCACCGCTTCCAAACGATCTCTTGTAATGGCACCCGGACAACGAACTCCAAGCCCCGGACCTGGGAATGGCTGACGATACACCATACCATGAGGAAGTCCAAGGGCTTCCCCTACCACACGAACTTCATCTTTGAACAAAAGCTTCACCGGTTCAACCAGTTCGAAATCCATGTCTTCCGGAAGCCCGCCTGCATTATGATGGGCTTTGATTCCGTTTTCAGACTCTAAGATATCGGGCCAAATTGTACCCTGTGCCAAAAACTCAATACCATTCTGCTTACGCGCTTCTTCTGCAAATACTTCGATAAATTCCCCACCAATAATATGTCTCTTCTGCTCCGGATCAGATACCCCTGCAAGTTTATCCAGGAAACGGTCTGTGGCATCCACATAAATTAAGTTTGCATTCATCTGATTGCGGAATACTTCGATAACCTGTTCCGGTTCCCCTTTACGAAGCAAACCATGATTCACATGTACACATACCAGTTGCTGTCCTATTGCTTTAATCAGTAGCGCAGCAACTACGGAAGAATCAACACCACCGGAAAGTGCGAGAAGAACCTTCTTGTCTCCCACCTGCTCCCGAATGTCTTTGATCTGCTCATCGATAAAAGCCTGTGCCAACTCCGGTGTAGTAATTCTGACCATATCGTCAGGACGTCTGTCTAAACCCATTGAAATACCCTCCATAAAGTAAATTATTAGTGTTATCACTATACCATACTTGGGAGCTTCGAAAAAGGGGAAATAAAAAAGCGCCCCTAACTTACTTTATTAAGAATAGTCAGGGGCTTATACACAATAAACCTATAAAATATCATAGATACTTCTTCACAATTTGTTTGACATCCGAATCCGTTAATCCTTTTTTATAATCCGTAAAAAAGATATCTATCTTTTCTTTCTCCGGAAATAAGGATTCATCATCATCTAATATGAGATAATTTTGTATATTATTTCTGCGAATATAATATTCTATTTCCTCTTGTCTTGTTTTTCTTCCTCCTGTATTCGGTGTAACATCCTCCACTGTAATATAGGATGAAATGATATCCAAATTTGCTCTCCAGGTCGAAGAAAGCACTATGAATGGATGTTTGTCATAGGATAATAATTTACGAAAGCAGGAAAGACAATCCGGGTTTACTGTAAAGGGTTTATCCCAGTCTGCTTCCTTATTTAACACACCATCTACATCCAAAAAATAGTACATATTTATTTTCCTACTATGAGATCTTCCTTCATTGGAATTGTTCGCATGATTATTACTTAATTCTTATTTAACTCAATTATAATTCGTTTTAATTCAGTCGTCGAGTTAAAAACGAATTAAAATCGAGTTAAACCATTATCCAATCCAAAATCAAACTTCAATCCTACTCCCTTTGTAGGTGGATCCGGTTTTTCGGCAGTCTTAATTTCCACATTCTGTCCCCAAAATACCGTCTGTTTTTTTCCATTGATGGTAACTAAGACATCAACAATATCCGCTTGATCAATCTTCTTGCATATTTCAAAGAGAAAATGACTCAAATCTACATATTTTTAGGTATCCTGCCCTGTACCTATGACATCATCATAACAAAATGTCTGATATTCTCCAGGTGCAGGATATAAATTAGAGTTTTATTAATTTCTTCAGAAATATCTACACTTTGATTATGTGCTACCATAGCCACCAGATAATATGGATTATGCTTTTCATATGGTCCAAAATCACCGCTTTCATCTATAAATATACTCAATATCTTATCTGCCATAAATACCCTTATAAATAAAAAAAGGCCTTGAAGAGCGAGTGACGCGTTTCAAGGTCTTTGTATTATTTTATTCCATCTCGGCAATTCATATTTTGTTACTAAGCATTTCTGTTTAGGTTTCATGTTGGAATTGCCTTTATTTTATCTCTGTTACACAGATTATTTTGGCTTACTGATTTTCTGTTGTCAAATTGTTGCCAAGAAGATTATAGCAAAGATAAATGGTAAATGCGAATACTATTTTTTATATCTCGTTATTTTATCCCAATCACTTGGAAATCCCATATAGCCATACAGCTGCTGTTCTGATATATGTGGACATTTATTCAAAACAACTCCGATTGCAGCTTTAAGTTCACGTTTGAACACCTTAAACTCTTCATCAGTAATAAGATATCTTAACGCAATAACAACTGCGAACAAATCTTGCTTACCAAGTGTGTACGCGCCCTTCTTTACAGGAATTTTCATTTTCTTATGAAGAACTGTATCTGGTCCTGATTCCTTAATACGAAATGTAAATAATCTTTCCCCGTGTGCGCAGGTATTTCTGCATGCAGCAAGTACTCGAATGAACTGGTGTAACTCAAACTCAGATACTCTAGCATAGTTCTGACTTACTTTGGTTCTTATATCAGAAGTACAATACTGATACATTTTTGAAAGATTTCCAAACGTAATAGCATTCATGGCAACCCACAATGGAACATTACCATACTTATTTACATGATGGACAATATATCCATACTTACTTGGTAAAGATATCGCCTTAGCCAGGCAATTTATCATTCTATTTATATCGCTCTGATTTTTCTTATTCAGATTATAATTCGCTGGATTTAAATACTCTGTCTGCACTTCACCATACTTCTCACAGAAATGATATGACAATAATGATTTAATTTGCCGTTCTACATGTAGTATATACTCCAGGAAAATTGATCTAATCTTCTCATCAAAATAATACAATGCAACAATCTCTTCAAATGTTACACCACGCTGATAGTTTCCTGACGCTAAATGTTTGAATGGATGTTTATATCCTCCAATCAAAGAATAATAGCTAATAGCCTTAAGCATAGATTCTGCATAAGACCTATCTACTATTATTAACCCTTTATCCTTCTCAAGCTTATCGAGTTGCTGCTCATATGTAAAAAATACCTTTGACATTAATCCTCCATAAAATGAAAAAAGAGAGTTCACGCATGAACTCCCTGGGCTGTGGGCATCTCGAGTTTCCACAGCGCTACCACTACATATAATATACAAATCTACAAAATTTATGTCAAGATATATTTAACTTTACACTTCTAAAATCATAAAACTGTCACATTTTTCAAAGCATCTATCTACCCATATTTTTAATTCATCAAATGCTGCTATTACTTTTGAATCCATTGAACGTGATTTCTCATACAATTTGTCCCAATCATCCTTAGTGACTTTTGTATTATCATAAAAATCAAAATTGGACACTACTGAACGGAACAATTTATTGAATCCTAATTCATCAAACATTCCACCATATATGTATATAGAATCCTCTTTCCAGGCTTTTAGAACATCAAATGGTTCTTTAGTAAATTCCAAATAATTAGTACTATTATTTTCCTTATTATCTTCTACATATTTCAAATCAACAAAATACAATCTATCATCTCCTCCTAATCAAATTGGTTGTATGTATATTTTGTTTCTAGTAATA
>JAKSSF010000049.1 GCA_024403235.1 Lachnospiraceae bacterium | reverse complement strand
AATTATGCCCGGCTCTTAGCGTAAGTTCGATTGAAGGTTCACTTCGTAAGCTTGTTGCAGAAGGAGAACTTCGCAGGGAAGGCACTGGCAAATCTACATTCTATGTTAGACTAAAATAAGAAGAAACAGGCTATTTTCGTATCAAGGATATGTTCCCGTGTACGAAAAATAGCCGTTTTATTGCAATTTCAAGATTTTGAAAGTTGTTTCAAGATGAGCAAAATATTGAAGTCAAAAAGTGGCTGGGAAAACCGCATATATATAGGAACCCGCAGCGTTTTTTCGTGCCATTGCGAAAGCATCGCATTACTTACTAAGAAAGAAAAAATGTTGAAATAATAGATAGGAAAAAGGAAGTCAGTCATGCCATTGGTAGAAACATCGATAGAACAACTGAAAAAAGAAGCCAATGAGAGACAGGCCGCTATGGTAGAATATGCAGGGAAAATTATGCGCCTTGCAAGAGATACCATTACGGTCCGTTTTCGTTTTTTTGATAATGCTCTTGCAAAACTGAAGCTGGAACCAAGGCTCGGCTTGGATGGCTATATGGCAGATGGAGAATACTTGTATTATAATCCATTACGGCTTTTAAAGGACTATCTGGACGAGCCCGGTATTGCTGTTAGATTGTATTTACATGTACTGTTTCATGGTGTGTTTTTGCATAGTTTTCGAAAGGACAAAACCAACGAAGAGTATTGGAATATGGCCTGCGATATAGCAGTAGAATATATCATTTTACAAATGGGATTTGCAGAAAGTGCTATGACCATTGACGAAGAGCAGCTGGCCAGAATTGCCAAAATTAGGAAATGGGTACCGGACATTACTGCAGAAAAGTTATATCGTGAATTTATAGTTGCTGGAGTCTCCAGTGTGGCAAAGGCAGAATACAAAAGGCTGTTTGCTATTGATAGACATTTTCCACGAAATGCCAATCAAAAAGAAGAACCGGAAATTATGATTACGGAAGAGGATTGGACAAAGATTGCGGAAAGGGTGAAGGCAGAGTTAAACTCCTTCTCCAAAAATAAAGCCGGCGGAGAAAGTATTGCAGAAAACCTGGAGGAAGCCACAAAACGTCGTTACAACTATGGCGAGATTTTACGAAAGTTTGCAGTCATGGGAGAAGAGATTATGGTCAATCCGGATGAGTTTGATACCATCTATTATACCTATGGATTACAGACCTACGGAAATCTGCCACTCATAGAACCATTAGAATATGCAGAGGTAAAAAAGGTGAAGGAGTTTGTGATCGCTATAGATACCTCCGCTTCCTGTAGTGGTGCAGTGGTAAAAGCTTTTTTGCAAAAGACCTTTGACATTCTTCGTAGCACAGATACATTCTTTCAAAAGGTGAACATTCATATCATCCAGTGTGACGCAACTATCCAGGAGGATACAATAATCACCTGTGAAGAAGATTTGAAAGCATTTATGAAAGATGGAAAGCTAAATGGCTGTGGGGCCACGGATTTTCGCCCTGTATTTGCTTACACAGAAGGCTTAAAGGAAAGTGGAGCCTTTGAGAATCTCAAAGGACTTATTTATTTAACAGACGGCTATGGGGTATATCCGGAAAAGATGCCTTCCTTTGATACAATATTTGCTTTCCTGGGAGAAGATAAAAACAGACAGCCTGTGCCGGTATGGGCTATGCAGGTAATTCTGGAAGAGGAACTATTAAAATAAAATTGTAATTAAACTATGTATAAAGGAGCAACGTAACAATATGAATATTTCAGAAGCAAAAGAATATATCAAAAATTCAATCAGGATTTACTTGAAAAAGGATGAGTATGGAGATTACAAAATTCCAGTGGTTAGACAGCGACCAATCTTTTTATTGGGTGCCCCCGGTATTGGTAAAACCGCCATTATGGAGCAGATTGCAGGAGAACTGGGGATTGCTTTGGTAAGCTATTCTATGACTCACCATACCAGGCAGTCTGCACTAGGCCTTCCTTTTATCAAGGAAAAGGAATATGGTGGAAAGACCGTATCTGTGTCGGAATATACCATGAGTGAGATTATTTCTTCTATTTATGAAACCATGGAAGAAAGTGGTGTGAAAGAAGGTGTCTTATTTTTGGATGAAATTAATTGCGTATCCGAAACCTTAGCCCCTTCTATGCTGCAGTTTCTCCAATATAAGGTCTTTGGCAGACATCAGGTGCCGGAAGGATGGGTCATTGTGACAGCAGGAAATCCACCGGAATATAACCGCTCTGTGCGAGAATTTGATGTGGTAACTATGGATCGTTTAAAGGTGCTTTCTGTAGAGGCAGATTACCCGGCATGGAAAGCCTATGCGATAGAAAAGGGACTTCACGGTGCCATTTTGAATTTCTTAGATGTGAAAAAAGAGTATTTTTACCATATGGAAACCACACCTGAAGGTAGAAGTTATGTGACGGCCAGAGGCTGGGAGGATTTATCCGATATTATTACCTTATACGAAGAGGATAAACTGAAGGTAAATGAAAATTTAATATCTCAATACCTGTCCAATGATACCATTGTACGGGAATTTGCAGCCTACTATGATCTTTACAATAAATATAAACAGGATTATAGGACGGACGATTTATTAAATGGAAAAATAGGAGACAGCATGCTGGAAAAAGCCGGCAAAGCAGGCTTGGATGAAAGATTGTCGTTGATGGGTATTTTGTTAAATACCATTAACGATGAGATGAAGCATATTTTGGAGCAGGCAGATGCTTTGAAAGAAATCTTGCCGGCCTTAAAAAAGGTAAAGGATTCTGAGGATATTGAAACAGGCCTTAGAACCCAGATCGAAGCAAGAAAAACCATTCTTGCCACCAAAAGCGCTGCCGGTTCTTTAACCCCACAGGAAAAGAAGAGACACCGAGGCATTCAGATGCTGTTAGAGGAGATGTTGGTAGCTTTAGGGGAGAAAAATTCCGCAGAAGATATAACAGATACAAACAAAAACAGCGAAAAATTGGGAACTTACTACAATGATAAGGTAAAAGCCTTAAAGGAAGCTACTAATGTGGTATCCAATCGCTTACATCACTTATTTGTTTTCACAGAAAAAGCCTTTGGCAGTGAAAGCAATGAGATGTTGGTTTTGGTAACAGAGCTGACCGTTGGAAATACCAGTGCCAGATTTATTTCTACCTTCGGATCGGCAGATTATGCAAAATTCAATGCACTTTTAATGGTTACAGATAGAAAAGACGCCTTGAAAGAAGATATCGAGAAATTGGTATTATAAGAAGAAAAATCCCCAAGAAGGAAAAAATGAGAAAAGCCCTATGTTTACTGTAAAAATCAATACATTTACTTATAAATTAGATCCAAATAAAGACACCCAGTATGCGAAAATTACAGAAGCCAAAGGAGACGGCTCCAGAGTGTATATTCCCGATACTGTGGAATATGCGGGAAAGAGCTACCTGATTGATAGCATAGGCAAAAAAGCTTTTATGGGATTAAAAAATCTAAAGGAAGTATCCTTACCCGGTACCGTAAAAGTATTAGAGGATTGGTGCTTTGCACAGTGTACCCATTTGTCCCATTTTGCTATACGGCAGTTCCCGGAAGAAAAATGGCAGGATGAGAAAAATATTTCTTTTGAAAGAGGCGTTTTCGAGGGCTGTAACAGTATGGAACGCATTTGTCTTGGGTATGAAGAGGTGGATGATAAAGCGCTGCTTCTAGGGGCTGCTACCTATCGTCTGTCAGCACCATATTTGTTCCAGGATCCAGAATTGGGGAAAATGCCTTGGTTTGAAAACTGGGATAAAAGTTTACTGCAATTTCTAAATAGCAAAGATGATGAAGGCAGCGCAGACAGAGTGCTTTGTGGGGAAGAGGATATTTCTTACGATGGAATTGGTTCTGTAGATGGAGAATTATTATCAGATGGTATGGATTATGTAGAAGAAACCATTATGCGAAAGTGTTATCTGTGTTTCCTTCGATTACATGCCTCAGAGAATCTGAAAGTAGAGTATCAAGGGCAGTTTGTAGCGTATTTACGAGAACGGGGAAAAGGCTCCCAGACAGAGCTTGCTTGGAAGGTTTTGAAAGACAGCTTTGGAGATAAAGTAGAGTATTTCAAATTATATCAAGACTATGGCCTGTTAGAAATAGAAAAAATCGATGAAATGCTGGAAGATATGGGGGAGATGTATGCAGAGGCGAAAGCCTTTTTGATAGGGTTGAAGCAGGAAAGTTCTAATTCGTCGAATTTTTTTGATGCGTTATTACTGTAATGCTGTTAAAGAGAAGGCAGAAATGCCAACTCATACTTGACGATTGACATATACGGTTATATGATAACTCTGTGCGTTTAAATGTTTAAACAAGATTTATTTGAACCGTATTACAAATTTAAGAGGAATACATGGAACAAAAAACAGACTTATTAAAAAGTATAAAAGCATATGTGGCCAATACAGAAAACATTCGTCGCTTGTCTTCTATAGATGTTTCCAAGTTGCAGAGCGAAAATGATTATGCAGATGTTTTGCGGGATAATTTTGCTCAAATTAGAGAGATTTCTCAAGAAAATAAACGCATTTTGGACGAAGTGATTATGCCTGTATTTCATTCCGACGGACTTTTGACGGAAGAACAGGTAGACGCTTTAAATCAGTTTAAGGAAATGCTGATAGATGCTTATTCTGTAGAAAATCTGGACTTGGCTATGACCAGTCAGTTGGTAGATCGTATGTTTCTGGATGCCCAGAAAAAGGCAGATTTGGACTACTTGATTAACCAATTGGATGCTCAGATTGAAACCTATTATTCTTTATCCAGTAGCCAGGCTCGTATTAAGAATTTTAAAGGGGCTAATACGCGTTATTTAGATAAGGCTGATGTGGCTTATAGCATGTTCCAAAAGATGATAGAACATGACAATTTTGCGGGCATTGAAAACATGGAAAGCCGCGAACTTGTCATGATTAACTACCGCTATATGGCAGCCATTTTTGAGACCGTACCGGAGAGTAAGGAGGCAAATCGCAGAGCCTTAGAGCAGTATGGAAATGCATACCAGATTATGCAGGATGACTTTTACAAGGAGTTGCTGCCGGACTATGATTGGAAATATAATGAAGAGCGTTTATTAGAGTATTATGGAACCCTTACAGAGGTCAATAATCGTAGAGCATTATCGAAGGAACAGCTTCAGTTATGTTATGAATATTCGGAAATATTACGAAAAAAGTGGTATGAGGAGCCGGTTTATTATAAAAATCTGATATTAGAAGGGGAATTGCGCCTAATTATAGCAAGAAACCGTTATCTCATGCAGAAAATGACCATGGAAGAATACAAAAAGGAACTGCTTTCTATTTATTCCAGTAGAAATCCATTTTCCTATTCCGCCAGTTCTATTTCCATGAATTTACTGGTTCCTACAGAACTGTTGGCAATTCTTCAGGATGTGTATTTGACAGAGGAAGAAGAAGGGGTATTGTTACAGATTTATCGAAATGTGTTGAGTTATGCCCATCATTTTGAAAACTCCAATGCAGTATCCAATTTTTTGAATTATTACATGCTGTTTTTGGATTTATTCATCGAAGTTTCCGATGAATTTACCTTTGAGGAAATGTGCTTAGACAGTTTTGCTGCATTACATCCCCCAACATACATTCATTCCAATATGGTGGCAAAATTCTCCAGATCCATTTGTAAACATCTGTTAGAGGAAAAAACGGAATTATTTGTGGGAGTATGTGGAACTAAGACAGTAGAAGAGGTACAGCATTCCAAAAAGAAAATTTTGAATCGTATTTATCATGCTGCTTTGGTGCATGATGTAGGCAAGCTTTCTATGATTGATATTGTCTTCATTTATGGTAGAAAGCTGACTGATGAAGAGTTTGATGCCATTAGAAGACATCCGGATTCTGGATATAGCCTGGCAGAGGATACCTGTCTGGATACCTATAAATATATCATTCGTGCCCATCATCGTTTTTATAATGAGCAGGGAGGGTATCCTGAAAAAAGCCAAGAGGAGCCTATAGAAGATAAAATATTAATTGATATTATTTCTATAGCAGATTGTATGGATGCTGCCACAGATTCTGTAGGTAGAAGTTATGCACTTTCCAAGGATTTCAACCAGTTTTATCAGGAATTGGTGGCAGAAAAGGGAACCAGATATAACCCTCATATTGTAGATTCTATGGGAGAGGTATCTCTGCAAAAAGATTTACAGTATTTATTGCGGGAAGGCAGAAATAAAACCTATTCCGACACCTATCATTTGTTAGTGGGAGTAAGCGCGAAAGGTGCTGCTACACAGGAAGAAAAGGATGTAGTTGAGGAATTTAGAGAGTTTTTGAAGAAAAAGGCGCGTTATGAAACTGCCATTGAATTATTAAACTACGATTTATGCACCATAGTTCCGGAAAAAGGGGTAGAAGCGGAAGTAGAAACCGTTGCCATGTTATCTATGGAACTAAAGAAATTTTTGACTTCTGCAGAGGCGGAATCTTTATTCCGTAGATTGGCAAAGCGTCCGGACATGGATTTGGCGATGCAGGAATCTTATGAAAGATTATTAAAGAAGATGGAAGAAGATCGTCGTGTTCCCAATGATTTTTATGCGGAATATGTACGAGAAAGAGGCATTTCTACGAAGGTTTGGGAGCAGGCGAAAGCAGAGAACGATTTTTCTATTTTTGCTCCTCACTTGGAAAAAATGATCCAGATGACCAAGAAGTACTGCTATTATCAATATCCGGACATGGATGTATATGATGTCCTTTTGGATAAATATGAGAAGGGTGTTGATAAAGAAACCGTGGAAAGGTTATTTGTTCAAGTCAAAGAGGGGCTGCAACCACTGTTAAAGACTATTCAGAATAGAAAGCCTTTTGATAGAAGCCAGGTACAATTCCCTGTAGATGTTGAGACACAAAAGAAAGTATGCAGATTCATTTTGGAATACATCGGATTTGATTTTGAACGAGGCTTGATGGGAGAAAGCGTTCATCCCTTTGCTGCTCGACTCAATGAGGGGGATGTTCGTATTACCAACTCTTATGTAGAAAATGATATTATAAACAATATGTTTTCTGCTATTCATGAGGGTGGTCACGGGATTTTTGATCAGAGTATTGGAGAAAACTACTTCAATACACAGCTTGCTTCTGTGGATTTGATGGGATTACATGAAAGTCAGTCCAGATTCTTTGAGAATATTTTAGCTAGAAATATCAATTTCTGGACGCCTATTTATGATAAACTGCAGGATATTTGTCCGGAATTGAAAAAGATTCCTTTGGAGGTTTTAGAACAGGCTATTTTGGATGTTCGTCCAAGCCATATTCGTATAATGGCCGATGAAGTAACCTATTGTCTGCATATTATCTTAAGATATGAGATGGAAAAAGCTATTTTCAGTGATAACATTCCTGTGAATGAACTGCCTGCACTTTGGAACCAAAAATCCATTGAAATTTTAGGTATTGAACCGGAAAACGATGGAGAGGGCATTTTACAGGATATGCATTGGGCAGATGGTAGTTTTGGATACTTCCCATCTTATTTACTTGGTTCTATCTACGGTGGTATGCTTTTACAGGCTGCCAAAAAAGAACTGGGAGATTTGGAAGCAATTCTTAAGGAAGGTCGGATTTTGGAAATTACCAATTGGCTGAAGAAAAATATTTATCAGCACGGTGGTCTTTATACGGCGCCAGAGGTTATGGAGCGAATCTGTCATAAACAATTGGATGCTTCTGATTTACTGGAGTATTTCTACGAACGATATGGGGAGAAGGATTAATAACCCTAAATGATTTGAATATTTTCACATAAAAAATGCATCGGTAGATACCGATGCATTTTTTTATAAGTACACCTTGCGACCTATTGTCTCAGATTTATTTCTCTGCGGCTTTTCCGGAAGGACGAACCAAGAGAACACATAACAGTAAGGAAACAATGTAAAGTACGATAGTAGCATATAATACATACTGATATCCGGTAGGATTTACAGTAATCATTTCCACAGTTCCATCTGCAAGTGCGTGAGGAATTTCTACTGCTGTACCAAAAGTCTTTACAATCCAAGCTGCCATCTGGTTACCGGTAAGACCCGCAATACCCCAAGCAGAAAGGGTTAAACCGTGGATTGCACTGATGTTACCCATTCCATAATGATCGGAAAGAAGAGTAGGTACATTGGAGAAACCACCGCCGTAACCAGCGTTTACTACAAAGATAAGTGCTAATACTAAGATAGTAAGCATCATATTACCTTCACCGTTCTTAATACCACCGGTTACGATTACGATACCGGTAAAGATAATAGAAAGAATGAAGATCAATTTGTAAATGGTATTTCTATCTTTCATGGTATCAGCCCATGCAGAGAAACCAAGACGACCACCTGCATTGAAGATAGCAGATACAGTAGAGATAATACCAACAACGCTTGCAAGACCTAAACATTTTACAATCATTTTTTCCTGAGAAATTAATGCTAAACCACAAGTGATGTTCAAGTAGAACATTAACCAGATACCTACATAGTTGGTAATAGGTTTGCTTTTGATAACTGCCATCATGCTCTGACCTTTTTCTTTGGTCTGAGGTTCATGCCAACTATCAGGTTTTTTCAATAATAAATGTCCAACGAACATCATTACGAAGTAAACAACTGCTAAAATCCAGAACATTTTGTAGATACCACCTTCTCCAAGGTTATCTAACATAGACTGCATAATAGGGCTGGCAATTGCTTTTGCAGCACCAAAGCCTGCAACTGCAAGACCGGTAGCAAGACCTTTACGGTCTGCAAACCAAAGCATCAATGTTTTAACAGGAGAGAGGTAACCGGTACCAAGACCTACGCCCATGATGAAACCGTAGCAGATGTAAATACCGATTAAGGCAATGGCACTTCCTTTGTGGCTTCCACCATAGTAGATGAAGTAGCCTGTACCAGCCATACCTGCTGCAAAACAGATTGCAGCGATTAAAGAAGATTTGTGAATATCTTTTTCTACAACATTTCCAAGGAAAGCAGCAGACATACCTAAGAAGAAGATTGCAAAACTAAATGCCCATTCTGTTGCACCTTTTGAAAAGCCGATGTAGTCAGCGATTTCCTGACTGAAGATTGACCAGCAATATACTGTACCGATACTACAGTGAAGTAATAATGCCGGGATTGCGGCGCGAACCCATTTATTAGCACGCCATCCGCCTTTGTTTGTACTTTCACTCATTGTTTTTTCCTCCGTTTACTATAACAAATAAGTAATAATGAAAATGTGACAGTTGACACAATAAAAACATTGATAGAGCATCAATGTCTTATATACATAACAGTATGAATGCCATATGCATACCCATATACTTTACACCTAAATTGCAAAAACTGCAATCTTTTCTACAGATTTCGTGGTATAATGTGATGGCAAAATTGTATCAGTAATGAAAATGGATTAGAGAAATATGGAAAATCAGTTTTTGGTGGACCTTCGAACGGGAAAACCACTTTCTTTCAAGCAACAGGTTATGATGATTGTGCAACTTAGTATTCCTGCTATTTTGGCACAGATTTCTTCTGTTGTAATGGAATATATTGATGCCGCTATGGTAGGCCGTATGGGAGCTAACGCTTCCGCATCTATTGGCTTGGTGGCTTCTACCACTTGGCTATTGGGAAGCGTTTGTCATGCTGCTGGCATAGGCTTTACGGTACAAATTGCACAGTTGATTGGTGCAGGAAAAGAAAAAGAAGCCAGAAACCTAGTTAAGCAAGGGCTGTTAGTGACACTGGCCATTAGTATAGGAATTGCTTGTCTTGGGGTAATTGCCAGTATGTATATGCCAGGTTGGTTAGGTGGGGCAAAGGAGATTTGTCAGGATGCTACCAAATATTTATTGGTATTTTCTTTGGCCATTCCCATCCATCAAATGAATAGTGTGGCAGGGGGAATGTTACAGTGCAGCGGAAATATGAAATTTCCCAGTATGATGCATATCCTGATGTGTTTTCTGGATGTGTTTTATAATCTGTTATTGATTTTCCCATCCAGAACTGTGGTGGTTCTTGGTAAGACTATTTTGCTCCCTGGTGCCGGTTTGCAGGTATTTGGAGCGGCATTGGGAACCGCCTTAGCGGAACTAACTATCATGGTAGTTATGCTCTATGTTTTGCTTCGAAAATCCGTTTTGTTATCCCTTCGAAAAGGAGAGACGCTTCAATTTCAAAAGCCACAATTGTTACGGGCTTGGAAAATTGCGGCACCTGTAGGTGTGGAACAGATTATCATTTGTTTCGCCTATGTAATGAGTACAAAGATTGTAGCACCTTTAGGCAGTATTTCTATTGCAGCCCATTCTTTTTCTGTTACGGCAGAAAGCTTTTGCTATATGCCGGGCTACGGGTTGGCTTCCGCAGGTACTACCATCATAGGACAGAGTATTGGAGCAAAACGGAAGGACTTAACCAGACGCTTGGGTTGGTTGATTACCCTAATGACAATATTGATTATGACTGTGACGGGCTGTATGATGTATGGCCTGGCCCATTGGATGATAGGCTTTTTAACACCGGAGCCGGCCATTCGGGCACTGGGCACAAAGGTGCTTCGGATCGAAGCCTTTGCAGAGCCTTTGTATGGTGCCAGCATTGTAGTATCCGGTATTTTACGAGGCGCAGGAGACACCTTGATTCCCAGTTGTATCAATTTCTTTAGTATGTGGTGTGTGCGAATTCCCTTATCCGCACTGCTGGCAGGCACTATGGGCTTAGAGGGCGTATGGCTTGCTATGTGTATTGAATTATGTGTAAGGGGCACATTGTTCTTAGTTCGATTAAAAGGGAAAAAGTGGTCTAGTGTTGAGGCGGTGTAGAAAAGACTTGCTGTCTAAATTATTAGAGGGACAAGTGTAAAAAGAGAAAAAAAGGAAAACAACAGCAAAAAATGAATCAAATAGAAAATAACAGGATTTTACAAGATAAATACGAAAAATTATGCAATACCCTGTTATCCTACGGGAAAATAGGAGTAGCCTTTTCCGGCGGCGTAGATTCTACATTATTGCTCTATGCGGCTAAAAAGACACTGGGAGATTCCGTAGTTGCCTTTACTGCCACAGGTCCTTCTTTTCCTAACTGGGAAGGATCAGAAGCAAAAGCATTTTGTGAGAATCTGGGCGTAGAGCAGGTGGTAATTCCCGTGGATATGTTATCTCTATCACAAGTCCGGGAAAACCAACCGGATCGATGCTACCATTGCAAAAAGCATATCTTTGAAGGCATGTTAAAGGCTGCAGAAGAGAAAAACATAGAAATTTTGGTGGAAGGCTCCAATATGGATGACTTAAAGGATTACAGACCGGGAATGGTGGCGCTACAAGAACTAGAGATCAAAAGCCCTTTGCGACAGGTAAATCTTACGAAAGAAGAGATTCGACAGCTGTCCAAAATCCTTTCTTTACCGACTTGGGAAAAGCCATCCTTTGCTTGTCTTGCATCCAGAATTCCCTATGGAGAAAAATTGACAGATGAAAAATTGTCCAGAATAGAGCAGGCAGAACAATATTTGGCATCTTTAGGATTTATAGGATGTAGAGTCCGTTCCCATGAAAACCTAGCTAGGATAGAGTTGGTCTCTGCGCAATTGGATGAGTTCTTTGGAGAAGCAGGAAATAAGAAGCGAATAGATATTTCTACAACCCTGAAAACTATGGGGTTTGATTATATAACCCTTGATTTATTAGGATATCGTACCGGTGCCATGAATGAGGTATTACCGGAAGAAACCTTGCAGCAAGTAGCCAAAAGCCTCTGTTAAGAGGCCTTTGGGTGTAATTCCATATAATAATATAGGGTTGCTAGGAATTGACTGTTACTGGGTACTCCCTTTAGTGGATTGACGCTATTTTTGAAAACATAGTTGATTGTATCGTAGTCACCTTGTCCAAAGGCACAGGCGATTGCATTTCTCATATTTCGTTCCACTCTGGAAGGAGTACTGCTACAGTTCTTTGCCACATCTACATAGAGCCATTTGGTGATATTGTCTAAATAATCCGGATCTTCTTGAATCATCTTTACCGCAGATACAATATAACGATAGCCAAGCAGTCTGGGAGACATTCCGATATCTAAAAGTAACTCATGAATTCTTCTGTCAGTAGAGGTAAAATTGAAGTTCTTAATCATATGCATTCTCCTTTCATATATTTTTTTGCATATTTCCATTTTTATAAAAAGCGATAATCTGATATATAAGGCCTTATCAATGAGGTGCTTTTTGTTGATATTGGGATTTTATGCCATTTTTTGACAGCAAAAAAGATTATTTATAACAAAAAAATAGCTTTTTTCCGAATGATTAGTGTCATGGATGACATTTTTTATGTATTTGTCGAAAAGAAATCATAAAATAAAGGTGTTTTTTGAAAGAAAAAGGTATAAACTGTAAGAAATTGTAAACGTTAAATTTTATGCGAAGTTCCCGTTCCTTCAAAAATTTTATGTAGCATAGTAA
>JAKSSF010000048.1 GCA_024403235.1 Lachnospiraceae bacterium | reverse complement strand
GCTGTATTGTCTAACTGATTTGTTGCGTTCTGGAATCTCAAATTGAAAAGTTCTTTTTTAGCAGCTACTAACTCTTCCGCTAATTCTGCAGAAGTTTTTGCTTTTAAATCTTCTACATACTTATTAGTTTTCATTTGATACACCGCCTTCCAAGTCTGCTTTAGAAACAATCTTACATTTACATGGAAGCTTATGCATTGCAAGACGTAATGCTTCTCTGGCAACTTCTTCAGAAACTCCTGAGATTTCGAACATTACACGTCCTGGTTTTACAACTGCTACCCAGTATTCCAAAGTTCCTTTACCGGAACCCATACGTGTTTCTGCTGGTTTTGCTGTTACTGGTTTGTCAGGGAAGATTTTAATGAAAACCTTACCACCACGTTTTGTATAACGAGTCATCGCAATACGGGCTGCTTCAATCTGATTAGATTTGATCCAGCAGGGTTCTGCTGCAACTAAACCGAATTCACCGTTTGATATTGTGTTACCTCGTAAAGCTTTTCCGGCCATAGTACCGCGGAACTGTTTACGACGTTTCACTCTTTTTGGCATTAACATTATTTATCGCTCCCTTCCTTGTTAGATTTTGTAGGAAGTACTTCGCCTTTATAGATCCATACTTTAACGCCTACTTTACCGTATGTGGTATCTGCTTCTGCAAAACCATATTCAATGTCAGCTCTTAAAGTCTGTAACGGAATAGTACCTTCGCTATAGAACTCTGTACGAGCCATATCTGCACCACCAAGACGTCCTGAAACGCTTGTCTTGATACCAAGTGCACCAGACTTCATTGTTCTGCTCATTGTAGATTTCATAGCACGTCTGAAGGAAACACGATTTTCCAACTGCGCTGCAATGTTTTCTGCTACTAACTGAGCATCCTTGTCAGGTCTCTTGATTTCTTTGATATCTACTAAAACTTTCTTAGATGTTAATTTAGAAAGTTCTTTCTTTGTAACTTCGATTTCTGCACCACCCTTACCGATTACAACACCGGGTTTTGCAGTAAAGATTACAACTTTTACTCTGTCGGAAGCTCTTTCGATTTCGATTTTAGAAATTCCGGCAGCGAATAATTTTTTCTTTAAGAATTTTCTGATGTTATAGTCTTCTACTAAGCAATCAGCGAACTGGGCATCTTCAGCATACCATTTAGAATCCCAATCTTTGATTACACCAACTCTCAGACCATGAGGATTAACTTTCTGTCCCATTCTTTCTCCTCCTATCTTTCATCAAGCACTACGGTGATGTGGCTTGTTCTCTTTTCGATTCTGTAAGCTCTTCCCTGTGCTCTTGGTTTTACTCTCTTCATTGTGGGTCCTTTGTTAGCATAACACTGTGCAATGTAGAGATTTTCTGGGTTCATACCGTTATTGTTTTCAGCATTTGCTACTGCTGATTTAACTAACTTTTTGATAATGCTTGAAGCATATCTTGGATTGTATTCTAAGATACCTAAAGCGGTTTCTACGTCTTTACCTCTGATAGCATCAAGTACGAAACATGCTTTCTGAACAGACACTCTTGCGTAAGATAACTTTGCAGAAGGTCTTGTGTCTTTATTTGCATTTCTTTCACGTTTAATTTGGGATCTATGTCCTTTTGCCATGGATAAAGCCTCCTTTCAATTATCTAACCTTTGATTTCTTTTCGTCTTTTCCATGTCCTCTGTATGTTCTAGTTGCTACGAACTCACCAAGTTTGTGACCAACCATATCTTCTGTAACATATACAGGCACATGTTTTCTTCCGTCGTGTACTGCAATTGTATGTCCCACAAATGAAGGGAAAATTGTAGAACGACGAGACCATGTCTTAATTACTTGTTTATTTCCTGCAGCATTCATTGCATCTACTTTTTTCAGTAAGCTTGCATCTGCGAATGGGCCTTTTTTAAGTGATCTAGCCATTTTTATTCCTCCTAATCAACATTCTTACTTAATAGCTCTACCGTCTCTTCTTCTTACGATCAACTTGTTAGAAGCTTTTTTCTTCTTACGTGTCTTAAGACCAAGAGCAGGTTTACCCCAAGGTGTAGATGGGCCAGGACGACCAATACCGGTCTTACCTTCACCACCACCGTGTGGATGGTCATTAGGGTTCATTACGGAACCACGAACTGTAGGTCTGATGCCCATGTGGCGTTTACGACCTGCTTTACCAATGTTGATAAGGTTGTGATCACCATTTCCTACAACACCAACGGTTGCTCTACAGTTAAGAGGAACCATTCTCATTTCGCCGGAAGGTAATCTTAAAGTAGCGTATTTACCTTCTTTAGCCATCAACTGAGCGCCGTTACCAGCGGAACGAACCAACTGGCCACCTTTGCCAGGATGTAATTCAATGTTGTGTACCATAGTACCAACAGGAATGTTTGCTAAAGGTAAGCAGTTACCAATTCTTACTTCGGCTTCAGGACCATTCATGATTTTCATGCCATCCTTTAAGCCTTCTGGAGCTAAGATGTATGCTTTTGAGCCATCTACATAGCTGATTAATGCAATGTTTGCAGTTCTGTTAGGATCGTACTCAATACCTACTACTACTGCTGGAACACCATCTTTACCGTTTCTCTTGAAATCGATAATTCTGTATTTTCTTCTAGAACCACCACCGCGATGTCTTACGGTGATTTTACCTTGATTGTTACGACCAGCGTTCTTATTTAAAGAAACAAGAAGAGATTTCTCAGGAGTTGTTTTTGTAATCTCAGAAAAATCAGAACCAGTCATATTTCTTCTGGAAGGTGTATATGGGTTATATGTTTTAATTCCCATGATTGTTTCTCCTTTACTTTACTTTGTCATCATGCTTTTGATTGCATATAGTGTAGTCTTTCTAATTAAAGACCTGTGAAGATTTCGATGTCCTTAGAATCATCTGTTAACCAAACCATAGCTTTTTTAGCCTTAGCGGTTTTACCAACTACCATGCCACGTCTTTTGTTCTTGCCGCCGATGTTCATGGTGTTTACTTTCTTCACTTTTGCTCCCTCAAACATTTTCTCAACTGCTTCTTTGATCTGAGTTTTGTTTGCTTCGGGATGTACAAAAAAGGTGTATTTCTTTTCGCCCATGCCGGTCATACTCTTTTCAGTAACTACCGGTTTGAGGATTACGTCATAATATTTTACGTCAGCCATTATGCATATACCTCCTCGATTGTTTTCACAGCGTCTTTGGTAACAATTAATGTCTGAGCATTGATGATGTCATATACATTGATTGTGTTTGTAAGTGCTGTTTTTACAGTAGGAATATTCTTAGCAGACATTACTACGTTAGCGTCGTTTTCGTTGATTACAACTAAAGCTTTCTTTTCCACTTTTAAGTTGTTTAATACTGCTGCGAAATTCTTTGTTTTGATTGCGTCAAATTTTAATTCGTCTAAAACGATTAATTTGTTGTTTGCTACTTTATCTGTAAGAACAGATTTCAAAGCAGCTCTCTTTTCTTTCTTATTTAATTTGAAAGAATAATCTCTTGGAACGGGAGCGAATACAACGCCGCCTCCTTTCCACTGTGGAGCTCTGGTTGAACCCTGTCTAGCATGACCGGTTCCTTTCTGTCTCCATGGTTTTCTTCCGCCACCGGAAACTTCTGCACGAGTTTTTGCTTTCTGTGTTCCCTGACGATTATTTGCAAGCTGTTGTACAACTGCCATGTGTACTAAGTGTTCATTTACTTCTACACCAAAAACGGCATCGTTTAATTCGATTGTACCAACTTCTTTACCATCCATATTATAAACAGATACGTTTGCCATCTATGTGTCCTCCTTTCATCCCCTATTAAGCTTCTACTCTAGTAGTCTCTTTGATGGTTACTAATGCTTTCTTAGGTCCAGGTACTGCACCTTTTACCAAAAGCAAGTTCTTTTCAGCATCAACTTTTACTACTGTAAGGTTTTGAACGGTAACTTTTACGCTACCCATGTGACCAGGCATTCCTTTTCCTTTGAATACACGGCTAGGTGATGAACATGCACCATTGGAACCCTGATGACGATGGAATTTAGAACCGTGAGCCATAGGACCTCTGTGCTGTCCGTGTCTCTTGATTGCGCCCTGGAATCCTTTACCTTTGGAAATTGCTGTAGCATCTACTCTATCGCCTTCCGCGAAGATGTCTGCTTTGATTTCCTGAGCTAAGGTGTATTCTGCTGCGTTA
The DNA here is from genome assembly GCA_024403235.1 of Lachnospiraceae bacterium. Lineage (GTDB taxonomy): Bacteria > Bacillota > Clostridia > Lachnospirales > Lachnospiraceae > JAKSSF01. Next base: position 8,348 of record JAKSSF010000048.1, on the reverse strand, counting down.
TCGAATTTGAATTCTCTTACAAATCTCTTGCTGGAAACGCCAGCCTTCTGGAAGTGTCCCTGAAGAGCTTTGTTAACACCATGTCTGTGAATTACTTCTTTCTTACCAGATTTGTCTTTGTTGATGATTTTGTCTTTCTTGTCAACGAAACCAACCTGTACTGCTGCGTAACCGTCATTCTCAACTGTCTTAACCTGTGTAACTACACAAGGGCCAGCCTGAAGAACTGTTACAGGAATCAACACACCATTTTCATCGAAAATCTGTGTCATTCCGACTTTTGTAGCTAAAATAGCTTTGTTCATAGTTTTGACCTCCTTTTGTTCTACAGCGGGACGTTCTCACGTCCATACTAGTAGGGGTTTATTTGTTTTTCATTTTGATGTTGATATACACACCTGCAGGCATTTCTAATCTCTGCAGAGCATCTACAGTTTTCTGTGTAGGTGCAATGATATCGATGAGTCTCTTATGAGTTCTCTGTTCGAACTGTTCTCTGGAATCTTTGTATTTGTGTACCGCTCTAAGAATGGTAACAACCTCTTTCTTAGTAGGTAACGGTACCGGTCCACTTACCTGAGATCCGTTCTTCTTAACTGTTTCAATGATTTTTTTGGCAGAAGCATCAACCAACTGATGATCGTATGCTTTCAAAGTGATTCTCATAACTTGATTTGCCATAAAAAAAGTCGCCTCCTTTTCGCACTTTAATTTCGTAAGTACGACAAGCGGTGACTGTACACTCTCCCGTGTGTGTCATTCTAAAAATCGCAACGCAGGTGGGTTAATCCTGTTCTTTTTTAGTGACCTACACTTTCTTTCTACCTATTATAAAGACGGGCTTTTCTCATGCTTATGAGATAGTTCCTTTACCTTATCCCGGTAGATTGTTTTGTACAGTGACTTGTCGTCAGTTTCCTAACTTGACATTCGCTCCACGGAAAACCTACATATTTCTACATGTAGCAACCTCACGCTTCACAGCTATCATGCCACAGCACTGTCTATTATATGGGAAAGGCAAATATTTCGCAAGCATTTTGAAATAAATTTTTTACAAAATTTTGTATTTTTTCTTGTACAAAATTACCAAAGTTTATTTTTTGTGTTTCTTTTATGTAAAAAAAGCATTTCTACCTATATTTACAGTAGAAATGCTTTTTATTTCTCACAATGGATTAAATGTTACCATTCTTTGCATCTTCAAACTCCTGCAAAATCTCTGCAGAAGGAGCCGGTGTGCAAAGGGATACGATAATGATGCAGGCTAAGCTTAAGAAGAAGCCTACTACCAAAGAGTACAATCCGGTAGCTGCACCTAAGGTCTGACCACCTACCAATGGAATGTATTCCCAAATGATAACGGTAATGGCACCGGAAAGGATACCGGCTACAGCCCCCTGTAAATTGGTTCTCTTCCAGAATAAGGAAAGTACTACGATAGGGCCAAAGGCAGAACCAAAACCGGACCAAGCGTTACTTACCAAGCCCATGATAGAACTGTTAGGATCTAACGCAATCAGATACGCCAATACGGCAATTACCAAAACGGTGATACGGCTAACCTGTAATACCTTATCATCTTTTGCGTCTTTTTTTATCACACCTTTGTAAATATCTTCTGCTACTGAGCTGGCACTTACCAACAGCTGAGAATCTGCAGTAGACATAATGGCTGCCAAAATACCACATAAGAAGATACCACCGATAATGGGTACTCCTAAGTCTGTATTAAACATCTTTAAGATCATTTCAATAAATACATTCTCTTCTGCACCGGATTCCAATAAGGTAGGGAATAAATAGGCTCTACCAACCACACCGATGAAGCAGGCAAATAATAAGGAAAGGGCAACCCAGCCAATGGCAATGCCTTTGGACTTGTTCAACTCTTTTTCATCTTTTACTGCCATAAAACGAACTAAGATATGAGGCATACCACAATATCCAAGTCCCCAAGCCAACTGAGAAATGATATCGATGAAGCTAAATTTGCCGGATGGACCACTGCTCATCAGATTTAAGTAGTTTGTTGGATTCACACCGGACTGTTCTAAGAGACCGGATAAGTTTCCGCTTCCTACCATAGAAAAAGCTACGATAGGCACTGCCAATAATCCAACTAGCATTAAAGTACCCTGAATAAAGTCTGTGGTACATACTGCCATAAAACCGCCCATAAAGGTATAGGTCAAGATAACCACTGCACCAATGGTCAAAGCAATACGATAGTTGATACCAAAAATGGAATGGAACAACTTACCGCCTGCTGCCAATGCAGATGCGGTATATACCAAGAAGAAAATAACAATAACAACAGAAGAAGACATTAAAAGAATTTTCTTCTTGTCATGGAATCTGTTTTCAAAATACATCGGTAAGGTTAAAGAATTGTTGGCACGAATGGTATACCGGCGAAGTCTGCCGGAAATAAATAACCAGTTACATACGGTACCAATAAATAAACCGATGGCAATCCAGCTTTGTCCTGTACCCAGTGCGTAAATACTACCGGGCAAGCCCATTAACAACCAGCCACTCATATCGGAGGCCTGTGCAGAAAGAGCCGCTACAAAAGCCCCTAAATTTCTACCACCTAAAAAATAATCTTCTGAATTGGAATTTTTCTTCGCATAAACCGCACCTACTACTACCATCATCAATAAGTAGAGGGCGAAAGCCAAGAGAATCCATCCCATAGAATCGTTCATTTGAATCTCCTTTCACTTCTGTCAAGATTTCGAGTTTTTTATTCTCTATAATATAATGAAACTTCTAACTATTTCTTTTACTGCGTTACCACACTACAGTATCGCAGACACCCATTGATTATATAATAGGAAAAAAGTCCCGTCAACTTTTTTTGAAAAAGTGGACGAGACTTCGTTGTCTGCGTTATATACCTACGAGTGCACCCATCTGCCGCTGGCACCGCAAGGAAGCACCAAACCATTCTGGGAAACCGGCAAGCCGATTTCTTCTGCTTCCACATGGCCCCCAAACTTGGGTACCAAAGCAGTACTTAACATATAGTTTAAAACTGCAGGCTGTAAGCCTGTGGTATAGGAATTTACCAAAAAGAAAACCGCATCCTCTGACAAAATCTGAGTACACAACTCAATGAAAGGGAAAATACTGTCTTCTATCTTCCAGATTTCGCCCTTAGGTCCTCTTCCATAGGAAGGGGGATCCATAATGATGCCGTCATATTTGTTGCCACGACGAATTTCTCGTTCCACAAACTTCACGCAGTCATCTACCAGCCAACGAATAGGCTTATCTGCTAGTCCTGAGGCAATCGCATTTTCTTTGGCCCATCCAACCATGCCTTTGGCTGCGTCCACATGGGTAACGGAAGCACCTGCTGCAGCTGCCGCCAAGGTGGCACCGCCTGTGTAGGCAAATAAATTTAATACTTTCAAGGGCCGACCGGCATTTTTGATTTGTCCGGAAAACCAATCCCAATTGACTGCCTGCTCCGGAAACAATCCTGTGTGCTTAAAGCTAAAAGGCTTTAAATGGAAGGTCAAATCCTTATAGCCAATGCTCCATTCTTCCGGCAGATTGAAAAACTCCCATTCTCCGCCACCTGCTTTGCTACGATGATAATGGCCATTCTTCTTTTTCCAACCCTTATGGGTCTTAGGCGTCTGCCAAATGACCTGGGGATCGGGGCGAACCAAAATATATTCTCCCCATCGCTCCAATTTCTCCCCATTACTGGTATCTATTACTTCATAGTCTTTCCAATCTTTTGCTATCCACATAGTTCCTCCAAACTTTTAACCGCTAATGGTTTTCGTAGATTGAATATACTGCTCCTTTTAAATACAGATTTCCTTTTGTGTCTTCTTTTATTGGCTCCAGATATTTCTGTTTTACCATATATGATAAATTTTGTCTTGTACATTCCAACATGCTGCAACATTCTTTTGTATCCACAATATTTCTTTGGGCAAAAGTAATAAAATCTTCCAGTTCAGCATCCATATCCTTTCCCACATCATAAACTGCGTAAGCAGGAATATCAATGGAATCATTAAAAGTAATATAATACCCACCACAGCCTATCATAACACTTTCAAAAAGCGTTCTATTGGTTAGGACCTGATCAATCCCCCTATAGGCATTGAGTATATTCAAATCTACTTTTTTACATTTTTTATTTCGAAAAAAACACAATAGTCTTCCATCTGAAAGAGGTACAGCTTCCACAATACATTTTTCTCTGCGCTCTAATGCGTAAGAAGGCAAACCGGAGATTTTTTCAATATACATACTATCCTGGGCACACTTTCCTTTCGAGAGTTCTAAGAAATCCATCTCATCATATTGCTTTAGTTTATGTCTTTTTAGTATACTTCCGATATTTTGCCTTCCACTGGGTATAATTCTTTCCTGTACCCACACCCTGCTAATTTTCCTGGAAATGGTAAAAATGTTTTGTTTTACATATCCAGTAAATAACAATGGTGCATTCCATTCATCCAAGTTTTCTTTCAACTCAATGATAAATTCCTTATTTTTATCAAAATATAGAAGTGTTCCTACTTCGGCCTTATTCTCGTCATCTATTATGGCATACATTCTCATAGATTTGATACCTTTCATATAACATTGACCAGATTTGATCCCTAAAGGTTTCAGATAGTATTTCCTCTAAGTCTGCAAACAAAATCGATTTACTATCTGCCTTTAGTTTTCCCGGAAAAACATCCTGCTTTTTTGCTATTAACCCAAGATTTTCAAAGCAAGACCTGCTGCCCACAAAATTATTGCAATGTCTATCTGCCATTACATCAAATGCTTTTGCCTCGGCATCCGAGTAACAGGAGTATAGAAATGACAATCCATGATCAAACAGCGGTGCAATTCGCATTGTATGCGCTCTGGCATTTCTTAATACCTCAATATTCGCTCCGTGCCGATCTCTATTCAGTATAAGATAATCTACGGCAATCATTTGGTCTATATATTTCTGCCATCCTAAACGCGCACAAAAATCATAATGGCTTTCCCCAGGCTTAGCATTCACCAAATAATAATCATCTAGTGCCACCTTGCTCTCTCCTCGCATTTTAAAATCCTCTGAGGCGCAGAGATAGGTTTGATATGCCTTTCCTTCAATTTCTATTTCTGCGTGAATCAACTCATACTTTAAATGTGGCACTTCTAAAATCGTTAATAAACGATCTACTATGATTTCATTGATACATTCATGACCAATGATTCCTTTCTCTTGATCAAAGTTTGACAGTTTGTAATATTTCTTTATTCCATTTAAATTTGACTCGGATTTCAAAAACGTCCCTGCTGTGCCACTGGAGTGTCTAATATGTGACCAATCCAAAAACCTTAAGTCTATCTTTTCTTTTATAATTCTAGCCATACCAATTTACCTTTCTATTTGACGGCCGTCAAATATATTTTATTTATTATATATTATTATTTGACGAGCGTCAAATAATAAAACTGCTACAGGAAATGTAGCAGTCTCATTTATCATCTTCTATATGCAATATTCTTTTACACAATCTCCCAAACCGGTCTTCCGGAATCTCTTAGCCTAGATTATTCTTGTGTTTGATGCATGGTACGCAGGGCATCCAAATATCCCTGCAGTTGTCTACTTTTATTGACTATAAATATTTTTCAAAAAGTTCGTAGAATCGTATTTTTATTCTTATTTCATTGACAAATCATAATTCTTCATCTTCTGTCTTGCGGATAAATCTTTCAATTTTCTCTACAAGTTATCCGACTGTAACTCCGGATATAAATACGGCTAGAATAAATCCTGCCAATGTTAAGTAGTCCGTCATCATTTCCGTTTCACTCCCTTTCTCAAGAGGGTTTTCATCCCTCTAATTATAATAGTCTGATTTCTAAACAGTATTTTTAATATGTAAAATAATGATTTAGAGAATTATGGTATGCAATCAAAAATAATCAAAATCAAATTAGCATCATCAAAAATAATCAAAATTACTTGCATATCATCAAAAAAAATCATAGAATAGAAATGGACGGAGGATTCTTATGACAACGAATAAAATAAAATCAAATCCATTTACTACTACTCCAGGCGTTGCAGGAGACGCATATATTAATCCGCATTGTGCAGATGAAATAATCCAACGATTTGATGATCCCAGCTCTACGAATTATGTTTATAAGATTTTGGGGCTAAGAGGATCAGGAAAATCTGTAGAGTTTGCTAAGGTTATTAATTATTATTGCAACAAAGAAGATTGGCTGGTATATACTTTGGCTGCAAGCGGAAATCCCTTACAGACTATGGTAGACATTATGAGCTCTGAAAGTGCTATTTTATCAACACCTACATCTGTATCAAAGACTGTAACCGGTGAAATGGAAGCGAATGCCTTTTTTGTTAATAGCAATGTTTCCGGAAAAATGACCCAAAACTTTGATAATAGCGAGATACCGGCTTCATATGATGCAAGATTCCAGTATCTGTGCAGACGTCTAAGTGAAAAAAAGAAAATATTAATTGGAATTGATGATATAGCCAAAACACACGAAATGGTACATTTTTTGAGTGTACTTAATTCGGTTATATTGAATAAAAGCAATAATATCAGATTGATATGTACTGGATTAGAGAAGAATATAGAGAAATTTAATGATATAGATCATTTGTCTTTTTTTGCCAGACCGGAGCCTAAATATATATCTAGTATAGATTTAAATGAAATAGAATTAAAATACTATGAATATTTTGGAATCTCTAAGGACGAAGCGAAAAAACTGGCTGAAGTTACAAAGGGATATGCGTGGGGATATCAGCTTTTTGGAAATGAATTGTTTGAATCAAAGGATAATGACCTGGAAGAAGTATTCTATCGCTTTGACAAAAAAATGGCTTCAACATATACACTCATATGGAAGGAGCTCTCTCCTGAAGAAAAGCAGTTCATAAGAATAGTACTGGAACAACCCAATGGAATAGCAGAAAGAGCTGTTATAGAACCACAAATAAAGGGATATAGCCAGCATCGAAAAAATCTCATTGCAAAACATATTTTATCCTTTGAAAAAGGTGGGATAGTAAGTGTTGAACTGCCACGATTCAGAGAATTTATAGGAGAATAGAGCAAATTATTTAGTGTTTAATTATAAAATAATAAGGATTTCCAACTATGAATGTATTATTATACCGCTATGGCAGTATCTGCGAGCCAGATATGATTGCAGCGTTTCAAAAACTAAATCTGCAGGTTATTGAGGTAGATGAAGAAATAACCAATAAAACTCTAACTGCAAAGGATCAGGTTGCTCTGGTGGCAAAACACTTGGATAAGTATCATCCTCTTTTTGTGTTTAGTATTAACTTCTTCCCTGCTATTGCAGAGGTCTGTCATATCTATCAGGTAAAATATGTGTGCTGGAGCGTAGACTCTCCTGTGTTGGAGCTTTTTTCCAATGCCATCCGATATGATACTAACCGTATCTTCTTATTTGATCAGGCGCAGTACAATACCTTTGCGAGTTATAATCCAGAAGGCATCTTCTATTTGCCTTTGGCTTCTGCTGTGGAAAGATTTGATAGTGTGTTGGGAGAATTAACTCTACCAACCGAAACTCAGACATCTGTAGCTTCTGAAACAGAAGCTTACAAAAAACCTTCCGCAAAGCATCTACATGACAATTCTACAGAATATCTTTACGACATTAGTTTTGTAGGTTCTTTATACAATGAAAAAAATAAAATGCATACCCTTACTAAGCCCCTTCCCGAAAAAATAAAAGGCTATGTAGATGGGGTATGTGCCGCCGCTTTAAAAGTATATGGCTATAATTTTTTGGAAAGTGTTGTGAATGATGACGTGATTAACGCACTAAAGGAATGTTCTCCCAAATTCTATCAGATAGATACGGCCATTCCCGGATTAGACACCTATGTAGCTGCCAATGATTTTCTTGGTATTCAGGTAACAGAACTGGAGCGTATTCAGACACTAAATGTGCTGGCCAATTTCTTCTCTGTAGACCTTTTTACCAGAAGCGACAGCCGTATGCTACAAAATGTTCATGTTCATGAAGGCATTCGTTCTTTGGATGAGATGCCTTGGGTCTTTCGGCAAAGTAAAATCAATCTGAACCTAACCTCTAAATCCATACAGACAGGTCTGCCACTTCGTATTTTTGATATTATGGGATGCGGTGGATTTGTGATGACTAATTATCAGGCAGAGCTACCTGAAGTTTTTGAAATCGGCGTAGAGTTAGAAGCTTATGGAAGTATGGAAGAGTTGGTGGATAAATGCCAGTCTTATCTAACCCATGAGGAAGCCCGATCCAACATCGCCCAGAATGGGTCTGAG
>JAKSSF010000047.1 GCA_024403235.1 Lachnospiraceae bacterium | reverse complement strand
GATGAGGTTGCCTATAGGATTGAACAGGAAAACTATCAGAGAGAACAGGATAGTCAGATTTATAATATTCCTTTTGATAGAATAGATGGTGTAACCAGAGCTTTAGCAATTCAGTATATTTTAACCTATACTGATTCAGATATGGTTTTCCAAAAAGCAAGTATTCGAGTATTGGAGTTGCAGCCTTGCTATGACTTTACCTATGCGGCAATGGATTATTTGCATCCACAGGTAACAGTTGCCGGAAGAGGAAATGAGGCTAGAATTTCTGCATTCAAGAAAGAGATTCTTGGTATGTCAGATGAAGAAATTGCAAAGGGTGAGGCAGATCCTAATTATGGAATTCAGGTAGAAATAGTTGGTATGACCACATCTGAGTTTTGTGGACATATTGAAGATATTAATGTGGAATATGATATGATTTATTGGGGGAGCAATATAGGTACTTTCAATAAATGTTTAGGCACAGATGATCAAAAGATGCATACAGTATTTAATGATTATGACATGATAGGAAATGTGTATACACATGTGGGGGATGTGAGCTTCCAGTGGCCTAATGAACATATTCTTGGTTTATTAGATGTAAATAGCATTACACAATCCAACCATAAGGATGTCTTGGGCTGGATTGGTAGTAATAGAAATGCTTATCTTAGTAAATTTTATCGATACTCAGGTAATGATATTCTGGCAACCCAGGTGGATAAATTAGTTAGCTTTTTAGATGCTGGATATCCGATTATTGTTGCAGACGATTTTTTTGTCGATGGAGCTGATGCGGCAAATTATCCAGCTAGCTTCATTAGTTCTTCAGATACAGTAGTATCTCATGGCCTTACCTTGAAGTCCTACGGTGAGAAAGATGCATCTTGGCTGGCAAGTAATGCTTCTCAACCTTCAAAGGATGTTTGGGGGATATTAGATACATCGTCTTATGTGTATCAGTTTGTTAATGAGATTGTGTCTGCCAGGGACTTAGATGCAAAAAAATATCAGAACTTTATGACAGTTAGCCAAACGACTGCTAGTGAAGAGGGAAAACGTCATTTTAGCACTGCTTTGAATAGACCGAAGATTCAAATTAACATGATTTCTCAGCCAATAGAATATACATACTCTGAGGTACCTGTATCCGGTGTCAGTGTTATTGATGCGGCTAATTCATTAGCACCTGAAGGGGATGGTAAATATTATTTGGAATATGAATTCTATATTTCAAATGCTAGTGGTACTTCTTCTACTGGCGCAACATATGGTGCGAAGTTATATGTTGATGCAAACATGGATGGTAAATATGTAAGTGACGAGTTGATGGCTTTGTCAGATGTAGTAAATTTGGATGCAAATCTGGTTGTACCAGTGAATAGTCTGCAAGATGGAACGTATTACCGTATTAGAAGAGAGTTGCCAAAAGAGTATATTGGGGCAGTACCTTGGAAATTGGAAATTTTAGATGTATCGAATCAAAATGTAAGAGGCTCTGTTGAAGGACTATCAGCAGTTAAAGAAGAAAAAAGAGAATTATATATCTGTCAGTTTGTTCAGAACCGTGGCGGCGGTGCAGATTATACATTCATAGGCGAGAATAAAGTAGACGGGTTTAGAACGAGATCCGGTGCATGGACAGCCTTATTACAGGCAGTTCCAGATTTTAATATTCATGTTATTTCGGTTGATGCCAATGACTATTTTCAAACCAATGGATCACTCTCTGATGATGCATTAAGGAGAAAATATAATAGGTTACCAGAAAATGTATCTTATAATCCGGATATAGAATATGATCCTGATGTTGTATTTGATCCATCCCTAGAAGGCTATGATATGCTTATGTTTGGCTTTACAGAAGGTTTTCTAGAGAATAATTCAGATACAGATAAATTCGGCAATCAAGTTAATATGGGACGAGTAATGAGATTTATTCAGTCCGAAAAGAGTGTTTTGTTTACCCATGATACTACCGCTGCGTTTAATAGAACAAGTAATAATAATTCATTTAATATTTTGATTCGAGATATGGGTGGTATGGATCGTTATGGTATCACCATAGGAAAGGGTACCTATGACGGACAGAATCCCATAGAAAAAGAAGTGTTCAATCAGAACAAGATGCGAAGAGGACTGGTTCAGGCCACTTCAAAAGAAGAATTAGAGGATAAACTTCTTTTCAATGGACTTATGTCGGATTATAAGCGTGATATTGCATTCAAGCCGGGAACTAATCAGACAACAATGGCGTCTGAAACCATCGCACTAACCGCAAGTGCATGGGATAGTGCGAGACGTAATACGAGCGGTTCAGTTCTGTATAGAGCTTATGATTATGATAGTCTTGGCGTTAACAGGGCTTACTATGGAACATATGGACGTTACAGTGAAGGAACAAAGAGAGTTTCTAAAGTGAACTCAGGAGCTATAACAGAGTATCCATATAAATTGGATGATATCATTCCCATTTCTACAACACATGGTCAGTATTATCAGTTGGATATGGATACTGATAAAGATGGTGATGGTGAAGGTGATATGGTTGTATGGTATACCATAGAAAATTATCATTCATCATTGGATGGATATAATATTTCTCCTCATGATGTTAGAAATAACTACTATATTTTCACAAAGGATAACATTACATATTCTGGTTCAGGGGATACCAGAGTAGAAGCAGAAAATGAAATTAAGCTGTTTATTAATACCATGGTTGCTGCTTATAGAGTAGGAACTAAAGCTCCTGATATTAATTTGGTAAGCGATCCAAATACAATGATGATTAAGACAGCTGACAGTATTCCATATGATCCTGATGTGTATGATTCAGCAGCAACTTACCCAGTATACTTCCAGGTAAAAGATAATAATCTGTTGGCGGATGATAAGAAAAAGGTTTATTACAAAGCATATTTAGTAGATCAAAGTGGTAGCCAAAGTATCAATCTCGGCACTACTGAGAACCCGAAGAATATTAATGTGACTGAGATAACTCAAAATCCGACTTATGCGATTCATGTCGGTAATCAGGTCGGTACGGCATCTTTGCCGGGACCATATGGCGATTATGGTTACAATATTGTAAATGAAGAGGTATATAGAATTGATTTACCACTTTCTTTATTTACTACTCAAGATGTGATTGAGCTTTATATTGAAGGCCGTTCTGAAATTGAGAAGAAACAAAAAACGGTTACTTCGGAGGCAATTTTTACAAAATACACTATTTCTAAAATGCAGTTATTTGATATGGATTAATTTGGGAGTATGCCCAGGACGTGGGTAGCAAATCATCTTGTTCTGGCAAAATTGAATTGCCGGAAATGAAAAATAAACGAAATAACGTTTATAATATTTATTAAAATTCAAGAAAAAACTATTGCGACTGCTTATAGACTATGTTAACATAGTTCTATAAGCAGTTTTTCATTGCCGAAAGGTATCTGAACACACATCTGTGATTCTTATTATTCTGAAATTCCTGCTTACGATTCAACTATTTATTGAAATGCAGGAAGCGGATAATGTGGACCAAAGGTGGCGTGGTAGCCTTAGCTCCTGCATTTGTCGAAGGAAAGGAGCTAAATGAGAAACAAAGATTCAAGCACAAAAACCTACATGAAAGATCCGAGGCATTTTGCAGATTTCTTTAATGGGTATATTTATCATGGAGAAGAAGTCATCCATGCGGAAGAATTATATGAAATGGATACCTCAAACATTGCCATGGTTCCCTACAGAAAAGGGGAAAAGCGTATTACGATACAACGATACCGAGATGTATTAAAAAAGGCTGTTCTGATGCATTCAGAAACGACGTATTATTTGTTTCTAGGAATAGAAAACCAATCAGAGATACATTATGCCATGCCGGTTAGAAATATGCTTTATAATGCATTGGTGTATAACCAACAGGTAGAAACGATTGCCAAACATAATATTGAAAACAAGAATTATAAAGGTGATAATGAATTTTTATCTGGTATTACGAAAGAAGACAAATTAATACCTGTTGTGACGGTAACAGTTTATTGGGGCACGAAACCTTGGGATGGACCAACCACTTTAAAAGAAATGTTGGGTGCTATGGATGAGGAGACCGCAGAACTGGTAGATGATATCAACTGTAATTTATTCTCTATTATAGATATTGAGGACTTTCCGGAATTTAAGACAGAATTAAATGAATTGTTTCAACTGTTAGCAAAGAGAAATAATAAAGATGCAATGTTAGAACTCTTGAACCAAAATGAGAAGTATCAGAATATTGACAAAGACACAGCATATATGATGAAAGAATTTGCAAATATAAAATTACCGCGAAAAAGCAAGAAAGGAGCCTATAATATGTGCAAAGCTATAGAAGATTTAAAGCAGGAAAGCCAGGAGATTGGAGAGAAAATTGGAGAGAACCGGGGTAGAGAACAAGGCATAGAAGCATTTATTTTAGACAAAATAGAAGACCAGTATCCAAAGGATGAAATCATAAAGAAACTAGTAAAACGTTTTTCTCTAGCAGAGGCTAAGGCTGTGGAATATTTTGAAAAATATAGTGCTGTGTCAGTCTAAGATGAACCATGGAGAAATATACGAGATTCATTTTACCCGGAAATTCCTGCTTACAATTCAACTATTTATTGAAATACAGTAGAAAATATTGCAAAATGACTTTGATTTAAAGCGGACTTTAAATTAAAGTAAATTGGAGACTGGTTTATGGAATATATTAAGCGAGAATTAGGGTGAAATAGAAGGATACGAAGAAATGTATTGTAAAAGATACTCAATAGATAAAGAAACCCTACAGGAGATTTTAGAATTTGGAAATCAACTCATAAAAGAAGAAGAGTAAACGTATCAGAATATTGATAAAGACACAGCATATATGATGAAAGAATTTGCAAATATAAAATTACCGCGAAAAAGCAAGAAAGGAGCCTATAATATGTGTAAAGCTATAGAAGATTTAAAGAAAGAGTGTATGGATAGGGGGATAGAGCAAGGAATAGAAGCCTTTGTTTTAGATAAAATAGAAGACCAGTATCCAAAGGATGAAATCATAAAGAAACTGGTAAAACGTTTTTCCCTAGCAGAGGCAAAGGCTGTGGAATATTTTGAAAAATATAGTGCTGTGTTAGTCTAAGATGATCCATGGAGAAATAAACGAAATAACACTTATAAAAATTATTAAAATTCAAGAAAAACTATTGAGACTGCTTATAGACTATGTTAACATAGTTCTATAAGCAGTTTTTCATTGCCGAAAGGTATCTGAACACACATCTGTGATTCTTATTATTCTGAAATTCCTGCTTAAGATTCAACTATTTATTGAAATGCAGGAATAAAGAATAAGATGTATTTGCCATGTTCCTGTATTTGGATTATCAGAAACCAGAGATTTCTGATGTTACAAGGAAAGGAGAGGCAAATGGGAAAGTCGGACACTTACAGTAAAGACTTAATGCAGGATAATGATTATTTTGCAGATATTGTGAACAATGTATTGTTTCAGGGAAGAGAATTCGTTCATCCAAATGAATTGCGTGAACTTGATCCAACAGAATTAACGATAGTAGAAGAGTTGGTTGAGGAATCCATTTCAATACAGAAATATCGGGATGTTCTAAAGCAAATTTCCATTCGGGAGGATGATAAAACTATTTATGTGATTATAGGCATTGAGAATCAAACAGATATTCATTATGCAATGCCTGTTAAGAATCTACTTTATGATGCTATTCGATATGCAAAACAGGTGGATCAAAAAACACGAGAATATAAAAAGAAAGAAACCAAGGGAATTCTTGTACCTAAACTTACCAGTACGGAATTTTTATCCGGCTGGCGTAAAAAAGATAAACTTCAACCGGTAATTACGATTACCGTATATTATGGTACAAAAAAATGGGATGGTCCTAGGAGTCTTCATGAGATGTTAGATGATTCCATAAAGGAACCCGTATTAAGACTAATTCCAGATTATAAGTTGCACCTTTTAGAACCGGCTGGCATTACGAGTTGGGACACCTACAAAAGTGATATCGGATTGCTATTTCAGGCGATTGCTGTGTCAGATGAAAAAAATGGCATTAACAATTTAGTTAAAGAAAAATCAAGGAAATTCTGTCATGTTGATAATAAAATAGTTAATGCAATCAATTTTTATACAAATGCCAAAATTCCAATAAACAAGAACGAGGAGGGAAAAGTAATGGATGTATGTTATGCAGTGAAAACGGCGGAGGCAGGAAATATGATAGAAACTTGCGTGGGACTTAAACACTCTTTAGAAGAAACGTTAGAATATGTGTTGAGCAAATTCGTTGATGACAAGGATATTACAGAGGAATATGTTATAGCAGAATATAATTATTTTTTTGAAAAGAAAAATAACTAAAATGGTCTAGGAATGGGGGCAGCGGTTTGTCTTCTGAAATTTCTGCTTACAATTCAACTATTTATCGAGACGATTAAGAAATTGATATTTATTTCCAAATAATTGTGCTAAGACACAATGGATTCAAGACAAGCCTTGCAGAAAAGTATATAAAAGTATATAAGTAACTAAAAAGTATATAGAAGTATATAAGGAATGGAACGATGACTAGAAACCCATTTGCAATTAACTTCGGAATTATTAGAATTGACGAAGAAAAAGCAAAGTGAATTTGCACAGTATAGAAAAAGGCTACGAGACAAAGGGATTATAAATGTTTCCACCCATGGTCTGATTCAAATGGCTCTTCCGCGATTTGATGTGTTTGTGAAAAAGAGAATACAAATGGAGTTATTTTAACTTAAATGCAAGGATCGTACAAAGTACGGTCCTTTTTTTCATAGAAATTTACGCAAGGCTATAGTATAATAATATAGATATAGTTTAAATATAGAAAGGAAAATCCGATGGCAGATCAAGTAACCAATTATAAATGTCCGGCCTGTGAAGGTCCACTGCACTTTGAACCCAAATCCGGCATGCTGGAATGTGAATATTGTGACAGTCAGTTTAGCGTAGAAGAGATTGAAAAAAGATATGCTGAAAAAGATGCCAAAGCGGCTGCAGCAAAAAAAGCAGAGGATGCAAAAGAAAAGACAGAGGATGATTGGTCTGTGACCAGTGCTGCCTGGAATGGAGAAGGTATGAAGAGTTATACCTGTCCTTCTTGTGGTGCCACATTGATTTGTGACGAACACCAGGGCTCCGGCAGTTGTCCGTATTGTGGCAGTCCAACCATTGTGCCGGGGCAGTTTGTAGATATGCTAAAGCCGGACTATGTAATTCCTTTTAAGTATGATAAAAAAGCAGCCTTGGATGGGTTAAAGAAGCATTATGGAAATCGCTTTTTATTACCCAAAGAATTCAAAGAAAAGAGCCACATGGAAGAAATCAAAGGTGTGTATGTACCTTTCTGGTTATACGATGGAGTTTCCAATGGAAATTGTGTGTATGAAGCCATAAAGGAAGAGAAAAGACGCACGCCAAAAGAAGAAATCATTACGAAGAAGTATTACCGGGCAGAACGAAAAGGAGAATTAACCTTCCAGAAAATCCCCGCAGATGCTTCCAGTAAAATGGCAGATGATTTGATGGATTCCATTGAACCTTATAACTATAGTGAACTGAAATCCTTCTCGAATGCTTATTTGGCAGGGTATTACGCAGACAAATATGATGTATCTGTGGAAGAAAATGCAGTTCGTGCAGTAGAGCGTGCCAAAGAAACTACCAGACAGGTTTTGGAAGAAGATGTAACAGGATATGATAGCGTATCACCTGTCATGGAAAATATTCATGTCAAACAGGGAAAAGCCTACTATGCACTGATGCCGGTGTGGTTATTAACCACTCGTTGGAAGGATCAAAAATATACCTTTGCCATGAATGGTCAAACCGGAAAAATGGTAGGAGACCTGCCCATAAATAAGGGAAAGCTTTGGGCCACCTTAGCTATCGTGATAGCCCTAATCATAGGACTTACCACAGGACTATTCCATTGGTCTATGACAGGGGCTGTGATTGCTGCACTAATCGTAGCTTTGATTGTGTATCTTTGCTTGGCTGCGGGCATGAAGAACGTAGGAATAGCCCGCACAGCAGATGTATATGTGGATAGGGAGAAAACAAAGATTACCCATCGTTTAGATTTGTTTGAAAGACAGGAACAGAGAGTGGTACCTATTCAGCAAAATAAATAAGAAAAATAGAAGCGAGATAAAAGAATGGCTGGATTAAAAAATCGATTATTATTGGATCGTCGTAAAATTTCGACGATGAAAAAAGTGATATTCTTCATAGTTTTCATGGTAAGCATTTTCTTTATAGGAGTGTTTGTGGTGGAAGGCACCAAACCGATATTTTGGAATCAAAAGACGCCGGTGTATCAGGTGGCGTCTACCTATGAAGAGAAGAAAGCAATAGAGGTTCCAAGACGATACGGACTGTACTCGGAAAGAAGTCCGGAGCAGTTGTTTCTAAAAGGATTACAAGCCTTTGATGCAGAAGACTATGGAAATGCCAAGACCATCTTCTCGCAAATAGAAGAGCAGATGGGAAAAGCAAATGACAAAGCCTTGCCCTTTTATGTGGCATTCTACCAAAACCAACTGCAGGTGATGGAAGAAGGAAACGGAAATACTGCATACATAGAAAAGATGTTACAGGCGATTACAGCCTATCCCTATTTGGCCAACGACCATTGTCATGTCTGGCCGGCCTTACATTCTATTGCAAAAGACGAAACAACGGATGGCTATGTGATTGCTGCTTTAGAGGATATTTTGGAAAAGCATCCTCGTCTCAGTACAGATGCTGTTTCCCGTTACAACAATTGCATCGCTATGTTGGATTTCTTTGATGGAAACTATGGGAAAAGTATCCGCCGCTTTTATGATGTGAATATGCTCTTAGAGGAGCGGGGAATCAATACAAACTTTTCCTGGGGCCAAAAACTTTTTGCCAATAGCTATATTGGGGTATTCTATTATGAGTTTGATGAGTATGAGGCTGCTACCCAAATTTTCCGGGACAATATTGCCTTGGAAGTGCCTGATCCTATCATCAATGCGGAACGCAAGTACTC
The DNA here is from genome assembly GCA_024403235.1 of Lachnospiraceae bacterium. Taxonomy (GTDB): domain Bacteria; phylum Bacillota; class Clostridia; order Lachnospirales; family Lachnospiraceae; genus JAKSSF01. The sequence goes on along the minus strand of JAKSSF010000047.1, from coordinate 4,621 downwards.
CGACTATATCAACTTAAGTTCCACTTATTTGGACTTGGGCAAACCGAAAGAAGCAAAAGAGGTTTGCGAGGAAATGGGGCCTATTATTCCTTATATTCGTGACAGCCTACAGGATAGTGTGCGAGCTTCTGTCTATGACAATTTAGCCAGAGCAGCCATTTTGGAAGGAGACCTAAAGGAAGCCCTTTCCAATATCGAAAAAGCAGAAAAAAGTCTAGCTACGATGAAAGAGGATGCTTTCTACGGAAGCGACCAGTTTATCAAACTGACCAAAGCCAAATATGCTTATGCCGCAAAAGACTATGCTAAGGCCCGGAATATACTGGAAGAAATGAAGGTAAGCCAGGATGCTATATATGCAGGCTTGGAAGAAGAAATCAACACCCTGCTGTTAGAATTATATAAAGAGCTGGGAGAGGAAGAATTGTATCAACAGATTTTGCAGGATGTGCAAAAACAGGAAGAAGAAAAAACTGCCATCATGAAGCAGGAATATCTGGAATTTTCCCAGTACTATGCGGCTTCCGAAATGTTGAAAAAGGAAAATCAATTATTAGAAATCCAAAGAAGACTTTCCTATTTTCTAATCGCTGTAATGGTGTTTATACTTCTTTTAGTGGTAGGCTTTGGCATATTTATGCGATGGAATACCTTTATGGATCCTTTGACAAAGATTCAAAATCGAAAGGCACTCCATGTGTACGCAAAGAAGCATCAGCAAAAGGGCATTCCTATGAACACCCATTTGATTATGTTGGATATTGATTTCTTTAAGAAATACAATGATGTATACGGACATTTGGAAGGGGATGAGGCCTTAAAACAGGTAGCATCTATCATTAGAAGATCTGTTCGTAAAAAGGATTTTTGTATCCGCTACGGTGGAGAAGAGTTTTTAGTGATTTTGGAAAATATTACTGAAATTCAGGCAGAAACCGTATGCCAAAGAATTTTGAGAAATATGGAAACTGCGGCCATTCCACATACTGCTTCAGAGGTTGCACAGGTTGTTACTTTAAGTCTTGGACTTTGCGCCAATGAGACAGAGGGTACTGCACTGGAAACCCTTTTAACCAAAGCGGATCAAGCCCTGTATTCTGCAAAGGAAGCAGGTAGAAATACCTTCCGGGTAATTTCTTACAGAGGAGAAGAGGAAAAACCAGCCAACCCTTGACTGAAAAATGGACTGAATTTATAATTTTAGTTGTGTCAAAAAGAGAAAGTGTTTTGGAAAAAAATACTACCACTTTTATTTAAAATAAGTGTAAAAAATATATAGGAAAAAATAGGGAGGCAGTATGGCATTAAGTAAAAAACCGGTTACCGGTATGAAGGATATCCTTCCTGCAGAAATGCAGATTCGAGATTATGTAATCTCTGTTATTAAAGAGACCTACGCCCAGTTTGGATTTACCGGAATTGAAACTCCTTGTGTGGAGGCCATTTCCAACTTGACCAACAAGCAGGGTGGAGATAATGAAAAACTGATTTTTAAGATTTTGAAGCGTGGAGAGAAGTTAAATCTAGAGACCGCTAAGGAAGAAATTGATTTGGTGGATGGTGGCTTGCGCTACGACTTGACGGTTCCACTGGTGCGTTTTTATTCCAATAATAGCGCGTCTTTGCCTTCTCCTTTTAAGGCGTTACAGATTGGACCGGTTTGGAGAGCAGACAGACCACAACGAGGTAGATATCGTCAGTTTTATCAGTGTGACATTGATATTTTAGGGGAACCTACAAACCTGGCAGAAATAGAATTGATTTTGGCAACTACCACAACCTTAGGAAAGCTTGGATTTAAAGGTTTTGAAATCCGTATCAATGAGCGCCGTATTCTAAAGGCTATGGCAGCCTACAGCGGCTTTCCGGAGGAGTCCTATGACAGTGTATTCATTACCTTGGATAAAATGGACAAGATTGGTCTGGAAGGGGTAAAGGCAGAATTGTTAGAAAACGGCTTTTCTGCAGACAGCGTAGAAAAATATTTGGCTTTATTCCAAGGCTTACAGGAACAGGAAAATGGATTAGAATGGCTTGCCGCAGCACTTGGAGACTTTTTAGACCAGGATATCAAAGATAATTTGGCAGAAATCATTACCAGTGTAGAAGCAACTAAGGCAGCAGAATTTAAGATGGTATTTGACCCCACTTTAGTGCGTGGTATGTCTTATTATACCGGTACTATTTTTGAAATCGCCATTCCCCAGTTTGGTGGAAGCTGTGGCGGTGGTGGCCGTTACGATAAAATGGTTGGAAAATTTACCGGCAATGATGTGCCTGCCTGTGGCTTTTCCATCGGCTTTGAACGAATTGTATTGTTGCTTTTGGAAAATGGCTTCCAGATTCCGGGGGCAAAAGAAAAGGTAGCTTATTTACTGGAAAAAGGCTTGCCAACAGACCGTTTGTGTGAAGTGATGAATGAAGCAAAGGCAGCCAGAGAAGCAGGACAGCAGGTATTAATCGCCAGAATGAACAAGAATAAAAAATTCCAAAAGGAACAGCTGCAAAAGGAAGGCTATGTGAACTTTAAGGAATTTTATAAAACCCCATTGCAATAAAATGGTGTGATAAAAATACAGGAATATCCCGAAAAGAAGGAGAGAGAAATGGCAGAATCAATGCAGGGATTGAAACGATCCCATAGATGTACAGAAGTATCCATTGCCAATGTTGGAGAAATGGTTACTGTAATGGGCTGGGTACAGAAACAGCGTAATAAAGGCGGTATTATTTTCGTAGATTTACGTGACCGCTCCGGCTTGCTGCAGATTATTTTTGAAGAAAGTGATTGCGGTGCAGAACACTTTGCAAAAGCAGAAAAATTAAGAAGTGAGTTTGTAATAGCAGTAGAAGGTGTGGTAGAAAAGCGTTCCGGTGCTGTAAATTCCGGAATGAAAACCGGAGATATCGAAATCCGTGCAAAATCTGTGAGAGTTTTGGCAGAAGCACAGACTCCTCCGTTCCCTATTGAAGCTGATTCCAAAACCAAAGAGGATATTCGCTTGAAGTATCGTTATTTGGATTTGCGAAGACCGGATTTACAGGGCAAGCTGATGCTTCGTAGTAAAATCGTGACAGAAATGCGCTCCTTTATGGCCAAGGAAGGATTTATTGAGATTGAAACCCCTATTTTGTGTAAATCCACTCCGGAAGGAGCTAGAGATTACCTGGTACCAAGTCGTGTTCATCCGGGCAACTTTTATGCCCTGCCTCAGTCACCACAGATTTTCAAGCAGTTATTGATGTGTTCCGGCTATGACAGATATTTCCAGATTGCAAAATGTTTCCGTGATGAGGATTTGCGTGCAGACCGTCAGCCGGAATTTACCCAGGCAGATATGGAATTGTCTTTTGTGGATGTAGAAGATGTATTAGAAGTAAATGAACGACTCATTCAGCATATCTGTAAGGAAGCCATTGGATTGGAGGTATCTTTACCATTGCCTCGTATGAAGTGGATTGATGCCATGAATCGTTACGGTTCTGATAAGCCGGATACCCGTTTTGGTATGGAGCTTGTAGATGTATCAGAAGTTGTGAAGGATTGTGGTTTTGGCGTCTTTACAGGTGCTTTGGAAAACGGTGGCTCTGTTCGTGGCTTAAATGTAAAAGGCCAGGGCGCAATGCCTCGTAAGAAAATCGATGCTTTGGTAGATATGGCAAAAGGTAGTGGTGCCAAAGGTTTGGCATATCTTGCAATTGATGAAGAAGGCAACTTCAAATCTTCTTTTGCCAAATTTATGACAGAGGAGCAGTTACAGAACTTAGTAAAAGCGATGGATGGCGAAAAAGGAGATTTATTACTTTTCGCAGCAGATAAAAATACTATTGTATGGAATGTCTTAGGTCAGCTTCGCTTGGAATTGGGCAAGCAGTTGAATCTGTATGATCCAAAGCAATTTAACTTCTTATGGGTTGTAGAATTCCCATTATTAGAGTGGAGCGAGGAAGAAAATCGTTTTATGGCTATGCACCATCCTTTTACCATGCCTATGGAAGAAGATTGGCAGTATATTGATTCTGATCCCGGCAGAGTTCGTGCAAAGGCATATGATATTGTCTTAAATGGTGTAGAATTAGGTGGTGGTTCTGTGAGAATTCACCAGAATGACATTCAGGAAAAAATGTTCCAGGTACTTGGCTTTACCAAAGAAAAGGCTTGGGAACAGTTTGGCTTCTTATTAAGTGCTTTCCAGTATGGGGTACCACCTCACGCAGGCTTGGCTTACGGGGTAGACCGTTTCGTCATGCTCTTAACCGGAGCAGACTCTATCCGTGAAGTCATTGCATTCCCGAAAATCAAGGATGCATCAGATCCTAAGAGTGAAGCACCAAATTCGGTGGATGCAAAACAGCTGGAAGAATTGGGCATTGGAATTTTAGAGCAAACTGCACAAACGGAAGAATCTAATGAGTGAATTTCTTGACGAATGTGTGAAATGTTGTTATGATTAAAGGAGTATTATTTTAGTACGATTCCGAAAAGAAGAAGAGGGGGCAAAACCCCGGTACGAGGTGAAAAATGAGAGGATTTTGTGGTAAAAGTGTACTGGCGGGCGTAGCAATCGGAAAGATTTGCGTTTTCAAAAAACAGGAATATGTTTTAACAAAAACTTCTGTT